>CANGNV010000015.1 GCA_947455485.1 Burkholderiaceae bacterium | reverse complement strand
TAATGTAGTTTGTACTAATCCTCACGTGAAGGAGTATTAATATGGCAATCGCCAAGAAAAAACCTGCTGCAAAGAAACCAGCTGCTAAGAAAAAAGTAGCTGCTAAGAAGCCTGCTGCTAAAAAAGTAGCTGCTAAGAAGCGTCCTGCTGCTAAAAAAGCTGCTGCTAAGAAGCCTGCTGCTAAAAAAGTAGCTCGTAAAGTAGCAAAAAAAAAGTAAGTAAGCCTGCTGCGAAGAAGGCGGGCAAAGCTGTAAAAAAGCCCGTGGCTAAAAAAGCTGCTGCTTCAACAACGTTGAATCCTGCTGCTGCTTGGCCCTTCCCAACTGGCACACGCCCATAAGCTTTGCTTGTAGACGTGTGAAGTTCAAAGGGATCTCTCACGAGATCCCTTTTTTATTGCTACTTCTAGGAATTATTAGCTTTAGAGGGCAAATCCAAACGCTGATTTGAATTGAGCCGCGATTTCATCTTTGCTCATTTGGTGATTTTGTGGTCCCTGGTGGGTAATTTTGATTGAACCCATTAAGCTGGCTAATCGGCCAGTGGTTTCCCAGTCCATGCCATTTTCCAAACCAAAGAGTAATCCACCCCGGAATGCGTCACCACAACCAGTCGGGTCAACCACTTTTTCTGCTGGTACTGGCGGAATCGCAATGCATTTGCCTTCAAAGTAGATGTCTGCACCTTCGGCGCCCTTGGTAACGATCAACGCTTTTACTCTTTCGGCTACTTTTGCCAAGCTCAGACCTGTTCTTTGGGAAAGCATTTCGCCTTCGTAATCATTTACAGCGAGGTAGCTTGCAATATCTACGAGTTCTAGCAGTTCTGGACCGTTAAACATGGGCAAACCCTGGCCCGGATCAAATACAAATGGAATATCTGCTTCAGCTAATTGATGGCAGTGCTCCCACATTCCTTGGCGACCATCTGGGGCAACGATGCCGAATTTTGCTGCGCCTTTGGCATTCTTGCTGCGTTCGGCAACCACAGTAGAAACTTGGTTTAGGTGGGATTCACCCATTGCACCAGGATGAAAAGCGGTAATTTGATTATTGGCTTGATCGGTAGTAATCATCGCCTGAGCGGTGAATGCTTGTTCAATTTGACGAATGTGCGTTGCATCAATTTTGAGTTGCTTGAGGCGATCAAGATATGGTGCTGCATCACCACCTACCGTTGCCATGATGATGGGGTCGCCACCTAAAAGACTGAGGTTATAAGCGATATTGCCCGCGCAACCACCAAATTCACGGCGCATTGTAGGAACCAGGAATGCGACATTAAGGATGTGAATCTGCTCAGGTAGGATTTGATCGGCAAATCTGCCTTCAAAGTTCATGATGGTGTCGTAAGCGATGGAACCGCAGATCAAGCTAGCCATAAATAATTACTTTCTAATAAAAATCAATTGGAGTGAGTATGAATTGGAGTTTGCAGTCTATTTTTCAGGGTAAAAAATTCTGACCCGATAGCCTGCAGCATTTTGCGGGAGCGCAATCGGCAATTCAGAGTGAAAAATTTCGCCAGAAGGAGCGCCTTGACGTAAAAAATCTGGATGTGACTCTTGCCAAGCAGTTGGCAACCACTCTTGTGGAGAAAATTGAATCGTTTTGATCTCAGATTCTTCCGCATCAGTGAGAGAAATTTCTAAATTTGGGAATAAAACCGGTATTGCAAGACGATTTTGTATTTCAACTTGCAACACAGATTGATTTGAAGCGTTTTTAAGGCTCTCTCGCGCATTTTCGGGCGAAAGGGTGACCGAAGTTATTTTCCAAGCAGCAAAATCGCTTAGAGAGCGATTTACGCACCCTAGTGCGCGACACAATTGTTCATCTAACTTCTGTAAAAGAGAAAAACTACTTGTTGCAATCGCAGAAGAGCTGCCATCAACACGTGTCGCTAGGGTTGGCAGCAGAGAATTTCTAGAAAGATGCTCGCCAAAAATAATGAGCAAGAGGAAAAAAAGACCAAGAAGGATTAATTTAGGACTTTTTTTTTGAGCCGGCACCGAAGTGTCTGTGTTTTTGACGTTAGCGCTCGATTTATCACCTTGCACAGGTAGCGTGCCATGCAAGCAGACCCAGCCTTCACTGTCTTTCCAAACGGAAAGAGTTAACCACTGGCTATAAGTTGCAATGACTTCCTCTGCTTGACGTGCAAGAACACCGGAAAGGACGATTTTTCCGCCTGGGCGCATCTTATTTACCAAGGCAGGCGCTAAAACTTGTAGTGGGTTAGCCAAAATATTCGCCATCACGATGTCGTATTTTGTTTCTGCGGCAAGTTCTGGCGCATTTTCATTGGGCAGAACAAAACGAATGGTCGTATTGTTGATTTCTGCATTGCTGCGAGCTGCAACCATGGCTTGTGGATCGATATCAGTACCCACAACCGGCTTACATCCCAGTTTGGCAGCGGCAATAGCCAAAATTCCAGATCCACAACCGTAATCAAGCAAGCTTTGATTTGAAAGTTGCGTATTTTGTTCAAGCCAAAGTAAGCAAAGGTGCGTAGTGGGGTGGCTGCCAGTGCCAAATGCCAGACCAGGATCAACTGCTAAGCAAATTGCATTCGGGTCAGTAGGCGCTTCATGCCAAGAGGGCACTACCCAAATACGCTCACCAATTTGAATTGGGGCGAATTGACTTTGCGTTAAGCGAACCCAGTCTTGTTCCTCAACAATCTTTTCTTGCGGAGCTGGAAGAGTGAATCCTGCTTCCTTGAGGGATGCGAGGAGCTCAGGAATGAAGTTCACCGCATCTGAGTCATCAATTTCTGGATTAAATAAGGCTGTTACTGAAGAGCGATCCCAAGCCTGAACTTCAGGTGAGAGGCCTGGCTCGCCATAAAGTGGATTTTCATCGTAACCACCAGCAGCATCGTCTTCAACGGTGACAGAGAGTGCGCCCACCTCCAGCAATGCGTCACCTAAAGGTTCTGCAATTTCTGCGGGTACCGTGAAAACGAGTTCACGATAGGGCATGCTGATTCCAAATCGACATCAAGTGACCTAGAGCTTAGGGCTTGCCGCGACTAGCGGCTTGCTCTTCGAGGCGATGTTCCAGATAGTGAATACTGGTGCCGCCCTCTATAAAGTTCGGATCGAGCATGAGTTCACGATGCAGGGGTACGTTGGTTGTAATGCCGTCAATCACCATTTCAGAAAGCGCAATTTGCATACGACGAATCGCTTGTTCGCGAGTATTGCCGTAAGAAATCAACTTACCGATCATCGAATCGTAATTGGATGGCACAACATAACCACTATAGGCATGTGAGTCGACACGAATTCCAGGGCCACCCGGCATATGGAACGAACCAATTTTGCCTGGGCTTGGTGTGAACTTAAATGGATCTTCTGCATTGAGACGACATTCAATGGCGTGACCACGGAAAACGATGTCTTTCTGGCGATAGCTGAGTTTTAAGCCTGCAGCAATACGAATTTGCTCTTGAACGATATCAACGCCGGTAATCATTTCAGTGACTGGGTGTTCTACTTGAACGCGGGTATTCATCTCAATGAAGAAGAATTCACCGTCTTCGTACAAGAATTCGAAGGTACCAGCGCCACGGTAGCCAATTTTTCTACAGGCTTCTGCACAGCGCTCACCAATCTTGGCAATTAAGCGACGATCAATGCCCGGTGCTGGAGCTTCTTCAATCACTTTTTGGTGGCGACGTTGCATTGAGCAGTCACGCTCACCTAACCAAATGGCATTGCCATGGGTATCGGCCAAAATTTGAATCTCTACGTGGCGAGGTTTCTCAAGAAACTTCTCCATATAGACCTCTGGATTGCCAAAAGCGCGACCTGCTTCTTCTTTGGTCATGTTGACCGCGTTTAGTAATGCAGCTTCGGTGTGTACTACGCGCATACCGCGACCACCACCACCACCTGCAGCTTTGATGATGACTGGATAACCTACCTTTTTTGCGGTAGCAATAATTTCTTTTGGATTGTCAGGCAATGCGCCTTCGGATCCTGGAACGCAAGGAACGCCCGCTTTGATCATGGCGCGCTTAGCTGAAACCTTATCGCCCATCAGGCGAATTGAGGCGGCAGTTGGACCAATGAATGCAAAACCGGATTTTTCAACACGTTCAGCGAAGTCGGCGTTCTCAGAGAGAAAGCCATAACCCGGGTGAATCGCTTCAGCATCTGTTACTTCTGCCGCTGAAATGATGGCGGGCATATTGAGGTAGCTCAGTGGTGAGGGGGCAGGCCCAATGCAGACAGCTTCGTCTGCAAGCTTCACGTATTTGGCTTCTTTATCTGCGGTTGAGAACACCACCACAGTTTTAATTCCCAACTCGCGACATGCGCGTTGGATACGGAGAGCAATTTCTCCGCGATTGGCAATCAGAATCTTATCGAACATGTCGGCTCTGAGTTAGGTAACAGTGGATTGGAATAGATCTAAGGGAGATCTATTAAGCGATGATGAATAGCGGCTGATCAAATTCAACACCTTGGCCGTTTTCACACAGAATTTGCTTGATGACACCAGCTTGCTCAGATTCGATCTCATTTAGGAGCTTCATGGCTTCAATGATGCACAGCGTTTGACCAACTTTGACTGTATCGCCGACTTTGACAAAGTCTGGAGACTCAGGATTTGGTGCGCGATAGAAGGTTCCCACCATTGGTGAACGAGCAACAAAACCAGTTTCAGCAGGCGCTTCTTCGACAGCTGGTGCAGGAGCTGCTGACGCGGCTGCAGGAGTAGCTTGCATTGCCTGAACTGGTGCTGGATTAGCGTAAACCACTTGACCGGCAGGAGCTGGAGATCCGGCATTCACAATACGAACACGATCTTCACCTTCATTCACTTCTAATTCAGAAATTCCTGATTCAGAAACAAGGTCGATTAGGGTTTTTAGTTTTCTCAAGTCCATGGAAAGGCTTCCTCTCTTGTAATTCTTAATTAATCTTTATTTTTGCAAACGCGCAATTGCTGCCTGCAAGGCCAATTCGTATCCAATCGCCCCCAATCCACAGATCACGCCAGTAGCGATATCGGATAGATAAGAGTGTTTGCGGAATTCTTCGCGCTGATGAATATTGGAAAGGTGTACTTCTGTAAATGGGATGGCAACCCCAGCCAAGGCATCACGCAAGGCAACACTTGTATGGGTAAAGGCGCCCGGGTTGATGATGATGAAATCTACCCCATCTTGTTTGGCCTTTTGAACTCGGTCAATCAGCTCGCCTTCGTGATTGCTTTGGAAGGTGGATAAATCGACGGAGTGAGACTTGGCGATTGCGCCAAGCTTTGTATGAATATCTTCTAGGGTAGTTTTACCGTAAACCTCTGGCTCACGGGTGCCCAACAGATTGAGGTTGGGACCTTGGATAACGAGAATTGAAGTATTTTTCGACATAAATCGATATTTTTAGAGGCAGTTAAGTTTAATTACGTTAATAAAGCATTTCTCTAAAACTGCTTACTTCATGAAGAATCCTCTTCACCAAGTACAGGGAAAGTATACCCCCAGACTCTGGTGAGAAGTCCAAAAAATGGACTATCAATCAGCATTTTTTTAGGATTTTAAGAGCAGATATTGCAAGTTTTGGGTAAGAAATACCTAATTCTTGCCCATACTCTGAATACTTAATGGCATTTAAAATATCTTATAAAGCCGATTTAATGGCTTTTCTGAGATCTTCTTCGCTTATCTTGCCTAATTTGCTGCTTGTAGCTTTACCTTGAGCATTAATGATGATGGTGTATGGAAGGGCGCCTTGGCTGTTCCCCATTTGCTTGGATAAATTACTGCCCTCTAGTCCACCAATCACGATAGGGTAGGAAACTGGGGTTTTTTCTAGAAATTCACGAATATTAGAGGGTGAATCTATACCGATGCCGACAAATAAGACATTTTGAGCCTTAAATTCTGCTTGTAATTTGTCTAAAGTCGGCATTTCTTCAACACATGGAGGGCACCAAGAGGCCCAAAAGTTCACCACGAGGACCTTTTCTCGCCATTGTTCTATATTGGCTGATTTTCCATCGGGTGTTTGCCATGGGTTGGCAAAAAAGGCCTTAATAGCAGGATCACTTGCGAGACCTGTTTTGTAAATCCATTGCGAAGTGAGGACCCCCGCAGCGAGCGCTGCGAGACTAATTGCGATGATGCTAATCCACTGTCTTCGGTTCATTGCTACTCCTTAGCTAAAATTCCCCAATGCATATTCATATCTTGGGCATTTGCGGTACTTTCATGGGCGGCATTGCCGCAATCGCTCGGCAGGCCGGACATCGCGTTACTGGCTGTGATGCCAACGTGTATCCACCAATGAGTACTCAGCTTGAGGCGCAGGGTATTGAGCTCATCGAGGGATTCTCGCCCGACCAATTATTACAGTTTGAGACGATGCCGGATTTATTTGTAATCGGCAATGTCGTTTCTCGTGGCAATCCGTTGATGGAGGCCATTCTTAATCAGGGACTTCCTTACACTTCCGGGCCACAGTGGCTAGGTGAGCAAGTATTGTTTGATAGACATGTATTGGCTGTAGCTGGTACGCACGGTAAAACAACGACCTCTGCCATGTTGGCGTGGATTTTAGAATTCAATGACTACAAGCCAGGTTATTTAATTGGTGGAGTCCCATTAAATTTCACGGTATCTGCTCGTCTGGGTGAGAGCAAATACTTTGTGATCGAAGCAGATGAATATGACACAGCGTTTTTTGATAAGCGCAGTAAGTTTGTTCACTATCGTCCGCGCACTGCTTTATTAAATAATCTCGAGTTTGATCACGCCGATATCTTTGCTGATCTTGCTGCAATCGAAACGCAGTTTCATCATTTGGTACGCACGGTACCGGGTAATGGTCTTGTTGTAGTCAATGGCGAAGAGCCTGCTCTGGAGAGAGTCATCGCGCGAGGTGCTTGGGCGCCTGTTGAAAAGTTTGGGCAAGATAAACACAATGCCTGGTCTTTAATTTCTCAAGCAGCGGATGGCTTCATTGTTTTGCAAGATGGTAAAGAGGTTGCAATGCTTGCGTGGGCTCCGGACTCCGGCGTCATGGGCCGACACAATCAGCTCAATGCATTGGCAGCCATTGCATCCGCAAATCACATTGGTATTTCACCGACGGATGCAGCGCGCGCACTTGGTGAGTTCAAAAATGTGAAGCGTCGTTTAGAAACAATTGGTGTAGCAAATGAGGTGACGGTCTACGATGATTTTGCGCATCACCCTACAGCAATTATTACTACGGTAGATGGCTTGCGTCGAAGAGTGGGGCAGTCTCGAATTTTGGCAGTATTGGAGCCTCGTTCTAATACGATGAAACTCGGGGTGATGAAGGCTCAACTGCCTAATAGCCTGGAAGCGGCCGATAAGATCTTTGCTTATGGTGCTAGCGCTGGTAAAGATTCTCTGGGTTGGGATTTAAACGAAGTTTTGGCCCCATTAAATACAAAGAGTGACGATCGCGCTACAGCCTTTGATGATCTATCCGCTTTGGTGAAGGCGGTTGCAAATGAAGCAAGGCCAGGAGATCACATTTTGGTGATGAGTAATGGCGGTTTTGGTGGCGTGCACCAAAAAATATTGACCGCAATACAAGAGAAAGCAAAGTAATGAGTATGAGACTGAAAGATAAGGTAGCCATCATTACTGGGGCCGCAAAAGGAATTGGGTTTGCAACAGCAAAACGTTTTGCGCAAGAAGGTGCGAAGGTCATGATTGCCGATGTGAATCCCGATGCTGTTAAGGCCGCAGTGGATTTCATCCCAGGCTCAGAAGCCTACGTCGTGAATGTGACTGATCGTGCGAGTATTGAAGCAGCTGTTGATCAAATTATGCAGCGTCACGGACGCATTGATATCCTAATTAATAATGCTGGCATCACACAAGATGCCCGCTTGGTCAAAATGACAGAAGCTCAATTTGACACCGTGATTGATGTCAATTTGAAAGGTGTTTTTAATTGCACGCAATTAGTCGTGCCGCATATGTTGGAGGCAGGCAAAGGTGCCGTCGTCAATGCTTCAAGTGTTGTTGGCATCTATGGAAACTTTGGCCAGACAAATTATTCAGCGACGAAGTTTGGGGTGATTGGGTTCACTAAAACTTGGGCGCGTGAATTGGGTGCTAAAGGTATTCGGGTAAATGCAGTGTGCCCAGGCTTTATTGCTACTGAGATGGTTAAAGCAATGCCGGAAAACATTCTGAAAGATATTGAAAGACGCAGCTGGTTAGGCCGCTTAGGCACTCCCGAAGAAATGGCGAACGTGTATTTATTCTTGGCGAGCGATGAAGCTAGTTATGTCAATGGCGTTGCACTTGAGGCCAGCGGCGGGATCTCACTCTAACAATGCATCTTTTATATGAAGAAGGTGGTGACATCAAGGTCGCCACAGTTCAGTCTGCCTCGGGCACTGGAGATGCTGAATCTTGGCAGGCGACGAGCCTGTCCGGAAAAAAGATCAAGCTAAAAGCTAAAGAAGTTTGGTTGCGCTTTGAGAAGCCGGAACCACAAGCCTTAATGGATGAGGCAAATACTTTATCTAAAGAGATTGATCTGCAGTTCTTATGGGATTGCGCGCCTGATGAAGAGTTTGGCTTAGTAGACGTTGCCCATGAGTATTTTGGTGCGCAAGCCAGCATCCCACAACAGACTGCATTAGCTATCGCTCTGCAGGGGGCGCCAGTATTCTTTCGTCGCAAAGGGCGTGGGCGTTTTCAAAGGGCGCCGCTAGAACAGTTGCAGGCTGGTCTGGCTGCACTCGAGCGCAAGCAAAAAGAATTAGAGCAGCAGGCTGCGTGGCAAAAGGAGTTGGTAGCTGGAGTGTTTCCAGAAGCGCTCCAGTCTCAAGCAAATCAACTCCTGTTTTCTCCAGATAAAAATACCTCTGCCTATAAAGCTTTGATTGCTGCTTGTACTGAATCGGGAGAATCGCCTGCGCAATTGATGATCCGCTGTGGTGCGATTGATTCACCTTTGCAATATCACCAGGGTATGTTCTTAAAGGCGCATTTCCCTCAGGGCGCTGCACATGACCAGAGTTTGGTGGTTGAGCAAGCCACATTAGATGCCGCTATTGCAGAATTGCCCCTAGCTGAAGTGACTGCCTTCTCGATTGATGATTCAGGCACCACTGAAATTGACGACGCTTTATCGGTGACTGCTCTTGAGGGTGGTGGGCATCGTATTGGCATTCATATTGCGGCGCCTGGTTTAGTGATCGCTAAGGATGATGCCTTAGATAAGGTCGCGCGCACTCGTATGTCTACGGTGTATTTCCCTGGCGACAAGATTACGATGTTGCCCGACACAGTGATTTTGCAGTTCTCATTAGATGAGGGTGCTGCTCGCCCAGCTTTATCGATTTATGTGGACATCGATGCGGCTGGAGTCGTAGACAAAGAGACGCTGCAGTTGCGTGCTGAGATGGTTCCTATGGGAGCAAATCTGCGCTTAGAGAATTTAGAGCATCTAGTAACGGAAGAAAGTCTGGCTGATGAATCGTCTGACTATGCGTATCGTCAAGAGCTCGGTGTGCTGTGGGCCGCAGCAAAGCTATTGCATGCAGGGCGCCAGGAGCAGCGTATAGCCAATGGATTGCGCGCCGAACAATTGGGTGTCTTGGATCCCAATGCCTTGGCGAGAGACTTTCATTTTCAAATCAAAGAAGTTGATGGATCACAGCGAGTAGACATTACCCCTCGTCAACGCGGCTCAATCTTGGATACGATCGTTGCTGAGTGGATGATTTATTGCAATAGCGCTTCAGGGCGTTTGTTGGCAGATCATGGGATACCTGGTTTGTTCCGCACTCAAAAGGGCTGGGGCCCTTTACGCACACGTATGCAGACCACGCCTGGTCCTCATGAAGGATTAGGCTTGGATTACTACGCCTGGTGTACTTCACCACTACGCCGTTATTCAGATTTAGTGAATCAGTGGCAATTAATTGCCATAGCTAAGCATGGCATCACCGCCAAGATGGTGGCACCATTCCCGCCTCGAGATGCCGCTTTGATGGGTATTGCTGCCGACTTTGAAGCTTGCTATTCAGCGTATGGTGAATACCAGGATCGACTTGAGAAATATTGGTGCTTGCGCTGGGTTGCTCAGGATGAACTCCCTAAGCAAGTCTTTGTGAGACATCTCAAGGAGGGTATGTCCCGGGTAGAGTCTGTGCCATTACACCTTCCAGTTCCAGAGTTAGCCGCTCACCCACGTATGACTCGAGCTGAAGTGAGTATTGCTGATGTAGATCTTCTACAGCTCACTGCGGGAGTGCGAGTGCTTCATATTGAAACACCAGAAGTACCTGAGAGTGATGCAAGTCCCGCCTAAGCTGCAGCAGTTGGTCGAGCGTCTAGATGGCAGTTGGCGCCGCTACCCATTTGGCTATGCCTTGGGCCTCTCGATTTTGGCTCACCTGATCTTTCTATCGTTTCGCTGGGGGATAGGGGAAATTGAGAATCGTCGTTTAAATACGCCCCTTAGCGTTGTTTTGGTGAACGCTAGCAATCAAGTTGCGCCCAAGCAGGCGAATAAATTGGCTCAGGCAGATTTGCATGGAGGCGGTAATACCCCCAATCAAGATGCAAGCGCATTACATCGTGCAAGGCTTGGTGCGGATGCTCGCCTCGAAGTCTTAGAGAAACAACAAAAACAAATGCTGGCCAAGCTTGAAGCAGATCGAGCGCTTGCAGGTGGTCGTAAAAGTGGTGATGAGAAAAAAGCCACGTCGCAGCTGAACTCTTTAGAAGCTGAGTTAGCAAAGCGTTTGCAAGTCAATGGCCGCGAGCCACGTCGTAAGGTCTTGACCGGAGCTAGTACGAAGGCGGTTGTCTTTGCGCAGTATTACGATGCGATGCGTCAAAAGATTGAGGCTTATGGAAGTGCATTTTTCCCGCGCGCCAATGGTAGGCCGCTGTATGGCAGCTTGGTGATTGTGGTGAGCGTAGATGCGCAAGGACGTATTGCTAACAATACCCAAGGTAAAGATGGCTTAAGTATTGGGCGCAGCTCTGGCAATCCTGAGTTAGATCGCCAGGCCTTAGCGATTATTCGTGCTTCCGCCCCCTTTGGAGTTTTCCCTTTGGAAATGCGCAATCAGATTGATATCTTGGATTGGGTTTCGACTTTTGATTTCACGAGAGATGGATCTGACCGCTTAGATTTGCGTCCTTAATTCAGCAGGCATCAATCAATTTCGCTTATCCTGTAGTCACTATGAGTCAAGCTACTTCCGCTGAGTTGCATACTGATCCTACCCAATTTCCTGGTGTGGACGTCTATGTGGTCGCGGGTAATCCGATCTCACACAGCAAATCGCCTGCTATTCATAAACGGTTCGCTGAGCAGTCACATCAAAAAATGCACTACGGACGTTTGCAGCCTGCGCTTGATGAATTCAAAACTGCTGCGCAATCTTTTTTTGCAGCTGGCGGCAAAGGTATGAATGTCACCGTGCCATTTAAGTTGGACGCCCAGGCTTTTGCAGACGTATTAACACCTAGGGCGCAGCTCGCTGGCGCTGTAAATACTTTACGTATTGAAGATGGAAAAATCTTTGGTGACAACACCGATGGCGCTGGTTTAGTCAGGGACCTATTGGCACAGGGTATCCAGATTACAGGCTCCCGAATTCTATTATTAGGGGCAGGTGGTGCTTCGCGTGGGGTTCTGGGACCTTTGCTAGAGCAATCGCCTAAAGAATTGATGATTGCCAATCGATCTAATGCCAAGGCTGATGAATTGGTTTACTTATTTGGTAGCTTGGCTAACTCATTGGATGTTGCATTACAAGCAGTTTCTTTAAGTGATCTTGAGGATACTGCTAAGACCACATCTCCTTTTGATCTCATTATTAACGCCACTGCTGCTGGTCTATCCGATGCATCACCTATCAGCGATGCGGCAGCAAGTAATATTTTTACTCCAAAATCTTTTGGCTATGACATGGTCTACGGCAAAGCTACTGCGTTTATGCAACAAGCATTACATCGCGGTGCAAGAGTAAGCGATGGCTTGGGCATGCTTGTAGAGCAGGCTGCTGACGCTTTCTTGATTTGGCGTGGCACTACGCTTGCTGAAGCGATTGATCCTCGCGCCGTATTGGCAGAGCTTCGTACTTCCTAGTCTTTAGCTGAGCTTCGATGCGCTGGCTTTCTTACCTTCTGAAATGTTTGCTGGGTGGTTTTGTTGCCATGCAAATGTACTTTGTCATTCAGATTGGATTATGGGCATTGCTAGATCCAAGCAGTACTGCATTTCAGAGAGCTGAACGATGGCGACTTTGTGGTCTGTCTTGGTCTTGCCCAGTGCAGTCATCTTGGGTTCCTTACGACAAAATCTCTGCTAACCTCAAGCGCGCTGTCTTGGTGAGCGAGGATGACATCTTCTTTCAGCATTTGGGTGTGCGAGTGGAGGATATGCAAAAGGCATGGGCTAAAAATTCACAGCTCAATCAACAGGGTGGTAAATCTAAGCCCGCTTTACGTGGCGGCTCCACCATTACGCAGCAACTAGCGAAGAATCTTTTTCTCTCTTCCGAGCAGAATTATTTTCGCAAAGCTCAGGAGCTGATTATTACGGGTCTGCTTGAGGTAATGCTATCTAAGCAGAGGTTGCTTGAAATTTATCTAAATTCAGTAGAGTGGGGTGAGGGCATCTTTGGCATTGGCGCTGCCTCTCAACATTACTATGGAGTAAAGCCAGCATCGCTTGATCGCGAACAGGCGGCAGCATTAGCCTCTGCATTACCAGCTCCAAAGTGTTTCGACAAAGCGCAGTACTGCCGCAAAGCCAATATTCATTTCCCTACTAGACAAGATTTTATTTTGGAAAACATGGATAGAGTGGCTTTAACACCCACTCCAAAATCAAAGGCGCGATAGGTCTGCTGTAACTGGACCCGCACCCTTTTTTATTTACTAGCTGCAGCTCTTAATGCATCTCTTGTAGTGATAGCCACTTTTCTGGCTGCTTCAGCAAAATCATTGCCTGAGCTTGCATACAAGATTGCTCTAGAAGAGTTAATCATCATGCCGGCACCTGGTTTATTAGGGATGCCGCCAGCCTTCACGGTGGCATCGATATCGCCGCCTTGAGCGCCAATGCCTGGAATGAGCAAAGGCATCTCGCCCACAATCGCCCTTACCTTAGCAATTTCTTCGGGGAAGGTTGCGCCAACTACGAGGCTGATTTGGCCGGAGGTATTCCATTTCTGTGCGGCTAGCTTGGCAACATGCAGGTAAAGCGGTTCGCCATTGGGCGCCACATTCAAGAACTGAAGGTCAGAGCCTCCTGGATTTGAGGTGCGGCATAAAACAATCACACCTTTACCAGCATGCTTTAGATAAGGCTCTATGGTGTCAAAGCCCATATAGGGGTTCACGGTCACCGCATCTGCGCCGTAGCGCTCAAAAGCTTCTAATGCATAGTGGTCTGCTGTGCTGCCGATATCCCCACGCTTGGAGTCCAGGATGACCGGGATATGGGGGTATTTATCTTTAAGGTATCGAGTCAGTTTTTCTAGTTGGGCTTCAGCTCTTTGGGAGGCGAAGTAGGCAAACTGGGGCTTAAATGAGCAGACGGTATCCGCGGTGGCATCAGCGATCTCGCGGCAGAACTCAAAAATCCCCTCAGGCTTACCCTGAAATACAGTGGGCAAGCGCTTAGGATCTGGATCAAAGCCCACACACAACATACTGCCTTGGGAAGCCCATGCGGACTGGAGTTGTTGGGTAAAGGTATTTGGGCTGGAGTTCATTAGGATTAGGCTTATTTTAGTGAAACTGTCATGAGCTATAGGTTGACATCTCCCCTTCTAACTTAGAAGGGATTCCTCCTGCGAGACGCCCATGTCCGAGCGCGAGAATATTTCTGGCTGCATTGAGGTCTCGGTCATTGAGTGAGCCGCAATCGCAACAAGTCCATTCTCTTATTCGCAAACCTATTCTACCTTTCGGACTGCTTGCGGGGCGAGCCCCGCAGCACGAACAAGTTTGGGTTGTATATGACTCATTTACTTCCTCATAAATCACGCCAGCGCAATCGCTTTTATATTCCAACATGGTTTTGAGTGATGACCAGCTTGCATCTAGCGTGGATTTAGCCATCTTGGTTTTAATGAGTTTGCTACTAGAAATATTTCCTACAAAAATAGCGCCGTACCCTTGGGTGAGCATGGTTGAGAACTTGTGCAATTGATCTTTGCGGCGATTTTTAATCTTTGCATGCAGCGATTTAGCTAACTGCTTCTTATTGGCTCGCTGAGCCAGACCTAATTTAGCTTCGAGCTTACGGTAGTTTCCGCCAATCAAGCGTTGTCCGTTGCTGGCCACTGCACATTCTTTGAGTCCAAGATCAATGCCTACGGAGGCATTAGCAGCATTGTTCTTGCATGCCACCTTAATAGTTGCATTGAGGTACCAGCGCCCCCTACTGTCCTCAGAGAATGAGCCAGTTCCAAGCTTGTAGTCTGCTAAGCCGTAACTGTCCCAAAGGCCTATTGCTTTGCCTTGATAGTGGACTTGGCCGTTTCGATAAGTAATGGCTGATTGCTTAAAAGGTATCCAGCCTAACGATCTATGGGGGCCACTTGATTTTCTCCAGCTTAACCTTATTTTTTTAAATTGTTTACGGCGCGCGACAAATTCTTCGTTGATTGCCTGCACTGTTTGACTGTGAAGACTTAGCCCCTCTTTAGTGCTTCCGGTGGTGTATTTATTTAAATCATATGCGGAGAAAAATTTCCTCGTACGTCTTGTGTGTCTCTCGGATAACTCATTTATGAAGTTCCAAACCAAGTTCACTTCGCGCGCCTGGGCGCAAAGGGCTTTGGTGTGCTTATCCTTGATGCGTAAGCGCAAAGTTTTGGTGAGCAGTCGTGTCGCCTCTGACATACTGTGATTATATACAGTATCTTGTTAATATAAAAATATTAATTGTTTATTTTTATTCACTATGTCTTTATCTCTCGAGGGGTAAGACATTTTGCGCAGACTGATAAACTAGCGACCATTCCTTAGGAGTTCACCATGATCAACTTGTTCGTCCTGCAAAATGGCCGCCTCTCTCAAGAGCAAGTGGAAGATCGCAATGAATTGTTGCAATACTCCAACCCTATCTGGATCGACGTTGTTGACCCTGAAGAGGAAGAGCTCCTATGGATTAAAGAGGCTTTTGGCGTTCTTTTGCCTGAATTAGATGATTTGGGTGACTTAGAAGCTTCTGCGCGTTATTTCGAGGCAGATGACGGCCACCTCCATATTCGTACCGATTTCTTATTGGATGAAGAAGAAACTTCTCGCAACGTGCGGGTCGCTTTCGTAATGACAAAGCAAGTTTTGTTCTCTATTCATGATGAAGATTTACCGGTGTTCCGTTTGGTGCGTTTGCGCGCCCGTTTGCGCCCAGGCTCAGTGAGTAATGCAAAAGACGTTTTACTGGATTTGTATTCCACTGATGCTGAGTATTCTGCCGATGCTTTGGAAGAGGTCTATGAAAATCTCGAGCAAGCTGGTAAGCGCGTGCTGCAAGATGACATCACTGATAACGATGCAGAAGAGGTACTCGAAACAATTGCTAAGGAAGAAGATACCAACGGACGTATTCGTCGCAATGTGATGGATACCCGCCGTGCATTGTCTTTCTTAATGCGCAGCAAATTATTGTCTGATGAGCAGCAAGAAGAAGCGCGTCAGATTTTGCGAGATATTGATTCACTAGAAAACCATACCGCCTTCTTGTTCGATAAGATTAACTTCTTGATGGATGCGACAGTTGGTTTTATTAATTTGAATCAAAGTAAGATCATCAAGATCTTCTCGGTGGTATCGGTTGCTTTAATGCCACCTACTTTATTGGCTAGTGTGTGGGGCATGAACTTCCGCTACATGCCTGAGCTAGAGCAGACTTGGGGTTATCCAGTCGCCATTATCTCTATGGTGATTTCAGCGATGATTCCATTGGGCTACTTCCGCCACAAGGGTTGGTTAAGCTCCCGCTAATTCTGTAGTGTTACCTTATTAGGCGTTTTTGGGTTTGAGCAATTCCAGAAATTGAGAGAGCGCAAAATCGCGCGCTTGTTCCCGCACGATTTGACGATCACCGTTGAAATGCTTGGTCAGTGTGGCGGTGTTGATTACATTATTCCCAATACTCTCTTTGATCGCCCAGCCAAAGCAGACGGTACCAACTGGTTTTTCAGATGAGCCGCCTGTTGGGCCAGCGATGCCGGTAATGGAGATTGCGGCGTTGACATTGGCATTGCGTAGCGCCCCCTCGGCCATGGCCTTAGCAACTGGCTCGCTTACTGCACCAAATGAGGCGATCATCTCTGCCGGAACATCTAAGCATTCGGATTTTGCGGCATTGCTATAGGTGATGTAGCCTCGCTCAAGCCAATCGCTTGAGCCCGCTAAATCCGTCAGGGTTGCGCAGACAAGGCCGCCGGTACAGGATTCAGCTAAGGCAATTTTCCAATCTCGGCTTATTAAAGTCAGCGCAACTGCTCTCGCTAGTTCATGTTGGGGGTCGTTGTTATTTTTCATGAGATGTAGCTCAATCCAATATGTAAAAGCACAATGGTGAGTAGAGTGAAAAAGGCCGCAGCCAAATCATCGGCAATGATTCCGAAGCCACGCCAAAGTATTAAACCAAAATTGGATGGAGAGGAATTATCGCCACCTTCTAAATGTTTAAAGTGTCGATCAATCATTCCAATCGGGCCGGGTTTCACGGCATCAAAGAATCTGAAAAGTGCAAAAGCCAAAATTTGTATCCATAGGCTTGCTGGCATGATGAAGATCAACACAAGCCAGAAGGCGACAACTTCATCCCACACAATTCCGCCAAAATCTTTTTTACCTAGCTCTTCGCTGACTTGTCCGCAGATCCAGCAGCCCAGCAGTATTCCCATTCCAATGATCCACAGCCAAGCTTCGGTAGATAGAAAAAATTCGCCTACCAAGAATGCAGCCCAAGCCCACAGGGTTCCTGCGGTGCCAGGGGCGAATGGCGCCAAACCACTGCCCATGCCGAACGCAAGGGCGCGGCTGGGTTTGTTAAATACCCACTTGAGGTTTGGAGTCAGCGTGGAGGAGTCTGGTGAATTGGTTTGTGTATTCATGCGAAGTGATCAAAAGATTTCAGCAGCAAACCTGCTTGCTGAGAATTTAATTCTTTCCCATCGTTATCGATGATGCGTATCTCAGGTGCTGAGTGTTGCATGGACTTGATACTACCAATTTGAGTCAGTGGAAGATTTAGATCTGCACTTATTTTGGCAATGACATCCCGTTTGCTAATTGGGGCGGTGAAGCACAGCTCGTAATCATCCCCACCACTCGCAGCGTATTGATTCTGGATAGTTTGTGATTGCTTTAGTAGTGTGCTGGATTTTGGGATCTGGTCTAAAAAGATTGCCGCATCTTTGCCTGACTGTTTGAGGATGTGTCTCAGATCGCCCAAGAGGCCATCAGAAATATCTAAAGCGGAATTAGCAACTTCTCTCAAGGCAAGACCTAAATTTAGTCTGGGGGTAGGTTGATGCATACGTGCCTCAATACTTGCTAAATCTTCTTTTGATAATTCAATTTCATGACGCAGTGCAGCAAGAGTAAGTCTTGCGTCACCAACGGTTCCTGAAACCCAAATGTCGTCACCTTCTAATGCCCCCGATCTTCGAATGGCTTTGTCTCTTGGAATGCTGCCAAAGGCGGTGACGCAAATATTGAGTGGGCCAGCAGTGGTGTCACCACCAATCAGTGGGCAGTCATATTCATTTGCAATGGCAAATAAACCTCTGCTAAAGGCCTCCAGCCAACTTGGATTAGGATCTGGCAATGCCAGTGCCAAGGTAAAGCCCAAAGGCTTAGCGCCCATGGCTGCAAGGTCTGAGAGGTTGACTGCTAGGGCTTTCCAGCCCAGCCATTCCGGGTTGGCATCTTCAAAAAAGTGTCGTCCAGAGACCAGCATATCGCTGGTGATCGCAATTTCTTCAGTGGGGTCGATTTTGAGTAGAGCGCAGTCATCACCAATCCCCAGCTTCACCTGGCCAGGATTGTTTGCAAGCATGAGCTCTGACTGCGTTTTGAAGAAACGCTGAATCAGGTCAAATTCGCCGAGTGGAATTGTTTGGGATCGCATACCCTATTTTATGGCTCTTGGGAGTCTTTCATCCGAGAGGAATAGAATTAGAAGCTTGAATACGTCTGATTGATGAGTGAACTGATGAGTAAACCAAGCAATAGCAGCAAAGAACAACAAATAGCGGATTTAAGAGCAGCCGCTCTCCACTATCACGAGTTTCCTACTCCGGGAAAGATTGAGATTGCCCCCACAAAGCAACTCACGAATCAGCGAGACTTAGCGCTTGCATACACGCCTGGTGTGGCTGCCCCTTGCGAAGAGATTGTTAAAGATCCTGCAAATGCCTTCAAGTACACAGCACGTGGCAATTTAGTTGGTGTCATTACTAACGGTACTGCAGTCTTAGGTTTAGGAAATATTGGACCATTGGCAAGTAAGCCGGTGATGGAAGGTAAAGCGGTTCTCTTCAAGAAATTTGCTGGCATTGATGTTTTCGATATCGAAGTAAATGAAAACGATCCAGACAAATTAGTTGAAATCATTGCAGCGCTTGAGCCCACTTTTGGTGGCATCAATTTAGAAGATATCAAAGCACCAGATTGTTTTGTAGTCGAGCGTAAGTTGCAAGCTCGCATGAAGATTCCCGTCTTTCATGACGATCAACACGGAACTGCAATCGTAGTTGCTGCTGCAATTCTCAACGGCTTAAAAGTAGTTGGTAAAGACGTCGGCAATGTGAAGTTAGTTACCTCAGGTGCTGGCGCCGCTGCTTTAGCTTGTTTAGATCTATTGGTTGATCTTGGCATTCCCCGCAAAAATATTTGGGTCACTGACTTAGCTGGCGTTGCTTACAAAGGCCGTAAAGAACTAATGGATCCTGAGAAGGAGCCATTCTGCCAAGAGACAGAACTACGAACACTGGATCAAGCAATTGAAGGCGCCGATATTTTCTTAGGTCTTTCTGCTGGTGGTGTGTTGAAGAAAGATATGGTTAAGAAGATGGCGCCTAAGCCATTGGTCTTTGCCTTGGCAAATCCAACACCAGAGATTCTTCCTGAAGAAGTAAAAGAAGTTCGTCCTGATGCAGTCATGGCAACTGGCCGTACTGATTATCCAAATCAAGTGAATAACGTATTGTGCTTTCCGTTCATCTTCCGCGGTGCATTAGACGTTGGTGCAACCACCATTACTCGTGGCATGGAAGTCGCCGCAGTAAGGGCTGTAGCGGAGTTGGCGCAAGCTGAGCAGAGCGAAGTAGTGACCTCTGTATATGGCATTGAGAATTTATCTTTTGGTCCAGAGTATTTAATTCCAAAACCATTTGACCCACGCCTAATTACTGTCATCGCACCTGCGGTTGCTAAGGCGGCGATGGATGATGGTGTTGCTCAACGTCCGATTAAAGACTTTGATGCATACCGCAATCAGTTGCAACAATTTGTGTACCACTCCGGTACTTTGATGAAGCCACTATTTAGTATTGCTAAACGTGTTCCTGCTGCACAAAAACGTATCGTGTTTGCCGAAGGTGAAGATGAACGCGTATTACGTGCCGTACAAATTATTATTGATGAGCATTTAGCTACCCCGATTTTGATTGGTCGTCCAGCAGTGATCGAGCATCGCATCGAGAAGTTTGGTTTGCGCATTAAATCAGGCGAAGACTTTGAGATTGTGAATCCTGAGAATGACCCACGCTATCGTGATTTCTGGCAAACCTATTTAGCCTTGACTGAGCGTAAGGGCGTTACTGAATCTTTTGCCAAGTTAGAGATGCGTCGTCGTAATAGCTTGATCGGTTCGATCATGATCAGCAAAGGTATGGCCGATGGCATGATTTGTGGAACGGTTGGTAATTCAGCTACGCATTTGAAGTATGTAGATGAGGTAGTTGGTCACGAGCCTGGTGCGAATGTTTATGGCGCGATGTCGGGCTTGATCTTGCCCGGCCGCCAAGTATTCTTGGTCGATACCCATGTGAATATCGATCCTACTGCTGAACAGTTGGCTGAGTTGACTTTGATGGCTGCAAGCGAAATGCGTAAGTTGGGTCTTGTGCCGAAAGTGGCATTACTTTCACACTCCAACTTTGGCTCAAGTAATGCGCCATCTGCAATCAAAATGCGTGAAGTATTGGCTTTGATCCAGAAAGCTGATCCAGCACTTGAGGTCGATGGTGAAATGCATGGCGATAGCGCCTTGGATGAAAGTATTCGCGCCAGCGCAGTTACTTCATCTTCTTTAAAGGGCGATGCGAACTTGCTCGTGCTGCCTAATATTGATGCCGCTAACATTTCTTACAATTTGTTAAAGACTGCTGCTGGCAATGGTATTGCTATTGGGCCATTGCTCTTAGGCGCTGCTGAGCCAATTCATATTCTCACGCCATCAGCTACTGTGCGTCGTATTGTGAATGTGACGACTTTGGCAGTAGTAGAGGCTGCTAGTAACGCTAGGGGCGTGGCTTAATCCTTTGAGTAGGGCTTTTATTTATGTTAGTTAGCAATAACTAACATAAATAATTATTATATAAATCAATGGTTTATATAAAATGCACTGTAATTGGGCTTGATTTGATGGCGTGTTAAGGGTAACCTAGCACCCATCATGAATAATCGCTCTGAAAACGGCACTACAGTAGGCTTCGACGAACACAGTCGAGCTGAAAGTTGGGATAGCAACGATCGACTCGAAGCCGAGTCATCCGCTGCCAACATCTATGCCGAGGGTGGTTTATCTCGTTTACAAACCTATGCAGCAAATCAAGTTTCGGGGAAAAAAGTGACAGCTTCTTGGCGTGCCGCTTTGGCCGTTCGCGATGCCGGACCGCCGGCAATGTTGCGCAGTGTGCGCCCTAATATCGTGCAATCTATTCGTGCTTTCCGCACTCCTGACCTTCAGGAAGCTGCTACAGAGCTTGGCCAGCATTTCATTTATGCCAATTGTGCAAATGCAATGACTAAAGGCGAGGTTTTGGAGGCGATTGCAATTGCTTATACATTTACCAAGCAACAAGCGAAGAATTTCGATCCTTTGTTAGATGCTTTGACGACAACTGTTGACAAGTCTGGCCCACAGCCAGGTTTCGTAGTGGTGCTTGAGGGTTTGCCTTGTACACAGAAGTTTGACAAAGAGGCTCGCGAGACCCTGTTGGATGTGTTCCGTGATGCTGTTGACTTCTGGTCTGAGCGTCGCACACCTTATCGCGTCTTTTACTCTTTTGCTTAATTGCTGAGTATTAATTAAGTAAGCAGTAAAGAAACAGCATAAATCGCCTCTATTTGAGGCGATTTTGCATTTCTGGATCCCAAATACTGTGAACAGCAGTGATTGCCACAATTCCAGCGGTCTCGGTTCGCAATACTCGATCCCCCAAAGAAACAATCTGATATCCAGCAGCCTGAGCTTGAACCTCTTCTTCTGGAGAATGCCCACCCTCAGGCCCAATCATCAAAATCACATCCTGCGGTGGACTTTCAATTAATACTGAATATAGGCTTTTGTCAGTATCTGGGCTTAAAAGTAGCTTAAGTTTGGCTTTTTGTAGCTTTTGTAGATAACTTTCAAAACTTTGAACAGGTTCTACCAAGGCTAGAACCGTGCGATCACATTGTTCACAGGCTGCCTGAACAATGCCTTCCCAGTGGAGAAGACGCTTTTGAGCCCTCTCCGCATCACTAGAACGAGTCAATTTAATCACTGAGCGCTCACACTGCAGTGGTGCAATGACTTGTGCACCGGTCTCTATGGCCTTTTCGACGACCCAATCCATCTTGTCGCCTCCAGCCAGGCCTTGTGCCAAGGTAATGGCATAAGGACTCTCACGATGGGTGTCTAGACGAATATCACTCAACTCCGCTTCCCCGGATTTATTGCTCAGGGAAAGGAGTTTGGCCTTGGCAACTTGCCCTTTGCCATCAAATATGGGGAAAAATTCACCAAGCTGGATTCGGCGGACGCGCAAGTGATGTGCGAGCTCAGGGGTGAGGGTATTTGGCTTTTGGGTTTCCCATGGCCCGGGAAGATAAAATTGAGGCATTACTGAAATATAGCTAATTAATTTCCTAGAGACCCAATTTACGATGTCAAACCTTCAAATTCGTATGGCGAATGCCATTCGTGCTTTATCCATGGATGCAGTTCAACAAGCCAATTCCGGTCACCCTGGAATGCCAATGGGTATGGCTGATATTGCAGTGGGTCTTTGGAATGAGCATTTGCAACATAACCCAACCGATCCGCATTGGATGAATCGCGATCGCTTTGTTTTATCAAATGGTCACGGCTCGATGTTGTTGTATTCCTTATTGCATCTGACTGGCTACGACTTACCGATGGGTGAGTTGAAAAACTTCCGTCAGTTACATAGCAAAACTGCAGGACACCCTGAATACGGAATTACTCCCGGCGTAGAAACAACTACTGGTCCTTTGGGCCAAGGTATTTCTAATGCAGTAGGTATGGCGCTTGCTGAAAAATTATTGGCGCAAGAATTCAATCGCCCAGGTCATGACATTGTTGATCACTACACCTATGTATTTTTAGGTGATGGTTGTTTGATGGAAGGCATTAGCCATGAAGTCTGCTCATTGGCTGGAACACTTAAGCTTAATAAACTGATTGCACTGTGGGATGACAACGGCATCTCGATTGATGGCAAAGTGGTTTCTTGGTTTAACGAAGATACGCCAAAGCGTTTTGAGGCTTATGGTTGGAATGTTCTGCGCGATGTGGATGGTCATGATGCAGAGGCTGTGTCTAGCGCAATTGCTAAGGCGAAGAAGAGTGATAAGCCAACTTTGATCTGTTGCAAGACTGCGATTGGTCAAGGTTCACCGAATATGGCTGGCAGCGATAAGGTGCATGGCTCTCCATTGGGTGCGGCAGAAATTGCAGCTACTCGCGTTGCGTTGAACTGGCCATATGCCCCGTTTGAAATTCCAAAAGACATTTACGATGCTTGGGATTTCAAGAAACGTGGTCAAGCAGCTGAGCATGAATGGAACAAAGAGTTCCAGGCATACAAAAATAAATACCCAGAACTGGCCTCCGAATTACAGCGCCGTATGCAAGGCGACTTATCTAAAGACTTCTCCAAAACTTTAGATGCTTATTTAAAAACTTGTGAAACCAAAGCAGAAACTATTGCGACTCGCAAGGCAAGTCAAAATGCCATCGAGGCATTAGCTCCTGCTTTGCCAGAGTTCATGGGCGGCTCTGCTGACTTAACAGGATCTAACTTAACGAACTGGTCTTCATGCAAGGCTGTACGTGGCGATCAGTGGGGTAACCACATTAATTACGGTGTGCGCGAATTTGGTATGAGTGCCATCATGAACGGCATCGCTTTGCATGGTGGATATATTCCATTCGGCGGCACCTTCTTAACCTTCTCTGATTACAGTCGTAATGCATTACGCATGGCTGCATTGATGAAGTTACGTAGCATCTTTGTCTTTACACATGACTCCATTGGCTTAGGTGAAGACGGCCCAACTCACCAGTCTGTCGAACATGTAGCGAGCTTGCGCCTCATTCCGAATTTGATGGTTTGGCGTCCATGTGACACCACTGAGAGTGCAGTTGCATGGGGTGCTGCGATTGAGCGTAAGCATGGCCCAAGCGCTTTGATCTTCAGTCGTCAAAACTGCCCATTTGTGTCGCGCAATAGCCAGCAAGTAAAAGATATTGCGCGTGGTGGATATGTTTTGCGTGATCCTAAGAAATCCAAAATCGATGCTGTGATTATTGCTACGGGATCTGAGATAGCTTTGGCCCTACAAACTGCAGAGCGTTTAGATGGTGAAGGTTTCGGAATTCGTGTTGTATCAATTCCATCAACCACCGTATTCGATCAACAAGATGCCGCTTACAAAGCAAAAGTCTTGCCGGCAGATATTCCGCGCATTGCTGTTGAAGCAGGTGTGACTGATTTCTGGTGGAAGTATGGTTGTGCAGCAGTGCATGGCGTTGATACCTTTGGTGAATCAGCTCCGGCACCTGTGCTCTATGAATACTTTGGCTTGACTGTGGATCAGATCGCTAAAACTGTGAAGCAATGCATCGCAAAGAAATAGAAAAGACAAGAAGCAAAGTATTTATTTAAGAATTCAAAATTAGTAAGGGGAATGGAATGACAATTCGTGTCGCAATTAACGGTTATGGTCGTATTGGTCGCATGGTCTTACGTGCTTTGTATGAGGATCAGCTCAATGGCAAGCCTAGACGTGATATCAAAATCGTCGCAATTAACGCGATGGGCGATATCGACATCAATGCACACCTGACGCAATATGATTCTGCGCACGGTCGTTTTCCTGCTGAAGTAAAAGTAGACGGCGATTGCATGGTAGTCAATGGCGATCGCATCAAGATGTTCTCTACCCGCAATCCTTTAGAAACCCCATGGGGTGAGTTGGGTGTGGACTTGGTGCTTGAGTGCTCCGGCAAATTCACTTCAAAAGAAAAAGCCATGGTACATATTTCTCAGGGTGCTAAGAAAGTATTGATCTCTGCTCCCGGTGAAAAAGATGTGGATGCCACAATCGTTTACGGTGTAAATCAGCAAGTTCTGAAGCCAAGCGATGTAGTGGTTTCTAACGCAAGTTGCACTACCAACTGTTTAGCCCCGCTAGTTAAACCATTGCTAGAAAAAATCGGTATCGAGTCTGGCTTGATGACTACGATTCATGCCTTTACTAATGATCAGGTTCTGACTGACGTGTATCACAAGGATATGCGCCGTGCGCGTTCTGCTGTGACCAGCATGATTCCAACTAAGACAGGTGCTGCAAAAGCGGTTGGCTTGGTATTGCCAGCTTTAGCAGGGCGCTTCGATGGTTTTGCAATGCGCGTGCCTGTCATTAACGTTTCTGTTGTGGATTTAACCTTTGCTGCCAGCCGCGCTACTAGCGTGGATGAAGTCAATTCCATCCTCAAAACAGCAAGTGAGGGCGAATTGAAGGGTATTTTGGGTTTCAATACCTTGCCTTTGGTTTCCATCGACTTCAATCACGATCCACGCCCAAGTATTTACGATGCTTCCCAGACTCGCGTATCGGCAGATGGCAAGTTGGTCAAAGTCTTGGCTTGGTATGACAACGAGTGGGGCTATTCAGTCCAAATGCTCAATGCCGCTGAAGCATTGATGGCTGTAAAGTAAGTAATTGATCGGGTTTTAAGGCTAAAAACCCTTAAATTCTTGTTTTAGACGTAAAAAAGACCTCAATTGAGGTCTTTTTTCATTATCTGCGCTTATCTTTCTGAATTAAGGCT
This sequence comes from Burkholderiaceae bacterium, assembly GCA_947455485.1. Taxonomy (GTDB): domain Bacteria; phylum Pseudomonadota; class Gammaproteobacteria; order Burkholderiales; family Burkholderiaceae; genus Polynucleobacter. The sequence goes on along the minus strand of CANGNV010000015.1, from coordinate 29,446 downwards.
TTGGCTTATTCCGGCAACCCTTCTTTTGGCAGTGGCCATACATCGCTAAAGAGTGCTCTTGGAGCTTAAAACCGAGGTTTTTGGCGATATCGCGCTGCCTTTTCTCAATTGCCTCATCGACAAACTCTTCAACATGACCGCAATCTAAGCAAACCAAATGATCATGGTGTTGACCCTCATTCAACTCATAAATGGCTCTTCCATCACCCTTACTTGACTCAAAATGACTGCGGAGCAAGAGCCCTGCTTGTTCAAACTGGGTGAGTACCCGATATACCGTGGCTAAACCAATTTCTTTGTCGTCCTTGGCTAAGGCCATAAAGACATCTTCGGCGCTAAAGTGTGTGCCACCATTTTGATGAAAAAAGTCCAAGATTTTCATGCGTGGACCGGTTGCCTTGAGGCCAATGTCGCGTAAATCTGCTGGAGTCGGGTTTTGGTTCATATTCATGGGTTTGGGAGCTAAAATCAATGTCTTAATGATACGGCCTGCCATGCAAAATTGCCCTCAACTTTTTACCCGTCTATTGAACTCTATTTTTGGGGTTTTTGGCCTCGCTCGGTCTGGACTGGTTATTGCTACTGTTAGTTCAGTAATCATCGCCACTGGCTGCACCAGTGCCGTAGATGAAACCCAGCGCGCCTGGATGAATAAAGTCTTTAGACCTTATGTTCCAGATGTAGTGCAGGGCAACTTTATTTCTAGCGAGCAATACGCCAAGTTACAAGTAGGGCAGAGTCGCGAACAAGTTCGCCAAATTTTAGGAACACCTTTACTGGCTAGTTATTTCCACGCCAATCGCTGGGACTACGTTTTTGAATTTAAGCGTGCTGGTCAGGTGATGGGTAAAGAACGTCGCGTCACTGTATTTTTCGAGGGCGATAAATTAGTGAAGTTCCAAGGTGATGCTTTGCCAACTGAAGTGGAGTTGGTCGCCGAGATTGATGGCTATGCAAAAACCAAGCGTTCATTCTGGGATGTCATGACAGGCTCGAACAAGCCTCCAGTAACTACGCCGTTGCAGCAGCCTGAGTTGCTTGTGCCTAGTCCAACAGATAATTTACCGGCTGGGACCCCTGTACCTGCCGCTCCCGCTAGCAGTTCCTTTTGGGACTTTTTTAGTTTTTCAAAAAAATCACCAGATGCCCAGCCTGAGCCTCAGCCATTAGGCCCTGGCGCCCTTAATATTCCGCAGGCTAGTGAAGCGAAGTAAAGATAAAGTTGTACTCATGTCGAGTGAACTCTGCCGACAACCTTGAATAAGAAACGAAGATACAAATGATGAAAATCGCAATTGCTGGTGCAGCTGGCCGTATGGGAAAAATGTTGATCGAGGCTGTGCTCAATTGCACAGATGCCGAGCTAGTTGGTGCCTTGGAGCATGAGTCTTGCCCACTGCTGGGTGAAGATGCCGGTGCGTTCTTGGGTAAAAAAACTGGCGTAGCAATTACGTCGGATATTGCTAAGGCTTTGAGTGGCGCTGAATTCTTAATTGACTTCACACGACCAGAAGGCACGATGGCTCACTTGGCTGTGGCGCAAAAGACTGGCAGCAAAATGATTATCGGCACCACTGGTCTAAGCCCAGAGCAAATCGACGGCCTGAAAAAAGCTTCTTCCAATTTGGCAATTGTATTTGCACCAAACATGAGTGTGGGTGTTAATGCCACATTCAAATTATTAGAAATTGCTGCAAAAATGTTGAACGAAGGTTACGACATTGAAATCGTTGAAGCTCACCATCGCCATAAAGTAGATGCCCCATCAGGTACCGCCCTCAGAATGGGTGAAGTGATCGCGGATGCACTTGGTGAGAAATTAGACGATGTTGCTGTGTATGCCCGCGAAGGCCATACCGGTGAGCGTAAAGCAGGCTCAATTGGTTTTGCGACTATTCGTGGTGGAGATATTGTGGGTGATCACACTGTCTTATTTGCAGGCGAGGGTGAGCGCATTGAGATTAGCCATAAGTCTTCTAGCCGCCAGTCTTATGCGCAAGGTTCATTGCGCGCCGCACGTTTCTTGCAGGGCCAAAATTCTGGCTTGTATGACATGCAAGATGTTCTTGGTCTGCGTAAGTAAGCGAAATAAGTAAGTGAAGTAAATCGGTTTGGTAAAACAGAATAGAAGAAAAGAGTTGTATTGAATGAGTAAGGATTACGATCACCGCAGTATTGAAGCTGCAGCACGAGCTGATTGGGAAAGTGCGCAAGCTTACAAGGTAGCCGAGAACGCGGTTGATGCTTCCGGTAAGCCAAGACCAAAATATTATGCTTGCTCCATGTTGCCTTACCCATCAGGCAAGTTGCACATGGGCCACGTTCGTAATTACACGATCAATGATGTGATGGCTCGACAGTTACGCATGCAGGGCTACAACGTACTCATGCCTATGGGTTGGGATGCGTTCGGTATGCCCGCTGAAAACGCAGCCATTCAGAATAAAGTGCCGCCAGCTAAATGGACCTACGACAACATTGCTTATATGAAAAAGCAAATGGCAGCGATGGGTCTTGCAATTGATTGGTCACGCGAAGTAGCTACTTGTAGTCCAGATTACTATCGTTGGAATCAATGGCTCTTCTTGAAGATGCTTGAAAAGGGTATTGCTTATCGCAAGACTCAAGTCGTGAATTGGGATCCAATCGATCAAACAGTTTTAGCAAATGAGCAGGTGATTGATGGGCGCGGTTGGCGCTCTGGCGCTTTAGTAGAAAAGCGCGAAATCCCAGGCTACTACTTCAATATCACTGCCTATGCAGAGCAATTGCTTTCTGGTTTAGATGACTTAGGTTGGCCAGAGCGCGTCAAGATCATGCAGCAAAACTGGATTGGCAAAAGTCGTGGTGTGCGTTTTGCCTTCAAGCATGAGATCCAAGATGCACATGGCAATTTTGTTCAAGATGGTCAGTTATACGTATTTACAACACGTGCTGACACCATTATGGGCGTTACATTCTGCGCAGTCGCTGCAGAGCATCCATTAGCAACATTGGCAGCCACCAATAATCCAGAGTTAGCTACATTTATTGAGAAATGCAAAACGGGTAGCGTGATAGAAGCTGACCTAGCAACTCAAGAAAAAGAAGGCATGTTCACAGGCCTATATGTGACACATCCACTCACTAATGAACCTGTGCCGGTCTGGGTAGGCAATTATGTGTTGATGTCCTACGGCGATGGCGCTGTCATGGGTGTACCTGCACATGATGAGCGTGATTTTGCCTTTGCACTCAAATATGACTTGCCGATTAAGCAAGTGATTGCTCTTCGTACTCCTTCAGACATGTTCAATACTAGCCATTGGCAAGACTGGTATGCGCAGAAGGATGATGTAGTTTGTCTCAATAGTGGCAAATACGATGGCCTATCGCATGAAGAGGCGGTTGATGCAGTAGCAAAAGATTTAGAGCAAATGGGGATTGGTGAAATCAAAACCACTTACCGTTTGCGTGACTGGGGTATCTCTCGTCAGCGTTATTGGGGTACACCAATTCCGATTATTCATTGTGGCGATGAGCAGAATCCAGGTTGTGGCGCAGTTCCAGTTCCCGAAGCAGATTTACCGGTAGTATTGCCCGAAGATTGCGTGCCAGATGGTAGTGGTAACCCGCTGAATAAGCGTGCCGACTTCCTGAATGTGAAGTGTCCAAAATGTGACAAGCCTGCTCGTCGTGAGACAGATACCATGGATACCTTCGTGGATTCTTCTTGGTATTTCATGCGTTATACCGGTCCAGATGCGAAAACCATGGTTGATGGACGCAATGAATACTGGATGCCAATGGATCAATACATTGGCGGTATTGAGCATGCGATTTTGCATTTACTCTATGCGCGCTTCTGGACAAAGGTCATGCGCGATCTCAATCTCATTACTTTTGATGAGCCGTTCCAAAACTTGCTAACGCAAGGCATGGTGCTCAATGAGACTTATTACTCTGAAGAAGCATCTGGCAAAAAAACTTGGTTGAATCCTCTAGATGTAGAGCTCGAGTTAGATGACAAAGGCCGCCCTCAAAGTGCCAAGCTGAAAGGTGATACTTCTGGTACACCAGTCATTATTGGTGGCGTTGAGAAGATGTCTAAGAGTAAAAATAATGGCGTAGATCCCCAGGCATTGATTGATCAATATGGCGCGGATACTGCGCGTCTCTTTGTGATGTTTGCTGCTCCTCCTGAACAGCAGCTCGAGTGGTCTAGTGCCGGTGTAGAAGGGGCATCACGTTTCTTACGCCGTGTCTGGATGTATTCCAGTAGTCAGGCTGATGCAATCCGTGCAGCTATTGAAGTATTGCCAAACGATTTAAATGATGCTGAAAAAGAATTGCGTCGTGAAGTACACACTATTCTGAAGCAGGCTAACTTTGACTATCAGCGTCGTCAGTACAACACCGTAGTTTCTGCAGCAATGAAGATGCTCAACGTCTTAGAGCCTGTGAAATTGGGTGATAAGACTGTAGTACGACCTGCTGTATTGCGTGAGTGCCTAAGTATTTTGATTCGGGTGCTTTACCCAGTTGTGCCCCATTTGACGCATGCCCTCTGGAATGAGATTGGTTGCGATCAATCTTTTGGCACTCTATTGGATGCGCCATGGCCCGTCGTTGATGAAGTTGCACTGATTCAAACTGAGTTGACCATCATGTTGCAAATCAATGGCAAGTTGCGTGGTGATATCCGTGTTCCTGCGGATGCTACTAAAGAGCAAATTGAGGCTTTGGCATTACAAAGCGAGCCTGCTGTGAAAGCATTAAACGGCGCAGCGCCTAAAAAGGTGATTGTGGTGCCAGGTCGCTTAATTAATATTGTTGCTTAGATCCTTGCAAATTACTTTAAATAGAAACTAAACTCATGCGCGTAAATCACTTCCGACGTACCATGCTTGGGTTTCTGACCTTGGCTCCAGTCAGTGGTTTGATAGCCTGCGGCTATCGTTTGCGTGGCATGGTTGATTTGCCATTTAAGGTTATTGCAATTACTGGCAACCCATCGCCACCATTACGCGCTGACTTGCAAACATCTATCTTGACGGGCACTGATGCAAAGGTCGCCATTAACCCTAAAGATGCTGATTTAATTCTGGAAATCACTAGTGATCTGAATGGTCGTGAGATTTTGGCCTATAACTCGAATGGTCAAGTCTCTGCCTATCGCCTAAACATTCGCGTTGGGTTTAGGGCTTATGACAATGCGGGAGCTGATGTTGTACCTGAGGCGGAGATCTATATGACTCGCGACATGGACTTCTCAGTGTCTACGGTTTTGGCGAGTGATGTCCAAATGCAGCAATTCCTGAGTCAGATGCGTAGAGATCTTGCGGTACAGATCCTGCGTCGTGTTTCTGCATCTGCTCGAGCACCACAGGCTAAAAGCTTTTAAAGAATGAAGAGCAATCGCATGGTTAAGAGCGATGCCCTGCAGGTTCATTTGAAGTCACTTAATTCAGCGGCTTCATTAAAGCCTCTATATATATTTAGTGGGGATGAGCCTCTTCTCATGATGGAGGCGATGGATCAGCTGCGCGCCACTGCGAAAAAAATGGGTTACACCGATCGTGAAGTCTTATTGCAAGAGCGCGGGTTTGATTGGAGCGCTCTGTTAAGCGCAGGCCAAACCATGTCTTTGTTTGGAGACAAGCGTTGGGTAGAGTTACGCATACCGACTGGCAAACCTGGTCGTGATGGTGCAGACGCGCTCAAGCAGTTCTCAGCTCAAATCGAGTCTCAGCCAGTAGGACCTGACGGACCAGACACCATTTTTTGCATCATTCTGCCTAAATTGGATGGCAAGACCAAAACTTCTGCCTGGTTTAGCGCTTTGGATGAAGCGGGTATGGCGATTCAGTTGGATTCCTTGGATCGCACCCAATTACCGCAATGGATTGCAGGACGACTCAAGAAGCAGGGGCAAGAGGTGCAGTCGGGTCCAGATGGGCAGCGTGCCTTAGCTTTCATTGCTGAGCAAGTGGAGGGCAACCTCATTGCCGCGCACCAAGAGATTCAGAAGCTGGGTTTGTTGCACCCTGCTGGCGTGCTGACTGAGGAACAGATCCGGTCAGCCATTTTGAAGGTGGCTCGCTATAACGTATTTGAATTAACTGAAGCGATGTTGGCCGGCGATCTGCCTCGCCTCAATCGCATGCTAGATGGTCTCAAAGGTGAGGGTGAGCCTTTGGTCTTGATTCTGTGGAGCGTAACGGAAGAGCTTCGGATACTATCGAAACTGAAGGCAGCAAGCGATGCAGGGGAGTCTGTGCAGAATTTAATGCGTGCCAATCGTATCTGGGGTAATAAAGAGCGTTTATATCCCATGGCTCTCAAGCGGGTGCAGCCTTTGAAGTTGCGCAGAGCGATGCAGGTGGCTGCAGGCTTAGATCGTCAGGCCAAAGGGTTGCACGCGGCTGAATTGCCAGCAGATCCTTGGGATGGCTTGCGTTTGGTGGGTAATTTATTGCGCTAGATAGATCTAGGGCGAAGATTGAAGTTCAGATAAAACGATATTAATTTAGACACAACATAGATATGAGTAATTCAACAAATACTATTGGGCAAATGATGCAAGATATTGGTCGACGTGCTCGTCAGGCCTCACGCGCAATGGCGCGGGCATCTAGCGAGCAGAAAAATCAGGCCTTATTGCATATTGCAAAGTTGGTTCGTGAGCGCTCTGAGGAAATTCTGCGAGTGAATGCACTCGATGTTGCTCGAGCAAAAACCAATGGCCAAGATGCCGCATTTATCGATCGCCTCACCATGACACCAAAAACAATTGAGTCCATGGCCTTAGGTTTGGAGCAAATTGTTTCCCTGGAAGATCCGATTGGCAAAATAACGCCATTGCAAAAACAGGCTTCCGGTATTGAGTTGGGTCAGATGCGTGTGCCACTCGGTGTGATCGGCATTATTTATGAGTCCCGCCCTAACGTCACGATTGATGCAGCTGCGCTGTGCTTGAAGTCAGGTAATGCAGTTATTTTACGCGGTGGCTCGGAGGCAATTGATTCAAATGCGTTGTTGGCACAACTGATTCAAGAAGGCTTAGACGCTGCTAATTTGCCAATGGATGCGGTACAGGTTGTAACCACTACAGATCGCGCTGCTGTTGGTGAAATGATCACCATGACGCAATATATTGATGTGATCGTACCTCGTGGCGGCAAGAGTTTGATTGCCCGTTTGATGGCAGAAGCGCGCGTGCCGATGATTAAGCATTTAGACGGTATATGTCATACCTATATTGATGCGGATGCAGATATCGCGATGGCGATTAAGGTTTGTGATAACGCCAAGACTCAGCGCTATGCACCTTGCAATGCGATGGAAACACTCTTGGTCAACAAAACCATTGCACCTCAAGTCTTACCAGCGCTTTGTAAGATCTACCAAGATAAGGGTGTGGAGTTGCGTGTTGACGACCAAACCCGAAACACTCTTGAGGCAGCTGGCTTTAAAGACTTAGTCAATGCCACTGAAGAAGATTGGCAAACGGAATATTTGGCACCGATTTTGTCGATTAAGACTGTTGCGGATATGGATGAGGCAATGAGTCATATTGAGCAATACGGTAGTAAACATACCGATGCCATCATTACTAACAATCAGGCGCAAGCCAATCGCTTCTTGCGTGAAGTCGATAGTGCCAGCGTGATGGTCAATGCCAGCACTCGTTTTGCCGATGGCTTTGAATACGGTCTAGGTGCAGAGATTGGTATTTCCAATGACAAGTTGCATGCCCGTGGCCCTGTAGGCTTAGATGGCCTCACTTCTCTCAAATACATCGTCATGGGTCATGGCGAAATTCGTACTTAAATGCGTACTTAATCTAGCCTCATTACATAACGGAAATTATTCATCATGGGCAACGCATATTTATGGACTAAGACACTTCACATTGTCTTGATTGCCTCTTGGTTCGCAGGCCTGTTTTATCTGCCACGTATTTTTGTCAATTTAGCGGATGAGAAAAATCCTGAAGTGTATGCGCGGCTTCTCGGTATGGCTGATCGACTCTTTCGTTTTATGACCATTTTGGCGGTACCTGCAGTCTTGTTGGGCCTGACACTTTGGCTGCATTTCAAGATTGGTGCTGGTGAGGTTTGGATGCATGTCAAGATGTTCTTTGTCATCTTGGTTATTGGTTATCACCACGCTTGCTGGAGCTTGCTGAAGAAGTTTCGCAACGGTGTTAATACCCGTTCGGGAGTTTGGTTCCGTTGGTTTAACGAGGTGCCAGTGATTCTTTTATTGGTTGTTACTGCTTTGGTAGTGATTAAGCCTTAACGCTGATTCTCGGCCAATTGTTTAATTCTTCTTACTATTTTTTTATTTCCCCTTTTTTAGATTGTTAGCCTCATGAGATTTTTTGTTGTTTGTCCAGGTGGATTGGAAGTGCCTCTTGCACAAGAGCTAGCAAGCATTGCGCAACGCCCTGACTGTAAGGCTTTGGGCGCTTGGGTGATCGATCCCACGCCTACGAGTCCTACGGGTGGGGTGGGTTTAGCCGCACCGATTTCTGCTGCGATGGCTTTGAATCTACATTCACGAATTGCAAGTCGAGTCTTGCTTCAGATGGCGGAATCGCCATACCGTCAGGAAGAAGATTTATATAAGCTGGCTAGTGGTTTGGCTTGGGAAGAGTGGTTTTCCTCTAAGCAAACTCTGCGCGTTGACGTGACCGCTCATCGTTCCCCGCTCAAGAGTTTGAATTTCGCAACCCTGAAGATCAAGGATGCGATTGTGGATCGCCTGCGTGATGTCACTGGTGACCGCCCAAGTATTGATACTGCGTTTCCTGATGTACGAGTACAAGCCCATCTGACCGCAACGCACGCCACCATCTATTTAGATACTTCTGGAGAAGCTTTATTTAAGCGCGGCTGGCGCGATGAAAAAGGTGATGCACCTTTAAAAGAAAATCTCGCAGCTGGAATTCTGTCAATTACTAGCTGGAAACCTTCGCAAACCTTATTTGATCCGATGTGCGGTAGCGGAACCTTTTTGATTGAGGCTGCACAAATGGCTTTGGCTATTCCGCCAGGAGCTATTCGGGCGGGAATGTATGGCGATGATGCAAAGCCAAGCCGCTTGGCTTACCGTCCATTGGTCACTTCAGCCCATGGTTTTGGATTTCAACGACTCAAGCCATTTAACGAGGCTGCAGAACAAAAGCGCTGGGGTTCTCTGAAAGATGCTGCACACGCTGAGATGATGGAAAAGCGTAAGCAATTTCCAGATTCGGAATCTTTAGGCATTAGTGGTGGTGATATTAATGAGCGCCTTGTAGCGATGTTTAAGGGTAACTGGCAGCGTGCGCAGTTGCCTGGCTTGCCACTGACTCGTCAGATTGACGCTTTGGCTAGCAAGCCGCCAGCAAATGCTCAAGATGGTGTGATGCTATTGAACCCGCCTTATGGTGAGCGTTTAGTGATCAAGGGTGGGCGAGGTCAGGATCGCGCTGCAGGTGGTGACCTGGACAGCGACACCTATGAACAAGCTGAAGAGCCAGAAGACCGTTATGCTTTTAATCTGGAAACGGGGCGTCAGAGCGCTAAACGCTCTAGCCGCGAGTCTCTCAAAAAGTTACAAGCTCAAGAAGAACAAGATCCAAAATTTGTCGAGTTCTTAAGGCAGTTTGGTCAACACCTGAAGGATGCTTTTGGTGGTTGGAATGTCTTTGTGTTAACGGCTGATATGGCGTTACCGGGACAGTTGCGCATTAAAGAATCAAGGCGTACGCCTTTATTCAATGGCCCGCTAGAATGCAGGCTGTTTAAGTTTGAGATGCATCAAAAACGCGATGCTGCAGCAGATTTAAAATAAAAAAATATAGACAAGGAAGACGGCGATGGAATTTAAAACATATATGTGTTTAATTTGCGGTTGGGTTTATGACGAAGCTGCTGGTCTACCGGAAGAAGGTATTGCGCCGGGAACGCTTTGGAAAGACGTACCCATGAACTGGACTTGTCCTGAGTGTGGTGCACGCAAAGAAGATTTTGAAATGATGGCGATCTAATCGCTCCAAATTAATTAATAAAAAATACTATAGCGAAAGCAGGGCAGCATCTTGGGACAAAACGACATCTTATTTGAGCGGGCGCAAAAGACTATTCCAGGTGGCGTGAACTCGCCAGTGCGCGCTTTTCGTCAGGTGGGCGGTACGCCACGTTTTGTTGCTAAAGCTAAGGGCCCTTATTTCTGGGATGTTGAAGGCACGCGCTATATTGATTTGATTATGTCTTGGGGTCCGATGATTGCGGGCCATGCGAATCCAGAAGTGGTTGAAGCAGTAAAGCAGGCCGCAGAAACTAGCTTTAGCTATGGCGCCCCTACCGAGGGTGAAATTGAACTAGCAGAACGCATCTGCCAATTGGTCCCTAGTATTGAGCAAGTGCGTATGGTATCGAGCGGGACTGAAGCCACCATGAGTGCCTTACGTCTGGCGCGTGGCCATACGGGGCGTGATCTCATTATTAAATTTGAAGGTTGTTATCACGGCCATGCAGATAGTTTGTTGGTGAAGGCAGGTTCCGGCCTTTTGACCTTTGCAGACTCCACTCAAAATGCACCATCATCTGGTGGTGTTCCACATGATCTAGTGAAACATACCTTGGTATTGCCATACAACGATGTGGCGGCACTGAAGGAAGTGTTTGCTAAGCAGGGCGATCAGATTGCCGCAGTCATCATTGAGCCCATTGCCGGCAATATGAATCTGATTAAACCCTCAAAAGAGTTTTTATCGACTCTTCGTCAGTTAACTAGTCAGCATGGCAGTGTATTAATTTACGATGAAGTGATGACGGGTTTTCGGGTTGCACTAGGTGGTGCGCAATCCCTGCAGGGTATTACTCCCGACCTCACTTGTCTTGGCAAGGTCATGGGCGGCGGTATGCCGATGGCTGCCTTTGGCGGTAAAAAAGAAATCATGTCCAAGCTTGCACCCTTGGGTAATGTTTATCAAGCCGGTACCTTGTCAGGCAACCCAGTGGCTGTAGCTGCCGGCTTAAAGACGCTGGAGATTATTTCTAGAGAAGGTTTCTATGAGTGCCTGACTGGCCAAACTGAAAAGCTGATGGCAGGTTTAAAGCTCGCTGCAGATGAAGCGGGTGTGCCGTTCGCTGTGGATAGTGTTGGCGGTATGTTTGGTTTCTATTTTGCAAATGAGGTCCCAACTTCTTTTGAGGCAGTAACTAAAACCGATATCGAAGCATTTAAGAAATTCTTCCACTTGATGTTGGATCAAGGCGTGTACTTAGCGCCATCTGCATATGAAGCTGGATTTACCTCTATTGCGCATGACAATGCCGTACTGGACCAGATCATCGCTGCAGCAAAAACTGCATTTAAAAAGTTATAAGAGGCGATAGTCGGAATTACATTCTGAGTGGGTGGTCATAACCATCTACTTGAATAATTTCGAGCCCCTTACTGGGTTTACCTGATTCTGGGATTTCCATAGCAGTAAGTTTGCCGCCCCATACACAACCGGTATCTAGTCCAATGACATTCTCGTGCCGAAGTAGTCCTAGAGTTGACCAGTGTCCAAAGTAAATGAGGGAATCTTGTGTTTTTCTCTTGGGAGTTTTGAACCAGGGGATATAGCCCTTCGGTCCGTCTTCAAAACCTTCCTTGCTGTCAAACTCCATAGTGCCGGTGGGGGTGCAAAAGCGAATGCGGGTCAGTGCATTGGTAATGACGCGTAAACGTTCGTGTCCCTTAAGAGAACTGCTCCATTTATTGGGAGTGTTGCCATACATATTCGCTAAAAAATCTTTATAGGATTTTTTGCGAAGCGCTTTTTCCACTTCTTGTGCGCACTCAATTGTTTGCTGCAGATCCCATTGAGGCACCACGCCTGCGTGGACAGTTAATACCTTGCCATTGCTCAGAGCCATCGGTCGATGGCGTAACCAATGGATTAATTCGACTCTATCAGGTGCATCTAGGATAGGTTGAACAGTATCCAACCCCTTGGTTTTGCGAATGCCCGCATCTACTGCAAGTAAATGTAGGTCATGATTTCCAAGAATGCATTCAATCCGTTTTTCTTCTTGTAATTGCTTTAGATAGCGTAGGGTGCCTAATGAGTCAGGACCTCGATTCACGAGATCACCCAAAAAAATCATCCTAGATTGGGTGGGGAGTTTTTTGACGAGCGCCTTTAAGGATGGTGCGCACCCTTGAATATCACCGACGGCGTAGATCTTGCTCATACCTTATCTTAAAGCCGAACGAACTAAAGCTCGCAATTAAGTTGCCGAATCCTCAGTAGTCACTTTTTTAACTACGCTATAGCGCACCAAGGTCTTTTTGCGTGCCTCATCATGATTGACAACAGGCAGGGGGTAGTCACGTCCTAAAAGAATGCCAGCCGCCTCTAGCTCAATATGACCAGCTTCCCAAGGTGCATGAATCGATTTCTTAGAGAGCTTATCCAATTGAGGTAAGTAGCGACGGATAAATTTTCCTTCAGGATCAAACTTCTGGGATTGGGTGATCGGATTGAAGATACGGAAGTAGGGTTGCGCATCGCATCCTGAAGAGGAGGCCCATTGCCACCCGCCATTGTTCGAGGACAACTCAAAGTCATTGAGGTGTTTTGCAAAATACATCTCACCCCAACGCCAATCAATTCCTAAGTCTTTAGTGAGGAAGCTGGCCACCACCATGCGTAAGCGGTTATGCATATATCCGCTTTGATTGAGTTGGCACATGGCAGCATCTACTAATGGATAACCTGTTTTTCCATCACACCAAGCTTTAAATAATTTCTTAGCAGTGGTACCACTTTCCCATTCGATATTGTCATAGTCAGGTTTGAAGGCTGCGCCCTCAGCAAGACGTGGGTGGTTCGCCAAAATCATGAAATAAAAATCACGCCAGATCAGCTCGCTTAACCAAATGGTTGCGCCCATGCTACCTGCCAGCATCCGGCGGTGTGCTTCGCGCACTAAGCCGCGAATAGAGAGCATGCCAAAACGTAAGTGGGTGGAGAGATAGCTCACACCTTTAATAGCAGGGAAGTCTCGACCAATTTGGTATTGATCAATGCGGTGGAGGAAGTCTTCTAAGAAACTCTGCCCACCCTCGGATCCTGGCGGAAGATAAGCTTCAATACCAGTCGGGCTAAAGCCCATAGACTCTAGCGATGGAAAGGGTGCCTCTAATGATTTTGGGATGGCGCCAAATTGACCCTTTTTAGGATCGCAGTCATGGGCAGCAATATCTTTTTCTTGTAGCGTCTTGAGCCAATTATTTTTATAAGGCGTAAAGATGGAGAACACTGTATTGGAGTTGGTGAGAATTTCTTTCTTCTCAAAGATCACTTGATCTTTGAAGGTCTCCAATTCAATACCAAGTTTCTCAAGTGATTTCGCTACAGACGCATCGCGGGCAATGGCCGAGGGCTCATAGTCATGATTGGAATAAACGGTATTAACACCCAAAGTCTCAGCAAGCTTCGGAATACACGTAGTAGGTTTACCGTACTGAACAATTAGTCCGCCACCTTGTTTGCGTAATTGCTCGTCGATTTGCTTCAGACCTTGCCATATAAAGTCTACGCGGCGATCATGTTTAAGGCCGCCTGTATCCAGATCTTCCGCTTTCAGCGGATCCAGAATGTCGGTATCGAAGATAAACGCTAGCCAAACTTGGCCATTATTTTTCAGGGCGTGATGAAGGGCGGCATTGTCATAGAGACGCAGGTCACGACGGAGCCAAACGAGAGATTTTTGCATAGGCAACATCTTATGGCTTATTGTCTAAAAGTGCTTGAATACGTAGGAATTTCTGTAAAATCTAGCCTTATATGAACACGGCTAAAAAAGCCCCTGTGGGTCAAGCTGCAACACCCACCCAAACTTCCCAAGCTTCTGCTGCTGGGTCCTCAATTGCTTATTCTGCTGATCATCTGGCAAACCAATTCCTCGTTGCCATGCCCGGGATGATTGATCCCAATTTTGCGGGTTCAGTTATTTATCTTTTTGAGCATACCGAGCGGGGTGCAATGGGCTTGGTGATTAATCGCCCGACCGAACTCGATATGGGCGCCTTATTTGAAAAAATTGAGGTCAAGCTGGAGGCTGAGCCAGTATCTGAACAACCGGTCTATTTTGGTGGCCCAGTGCAAATCGAGCGTGGTTTTGTCTTACATGAGCCCACCACCGAGGTGGCTTACAGCTCTTCTTTGGCCGTTCCAGGTGGTTTGACCATGACAACATCTAAGGATGTGCTTGAGGCGGTAGCGGCAGGTTCTGGCCCCAGTAAATTCTTAATGACCTTGGGATATGCAGGCTGGAGTGCTGGCCAACTCGAAGAAGAAATTACCCTCAATGGCTGGATTAATGTCCCCCTGTCCCAGAAGCAAATGGTTGAGATTATTTTTAATACCCCCTCTAGCCAGCGCTATGAGCGAACGATGAGCCTCTTGGGGTTTGATCCATCCCATCTCTCTGGCGAGGCAGGGCATGCCTGAGGGCATTAAGAGGAGCGCAGAGTTGACGGTCATGGCTTTTGACTTTGGGACGCGACGTATTGGTGTTGCCGTTGGCAATACTCTGACCAAAGCCGGTCAGCCTTTGAAGGTTGTTGCAGAGCCATCTGAGGATGTGCGCTTTAGCGCTATTCAGGCCCTCATCAAAGAGTGGCAGCCAAATCGGTTGGTGGTGGGGCTGCCGTGCCATCCTGACGGCACCGAGCATGAAATGACTGCCAAGGCTCGCCGCTTTGGCAATCAGCTACACGGGCGCTTTCAGTTGCCAGTGGAGTGGGTGGATGAGCGCTACACCTCGGCTGTTTTAGAGGGTGATCCCGATATGCGAGACAATTTGGATGCCGAGTCTGCGGCCTTGATTTTGGAGCAGTATTTCCTTGAAAAGAATTGGATCAGTTGAAATGAATGCAGAGCAGTCCTATCTAAAATTACTAGAGACTTTGAGTCAGCGCAAAAAGGCTGGCGATTCATTTGAGTTGGCGGGTCTTGCAATGGGTGGCGCTTGGATTGCGGAGCGTTTAGCTGCGGATTTAAGTCTTCCCCACTTTGGTGTAATTAATGTGGCCTTTCATCGGGATGACTATGCCGAGAAGGGAATGACAGCGCTTCGCACTGCCAGCACGATGTCTACCCATCTTCCTTTTGAGGTCAATGGCGCAAATGTGATTTTGATTGATGATGTTTTGCTGACTGGCCGTACGGTTCGCGCAGCACTCAATGAGTTATTTGATTTTGGTAGACCTGCCCAAGTGGAATTGATGGTTTTGGCGGATCGCGAGAACCGTGAGCTGCCGATCTCTGCTGACTTTGTAGGCGAGCAAGTGAGTGTTCCAGATAATCAAATATTGGTTTTAGAAAAAGATGATGCTGGCAAGTTCAGCTTCCAATTAGAGGAGCGCGCAGCATGAGCGGATTGAATGACTTAGTAAGCGCCCCGGTAAATCAATTTAATGCCGCTGGTGAGTTAACCCATTTGCTGACTCTAGAGGGTTTACCAAAAGAGCAAATTCTCCATATCCTTGATACCGCACAACAGTTTGTCAGCGTGACAGATCCTGCTAGAGAGGTGAAGAAAGTCCCACTCTTGCGTGGCAAAAGCGTCTTCAACCTGTTCTTTGAAAACTCCACTCGTACCCGCACTACTTTTGAGATTGCCGCTAAACGGTTATCAGCAGATGTCATTAATTTAGATATTTCTACATCTTCAACTGCAAAAGGCGAAAGTCTTTTGGACACGATTGATAACTTAGTGGCGATGCAGGCGGATATTTTTGTGGTGCGTCACAGTGTTTCTAGGGCGCCAATTGAAATCGCTCAACACATTCCTGCACACGTCCACGTAGTCAATGCCGGCGATGGTAGTCACCAGCATCCGACTCAAGGATTGCTGGATATGTACACGATGCGCCACTTCAAGAAAGACTTTAGTGGCCTGAAGGTAGCGATTGTGGGTGACATTGTGCATAGCCGAGTTGCCAAATCCAATATCTGCGCATTGAGAACTTTGGGTTGCACAGATATCCGTGCTATTGGACCTGAGAGTCTTTTGCCAAGTGATTTAGATATGCTGGGCGTAAAGGTTTTCCACAGTATGGAAGAGGGTTTAAAGGGTGTTGATGTGGTGATGACCTTGCGTATCCAAAAAGAGCGCATGGAAGCAGGGCAGGTCCCAGAGGGTGATGCTTTCTTCAAGCAGTATGGTTTAACAGCTTCACGCTTAGCCTTAGCTAAGCCTGATGCCATCGTGATGCATCCAGGACCGATGAACCGTGGCGTAGAAATTGATTCAGCTGTAGCGGACGGTCCTCAGTCAGTCATCCTCAATCAAGTCACCTTTGGTATCGCAGTACGCATGGCGGTGATGTCTATCGTTGCTGGTAACTAGCCCTCATTGCGAATAATTTGCTAATGCAAAAAAAGAACTGGTTGATTCTGTCGCATGGCTTCAATATGGATGGAAGAGCATCTAGTCTTACTATCACCGACAAGATTCCTTATCTATTAGACGCTGGTATCAAGCCGCATGTCTTTAGTGCAATTACTGGCATTAAAGATGCCCGCTTTCCGCATCAGCAATTTCTAGCATGGGGTCCAGCAGCTTTTCGTTTTGACTTTCGTCACTGGATTGCAAACCAGTATGGTCGTGGACCCTTTTATAAAGTGTCTACGGGTTTAGTCTCTTTAGTACTCGCGCCATTTATTGCGCTAGAGAAATTCTTCCTGGGTTATTCCAGTCAATGGTCTTGGGCAATGCCAGCATACGTTCATGGCTTGAGCCTCATTCGTGCAGGCAAGGTGGATGTTATTTATTCCACTGGGGGTGCGTGGTCTGCGCATCTAGCAGGTCTATGGCTCAAGAAAAAAACAGGCCTACCCTGGATCTTAGAGATTCATGATCCGCTAGTAATACGACAGAGTCCGACCGATCCTGGGTTTAATAAACCAAAAAACCGTGATGCACAATTTCGTCAATACTTAGAAAAGCAAATTTGTAAGTATGCGGATTTAGCCTGGTGGTTTACCGATGGTGCTTTGCATTACGCAAAGCTACGTAATCCCAATCTGAATACCCCTGACAATGCTCATGGATTTGTCTTGATGCCGGGTGCTGAGCCTCCTGGAGGGTTGGTTGCTAATCAATCACATGGCTACACCAAGCAATTAAATCTTTGTCACTTTGGATCCTTGGCAAATGATCGTTCACTATCCACCATCCTGAATGCTTTGGCACTGTTACTAAGAAAGTATCCAGAGGCGAGAGAACATATACGGGTGCATGCGTATGGCGCACCCTTAGATTCTTTAACTGTAGAGGCTCTGAAAAGTCTTAAGTTCGATGACCTGTTGTTAGCCCATGGTCGCTTAGAGAAAGATCCTTTAACTGGTAAGTCTGGCAGAGAGCGTGTGGCGGAGAGAATGCAAGCCGCTGATGTGTTGATTCTGTTGCATGGTAACGATGAGTGGTGCGCTGAATATATTCCTTCCAAGCTCTATGACTATCTTTGGACAGGTAGACCGATTTGGGGTATTACTCATCGCAATACCCAGCTAGATCAGATGTTGCTGGATCGTGGTGCTTACTTAAGTCCGCAGAGTGACCCTCAGGCTGTAGCAGTTGCTTTAGAAAGAATCTGGTTAGATTGGAAAGCTCAGCAATTGATAGAACCCAAGTGGCTTCCAGTTGGAGTTGATCAAGCTGTAGAAAAGATAATGGTAGAGACTCAAGAAGTACTTACTTAATACCTATATAAGAGATTGAAAATGATGCTGAATTTTGTTTTGTATTGTTGTACTTTTAGAAAAGACTTACTGCGAACTGTGAAGTTGGCTGAAAGTATTCGTAGGCATAATAAAGATAAGATTCCCTTCTACATCTCTGTCCCAGCTAATGATGTTGATTTATTCAAAGAATATCTAAATGAATTTGATGTCATCATTTTTGATGAAAGAGATATTTTTATAGCTAATCCAAAGTTGGATATTCAAAAGCTATATTCCATTCGTGGTGGACTAAGACAGCAGGTCATCAAGTCTGAGTTTTGGAGATTGGGTATCTCAAAAAACTATTTAGTGCTCGATTCTGACTGTATTTTTATTCGTGATTTTGATGAGAGTGATTTCCTGGTTAAGGATGATGTTCCTTATTCCATCATTCACGAAGGGCGCGATGTTCTTCAGGCTACCGAGCGTTTTGGGCCCAAGAAAATACGCGAACACTTCTTGGCGGATCGCGAACCAATCAAGGCAGCATTAAGCCGAACTGGTGTCACTTATGACTTTGGCTACGCCCCATTTCTGTGGAGCGGTAAAGTTTGGGAATCCTTGGATACAAACTACCTGACTCCAAATGGCATGAACTTCTTGGACGCAGTATTGCTCTGCGGCTCTGAATTTACTTGGTACGGCGAGTCGCTAGTGAACTTCCGCGCAATTCCGATATACCCTCGTGAGCAGCTGTTTAAGCACTATCACTATGAGCATCAATTATGGGCAGATCAGGTGCTTGGCTACAAAGAAAAAATACTGGCACATGATTATTTGGGTGTCGTTTATCAATCGAATTGGGAAAGTTGGGGGGATTTTGGTCCATCCAACAAGAGCATTGCATCTAGAGTATGGAGAACGGTAAAGCGAGCTCTTAAGAAGATGCAGTTCAAACTTTCACTTTTGCTTGGCTTCTTTTAGTTTGACTGTCCATAACTAAAATAATGCTAAATTTATCCAATGTCACCCTGTTTTGTGTTGAAACGAGGGATTCATACTTAGCGCATTCACAAGATCATCAGTTGTACTCGGTTGTTAAAATAGTCTTAATCTGATTTACAACGGTTTACTTTAATTTAAAGCGCAGTTGGATGCATATTGTGAGAATTTGAATACATCAACTTTAGTGGCAGTGTAGGCTTAACGTTTCTTTAGTATTATTCTTTTGGAGGAATAATTCCCCAGTGCTTATCTGTCTAAAGAGTGCATTCAGTCCCTGATTATTTGGGAATAAAGGATGTTCAAAATTTATTGCCAAGAAAAGCTAACGTATTTTTATGGACTACGCATTAAGCGGGTCGCGGATAGTGCTCTGTTGCCAAGCTTTGGGTCGTCAATCTAGCGAGAAGCTCTGAAATTTGATTCTGAAATGCCTTAGATTATTCCTGTGGATCTAAATGGGTTGAATTAAGTGATTGTTGCGATAAGGGAGAATTGTTATGTTTAGTGTTCCAATGATTAGCGTGCTTATGCCAGCGTATAACGCAGAAAAATTTATTGGGGCGGCTATAACGAGTGTATTAAATCAAACATTCAAAGATTTTGAATTGTGCATCCTGAATGATGGATCTACCGATAGAACGGCTGAGATAATCGACCAGTTCAACGATCCCAGGATAATTAAAATCCACCAATCTCAAAATAGCGGTCTTGTATCGGTACGCAATACCCTTATAGCGTTAGCAAGAGGTAAATACATTGCCTATTTGGATAATGACGATGTGGCTTTCCCTGATCGACTGGCGAAGCAGTATGCATTTTTAGAGGCCGATAAGGCAGATATATGTAGTGGTGACTACGAGACCTTTAATGAAGAGACTGGCGAGAAAAAGCTATCAAAAGTGCGTTATTCGGATGCTGATATTAAAGCTCTCATCACCGTATATTGCCCTTTATGTAATCCTGCCGTGATGGGGCGCGCTGAAATTTTTAAAAAATTTCCATATATTGTGGGAAATGATCATGCTGAAGATTACTCCTTATGGCAAGAGATTGCCCTAGCTGGATATAGATTTGCCAATTTGCGGGATAAATTAATAATTTATAGAATTCATCCAAAGCAAATTAGTCGGCTGGCGTTGGAAAGTGCCTCTTTAATATTCGATCGCTGCAGAACAAGCTATATTTCTGGTCTTGGGATTAGCCCAGATTTGACCCCGAAAAAAATGTATTTTTACGAAAGACTGCAAAAGGCGCCCCAATTTTTATTGGAAATTAGTCGACGTTTCAGAGGTGTATCTTTCTCGGCAAATTGCCAAATTTACTCCCGATTCCAGCATCGAAGAAATGGTATTTTGACTCCGTTTACAAGATTTGAACGTTTTTTATTTTCTGGGATTGCAACCTTACTTGGTAAATTCTAAGAAAGATCGGCGTGGATTTTTTTCGTAATAATATCTACAAATGAATTTGTGTCAAATTTCATAGCAGCTGAACTGTTCAGAAAATCACGGATATTTTCCTGGTAGGCGTGATATTTTTTTTCGTCGATACTTAGTAGAAATCGATGAACTTCCGACGTGTCTTTAAAATCTCTTCGATCAATAAAGCATCCTTTTGGGATGTGCTTATCGATTGAATTAGCTCCCCAATATATTGGTACGCATCCCCAAAAAAAAGAATCAAATATTTTTTCGGTGATGTAATCGGGGAGGCCTGCAACATTCTCATAGCAAAAAGAAAATTTAGCATTTGAATATACTTCACCTTTATTTTCTATTGACCCTTGGTAGCTCGGAAAGGGTTTGTAATGAAAGAGTTGTGTTGCGAGTCTTTGCATCCGACGAATAATTTTCGAAGAAAATGAGAAGGCAGGCCCTGGTTTGCCCCAACCCAATCCAAAAAGAGCGAAGTGGTTGGGGGCTTCTTTCTCGTGCCAGCGTATAACTCGTATTCGTTCTGCATATAAATCCCCGGCTATTTCCCTGTCAAAAGCCTTATTGGCATTAATGAGGCAAGAAAAAATTTTCCTTTCATGAAAAGGGGTAAATTGCTCAATGGAAATATTATTGGGGACGAAAATTTTTGTCACATTTGGAAGATAAAGAAGATCACTATTCCATGTAAATATCTGCTCGAAGCATTTTAGGTAGCCCAAATTTATATTAAGAGGGCAAATGTAGGGATTTTCAGATGCAATGAGGTATTTTGGGCCAATTACATCCCTAATGTTCATGGCGTTATTAAATAGACTAAATTCAATTTTTCGCCCTTTATTAACATCAGGCGTGTTTAATTCAATTCCTAAATTGAGAAAGCGTGATCTTAGTAGTCGATTTGTATGCGTTGGGTTGTACTTGTGATGTCTATCAAATTCTCCAAATGGTGAATTTTCGAGTCGATCTTGCTCGTAATAATTAGCAAATTTCATACCAAGTCCTGGAATATGCAATTTGGGGCCTCTTGTGGGTTTATGATTATTTTTTCTTAAGGGGTGAATATTACAGATTTTATAATGCGCAGATGGGTTGGATAAAGTTAAATTAAAAGATTGACGATTATGATATTGATTACTGGTGGTGCTGGATTTATAGGTGGTAATTTTGTTTTGGATTGGCTTGCCGATTCAGGGGCTGAAGGCATTGTTAATCTCGATAAGCTCACCTATGCTGGTAACTTAGCGACTCTGGAGTCACTAAAAGATGATTCTCGTCACATTTTTGTGCATGGGGATATAGGTGATAAGGAGCTAGTGGCGAAGCTATTGGCAAAGCATCAGCCGCGCGCGATTGTGAACTTTGCTGCTGAGAGTCACGTGGATCGCTCAATTCATGGGCCAGCTGAGTTTATTACGACCAATATCGTTGGTACATTTAATTTGCTTGAGTGTGCTCGTGAGTATTGGAATGGCTTAGATGAGTCAGCCAAGAAGGCCTTCCGATTTCATCATGTATCGACTGATGAGGTCTATGGATCACTTTCTGCTACTGATCCTGCTTTCACAGAGGCTAATTCCTATGAGCCTAATAGCCCATACTCTGCATCCAAGGCGGCCTCTGATCATTTGGTGCGTGCGTGGTTTCATACTTATGGCTTCCCAGTAGTTACAACCAATTGCTCGAATAACTATGGGCCATATCACTTCCCGGAGAAATTAATCCCATTAGTGATTCTTAATGCACTCAATGGCAAACCATTGCCCATTTATGGTGATGGGCAGCAAATTCGTGATTGGCTCTATGTTGGGGATCATTGCTCGGCCATTCGTGAGGTATTGGCCAAAGGCGCATTAGGTGAAACTTACAATATTGGTGGCTGGAATGAAAAGGCTAATATTGATGTCGTTAAAACTATCTGCACAATTTTGGACGAGTTAATGCCTCGGGCCGATGGCAAGGCATATGTAGAACAAATTACCTATGTTAAGGATCGTCCCGGGCATGATCGTCGCTATGCCATTGATGCTAGTAAGGTAGAGCGTGAGCTTGGTTGGCGTCCTGCTGAGACTTTTGATACGGGTATTCGTAAGACGGTGCGATGGTATCTAGATAATCCCGCTTGGATTGAGGGCGTAGTCAGTGGCTCTTATCGCGACTGGCTTTCTAAGCAGTACAACTAAATAGCAAATGAAGATCCTCGTGTTTGGCAAGGATGGCCAATTAGGAAAAGCCTTCCAAGAAGAGTTGGGCGTACGCACCTCAGCATTACTTGCTAAGCCTGTTGTTCAATATGTTGGACGCTCCAAATATGATCTTACTAATGAAGAAGCGCTTACTCAGCTGCTGCATCAATTCCAGCCTCAATTGATTATTAATGCCTCTGCTTATACAGCAGTCGATAAGGCGGAGACAGAATCCGATTTAGCTTTTGCTATCAATGCAAGAGCGCCAGAAATCATGGCGCAATATGCTGCAGATCATGACGCTACTTTCTTGCATTACTCTACGGATTATGTATTTGATGGTGAGAAATATGGTTTTTATCTAGAGGATGATTTGCGTAATCCATTGGGTGTTTACGGTAAAAGCAAGGTTGCCGGTGAAGAGGTTATCGCCCGAGTTTTTGCTGGCGCTAGAAGTAATGCCCAATATGCTATTTTCAGAACTAGTTGGGTATATGGAGATGGTGGCAACTTCATTCGTACGATTTTGCGTTTAGCAAAAGAGCGTGAAGAGTTAAAAATCATTCACGACCAATTTGGCGTCCCCACGAATGCTAATTGGTTGGCGCAAGTGAGCCTGAGCTTGGCCATAGATGAACATGTCCGCTTAAGAAAATTCACATCGGGTAACTATCATGCCGTTCCTGCTGGGGAAACTACTTGGCATGAATTGGCATGCTTAGCGGTGCAAGAAGCTATAGATGCTGGCGTAGCACTTAAAGCTAATCCAAGTGCCATTGAGCCTATTCTTGCGGTGGAATACCCTTTACCAGCCCCAAGACCCATGAATTCAAAGATGTCCACTGATAAGCTCCATCAGGTGTTTGAGGGTTGGGGCGATATGTCAAAATTGGAACAATTAAATCAGTCTTGGGACAAGGCTGTCCGGTCTTATGTCGCCAATTTGGCTAAAGACGGACTTATCTAGAAAGAATGCTATGGCAGTAAAGCAGATGAATCGTAAAGGCATTATTTTGGCGGGAGGCTCTGGCACTCGCTTGTATCCAGTGACTCAAGCTGTATCCAAGCAGCTCATGCCTGTCTATGACAAGCCTATGGTCTATTACCCTTTGACTACGCTGATGCTTGCAGGTATTCGGGATATTTTATTAATTTCTACACCGCATGACACACCACGCTTTGCAGAGTTGTTGGGTGATGGTTCGCAATGGGGTCTAAACATTGAGTATTGTATTCAGCCCTCTCCCGATGGTTTGGCCCAAGCGTTTACTCTAGGGAAAGACTTTATCGGTAATAACCCAAGTGCTTTAGTCTTAGGCGATAACATTTTTTATGGGCATGAGTTAGCTTATCAATTAAGTAAGGCGGATGATCGGTCTTTGGGGGCCACTATTTTTTCCTATCATGTGACCGATCCTGAGCGCTATGGCGTAGTGGAGTTTGATAAAGATTACAAAGCCCTCTCCATTGAAGAGAAACCCCTCAAGCCACGAAGTAGTTATGCGGTAACAGGCCTGTATTTCTATGACAATCAAGTGTGTGATATTGCCTCTTCAATTAAACCTAGCGCACGTGGGGAGCTCGAGATTACCGATGTCAATCGTGTTTACCTCGATAAGAATGAGCTCAGCGTTGAAATCATGGGTCGCGGTTTTGCTTGGCTCGACACTGGGACACATGATTCTTTATTGGATGCGGCAAGCTTTATTGCTACCCTGCAAAAGCGTCAGGGCCTGATGGTAGCTTGTCCCGAAGAGATCGCATATCGCAAGGGATGGATTAGCGCTGAGATGGTTCAAAAGATGGCCGCCCAACTGAATAAGAATAGTTATGGCCAATACTTAACTAGGATTTTAAATGAGCTCAATACCTCATCGAGCTTCCTTAAATAGATTCTTGGATAGGTATGCCAATGCGGTTAAAAATTTCCCCCACTGCCATTCAAGATGCTCTTGTGATCGAGCCCAAGATATTTGGCGATCAGCGCGGTTGGTTTACTGAATCTTATAATGCTCAAGATTTTTCTGTAGCTACGGGTTTAAATGTCCCATTTGTTCAAGATAACCATTCTTTTTCTCGTCAATGGACTCTGCGTGGCCTGCATTACCAATTGGAAAAGACGCAGGGCAAGTTGATGCGCGTTGTGGTCGGTAGTATTTTTGATGTAGTTGTGGATATTCGCAAAGACTCACCGACATATGGCAAGTGGGCAGCTGTTGAGTTAAGTGCCCAAAATCATAGGCAATTATGGATTCCTGCGGGTCTGGCGCATGGCTACCTCGCGCTATCCGAGACGGCCGAGTGTTTATATAAAACGACTGACTATTATCACCCTCAAAGTGAGGCATGTTTAGCCTGGAATGATCCAACTATTGGTATCAAGTGGCCAATGCCGCAAGGCATCACCCCTAATATGAATGCCAAAGACTCTGCTGGTTTATCGTGGGATGCTGCTCCTAAGTTTTAATTAATTTAGGGGTACTTTCAAAAGATAAGATAATGCTCACATGAGCGCTCCCCCTAAAATCCTGTTGGTAAAACTATCCTCTCTTGGGGATGTCTTGCATAACTTGCCGATTGTGTGGGACTTGCGAGCACGTTTACCAGACGCTCAAATTGATTGGGTTGTTGAAGAGGGCTACGTCTACTTACTTGAGCCCCTATTGTCTCGAGATGGTTTTCGGGGAATTGATCGCATCATTCCTTTTGCTCTGCGCCGTTGGAAGAAAAATATTTTTAGATTGGCAACATGGAAGGAGTTTTTTGCATTCAGAAAAACACTTCAATCTACTCCCTACGATGTATTAATCGAAACACAGGGCCTACTTAAGTCCGCCATCGTATGCTCCCTAGCCAAAAAAAGTTCTGGTGCCGTAATCGCAGGTCTTGCTAATGCAACAGAGTTTTCTGGATATGAGCCTTTGGCTAGATCTTTCTATAACCAATCAGTACAAGTTCCTGTGAAGTGCCATGCTGTTGATCGTTCGCGTTGGGTGATGTGCTCAGCCTTAGATTGGCCTTTGATGGAGCGAGGTGATTCACCACAGTTTTACCCCTCAGAATTCATTGTGAGCATTCCAAAAAGTTCTGTCGCAGGTTTATGCCCTCCCTATGTTTTGTGCTTTCATTCGACAGCCAGAGAGGCTAAGCGTTGGTCTAATGAGAATTGGATTGCGCTAGGTAAAGATTTATCTGCTCGAGGATATCAACTGGTTTTCCCTTGGGGTAATGCTGCAGAAAAAGCGGTTAGTCAATTACTTGCCTCTCAGATTTCTGGGGCTTTAGTGCCGCCAGCCTTTTCTATTGAAGAGGCATTCTCGGTAATTACTGGTGCGGCTTTAACGATTGGGGTTGATACTGGCCTGACACATTTGGCAGCAGTGCTTAATAGGCCTACTGTTGAGATCTATTGCGATTCGCCGCTCTGGAAGACGGACGGTTATTGGTCTGATCGAATCTGTAACGTGGGTGATATTCAAAATCCACCAAGCATTCAAGAGGTTCTTGATGCATCCTTAAAGCTTCTACAGCAAGCTTAATTTTTTGACTTCTTTAGTTCTTAACGAAGCAGGGTATTGATGGAGATTAGATCTTCATCTGATAGAGATGCTGCATGCGCCTTTAACTTAATGGCATTCAGAATAGTGTTGTAGCGTGCTTGCTGTAATAGCGAGCGCGTACTAATCAGAGTGTCTAGGGCAATTAATACATCGATATTGATTAATGTCCCCACCTGAAACCCCAACTTACTGGATTCAAGTGCGGAGGTGGATGAGCGCTCCGCAGCCTCATATGCTTTAACACTTGCCAGGCCGCCATAGAAGCCAGTGAATGCTGCACGAGTGCTTTGAGCTGCAGTACGGCGTGCATTGTCATAGTTTGCTTTAGCTGCATCTAGCAATGCGGCATTTTGACGAATGAGTGAGCTGTTGTAACCACCAGAGACTAAGGGGATAGTCATTTGCAGGGCGATGGTGTTGTTGTAGATATTGGTCTGTGACGGAGTTAAGCTATTAGCTGTTCCGTTGGAAGTGTTGTAACCCGCTGTACCTATAAAATTGAGGGAGGGGTAGTTCAGAGCTTGAGAGGCTTTATAAGTACTTTCGGCTAAGCCAACAGATAGCTGACCAGCTAGTACATTAAAGTTTGCAGTCTCTGCTTGGTTAATCCAGTCTTCTAGAGTTTGCCCTTTTGGTAATTGAGGATTAACACTATCTGCAATCGGAATCCCATTACCATCTTTTGGCTTAGAGCGAGGGTCTTTGAGAACCCCGTCTATTTTTGCTTCTTTAACAAGTGGCTTTAGCGCACCTACAGGGTGACCCACTAATTGCTCCAAGACGCCTCTCTTAACAATCAGGTCTGCTTGAGCAGCGATTTCTTGAGAGTTAGCAAGGTCCAGTGCTGCTTGTGCAGTATTGACATCCACAATAGTGGCTAAGCCAGCATCAAACTTAGCTTGAGCAATTTCAAGTTGCTGCTTAATTAATCCCTTTTTGCTGCGATAGAGCTCAACGTTATCTTGGCTAGTAAGTGCATCAAAGTAGGCTTGGGATACGCGAATGATGAGATCTTGCTGCGCTAAGTAAAAACGCATGTCAGCAATTTTGGTATTCAAATCACCCTGTTTAAATGCCTCAAATGCCGCTATATTAAAGACAGGTTGAGTCAGGGTGACGGTATAGTTTTTTTGGTCGTACACCCGAGAACCAGAATACGAGTTGGCCGGTTGATTGCCTGCTGTGTGTTGGTAGTAGCGAGTTCCACCAGGAACGGCTGTAGCTTGCGGCAGTAAAAGTGATAAACCCTGCCAATAGAGCTCTTTACTAGCTTGATAGTTAAAGCGAGCAGCATTTAATACGGGATCGCTAAATGCCGCTTCTTGATATAGACGGATTAAATCGGTTGCTTGACTGCTTCCAGTTGCCCCATTGGCACCAAGGTTAGATGGTGCTGCGTTGCTTGGAATTGCCTGTCGGGGTAAGGGTGCCATCTGTGGAGGCATATCCAAGCCCATCAAAGACTGCGCGCTCACTGGAGTTGGTAATGAAGGCTTAGCCCCATTAGCGCTTTGGGCTAGTGCTATTGTCGGCTGGATTCCGAGTCCGAACGCCTGACCCAGGATTAAACCAAAAGCGGTTATCTGAGGGAGGCGAAAGCGTGTCAATGTCATCTAATTCGGGTACTTTTCAATATGCCATGAAGTTTAAGGCTTATTTAGCTAAAGTGCTGGATTTAAGCCTTATTTTGCCAAATCCTAGGGTCAGCTTCATCTATCTATAAAATTGCGCCTATGGATCTAATTTTGCTAGCTAAAGCGGTAATACTAGGGGTAGTGGAGGGCTTAACTGAGTTTCTGCCAATCTCCAGTACTGGTCACCTGATTTTGGTTGGTGACTTACTCAACTTCAATGATGAGCGCGGGAAGGCTTTCGAGGTCATTATTCAGTTTGGTGCCATTCTGGCGGTTTGCTGGGAGTTTCGTGAAAAGCTTTGGAAGGTTGCCTCTACGGCTCGTACTAGCGCCATCTCGCGTCGATTTATTCTTAATCTGTTGATCGCCTCAATTCCAGCAATGGGTTTGGCTTTCGTATTCGGTAAGCATATTAAAGCCATCCTATTTGCCCCCATTCCCGTGGCTAGCGCTTTCATCGTAGGTGCCTTGATTATTTTTTGGGTAGAACGTCGCCAAACCAAACTCGCTAACTCGGTAGGTAAATCCTATATTCAGTCAGTAGATGACCTTACTCCAATGGACGCCTTAAAAGTTGGTCTTGCCCAATGCGCCGCTTTAATCCCAGGAACCTCTCGCTCAGGCGCAACCATTATTGGCGGCATGTTATTTGGTTTGCCACGAGCGGTAGCTACCGAGTTTTCTTTCTTCTTGGCTATTCCGGTAATTGGTGGAGCAACGGCATATGAATTGCTCAAACTTTGGAAAAATCCAGTTTCTCTTTCAGGTGATTTTGTGTGGGCGATTGTGATTGGTTTTATCGCTGCATTTATTTCAGCCTTCATTTGTGTACGCTGGTTGATTCATTATGTTGCAGGACATAACTTCATTCCATTTGCCTGGTATCGAATTGTCTTTGGTGTGCTGGTGTTGTTAAGTGCATACAGTGGTTTAGTTGCTTGGTCTCATTGAGATAAATTTACAAATATAAAAAAGATCGACTGGAATTCCTATGGATGTCTCAATAGATGCAATTACTAACAATATTCAACTGGCCTTAGCCCCAGTATTTTTATTGACTGCTGTAGCCACATTAATTAATGCAATCTCTGCTCGCTTAGCGCGCTCCGTAGACCGTATGCGTGCTATTCAGCATCGCATTCAGGAGGGCGGTATTCAGGATCCAGAAATGCTTGCTCATATGATGACGGAGGCGAATGAAGCAAAGGTACGGGGTCGTCTTTGCACGGCCGCGATTTTCTTTGACGTATTGAGCGGCGTATTTATTTCCTTAACTGTTCTTGAGTTATTTTTCTTTCAAGCGGGGGCGGTGCGCTCATTGCAGGGTACATATGTAATTTTGACATTTGTACTTGGCTTAATGTCATTCATGACATCGCTCTCAATCGTATTGGCCGAGGTTGTTTATGCCTACCGTTCTGCGGGTTGGAATACACCTTTTCCAAAGTAATTAATTTTTATAAAGAATCACAATGATTAAAGTCACCATCATCGGCAGCGGTTACGTTGGTCTTGTTACTGGCGCCTGTTTAGCAGAGCAGGGTAACAACGTCTTTTGCGTTGACGTAGATCCTAAGAAGATTGAGATCCTCAATTCTGGTGGCGTACCGATTTACGAGCCAGGCCTCAAAGAGATGATTGAGCGCAATCGCGCTGCTGGCCGTTTGCAGTTCTCTACCGATATTGCCGCTTCTGTCGCGCATGGCGATATTCAATTTATTGCTGTTGGCACCCCTCCTGATGAAGATGGCTCAGCTGATCTTCAGTACGTTGTAGCGGCTGCTCGCAATATTGGCCGTCATATGACCACTCCTAAAGTGATCGTTGATAAATCGACTGTGCCAGTAGGCACCGCTGATAAGGTTGGCGCTGCTATTACTGAAGAGCTCCAAAAAAGAAGTCTCTCACCAGAGTTATGCTCCGTAGT
>CANGNV010000014.1 GCA_947455485.1 Burkholderiaceae bacterium | reverse complement strand
TTGGAGCACGAAGTGATTAAAACCACTTTGCCAAAAGCAAAAGAATTGCGCATGGTTGTTGAGCCTTTAATTACCTTGGGTAAAAAAGATAACTTAGCAAACCGTCGCTTAGCATTCAATCGCACACGTGATCGCGATATCGTGACCAAACTCTTCACAGAGCTCGGCCCACGTTACGCAACTCGTCCAGGTGGCTACCTTCGTATTTTGAAGTTTGGCTTCCGTCATGGTGACAATGCACCTATGGCTTTGGTTGAGTTGGTAGATCGTCCAGAAGTTGAAGAAACAGCAGTAGCTGAAGAGGCTTAAGCCCTTTAGCAAGATTAAAAGCCAGGCTTCGGTCTGGCTTTTTTCATTTATACGGTTATAAATACAGGATGACCTTAGATAAATCTACTGAATTGCTGATCGTCGTCACCAGCTTTGCATCCTTAGAGGATGCAAAGAAAATGGGATATCAACTGATTGAAAGTGGCATGGCTGCCTGTGTGCAAATTCAAGAGGGTATCCATTCCATCTATCGATGGGAAGGCAAGCTTTGCGAGGGAAATGAGGTTCAATTGTCAGCAAAGACAGTTGCAGATAAATGGATGGATATTTCTAATTTCATTAAAAGTCATCATCCTTATGATTTACCAGAGTTGATTGCGTATGCACCTTCAAAATATAAATCGCTGTATGGCAAGTGGGTTCAGGCCGAGGTAAAGTGAACACCATGAGATTGTTAAATAAATTCATCCCGGTGCTAGCTGTATTCCTATTTTTTGTTGGTAATGCATTTGCAGCCCCAGAATTTCTTCCTCCTGAGAAAGCATTTCAGGCCGAAGCAACATGGGCGGCAAATACAAACGACATTGAGTTAGAGATTTTTCCAGCTAAGGGTTATTACATCTATCAAGAATCCCTGCATTTCAAAACGGGCTCCCAGCCCAATAAATTAGGGCTTGTAAAAGCATCACTCCCCTCAGGTGTTGAAAAGTATGACGAGACTTTTCAGAAAAAAATGCAGGTTTATAAGCAGGCATTTCTGCTCACGTTAGATAAAAAAGCGGAAGCGGGAAAGCCTCTATATCTAGAGTTGGAGTTGCAAGGTTGCGCTGAAGCGGGAATTTGTTATCCGCCAATGACTCTCAAGTTCCTACTT
Source organism: Burkholderiaceae bacterium (assembly GCA_947455485.1). GTDB lineage: Bacteria > Pseudomonadota > Gammaproteobacteria > Burkholderiales > Burkholderiaceae > Polynucleobacter. The sequence goes on along the minus strand of CANGNV010000014.1, from coordinate 56,375 downwards.
GCAGGACCTGGAGTCAAGGCCGGCCCGATACCAGAAGTATTGGATGGGGTGGAAGCGGGTAATGCGCCCAAAAAGGAATTGAGCCTCATGGATGTTTGGCGTGAGCGTGATGACGTTAATGCCATTAGTCGTTTTTTAGAAAGTACGCCGACTGGATATCTATTCTTAGCCTTCTTTATTCTCGGGCTAGCGCTGGCATTCACCCCCTGTGTTTTACCGATGCTGCCTATCCTGTCTAGTGTTGTGTTTGGAACACAGGGTAAGCAATCTATCAGTAAGAGCCGTGCAAGCATATTGGCAGTGGCATACGTGCTCGGAATGGCTTGTGTGTATGCTTTGGCCGGAGTCTTGATGGCTGCGCTTGGTGGAAGCGTCCAAAGAGCTCTACAGAGCCCTATAGCGCTGATTGCGTTTGCATTGCTGCTACTGACCTTATCAGGCAGTTTATTTGGCCTATATGAGCTCAGAATGCCTCAATCTTGGCAGCAAAAGGTGGATCAATTAGCAGGGCGCCACAAAGGTGGGAGTTTTGCGGGTGCCTTTGCTCTAGGCGGAATATCTACTCTGGTGGCCAGCCCTTGCATCACAGCCCCTTTAGCAGGAGTACTTGCTTTTATTGCCCAAACGGGATCAATGAGTTTGGGGGCAGGCCTCCTCTTTGTAATGGCTTTGGGTATGGGCTTGCCACTGCTCTTTATCGCCATTGAAGCGCGCATCCTCATTCCATCAACTGGCATTTGGATGGTTTGGTTGCAAAGAACATTGGGTGTTTTATTGGTTGCAACTGCGGCATGGATTGCTTCACCACTATTTCAGAGCGGCGGCAGCGAGGCGACGATTAGCGTTGCCAATGGGCAGCGCCAACATCAAATTGGAAGTGCGAGTTTTGCTGTGATTGAATCTAGCGCGCAGTTAGATCAATTCTTAACTCAAGCGAAAGAGCAGAAGAAATTAGTACTCTTGGATTTTTATGCAGACTGGTGCATTTCTTGCAAGGAGATGGAAGTTAATACTTTCGCAAATCCTGAGGTGAATCAAGAATTGCAGAGATTTGTTTTACTGCAAGCTGACGTTACAAAGAATGGCCCTGAGAATCAAACCCTATTGAAGCGTTTTGGATTATTTGGCCCACCCGGAATTTTGATCTTTGATCTCAACTCAGAAGAGTTAAAAGATCAGCGTGTAATTGGCTATATGCCACCACAGCGTTTTGCTGAGCGCTTGAAAAAAGCACTGGCAAATTGAATTAATTGAGACTGAATAAGTTTTTTACTTATTCAGTCTTCAGCATCAAACTTATTTACTTGCTTTGATAAGGCGAGCAGCCTCAAGCGCAAAGTAAGTTAGGATGCCATCTGCGCCAGCACGTTTAAATGCGAGCAAAGATTCCATCATCACAGCGTCATGATCTAACCAACCATTTTGTGCGGCAGCTTTTAGCATGGCGTACTCGCCACTTACCTGATAGGCATAGGTCGGGTAATTAAATTCATCGCGAACTCTACGTACGATATCTAGGTAAGGCATGCCAGGTTTGACCATGACCATGTCAGCACCTTCGCTGATATCGAGAGCAACCTCCCGCAAAGCCTCATCAGTATTGGCGCAATCCATTTGATAGGTTTTCTTATCAGCCTTACCTAAACTTTTTGCTGAACCTACTGCATCACGAAAAGGGCCATAAAATGCTGATGCATATTTGGCTGAGTAAGCCATGATGCGAGTATGAATGAGTTTCTTCTGCTCTAGCGCTTCACGAATTTTTCCGATGCGACCATCCATCATGTCTGATGGTGCAACGATATCAACGCCAGCTTGCGCTTGAGCAACAGCTTGTTGCACCAAGATTGCTGTGGTCTCATCATTCAGAATGCGACCTTGTTCATCTAAGACACCATCTTGTCCATGACTTGTGTAAGGATCAAGTGCGACATCCGTCATGATGCCTAAATTAGGAAAGCGTTTCTTGAGTTCACGCACTGCAGTCGGGATTAATCCATTGGGATTAAAAGCTTCTTTACCATCAGGCGTTTTCAGAGATGCATCAATCACCGGAAAGAGTGCCATCACAGGAATGCCTAATGAAACGCATTCTTCGGCAACGCCAAACAATAAATCTAGAGATACGCGATTGACTCCAGGCATAGAAGCAACGGCTTGAGATTGGTTGCTGCCTTCTAGCAGAAAGACTGGATAGATTAAATCGCTGGCGCTGACTTGGTTCTCTTGCATCAAGCTACGCGACCAATCATCGCGACGCATGCGACGTGGGCGGTGCGCCGGAAAGTTCAATAAAGAGTTAGCTTGTGATTTCATCTTCTTGAGTCTCTGCTTCAAATAACCATTTAATAACAATATTGTCGGCCTCTTCAAGACCAATGCGCTTGGTGCTTGAGAATAATTGTGCCGTAAGTTTCTTGGATTCACCATTGCCATCAGGTAGCGCTGGATCATATTGTTGCAACTGTTTACGCACAGCCTCTAAAGCATGCTTGCATTCACTTTTATTCAGCTTGTCGCACTTACTGAGCAAAATATGGATTGGTTTGCCAGTTGGCACAAACCACTGAATCATTTGTTCATCCAGATCGGTGATGCCGCGCCTGGAGTCGACAATTAGGACCATGCCTACCAGTTGCTCCCGCTCCTGCAGGTAATCGCTTAGAAGGGCATTCCAGTGGTATTTGGTCTCATGATTAACGGCTGCATAGCCATATCCAGGTAAATCCACCAAATAGGCCAAAAGATCATCTTTTGCAAAAAGACCAAAATAGTTAATGTGCTGGGTGCGTCCTGGTGTTTTACTAGCAAAGGCGAGGCGTTTTTGGTTGCAAAGTACGTTAATTGCGCTAGATTTGCCTGCATTTGAGCGCCCAGCAAAGGCCACCTCTCGGAGTGGAGTGGCAGGCAGGCAATGGGTGTCATTGACTGTGGTCGCGAATCGGGCTTGAAAGAGTTTAGACATGTCCAGAAGCTATTGTAAAATCACGCAAAATCATGAAATATCTCATGGTGTTGGGTAAAAGGTTGTAAAAGTAGGGCCCAAACACTTTTAGGAATTTTTGCCAAGGTAAACATAATGCGTCAAACCTCTCAAATCTCCAAATTAACTAGCGTAAGCGCTAGCCTAGCTGCCAGCTTATTTCTGGCAATGACCGGCTTCTCCGGCGTGGTTAGCGCCGCAGATCCTGCGCCTGCTGCTGCCCCGATGGCGGAGGCAGCTACTAAGCCAGTCGTTCCAGGCAAGCCTAAGGTTGATCCTGCTGCTGGTGAAGCGCTTTACTCTAACGGCGATGCAAGCCGTGGTGTAACTGCATGTATTACATGCCACGGGCCTAAGGGTCAAAGCGCAATAGCTACTTGGCCTAAGTTATCTGCTCAGCATGCAGCCTATACCGCCAAGCAGCTGAAGAATTTTAAAGAAGGTACTCGTGCCAATCCAATCATGATGGGAATGGCTGCCGCCTTAACCGATCAAGATATGAACAATATTGCTGCTTATTTGGTGAGCCAGCCAGTTTCACAGGGAGTGGCTCAAAATAAAGACACGATTGCATTGGGTCAAAGCATCTACCGTGGCGGCATCGCTGCTAAAGGTGTTCCAGCATGTGCAGCATGTCATGGTCCAACTGGTGCCGGTATCCCATCACAGTACCCACGCATGGGTGGCCAGTGGGCTGACTACAACACAGCACAGTTGCTAGCGTTCCGTGAAGGCACTCGTAAAAATAGCACCCAGATGACAACGATCGCCACTAAGCTTTCTGATCAAGAAATGAAAGCTGTTGCCGATTACATGGCGGGCTTGCATTAATAGCTACGTTCAGTAGAAAACAAAAACCCCGCTGAAGTAGCGGGGTTTTTTATTGCCTAGAAATTTACCAAGCCAAATGCATTGTTAATTAAATTTAGTTTGGTAGGGTAGTTTCACTAGCAAAGAGATCGGCAACATTTTCGCGTGCGCGAATGACATACGCATTCTTACCATCAACCATAATCTCAGCAGGCTTTGGTCTGGTGTTGTAGTTAGATGCCATGACAAAACCATAAGCACCAGCAGACAGAATAGCTAGCAGATCACCTTCTTCAACTGCAAGCTTGCGATCTCTTCCAAGCCAGTCACCAGATTCGCACACAGGCCCAACGATGTCATAAGTAGAGCTTGCAACTTGTTTAGTTTGGACTGGAACGATGCCGTGATAAGCCTCGTAAAGGGCTGGACGCATCAACTCAGTCATTGCTGCATCCACAATACAAAAGTTTTTCTCAGCGCCGGGCTTGAGATATTCCACTTTGGTCAAAAGCACGCCAGCATTGCCCACCAGGGATCTGCCCGGCTCTAAGACGATATCGAGATGCGCAAAGCCACGCTCAGCAACACGGTTGAGTAAGGTGTTGGTGAACTCGGTAATGTCTGGTGGATTGTCATCGCCATACGAAATACCAAGGCCTCCACCCAAATCAAGATGATGAATCTCAATGCCTTCTTTTTTCAATTGAGCAACTAACTCGAGCACCTTATCAAGCGCATCAAGGTAGGGTGCGGTCGTGGTGATTTGTGAGCCAATATGGCAATCAATGCCAACCACATCAATTTGTGAAAGCAATGCAGCTTCACGATAGGTTTTTAGAACCTCGAGATAAGCAATGCCAAATTTGTTTCCCTTTAATCCGGTAGAGATGTAGGGATGTGTCTGTGCATCCACATCGGGATTTACACGTAAAGAAATTGGGGCGCGGCAGTTTAACTTGGTGGCAACCCGATTAATTTGATGCAGCTCAGCAATCGATTCCACATTGATGCATTTAACGCCAGCCTCTAATGCCTGTGCAATTTCAGGGGCAGATTTACCAACACCTGCAAATACCAAACTCTTTGGATCTGCGCCAACTGCAAGCGCGCGAGCTAATTCACCGCCGCTGACTAAGTCAAAGCCAGAGCCTAATTTTTTAAAGCAATCGATCACCGCTAAGTTGCTATTCGCCTTCATCGCATAGTGGACGCGAGCACGTCTTTTGCCAGAAGAATCTACACAAGCTTTGTCATAGGCTTGATACGCCTCAGTTAGCGCTTTTTTGCTATAGACATACAAGGGCGTACCAAACTCTTTTGCCAAATCTGACAAAGGAATTTCTTCTGCATACCAATTGCCATTGCGTTCTGTAAATCCAGCTAGGTCAGGGAGTGGGATTGCTTTACTTGTCATTGCTTGGCCGATGATGGGTTAGTTGCAGCAGGGCTTTGGGGTGGATAGAGCTTGCCTTTGGGTTCTGGCTCAGAGGGAGGGCTAGGCGCCGGTGGCACATTTGGCAAATATAAGGGCCCTCTAACCCCACACCCAACAAGGGATATTAGAAGGCTAATGCCAAGAGTTCTTTTAAGAATCGCTATCATGAATGTCTCTAAAACGAATGATTGAATATAGCATGCAGGACTCTAATATGAAGCCAGGCAACTCGACTGTGGAAACCATTGACGACAAGCAGTTCTATCAGCTGGGAAGCAATTTATTGCAGTCGATAGAGGTGGCGCTAGAAGCCGCAGATGATAGTCTCGATTTAGATCTGGATGTAGAGCGCCAGGGCGGGAACGTAATTAATATTCGGTTTAGGGATCGTAGCGTGATTGTGGTTAATACACAGCCACCATTACATGAAATCTGGGTGGCGGCTAAATCTGGTGGTTATCACTATCGCTGGGCTGGAACTTTGGCTTCCCCGCTTTGGCTAGACACTAAAACTGGGCGTGAATTATTGAGCGACTTGTCGGAGTTTGCTAGCGCTCAAGCAGGGCAGGCAATCACTATTAGCCTACTTCAGAAATAAGCAAGCTAGAAAATTAAACTGCCCCAGTCGCTGTTAGAGTTTCGATGACCTGAGCATCGGGAACACTCTTGATTTGCGCTTTGCCAATCTTTTCTAAAACGACGTAACGGATTTGACCGCCTTCAGTTTTTTTATCTACCTGCATTAATTCCATATAACGCTGGGCGCCAAACTTGGGTGGTGCAATCGGCAGATTCATGGACTGAATAATTTGAGTTAAGCGGTTGACCTCATCTTGGGTGATGAAGTTCAGACGTCGCGAGAGGTCTGCACCCATGACCATGCCGCAGCCAACAGCTTCACCATGCAACCATTCACCATAACCCATGCCTGCTTCAATCGCATGACCAAAGGTATGTCCGAAATTGAGAGTGGCACGGATGCCACCTTCTCTCTCATCTGCTGAAACTACTGCGGATTTAATTTCGCAAGAACGTAGCACTGCATGCTCCATTGCTGAGGTATCGCATGCTAATAACGCTTTTGCATTTGCTTCAATCCAGTTTAAGAATTCAGCATCTGCAATTGCACCATGTTTAACTACCTCAGCTAAGCCTGCAGAGAGTTCGCGGGCAGGCAATGTCTTCAAGGTATTGAGGTCAGCAATCACTGCTGCTGGTTGATGAAACGCCCCAATCATATTTTTTCCGAGCGGATGATTAATGCCCGTCTTACCGCCAACAGAAGAGTCCACCTGAGCCAGCAGGGTTGTTGGCACTTGAATGAAGCGGATACCGCGCATAAAGCTGGCTGCAGCAAAGCCAGTCATGTCGCCAATCACACCACCGCCTAATGCCACCAACATGGTTTGACGATCAGCGCCAAATTTAAGCAGGTCATCAAAAATCAATTGAAGATTTTTCCAGTCCTTATAAGACTCACCATCAGGCAACACAATCGTTCTGACGGGCTTGCCCAGTTTCTCTAGAGTCTTTGTAAGACGATCTGCATATAAAGGAGCAACAGTTGTATTGGTAACAATATAAATCGATGTCGCCTTTTCGCAGGCCTTAAATAATTCTGGCTGATCTATTAAATCTGTACCGATGTGAATGGGGTAGCTACGATTGCCTAGATCAACTTCTAATGTTTTCATGGATAAATTTATGCGGAGAGTTCGAGTTGCATGATGAGAGTATTGACTAGTTGATTGACGCTGGGCTTTCCAGTCTCAATTACATAGTCAGCGATTTCGCGATACAGCGGATCACGAATGGCATATAGGTTTTCTAAAATCTTTTTTGCATCACCATTTTTAAGAAGCGGTCTACCTTCACCACCTTTAGTTCGATGCCATAGCTCCATCGGATTAGCGTGGAGATAAATTACCGTTCCTCTTTCGCTGAGGAATTGACGATTCTCAGGCAGGAGTACAGCGCCACCACCAGTTGCCAAAATGACATCATGTTCAGCAGTAATGTCTTTAATAGCCTGAGCCTCGCGTTTACGAAATCCATCCTCGCCCTCCATTTCAAAGATGACTGGAATCTTGACTCCGCAACGATCTTCAATCACGTGGTCGGCATCCAAAAATCGACGACCCAATTTCTTGGCTAGCAATTTACCGACGGTCGACTTCCCGGCGCCCATAAGGCCAATCAGAAAGATATTGTTGGATGAAGAGTTCACCCTTTGATTTTATTAGTGTTTGTCTAGCACGGTGGGGGTTAAGAAGACTAATAGCTCAGTTTTATCTGCTAATTTGGATTTGTGTCGAAATAAATGCCCAATCAAGGGAATATCGCCGAGAAGCGGAACCTTGATTTCATCATCCCGTTCAGTGGTTTGAAAGATGCCTCCAATAATGGCTGTGCCCCCATTTTCAACAGTTACCTCAGAGCTGAGGTTTTTGGTATCTATGGCATATCCCTGTTCAGTTTTCATGCCAATAGTGTCTTTATTGATCCCTACCAACATCGAGATCTTCCCGTCAGGATGAATCTTGGGTAAGACCTCTAGGCGTAAATTGGCTTTGCGGAACTGCAATTTGCTCCCGCTTTGAGAGCTCACTTGATAGGGGAGCTCAGTTCCCTGCTCAATTGTGGCTTTAACTTGATCGCCAGTCATGATTCGGGGGTTGGAGAGAATCTTCCCCTGGCCATCAGATTCGAGGGCTGAAAGCTCAATTTGCAATAACCTAGCTGCATTCTTGGACACCAGAGTTGCGGCCAGGGTAGCTGGGTTAAAGCCAGCCAAGCCAGTCCCTCCTAGATCGAGATTGGCGCTGGCGTTTTGGTCCGGGTCATTGCCAATGCCATTGGCCTGGTACCCCAACTTCATTCCTAGTTCGCGGGCAAAGCGCTGATCGGCCTCGACGATGCGAGCCTCAATCAGGATCTGGCGAGGGCTATTAATATGGTCGCCCCCAAAAGGTAGGGCGGCATCCTCCCGCCGAAACTTTTGGAAACTCTGAATTTCTGCGTGAGGACCAATCCAGTAAATATCCCCGTTCCGGACGAGTCTTAGACCTCGGCTAGCAAGAATGGAATGGAGGGCAGTTTGCCAGGGGGTGTCTTTCAGGTCGACCGAGATCTTGCCTTGAATGGATTCACTGAGCAGGAAGTTGGTATTCCCCATTTTTGCTAAAACCTGCAAAAGCTCAGTCATTTCAATTTGGCTAAATTGCAGGCTAATGCGACTATCTTTGAGGGTGCTAGAAGAGCTTGCTTCAGGGGAATTTCCGGTGGCTGGGTTGATCAAAAAAACCACTACTGAGGCGAGTAGGGCGGCACGAGATTTTTGTAAGATATTCAATAAAGTTACTCTGATTGGGTTGACTTAAAAGTGATAGATTTGCCTTTGGGGTGGGTCAAGATAGCCAGCTCTTTTTCAGCTTGAGTCAGGCGCCACTCGCCTAATGCCAGATCCTGTTTGGCTAGCATCCTTGTGGACTTGCCAGTATGAAAAAAAGCGTGCTCCGCTGCCCCCATACGGGTGATGCCCAAATATCTCCAGCGACGAAGATCAGCCTCGTGTGGGATGACTGCCGGCTTGCTTGAGGGTGTCTTTATTGGTGGTTTTATATCTATTGAGTGAATACTCACTTCTATTTCATCTAATGCTTCATATAGATCCTCTCTCTCGGATACCCATTCAATTTGAGATATTTCAAATTCTTCCTTGAGGGCTAATAGCTGATTCTGCAGGCTGTTTATTTCCCCTTCAGGGTCAGATTTATTGGGGTCGAAATAAAAAAATAGGCCGCCACCACAGATTAATAATAGGGCGCCAAGGATCCAAAGCGGGCTGAAATTAAGCCTATTTAACTCAAAGGATTTGGCCAGAAAAGAGGGCTTTGGGGCCTTGGTTTGAGGTGGGAAATCTTCCCTGGGAGGAGGGGATGATTTCCGAATTCCATGGGGATCTGGAATGGCGGGGTCATCCCCTAGCTCACTCAGAATGTCATCAAAAGACTGGGGGGAAATGTGGCGTGGAGGCATGCCATATTGTTTGCCCTGGGGATAGTAAAAACGATCAGGGAAGGCAGAATTGAGCGTCAGAAAATTCCACCCCCAAATCTTTCAAACAAGGGTTTTGGAGCTTTCGGGAAAATTGCGTAAGCACCCTATAATTTGAATCTATGGCTCTACCCCCAAAAGACAAGCCGCCCTTAAATCGGCGGTTTAACCGACAGCCTGATAGACGTCCCGGTCAGCCTAGAGCGGAGCATGTCTCATCCAGAAAATCAGGAAGTAACCCCCTGATTAAGGCGCTGCTAATTATCAGCATGGTCTTTGCGGTGGTCATTACATTGTTGCTGGGATATGCCTTCTTAATAGCAAAGCCGAATTTACCGAAGATCTCGGCGCTGGTGGATTACAACCCCAAAACACCATTACGTATCTATACGGCTGATAAGGTCCTCATTGGTGAGTTTGGGGAGGAGCGCCGTAAGGTGATTCCTTTGAATGAAATCCCAATGAGTATGCGTAATGCAGTCTTGGCTATTGAGGACGATCGCTTTTACTCCCATGGTGGGGTGGATTACGTGGGTATTCTCAGGGCGGCGCTCACCAATTTACGCGGCAATCTATCTCAAGGTGCATCAACCATCACCATGCAGGTAGCCCGGAATTTCTTCCTAAGCAATGAAAAGACCTTCAGTCGCAAGATTTACGAAGTTCTCCTTTCTTGGGAAATTGAGTCTCAATTAAGTAAAGACAAGATTCTTGAGATTTATATGAATCAGATCTTTTTGGGGCAAAGGGCTTATGGATTTTCTAGTGCAGCCCAAATCTATTTCGGCAAGGAATTAAAAGACATCACAATTGCTGAGTCAGCAATGTTGGCTGGTTTGCCAAAAGCGCCCTCTGCATATAACCCCGTAAGCAACTTCCGTCGTGCCAAGATTCGCCAGGAATATATTTTGCAGCGAATGCGCGATTTGTCGTACATCACTCCCGAGCAGTACCAAATTGCTATGGCAGAAGAATTGCACATTCGTGGTCTTGGAAATGAATTTAGTACCCGCGCTGATTTTGCTTCGGAAATGGTGCGTCAATTACTGTTTACGCAATACGGTGAAGCAATTTATTCGCAGGGTATCGATGTGTACACCACGATCTTGAAGGCGGATCAAGATGCGGCATATAAGGCGGTACGTCGCGGTATTTTTGAATATGATTTACGTCACGCTTATCGTGGCCCAGAGGGATTTATTGATTTGCCGGAAGATCACATCAAGCGTCAGCGCGCGATTGATGAGGCCTTGTTAGCTTACCCCCAGTTAGATGATTTGCAGTCCGGAGTTGTGCTCGATATCAAGCCAAAAGAAATGCAAGTGATGATTTCGACTGGAGATACGATCACACTGAAAGGCGAAGGCATGAAACTTGCTGCCGCTTCTTTAACGGACAGCACGCAACCCAAAAAACGTTTGCGCCCTGGCGCCATCATTAGATTGCTTTCGGATGGTGGTGTTTGGAAGTTAGCTCAATTACCGCAAGTTGAAGCAGCCTTTGTTTCTATGAATGCCGAGACGGGCGCGATACTCTCCTTGGTGGGTGGCTTTGATTTCCGTCGCAATCAATTTAATCACGTCACTCAGGCTCAGCGCCAACCGGGATCTTCATTTAAGCCATTTATTTATGCCGCTGGAATTGAAAAAGGTTTTTCACCAAGCACGATGGTCAACGATGCACCGCTGTCTATTGGAAGCATGGAAACCGGTAGCCAAGCTTGGGAGCCAAAGAACTACGATGGCAAGTATGAGGGCATGATGCGCTTGCGTACTGCTTTAGCTAAATCGAAGAACTTGGTATCTGTGCGATTAATTCGTGCCATCGGCCCTTCATATGCACAAGAATACATTCAGCGTTTTGGCTTTGAGGCAGAGAAGCATCCACCATACTTAACTATGGCATTGGGTGCGGGTTCAGTAACACCATTACAAATGGCTTCTGCATACAGTGTGTTTGCTAACGGCGGCTACCGTGTAGATCCATTCCTAATTAATAGGATGACGGATTCAAAGGGAACGGTTTTATTTGAAGCCAAGCCTACTCGTGCTCGAGAAGACGCGCCTCGCGTATTAGATGCAAGAACTGCATTTGTGATGGATAGCATGCTGCAAGAGGTTACCAAGACTGGAACTGCTGGAAGTGCAAGAGCGAAATTGGGTCGCAGTGATATCGCGGGTAAGACGGGTACAACGAATGATTCTCATGATGCTTGGTTTGCGGGATACAACCCAAAGGTAGTAGCTATTGCTTGGATTGGATTTGATAAGCCAGCTAGCTTGGGTGATCGTGAGACTGGTGGCGGTCTTGCTTTACCAATGTGGATTTCTTATATGAGTACCGCACTCAAGGACGAGCCACAACAAGGTCGCGAAGTACCTGCTGGTGTAACTCAAGTTGATGGTGATTGGTTCATCCCAGAGTTTTCTAATAATGGTGGTGTGCGCGAACTGCAGTAGTTCGTTTTAGCAATGGCAAGGCAAGCGCGTACCATTATTCCCGGCCAAGCAATGCATGTCATGGTTCGCGGCAATAATCGAGAAGTACTTTTTTTTAATGATGCGGATCGCCGTATCTATTTAGATTGGCTGCGAGAAGCCGCAAAGCAATTTGGAAGTGCAGTGCACGCTTTTGCTTTGATGCCTAATCATGTTCATCTCTTGATGACTCCCCAAAACGCAGATTCGCTTGCAAAAACGATGCAATCCCTAGGCAGGCGTTATGCCCAGTATTTCAATCAACGGCACCACCGTTCGGGAACCATTTGGGAGGGGCGGTATCGCTCCTCACTAATAGACCCAGATTATTTTTTACGGTGCCAACGATATATTGAGTTAAATCCAGTGAGGGCTGGTTTTGAATCTAGCCCCCAAGATTCGACTTGGACCAGCTTTGCTTCCCATATTGGTGGCAATGCAGAGCCTTGGTTGGTTGATCACCAGCACTTTTGGAAGTTGGGTAATACCCCTTTTGAGAGGCAAATGACTTGGGCGGGATTTGTGAAGGAGGGCGCCCCTCATTGGGAGGATCGCCAAATTACTGAAGCATTGGTGAGATCTAAGCCTTGGGTGAGCGATATTTACGCTAAAAAGCTATTTAAAGACAATCCTAATCAGACCTTAATTCGATATCGTGGTCGTCCAAAGAAAATAATATCTATTAATTCAATAACTTAGATAATATTCTAGGGATTTGGCAATTGACTGTTTTGCCATGATCTAACGACTCTGTCCCTTTTAAAGCAATTCATTTTGGTGCTGACCCAATTTAAATGGGACAGAGTCATTTTATTTCTATTGCATCAGCATGGGTATTCACCTATATTTGATCCTCCAAAAGTAATCAGGCCCCAAGGGCACACGGAAATACCATGACTACAAAAATGAATACAGACCTTCGTCCAATCGCACAGGGTCTCTACGATCCACAAAATGAGCATGATGCTTGCGGCGTCGGATTCGTCGCCCACATCAAGGGTAAGAAGTCACATGAGATTGTTGCTCAAGGATTAAAAATTCTTGAGAACTTAGACCATCGGGGCGCAGTTGGTGCTGACCCATTGATGGGTGATGGCGCTGGAATTTTGATTCAGGTTCCCGATACTTTGTATCGCGAAGAGATGGCTAAGCAAGGTATCGAATTGCCGCCGTTCGGTGAGTACGGTGTCGGCATGATTTTCTTACCTAAAGAGCACGCTTCTCGTTTGGCTTGCGAACAAGAGCTAGAGCGCACTGTTCGTTTAGAAGGTCAAGTTGTATTGGGTTGGAGAGATGTGCCTATCGACGTGAAGTTGCCGATGTCTCCTACTGTACAAATGACAGAGCCATTTATCCGTCAAATTTTTATTGGACGTGGCCGCGACATCATGACAACCGATGCTCTTGAGCGTAAGTTATATGTGATTCGTAAAACTGCAAGTCATGCAATTCAGGATTTACATTTAAAACACGGCAAAGAATATTTTGTTGCATCGATGTCTGCTCGCACCATTGTTTACAAAGGTTTGCTGTTAGCCAACCAGGTAGGCGCGTACTACAAAGATTTGCAAGATCCGCGCACTGTATCTGCATTGGCATTAGTGCATCAACGCTTCTCGACAAATACTTTCCCAGCATGGGAATTGGCTCACCCGTACCGCATGATTGCGCACAACGGTGAGATTAATACTGTTAAAGGTAACGTCAACTGGGTGAATGCACGCGAAGGTGCTATCAGCTCTCCGGTGTTGGGTGATGACCTTAAAAAATTATGGCCACTGATTTATCCAGGCCAGTCTGACACAGCTTGTTTTGATAACTGCTTAGAGTTGTTGGTCATGTCAGGTTATCCGCTGGCACAAGCCATGATGATGATGATCCCAGAAGCATGGGAGCAACATGCATTGATGGATGAAAACCGCCGTGCATTCTACGAATACCATGCAGCAATGATGGAGCCATGGGATGGCCCTGCTGCTATGGCATTTACAGACGGCCGCCAAATTGGTGCCACACTTGACCGTAATGGTTTGCGTCCAGCACGCTATTACGTGACTGATGATGACTTGGTCATCATGGGCTCTGAAGCTGGCGTATTGCCGATTCCAGAGAACAAGATTGTTCAAAAATGGCGCTTGCAACCAGGCAAGATGTTCATGATTGATATGGAGCAGGGCCGCATTATTGATGACGTTGAATTAAAAGATGCCGTCTCTAAAGCGAAGCCATACAAGAGCTGGATCGATGCAGTGCGCGTGAAGCTCGACGAAGTTGATGCAAGCAAAGATGACTTGGTGGATGAAAAAACCACGATTCGTCCAGCGGCAAAATTATTAGATCGTCAGCAGGCTTTTGGTTACACCCAGGAAGATATTAAGTACCTCATGGCACCAATGGCCATGAATGGCGAAGAGGCGATTGGATCGATGGGTAACGATAGCCCATTAGCCGTTCTCTCTAATAAGAATAAGCCACTCTATAACTACTTTAAGCAATTGTTTGCGCAGGTGACCAATCCTCCGATTGACTCCATCCGCGAAAACATGGTGATGTCTTTAGTATCTTTCATTGGACCTAAGCCGAATTTGTTGGACACCAACAACATCAACCCACCAATGCGCTTGGAAGTAAGTCAGCCGATTTTAGATTTTGACGACATGACTAAGATTCGTCACATTGGCCATTACACCAACGGCAAGTTCCGCTCATATGAGTTAGATATTTGCTACCCAGCATCATGGGGCAAGGCTGGCATTGAAGCTCGCTTAGCATCTCTGTGTGCAGAAGCAGCGGATGCCGTTCGCTCTGGTTACAACATCTTGATCGTGAGCGATCGCCAGGTTGATGAGCAGCACGTGGCAATTCCTGCGCTGCTGGCAACCTCAGCGATTCATCAGCACTTGGTTGAAAAAGGTTTGCGTACTAGCGTTGGCCTCGTTGTTGAAACTGGTAGCGCGCGTGAGACGCATCACTTTGCTCTCCTGGCTGGCTATGGTGCTGAAGCAGTTCATCCGTACCTAGCAATGGAAACTTTGGCTGAGATGGCTAAAGGTTTATCAGGCGACCTGTCAGCCGAAAAAGCGGTTAAGAATTATGTGAAAGCGGTTGGTAAGGGCTTGCAAAAAGTGATGTCCAAAATGGGTATCTCCACTTACATGTCTTACACCGGCTCACAGATTTTTGAAGCGATTGGTTTAAACAAAGACGTCATTGACCATTACTTCAAAGGTACTCCATCTAACGTAGGCGGTATTGGTGTATTTGAAGTAGCTGAAGAAGCATTGCGTATGCATCAGTCTGCATTTGGTAATGACCCAGTGCTGACCAATATGCTCGAAGCGGGTGGCGAGTATGCTTTCCGTATTCGAGGTGAAGACCATATGTGGACCCCAGATACGATTGCGAAGTTACAGCACTCCACTCGTATTGGTATCGATAAGGGTTATCAAACCTATAAAGAGTACGCCAACATCATCAACGACCAAACTAAGCGTCAGATGACATTGCGCGGCTTATTTGAGTTCAAGATTGATCCAGCTAAAGCAATTCCTTTGGATGAAGTTGAATCCGCAAAAGAAATTGTTAAGCGTTTTGCTACTGGCGCGATGTCTTTAGGTTCGATCTCTACTGAAGCGCATGCTACTTTGGCAATTGCCATGAACCGTATTGGCGGTAAGTCCAATACTGGTGAAGGTGGTGAAGATCCAAATCGTTATG
Organism: Burkholderiaceae bacterium; assembly: GCA_947455485.1. Lineage (GTDB taxonomy): Bacteria > Pseudomonadota > Gammaproteobacteria > Burkholderiales > Burkholderiaceae > Polynucleobacter. Next base: position 40,897 of record CANGNV010000014.1, on the reverse strand, counting down.
TGAATGAGCTCAAAGGCATTCCTATTAAGAAGGGTGAAACCCTAGCTAGCATTTTGGGCGATGATGTTGTTGAAGCAAATATTCCTTTGCTTGATGGCGATTCATTGCGCTCCAAAATTAAGCAGGTTGCCTCTGGACGTTTTGGTGTGACCACTGAATACCTGCGCTCTGCTGATCAGATTCAGATCAAGATGGCGCAAGGCGCTAAGCCAGGCGAAGGCGGTCAGTTGCCAGGCGGCAAAGTTTCCGATTACATCGGTAAGCTCCGCTTCTCAGTGCCAGGTGTTGGTTTGATTTCTCCTCCTCCGCACCACGATATTTACTCTATTGAAGATATTGCCCAGTTGATTCACGATCTGAAGAACGTGAACCCAGCTGCTGACGTATCTGTGAAGTTGGTTTCTGAAGTCGGTGTTGGCACGATTGCTGCCGGCGTTGCCAAAGCAAAAGCAGATCACGTCGTGATCGCTGGACATGACGGCGGTACAGGCGCATCACCACTGTCCTCTATTAAGCACGCTGGCTCCCCATGGGAATTGGGCTTGGCTGAAACCCAACAAACATTGGTACTCAATGGTTTGCGTAGCCGTATTCGTGTCCAGGCTGATGGTCAAATGAAAACGGGTCGTGACGTCGTGATCGGTGCTTTATTGGGCGCGGATGAGTTTGGCTTTGCAACAGCGCCATTAGTTGTTGAGGGTTGCATCATGATGCGTAAGTGTCATTTGAATACTTGCCCAGTCGGCGTTGCTACACAAGATCCTGAGTTGCGTAAAAAGTTCTCTGGTAAGCCAGAGCATGTTGTGAACTTCTTCTTCTTTATCGCGGAAGAAGTGCGCGAGATCATGGCTCAACTCGGTATTCGTAAGTTTGATGATTTGATCGGACGCGTTGACTTCTTGGATACCCGCAAAGGTATTGAGAACTGGAAAGTACATGGCTTGGATTTCAGCAAGATTTTTGCTGAACCTAATGTAGCCAAAGATGTTCCGCGCTATCAAGTTCTGACTCAAGAGCATGGCTTGGGTAGTGCGCTCGATAACATTCTGATTGAGAAGAGTGAGCCTGCATTGCAACGTGGCGAGAAAGTCTCCTTCATTGTTCCAGTGAAGAACGTAAACCGTACTGTTGGCGCGATGCTCTCCGGAGAAATCGCTCAGCGTTATGGCCATGCTGGCTTGCCCGATGACACCATCCACATTCAATTGAATGGAACTGCTGGTCAAAGTTTCGCTGCCTTCTTGGCGCGCGGCATCACCTTAGACTTGGTTGGTGACGGTAATGACTACGTTGGTAAAGGCTTATCTGGTGGACGTGTGATTGTGCGTGCTCCGCATGAGTTCCGTGGCGATACAGCCAAGAACATTATTGTTGGTAACACTGTTCTCTACGGAGCAATCGGTGGCGAAGCATTCTTCAACGGCGTTGCTGGCGAGCGTTTTGCAGTTCGTAACTCTGGCGCAACAACTGTAGTTGAAGGAACCGGTGATCACGGTTGCGAATACATGACTGGCGGTACCGTGGTTGTGTTGGGCGCAACTGGCCGTAACTTTGCGGCAGGCATGAGCGGTGGTATTGCTTATGTTTACGACGAAGATGGACTTTTCGAGAAGCGTTGCAATACCAGCATGGCGACTTTGGAAAAAGTATTGCCTTCTGCTGAACAGATTGCCAAGATGCCTCAGTCACAGTGGCATGCCCCTGTTGATGTGAAGGATGGTGGCGAACGCATGACTGATGAGCAAATTCTGAAGAGCTTGATCGAGCGTCATTTCCGCCATACCGGTTCAGAGCGTGCAAAAGCACTCTTAGCTGATTGGGAAAATGCCCGTGGTCGTTTTGTGAAGGTGCTGCCTACTGAGTACAAGCGTGCTCTTGGTGAGTTGTGGGAAAAAGCGCAAAACAAAACTGTTGCAGCTTAATCAATATAGACATTAAGAAAAGATACTAAGGATTCGATATGGGTAAGGTCACTGGATTTATGGAGTTTGAGCGCGTAGATGAAACCTACGAAGCTCCCGTTAAACGCCTCCATCACTACAAAGAGTTCGTTGCGGCATTAACGGATGAAGAAGCTAAAGTACAGGGCGCACGCTGTATGGATTGCGGCATTCCGTTTTGCAATAACGGTTGCCCTGTGAATAACATCATTCCTGATTTCAATGACTTGGTATTTCATAGTGATTGGAAGAATGCCTTGGATGTTTTGCAATCAACTAATAACTTCCCTGAGTTCACTGGCCGTATCTGCCCAGCGCCTTGCGAAGCTGCATGTACTTTAGGAATTAATAGTGAGGCCGTTGGCATTAAGTCTATCGAGCACGCCATTATTGATAAAGGTTGGGAGAATGGTTGGGTTAAGCCGCAACCATCCAAAACCAAGACCGGTAAGAAAGTAGCTGTTGTTGGCGGTGGTCCTGCGGGTATGGCAACTGCTCAACAATTGGCGCGCGTGGGTCACGACGTTACCGTATTTGAAAAGAATGATCGTGTTGGTGGATTGTTGCGCTACGGTATCCCTGATTTCAAGATGGAAAAGTGGTTGATCGATCGTCGTGTCGAACAGATGCAAGCTGAAGGTGTGAAGTTTGAGACTGGTGTGTTTGTGGGCAAAGAAGCGATTGGTGCTGAAGTAAAAAACTACTCCACAAAGACAGTTTCACCTGATCAGTTGATGAAAGATTTTGATGCCGTTGTGATTAGTGGTGGATCTGAGCAGCCACGTGACTTGCCAGTTCCTGGTCGCGAGTTGAAAGGCGTTCACTATGCCTTGGAATTCTTGATTCCACAGAACAAAGAAAACGCAGGCGATTTCAAAAATGAAATTTCTGCAGCGGGCAAGCATGTAGTGGTAATTGGCGGTGGTGATACTGGATCTGATTGCGTCGGAACATCGAATCGTCATGGCGCTGCCAAGATTACTCAGTTTGAATTGTTGCCACAGCCACCAGAAACTGAAAACAAGCCTTTGGTATGGCCATATTGGCCAACCAAGTTACGCACATCTTCTTCGCACGAAGAGGGTTGTGAGCGTGATTGGTCTGTTGCCACAAAGCGTTTTGAAGGTAAAGATGGCAAATTAGAGAAATTAATCTGTGTGCGTTTGGAGTGGAAAGACGGCAAGATGTCAGAAATGCCAAATTCTGAATTCGAGATCAAGGCAGATTTAGTGTTTTTGGCCATGGGCTTCGTATCACCTGCAGCTCAAGTTCTCAATGCCTTTGGTGTTGAAAAAGACGCTCGCGGCAACGCAAAAGCTACGGTTGACGGCCAAAATGCGTATCAAACCAATGTTCCAAAGGTATTTGCTGCTGGCGATATGCGTCGCGGACAATCTTTGGTGGTTTGGGCGATTCGTGAAGGTCGTCAAGCAGCCCAGGCAGTAGACGAGTATTTAATGGGGTCTTCTGTTCTGCCACGATAATATCGAGGATATGAACAGTAGCCACTCCAACTCGGTGGAAGTGAAGCAAAAAACCTCTAGCGGTGGCCATGGCGAAGTTGTAGTTCAAATTAAGGACGTCAACTTTTCCTATGCCCCTGGTGAGCGGCAAATTTTATCGGGACTCAATATGGAGTTCCGTCGCGGCCAAGTTGTTGCAGTAATGGGTGGCTCGGGTTGTGGCAAGACAACTATTCTGAGACTGATTGGTGGCCAGTTCGCCGCGCAGTCTGGTCAAGTTTTATTCGAGGGCCATGACATTGGCAAAATGAACGGCAGTGAATTGATGGCAGCCCGTCGCCGCATGGGAATGCTCTTTCAGTTCGGCGCACTCTTTACTGACTTAAGTGTTTTTGAAAACGTTGCCTTTCCTTTACGTGAGCACACCGATTTAAGTGAAGAGCTATTGCGCTCTCTAGTGCTCATGAAACTCAATGCAGTTGGCTTGCGCGGCGCACGCGATTTAATGCCTTCACAAATTTCTGGCGGTATGGCACGCCGTGTTGCTCTTGCAAGAGCGATTGCGCTTGATCCACCTTTGATTATGTATGACGAGCCCTTTGCTGGCTTGGATCCGATTTCTTTAGGAATTACCGCACGCTTGATTCGGGATCTGAATCAAGCTTTGGGCGCAACGAGCCTATTGGTTACGCATGATGTTGAAGAAACATTTGAAATTGCCGATTATGTTTATTTCATCGCCAATGGTCGCATTGGTGCCGAAGGTACTCCAGAAGAGTTAAGCCGTTCAAGTGATCCTTTTGTGCGTCAGTTCCTGGATGCTTCACCGGATGGCCCTGTGCCGTTCCACTATCCAGGACAAAGCCTCGCAGAAGATTTTGGGGTGAGTTTGAAATGAACATCCTTCATAAAGCCTTAGCTCTTTTCGGTGACCTTGGTTTTTTTGTTCGCCGCAACTTAACCAGTCTTGGGCTTGCTTCGCGCATGTTCGCCACAGTGATTTGGCGTTCAGGATTTTTATTAAAGAGACCTCGCTTAGTTTCTGATCAGATCCTATTTGTTGGTAATCACTCATTTGTGATCATTGCGGTATCTGGTTTATTTGTTGGATTTGTTTTGGGCTTGCAGGGTTATTACACTCTCAACCGTTATGGCTCCGAACAGGCTCTAGGTTTGTTGGTTGCACTTTCACTGACTCGTGAATTGGGCCCAGTGATTACTGCATTGTTATTTGCTGGTCGTGCTGGCACATCCCTTACGGCAGAGATTGGTTTGATGAAAGCCGGTGAGCAGCTCAGTGCTATGGAAATGATGGCGGTAGATCCATTGAGTCGCGTGATTGCGCCGCGCTTATGGGCCGGCATTATTGCGATGCCGATTTTGGCTACGATCTTTACAGCGGTTGGTGTGATGGGCGGCTACTTTGTTGGGGTTCCCTTAATTGGGGTCGATTCCGGTGCTTTTTGGTCGCAGATGCAGGGCGGGGTGGATCTCTTTTCTGATATTGGCAATGGCCTGATTAAAAGCCTGGTGTTCGGTGTGGCAGTGACCTTTATAGCGCTGTATCAGGGCTATGAGGCAAAACCTACGCCTGAGGGCGTATCGCAAGCCACTACCCGCACCGTGGTGATCTCCTCCTTATCGGTGTTGGCATTGGATTTCTTGCTCACCGCGATGATGTTCTCGAATTAGAAAGAATAAACTGGGACTCTTATGAGAAAAAGTGCAATTGATGTTTGGGTTGGAATCTTTGTAGCCATTGGCTTGCTGGCTGCTTTGTTTCTAGCATTGAAGGTCGGCAATATGAATGCCGTTTCCTTTGCGCCTACTTACAAAATTTCTGCGCGCTTTGACAACATTGGTGGGTTAAAGCCACGCGCACCAGTCAAAAGCGCTGGGGTGGTTGTTGGCCGTATTGCCAATATTTCTTTTGATGACAAGACTTATCAGGCAACCGTCACTATGACGATCGAAGATACCTATAAATTCCCTAAAGACTCTTCTGCAAAGATTTTGACTTCTGGTTTGTTAGGTGAGCAATACATTGGACTTGAGGCCGGTGGTTCTGATGATATGTTGACTGCTGGAGATAAGATTACTCAGACTCAGTCCGCAGTGGTTTTGGAAAACTTGATTAGCCAGTTCTTGTACAACAAGGCAGCTGATAGTGGCAAAGATAAGGGCGCTGAAAAGTAATGCAGTGGCTTGTCAAACTCAAACGTCTTGTGATGCTTGGCTTAGTAGTTGGCATGGTAGGTTGCGCTTCTATTCCTGCTGGAGTAGAGTCTTCCCCGCATGACCCTTGGGAGCCATTCAACCGTTCTGTTTTTGAATTTAATGAAGGCTTAGATGCCTACTTGTTAAAGCCGGTGGTTGCTGGCTACCGCTTTGTCTTGCCAGAGTTTGTGCGCGACGGTATTTACAACTTTTTTAGTAACTACAGCGACATCTATACGGCCTTGCAGAACTTGTTGCAGGGCAAACCAGATTACGCGTTTAATGATTTGATGCGTGTTGTGGTCAATACCACCTTTGGTTTAGGTGGTTTGATTGATATGGCTACACCTGGTGGACTTCCAAAACATAAGGAAGATTGGGGTCAAACCTTTGGTGTGTGGGGTATTCCTTCTGGACCTTATGTCGTTTTGCCATTCTTTGGACCAAGTAGTGTGCGAGATACTTTTGGTACGGTGGCCGATTTGGAGTCTGACTACCTATTTAGCTACGTCAAAGATATTGGTCTGCGAAATAGTATTACTGGCTTGCGGGTAGTTAATGCCCGCAATACTTATTACGAAGCAGGTGACCTCTTGGATGGGGCGGCAATTGATAAATATAGCTTTATGAGAGATGCCTATATTCAACGACGTGAGTATCAGATTAATGAAGGGCGTGAAGACGAGGAGGTATTAATGCCTCCTTATCAGAATCCCTATGAATAAAGGCGCTCAAGCCTAGCTTAGTTTCCTTAAAGGGCTAAAATGGGCTCTAATGACCAGTCATAATCGAGGACACATGAAAAGCCATAAAACTATTCAAAAATACTGCGCAGCATTGTTATCAAGCTTGTTTTTGTTTGCAGGCAGTGTGTTTGCTCAAGCGGTTGATCAGTCTACGCCGGATGGTTTGATTAAGACTGTAGTTTCTGATGTCATGGCTTCCGTGAAGTCTGATCCCGAAATTCAAAAAGGGAATATTCCTCGTATTGTGGATTTAGTAGACAAGAAAATTGTTCCCTATACCGATATGCGCCGTACTACTGAAATGGCAATGGGCCCTAATTGGAAGAAGGCAACTCCAGAGCAGCAGGCTCAATTGGTTAGCGAGTTTAAGAGTTTACTAATTCGCACTTACTCAGGTGCTTTAAGCCAACTGCGCGATCAAACCATTCAATTTAAACCTTTGCGCGCCGCTCCAGATGATAAGGAAGTAGTTGTAAAGACTATGGTGATTGGTCGTGGCGATCCAGTGCCGCTTGACTACCGTCTAGAAAAAACTGCCAACGGCTGGAAAGTCTATGACATGAACATCATGGGCGTTTGGTTGGTCGAGGCCTATCGCAATCAGTTTGCGAACCAGATTAGCCAGAATGGCATTGAGGGTTTAGTGAAGTTCTTGCAAGACCGTAACAAACAGCTTGCTGCTGCAAAGCCGGCAAACTAAAAATCACACAGATTTAGTAAAGATAAATAGCAGATGCCATTTTTATTGCCCGCTTCAGTAACACAAGATAATGTGTTGCAGTTAGAAAAAGATGGCTTACTCAATTTGAGTGCACTAAGAACGGTTGACTGCGGCAACCTCAAAGACTTTGATTCCACAGTGTTAACACTTTTATTGGCATGGCAAAAAAAATTACAAGCTGATGGTCAGCAGATTTCTGTGCAAAATGCACCTGAAAAATTAACTGTATTAGCTGGCGTATATGGTGTTGCCGAGCTGCTAGGTTTGTCATAATATGCACGCCGCAATATCGATTAAAAACATATCAAAAAATTATGGCGCACTACAGGCGCTAGATGATGTCTCTTTATCAATTGAGCAAGGTGAATTCTTTGGCCTGCTTGGCCCTAATGGTGCAGGCAAGACAACGTTGATTTCCATTCTGGCTGGCTTGGTTACTGCGGATAGTGGTCACGCTGCAATCATGGGCGCTGATGTGCAAAGTCAGTTTCGTGATGCTCGCAGGATGCTCGGAGTGGTTCCGCAGGAGTTGGTATTTGATCCCTTCTTTACAGTAAGAGAGACGCTGCAATTTCAGTCTGGTTATTTTGGCATCCGTCATAACGATGCTTGGATTGACGAGATCATGGCTAACTTGGATCTCACTGGTAAAGCTGATAGCAATATGCGTTCCCTCTCTGGCGGTATGAAGCGTCGAGTATTGGTGGCTCAGGCATTGGTTCATAGACCGCCAGTCATTATTTTGGATGAGCCCACAGCTGGCGTTGATGTGGAATTACGCCAATCTTTGTGGCAATTTATCAGTCGCTTAAATCAAGATGGGCACACCATTGTCCTAACAACCCATTACCTTGAAGAGGCTGAGGCGCTATGTCAGCGTATCGCTATGCTCAAGCAAGGAAAGATTGTTGCTTTGGACACAACCGCAAATTTGCTGAGCCAATATGGTTCAGTGAAAAAAGATGGCGAAGGCAAGACAGATCTCGAAGATGTGTTTGTCAATATCATGTCCGGGGGTGCTCGATGAAGCCTGCTTTGAATAAACTACCAATCTCTTATGGCAGCGGCTTTCCAACATTGCTTCGCAAAGAAATTAAGCGCTTTTATAAAGTAGCCTTTCAGACGGTAGCTGCACCAGTACTAACCGCCGTCTTGTATCTGATGATTTTCGGTCATGTGCTGGAGGGCAAAGAAGTTTATGGTCGTTTGAACTACACGGCTTTCTTGATTCCAGGCTTAGTCATGATGAGCGTGTTGCAAAACGCTTTTGCAAACACTTCTTCATCACTCATTCAATCGAAGGTGACTGGCAATCTCGTTTTTGTCCTGCTAGCTCCTTTTAGTCATCTAGAGTTTTATGCTGCATACGTTTTAGCTGCGGTGTTCCGTGGAATTGTCGTGGGCTCAGGCGTTTTGCTGATTACCGCTTGGTTCGCTATGCCATCCTTTGAATATCCTTTGTGGATCATGGCATTCGCTCTTTTGGGTGCTGCAATTTTAGGAAGTATGGGCTTAATTGCCGGTATCTGGGCTGATAAATATGATCAGTTAGCAGCTTTCCAGAATTTCATCATCATGCCTGCCACGATGTTGTCAGGTGTGTTTTATTCCATTCATTCCTTGCCTGCAGCATGGCAGGTTGTATCTCACTTCAATCCATTCTTCTACATGATCGATGGTTTCCGTTATGGCTTCTTCGGTGTGTCAGATATTTCCCCTTGGGACAGTTTGGCAATTGTTGCCTGCTTTTTTGTTGTGGTGTCTGCTATCGCTTTGCGTTTGCTACAAAAAGGCTACAAGCTCAGGAACTGAGTGCAGTTGGACTTATCTCTAAATTAGCATTAGAGAATTATTAAGAAATTAGAAATCAGGAGATTGTGATGTTGCCAACCCCAGAACAAATTGAAGGCTATATTCAGCAAGGCCTCGCCTGCACTCATGTCAAAGTTGAGGGTGATGGGCAGCACTTCTTTGCGACGATTGTGAGTCCGGAGTTTGAAGGCAAGCGTTTGATTCAGCGTCATCAATTGGTATATGGTGCAATGGGTGATCGTATGAAGGCGGAAGTTCATGCCTTATCAATCAAGGCGTTTACTCCTGAAGAGTTTGCGCAAAATACCCCAACATAAAATACGGCATTAGCTTTTTACTGGAATAGATTCATGGATAAATTAAGAATGGTTGGCGGCACTCCGCTTAAGGGCGAAGTACTGATTGCTGGCGCTAAGAATGCAGCCCTACCAATTTTGTGCGCTTGCTTGTTAACAGATCAACCGATTACTTTGCGTAATGTTCCAGATTTGCAAGATGTACGAACCATGCTAAAGCTTCTTCAGGAAATCGGTGTAACAGTCACTTTTCCAGATGCGAATGATCGCAATCATGTCGTGCTCAATGCTGCCACTATTAAGAGCTCTGAAGCAACCTATGAGATGGTCAAAACTATGCGCGCCTCTATTTTGGTTCTGGGCCCATTACTTGCCAGAATGCATAGCGCCAAGGTTTCTTTGCCGGGTGGCTGCGCTATTGGTGCACGCCCGGTGGATCAGCACATCAAGGGTTTAAAGGCCATGGGTGCAGCGATCAAGATTAAGAGTGGCTACATTCAGGCAGAAACCAAATCTGCTACGGGTCGTCTGCAAGGCGCTTCTATCTTGACTGACATGATCACCGTAACCGGTACAGAGAATTTATTGATGGCCGCTACTTTGGCGTCAGGCACAACGATTTTGGAGAATGCAGCGCGCGAGCCTGAAGTAGGGGACTTGGCTGAGTTGCTCGTCAAAATGGGCGCAAAGATTACAGGTATCGGTACAGATCGCTTAGTGATTGAGGGGGTTGAAGAGCTCCACAGTGCAGAACATGCCGTTATTGCCGACCGTATTGAGGCGGGTACATTTTTATGTGCCGTTGCTGCCGCTGGTGGTGAGGTGTTGGTGAAGCACTGCCGCCCTGACACATTGGATGCTGTGATCGTCAAACTCAAAGAAGCTGGTTTGGAGATGGAAGTGGGTCCTGATTGGATTAAGGCCTCTATGAAAGGTCGCCCTAAGGCCGTCAGCTTCCGCACCTCAGAATACCCAGCTTTCCCAACGGATATGCAGGCCCAACTGATGGCAGTCAATGCGATTGCCCAGGGCAACGCCACCATTACTGAAACCATCTTTGAAAACCGCTTTATGCACGTTCAGGAGATGAATCGTCTTGGTGCGGATATTGCAATTGAGGGTAATACGGCGATTGCGCAGGGCGTGGAAAAGCTTTCTGGCGCCATCGTGATGGCTACCGATTTACGTGCATCTGCTAGTTTGGTAATTGCTGGTTTGGCTGCCCAGGGCGAAACCCAAGTAGACCGGATTTATCACTTGGATCGTGGATATGACCGCATGGAGCAAAAGTTGACCCTCTTAGGTGCCAACATTCAGCGAATCAACTGACTACTCCCCATAGCTAAAGCAAGGGGGTTCAAATCTCCCTTGATTTAACTGCGAGGCTCCTACTGCTAGCGTATCTAGTCCGATACGGAGAATGTTCTTGCTGGCATTAATGTCTCTATCGTGGATGACCCCACAACCATCACAAGTCCATTCTCTTATTCCAAGTCCTGCGATACCTTTCGGCCTCGACGGTGGCTTTTGGCCACACGAAGAACAGGTTTGGGTTGTATTACTCTCATTGACCTCTAAAAAGACAACACCTGCCTCATGGCACTTGTATTCCAACATTGTCTTAAATTGACTCCAGCCGGCATCATGTACAGACTTCGCCATTTTGGTTTTAATGAGTTTGCTACTCGATATATTACCCACAAAGATCGCACCATACTCATTGGCTAAAAGCCGTGAGAACTGGTGTTGATCGTTATTACGACGATTACGAATCTTGGAGCTAATGGTCTTCGAAAGTTTGGCTTTGTGAGTTCGTTGGGACATGGCCAACTTACCCTCCAACTCCCGATAACGCCGCGAGACCATTTGATCACCATCGCTGGTGACGGCGGTAGTCTTTAAGCCTAAATCAATACCAACAGCTTTAGTGCTTGTATTAGCGATAGCGATTTGAACCTCTACGGTCAAATTAACATACCAGCGTCCACGAGCATCTTGGCTAAAAGATCCACACTTAATGACTTTGTCTCTCAGGTCATAGGACTTAAAAATGCCAATAGGTTTCTTTTGAAAAAAGATTTGGCCGTTGCGATAGACGATGGCATCTTTCTTAAAGGGTATCCAGCCAAGCGATCGTTTGCTACCGCCACTCTTACGCCAAGCTAAGCGGCGCTTCTTAAACTGCTTACGGCGGGTGCAGTATTCGGAGCTAATAGCTTGAACTGTCGAGGCGGGGATATTTAAACCTGCTTTAGTAGCACCAGCGGTGTACTTGTCCATCGTGTAGCTGGACATAAACTGCCCAGTACGCTCTGTATATTTGCTTGATAACTCATTGCAATAGTTCCAAACCAAATTCACCTCTTTAGCTAGGCTACTGAGAAAAGCGCAGTGTTTGTCTTTGACGCGTTCACGCAGAACCCGAATGTTTGTTTGCGGCGCTTTAGACATACTGTGATTATATACAGTATTAAACAAATATCAGCCCGCTCATATCCCCATGGATACATCAAGGGGCTTTACGCTGCTTTTGGTAAGCCTGATGGATAATTGGTCCATGAAGTTAACTTTAGCCCTCTCGAAGGGGCGCATCTTCGAAGAAACCGCTGAGATCTTATCTAAGATCGGTATTCGTCCGCTTGAGGATCCAGAAAAATCACGCAAACTCATTATTGAGACCTCTAATCCTGATGTGCGCCTGATTATTGTGCGCGCATCGGATGTGCCTACTTACGTTCAGTTTGGCGGCGCCGATTTTGGAGTTGCCGGCCTGGATGTTTTGATGGAAAACGGCACCGATGGCCTATATGTTCCTTTTGATCTGAACATCGCCAAATGTCGTATGTCAGTTGCCGTTAAAGAAGGTTTTGATTACGCTGCCGCTGTAAAGCAGGGTTCTCGTTTAAAAGTTGCAACCAAGTATGTCAATTGCGCACGTGAGCACTTTGCTAATAAAGGTGTGCACATCGATACGATTCATTTATATGGCTCCATGGAGTTAGCTCCATTGGTTGGCTTGGCGGATGCGATTGTAGATTTGGTGTCCACAGGTAATACCTTGCGTGCCAATGGTTTGGTTGAGGTTGAGCCAATCGCCGACATTAGTGCGCGCTTGGTAGTTAATCAAGCCTCTTATAAGCGTAAACGTACACAGCTCCAGCCGTTCTTTGAATTGTTGAAGTAAAGAAAATGCACATGTCAGCGCAAGTCAAAGTCAAACGTCTTAATAGCAAAGATGTAGGGTTTAAAGAAACTCTACTCTCTAGCCTTTCTTTACCGATGGCCGATGATGAGGCGATTGACTCTGCTGTAGTAAAAATTCTGGCGCAAGTTAAAGCTGAGGGTGATGCTGCAGTTCTCTTCTTTACGAAGCAGTTTGATCGCTTAAACGTGGCCAGTGTTACTGATTTAGAGATCTCTCAAGAAGAATTAAAAAAAGCCTACGAAGGTTTATCGGCAGAGCAAAAAAATGCTCTTGATATTGCTGCGCAAAGAGTGCGCGCGTATCACGAGAAGCAAAAGATTGAAGCGGGTTGCCACTCCTGGGAATATGAAGAGGCTGATGGCACGCGTTTGGGTCAAAAAGTAACTGCATTAGATCGTGTAGGGATTTATGTTCCTGGTGGTAAAGCGGCTTATCCATCTTCAGTGCTGATGAATGCGATTCCCGCAAAAGTTGCTGGCGTTAAAGAGGTCATCATGGTGGTGCCCACTCCTGATGGCGCTCGTAACCCTTTAGTCTTGGCTGCCGCGTTCTTGTCCGGCGTTGATCGTGTTTTTACGATTGGTGGCGCACAAGCTGTTGGCGCCTTGGCTTATGGCACCCAAACAATTCCGCCGGTGGACAAGATTGTTGGTCCTGGTAACGCCTATGTAGCAGCTGCTAAGCGCAGAGTCTTCGGTACTGTTGGTATCGACATGATCGCTGGTCCTTCAGAAATCTTAGTGCTTTGCGATGGTTCTAGTAATCCGGACTGGATTGCGATGGATTTATTTTCTCAAGCAGAGCACGATGAGTTAGCGCAATCCATTTTGCTTTGTCCAGATGAGAAATTTATCGAGCAAGTGCAAGCTAGCATTAATAAGCTATTGCCTGAGATGCCCAGAAAGAAAGTGATTGAAACATCACTCACCAATCGTGCTTTGTTGATACAAGTAAAAGATATGAGTGAGGCTTGTGAGATTGCCAATGCCATCGCTGCTGAGCATTTAGAAATTTGTGCTGCTGAGCCGCGTAAATGGGCGGAGTTAATTCGTCATGCTGGCGCTATCTTCATGGGTAACTACACTAGTGAATCTCTAGGCGATTATTGTGCAGGTCCAAACCACGTTCTACCAACAGCGCGCACTGCACGCTTCTCTTCACCTTTGGGTGTGTATGACTTTATCAAGCGCTCGAGCATGATTGAAGTGAGTGAGGCTGGTGCGCAAACTTTGGGCACTGTGGCCAGCACGCTTGCACACGGCGAAGGTCTAACAGCTCATGCCCGCGCTGCTGAGATGCGCCTTAAAAAATAAACCCAATCTCGGTTTATCAAAAACGATTGCAGTAAGGTTTAGGCGCTAGCCAGAATTTCTTTCAGAGCTGCAATCAACTCATTTGTTTGCTCATCGGTGCCGATAGTAATGCGCAGAAATTCTTCAATGCGTGGCGACTTAAAGTGACGCACAATAATTCCACGATCGCGTAAAGCTTGATACAGCTTTACGCCAGCATGTTTCGGGTGACGTGTAAAAATAAAGTTCGCGGTTGATGGCAAAGTATCAAAGCCTAGTGAGGCCAATTCAGAAACTAAACGCTCACGAGTTTGAATCACTTTTTTACTTGTAGACTCAAGATGGGCTTGATCTTGTATTGCAGCAATCGCACCAGCCTGAGCCAGGCGGCCAAGCGGATAGGAGTTAAAACTATTCTTCACTCGCTCCAGACCTTCAATGAGAGCTGGGTGTCCCACTGCAAATCCAACGCGTAATCCTGCTAGGGCGCGTGACTTGGAGAGTGTATGAACGACTAAGAGGTTTTCTGGGCAAGCGCTTCCGCGAAGAAGGGGAATACAGGATTCGGTCCCGTAATCCACATAGGCTTCATCGATGACTACTACTGAATCTGTATTTCTGCTGAGTAGGGCCTCTATGTCTGAGCGAGGAATGGCTCGACCCGTTGGGGCATTGGGATTAGGGAAAATAATCCCGCCATTAGGGGTTTTGAAATCCCCCGTCTGAATCTCAAAATTAGAGCCTAGAGCCACTGTTTGATAGTCGATCCCAAATAGCTTGCAATAGACTGGATAGAAGCTATAGGTGATATCTGGAAACTGGACGGCCTTAGCTTGCTTGAGTAGACCTAAAAATACGTGGGCCAGGACTTCGTCAGAGCCATTCCCCAGAAATACCTGTTTTGGTTCTAAGCCATGTAAATCGGCAATTGCCTTCTTAAGGGCTGCCCCTTCGGGGTCTGGATAGAGCCTTAGATCATCGTTGTTTTGGGAGTTAATGGCTGCTAGCGCCTTAAGGGACGGGCCATAGGGGCTCTCATTGGTGTTGAGCTTAACCAGTCGCTGCATTTGCGGCTGCTCCCCTGGAATATACGGGGTGAGGGTCTGAACAACGGGGCTCCAAAAACGGCTCATGTGGGACTCTAGTCAAAAATCAGCAAAAGTGAATAAACACCAGCAATCAAAATCGGCATTTATATCTGTATTAGGAATGATATTATGAGGCTTCAATCAACACTTCGCCTCGCGGCGCACTGAAGCATGCGGCAAGCCGACGTTACCCGAAACACTTCGGAAACCAAAATTCAAATTGCTATCAATTTAGATGGCACAGGTAAAGCTGAGCTAGCCTCTGGCGTGCCCTTCCTAGACCATATGTTGGATCAAATCGCCCGTCACGGCATGATTGACCTCAAAGTGGTTGCCAAGGGCGATACCCATATTGATGATCACCATACCGTTGAGGATGTGGGTATCACCTTGGGTCAGGCGTTTGCCAAGGCGGTTGGCGATAAAGCGGGCATTACTCGCTATGGCCACTCTTACGTCCCTTTGGATGAAACCCTGTCTCGTGTTGTTGTCGACTTTTCTGGTCGTCCTGGCTTGGAGTTCAATGTTCCATTTACCCGTGCACGCGTGGGTGACTTTGACGTTGATCTGAGCATCGAGTTCTTCCGTGGTTTTGTAAATCACGCTGGAGTAACTTTGCACATCGATAACTTGCGTGGCATTAACGCTCATCACCAGATTGAAACTGTGTTCAAAGCCTTTGGCCGTGCATTGCGCATGGCTTTAGAGTTGGATCCACGCGCTTCCGGTGTTGTTCCTTCTACTAAAGGCAGTCTCTAATCTAGAAAATTTCTAGTATTGAGTAGAAGACTGTCAACAAACTACAGAACATAGGCTAACAATTGGCGCAAACCATTGCGATCGTTGATTACGGAATGGGCAATCTCCGTTCTGTATATCAAGCCTTTCATCATGTGGCTCCCGATGCCAATGTAGTGATTGCTCACACCCCTGAAGAAATCATCTCCGCAGAGCGCGTAGTGCTTCCAGGTCAAGGCGCCATGCCCGATTGCATGAAGCATCTCGAAGAGTCTGGCTTATTGGAGGCGCTGCTAGATGCCGTCAAAAATAAACCCCTTTTAGGTGTTTGTGTTGGTGAACAGATGCTCTTCGATCAAAGCGCTGAAGTGCGAACTAATTCCAATACCGCCTGGACCCCTTGTTTGGGATTGATTCCTGGTGAAGTCCGGCGTTTTGAATTGGCTGGCAAATTACAGCCAGATGGTTCTTCGTACAAGGTGCCGCATATGGGTTGGAACCAAGTGCGTCAGGATCGTCAGCACCCAATATGGGATGGCATTCCAGATTTGACCAGTTTTTATTTTGTACATAGCTACTATGTTGTGCCGCAGCGTAAAGAAGATACTGCGGGCTCAACTGAATATGGCGATTGGTTTACTTCTGCCGTTGCAAGGGATAATATTTTTGCGACGCAATTTCATCCAGAAAAAAGTGCAGAATACGGATTAAAGCTCTACAAAAATTTTGTTTCTTGGCAACCTTAATACTTTTCTAACCTACCGCTATGCTGCTGATTCCCGCGATTGACTTAAAAGATGGTCACTGTGTTCGACTCGAACAAGGTGATATGGATAAAGCCACTGTTTTTTCTGAAGATCCTGGTGCGATGGCAGCGCATTGGATTAGTAAGGGTGCGCGTCGTTTACATCTCGTGGATTTGAACGGCGCCTTTGCTGGCAAGTTAAAGAACGAGTCTGCCATCAAATCTATTTTGAAAGCAGTAGGCGATGAGATTCCAGTGCAATTGGGTGGCGGTATCCGCGATCTCGAAACTATTGAGCGTTTATTGGATGATGGTATTAGCACCGTCATCATTGGTACTGCTGCAGTCAAGAGCCCGGGCTTTGTGCAAGATGCTTGCACTGCCTTCCCCGGCCACATCATGGTGGGCTTAGATGCGCGCGATGGCAAAGTAGCAACAGATGGTTGGAGCAAGATTACCGGTCATGAGGTGATTGATCTTGCTAAGAAATTTGAAGACTACGGAGTTGAGGCAATCATTTACACAGACATTGGGCGCGATGGCATGATGAAGGGCATCAATATGGATGCTACAGTCAAATTGGCACAAGCTATTCGGATTCCGGTGATTGCTAGCGGCGGCTTATCTAACAATCAAGACATTGAGGCCTTGTGTGAGGCTGAAGTTGAAGGCGTCATGGGGGTGATTGCAGGGCGCTCAATTTATGCCGGTGATTTAGATTTAACTACAGCGCAAAAATATGCCGATGAGTTAACTCTCAAGTTCGCCAAGAAAATTACCTAGAGCAACTATCAGTGCTAACTAAGAGAATCATTCCCTGCCTCGATGTCACGGCAGGGCGCGTTGTGAAGGGTGTGAACTTTGTTGGTTTGCGCGATGCTGGTGATCCAGTAGAGATTGCTAAGCGCTATGACACCCAAGGCGCTGATGAACTCACCTTCTTAGACATCACCGCAACCTCTGATGGACGCGATCTGATTTTGCACATCATTGAAGATGTTGCCTCCCAAGTATTTATTCCTCTAACGGTTGGTGGCGGTGTGCGTGCGGTAGCCGATGTACGTCGCTTACTCAATGCAGGTGCCGACAAGGTCAGCATGAACTCCTCAGCTGTAGCAAATCCAGATTTAGTTTCTGATGCTGCGGCCTATTACGGTTCACAGTGCATCGTAGTTGCCATTGATGCTAAAAAAACTGAAGCTGGCAACTGGGAAGTATTTACACATGGCGGTCGGACTGCGACCGGCATGGATGTAGTGGCATGGGCTTCTGAAGTTGCTAAACGTGGCGCTGGAGAAATCCTTCTGACGAGTATGAACCGTGATGGCAGTAAAGATGGTTTTGATCTTGAGTTAACTGCCGCTGTGAGTGATGCCGTGAGTGTGCCGGTGATTGCTTCTGGTGGCGTGGGTAATTTGCAGCATTTAGTCGATGGCATTACCAAAGGCCATGCTGATGCAGTTCTTGCCGCCAGTATTTTTCATTATGGCGAATACACTGTTGGCCAGGCAAAAGAATATATGGCCAGCCAGGGAATTCCTGTTCGTATTTGAGCGCAGATACGATTTACCGAGAGAATCATACGAAGATGATGATGAAAAATACCTTTACCCCAGTCCAGTCTTTAGAGGCTGGAGCATGGCTTGACACTGTTACTTGGAATGAGCAAGGCTTGGTTCCAGTGATCGCTCAAGAAGTGGGTAGTAAAGATATTTTGATGATGGCTTGGATGAATCGTGATGCGCTATTGGCAACATTGCGCTTGGGTGAGGCCGTGTATTGGACCCGTTCAAGACAAAAGCTGTGGCACAAAGGTGAGGAATCTGGTCACACCCAAAAAGTAAAAGAAATCCGGCTTGACTGTGATGGCGATACGATTTTGCTCATGGTTGAGCAAAAAGACGGCATTGCTTGCCACACTGGCGAACATAGCTGCTTCTTTTTGCGCTGGGATTCCGGTAAATCTGCCTGGGTAGATGAGTCCAAAGGTCGCAAATAAGACCCCCAGAGTCTTCCCAGCAATAAAAGACTTGACATCCTCCCCTCCCTAAGACCTTAAAGGTTTTCACCAGTAATCTAAGTGCTAAAGCACGAGATTACTGTGAAAGGGAGAGGATTCCTACAGCTAGACGCGAATGTCCTCGCGCAAGAATATTCTTGGCAGCATTGAGGTCACGGTCATTGACCGAACCACAATCTGAACAAGTCCATTCCCTTATTCCAAGTCCTGCTCTACCTTTCGGACTGCTGACGGCTATAGAGCCACAGCGCGAACAAGTCTGGGTTGTATCACTCTCATTGACTTCCTCATACATCACGCCAGCGCAATCGCTTTTGTATTCCAACATGGTTTTGAGCGATGACCAACCCGCATCGAGCGTGGATTTAGCCATCTTGGTTTTGATGAGTTTGCTGCTAGACACGTTTCCAACAAATATTGCCCCATACTCTTGAGTCAGCATGGTCGAGAACTTATGAAGCTCATCTTTGCGACGATTCTTAATCTTGGCATGAAGGTTTTTCACTTCAAGCTTCTTATTGGCACGCTGTGCAATACCGAGCTTACTTTCCAGTTTGCGGTAATTTCTGCCAATAAGACGCTGGCCATCACTGGTTACAGCACATTCTTTTAGGCCAAGATCAATCCCGATGGATTTGGTGGCGGTATTGATCTTCTTCTCTACTTTGACCGTGGTGTTGAAATACCAGCGACCACGGGAGTCTTCCGAGAAGGTGCCAGAACCCAGCTCATAAACCACTAAATCATATGAATCCCACAGGCTTATTGCTTGGCCTTGGTAGTGAAGCTGGCCGTTGCGGAAGCGAATAACCGATTTTTTAATCGGAATCCAGCCAAGAGAGCGCCTTGCGCCACCATTTTTGCGCCACGAGAGGCGTAGCTTGCCAAACTGAATCCGACGAGTGGCAAACTCCTCATTAATCGCTTGTACTGTCTGGCTATGCAGGCTCAAGCCTGCTTTACTTGCACCAGTGGTGTATGCGTTAAGGTCATATGCTGAGAAGAATTTACCAGTACGGCGCGTATGTTTTTCGGAAAGCTCGTTAATGAAGTTCCAAACAAAATTGACTTCACGAGCCTGAGTGCAGAGCATCTTAGCGTGCCTATCTTTAACGCGAAGGCGCAGGGTCTTGGTGGCGATCGGAGTGCTCTCTGACATACTGTAATTATATACAGTAGTAAGCAATAGGCAACTGAATTTTTGGCAAGCAAATCGAAAATTCATCCTCCAGCTAAGACCGTAAAAGTCTTCGCCAGCCATCTAAGCGCTAAGGCGCAAGATTACTGCGAAAGCAAGAAGGTTTCTTTTCCGCTTACCTTGATAAAATCGCTTTATGAATAGTCCAGCACAAAAACCTTCCAATTTAGATTCCGCTTTGGCTCATTTAGCCGATGTAGTCGATCAGCGACGCGATGCATTTAAGGCTGGGGAGGCAGATCCAAAAACCTCTTACACGGCCCTGCTCTTTTCCAAGGGCGATGATGGGATCCTCAAGAAGATTGGCGAAGAGGCCACTGAGGCGGTGATGGCGGCCAAGGATGCACGTCATTCCAATCTGGCCCCTGAGCAGCAAAAGCTCCTAGTGGGTGAGATGGCCGACCTTTGGTTCCATTGCCTGATTGCCTTGTCGCAGTTTGGTTTGCGCCCAGAAGATGTGGTGGCTGAGCTCAATCGCCGCTTAGGTACTTCCGGTATCGAAGAGAAGGCAGCCAGAAAAGCTGCTGGCCAAGAGTAAATAGATAAAAACTCAATTAATTCATCAAAACTAGAGGCGAAAGCGTGAGCCACGATCCTAATTGCTTGTTTTGTAAGATTTCTAAAGGTGAAATCCCCTCCCAGAAGGTGTACGAGGATGAGGAGATTTACGCTTTTAAAGATATCAATCCAGCCGCACCTATCCATTTTTTGATGATTCCTAAAAAGCATATCCCCATGCTGGAGTCTGCAGAAGCGGCAGATGCGCCATTGCTAGGTAGAATGATGGAATTAGCACCGCGTCTCGCCAAGGAGCAGGGTTGCCGTCCTGGAAAAGATGGTGGGTTTAGATTGGTAGTGAACAATGGTGCAGATGGTGGGCAAGAGGTTTATCACTTGCACTTGCATGTGATGGGCGGTCCGCGCCCCTGGAAAAAATAGTCCTAGGAGATTAAAAATGGGTTCATTTAGCATTTGGCATTGGTTAATTGTTTTGGTGATCGTGATGTTGGTATTTGGTACCAAAAAATTACGCAATATCGGCACCGACTTAGGTGGTGCTGTTAAGGGCTTCAAAGATGGCATGAAAACGTCTGAAGAGTCACAAGACAAGGCAACTGATCAAATTCAGAGTACTGCTGCATCAACAGAAAAGACTGTCGATGTTCAAGCAAAAGACATCAATAAATAATTATTGATGGAAATAATGCGTAGCTGCAATGATTGATCTCGGAGTTTCAAAGCTTGCACTCATTGCAGTAGTTGCATTGGTGGTGGTTGGTCCCGAGCGCCTTCCTAAGGTAGCTCGCATGGCGGGTAATTTATTCGGACGTGCACAGCGCTATATGGCGGATGTGAAGTCTGAAGTCAGTCGCCAGATGGAAGTGGAAGAGTTCAAGAAACTTCGCGAAGAGAGTGCTTCAGTTTTCAAGGAGGTAGAAAGTAGTATTCAATCTACCGTCAACGAAGCGAATGCAAATCTTAGCGATCAAGCTGATATCTTTGAAAATAATTTCACTAGACCCCCTCTTGATGAAAAAGAAGTATTTCGTAAGTCTATGCGTCAGGGTCGCAAAAGTTGGGGTGTTAGGCGTGCAGCAAGACCTGTATGGTTTAAACATTCCACTGGTATGCGCACAAGAGTTCAGTCTGGCGCTGCACGTATGAAGCGTTTTCATCACAGTGCTGGTAAGTAAGTCCAAAGAAAAGTAAAAACCTCTCACAATGACTCAAAATAATTCAACTGAAGATTCAGGTTTGCAAGAATCTTTCTTGTCTCATTTATTTGAGTTGCGTGATCGCATTATTAAAGCAGTATTAGCAATCATTGTTGTATTTGTTTGTCTCGTCTATTGGGCGCCTGATATTTTTCATTTGTTTGCGCAACCGCTTCTTCAGGCTTTGCCTGCAGGTGGCAAGATGATTGTCACTGATGTGACAGGTTCATTCTTTGTACCTATGAAAGTCACCATGCTGGTGGCGTTTTTAATTGCCCTGCCAGTAGTGATGTATCAGTTATGGGCATTCATTGCCCCTGGGCTCTATCAGCATGAGCGCAAGTTGATAGTGCCTTTGGTTATCAGTAGCTATAGCTTGTTTATTTTTGGGATGGCTTTCGCATACTTCTTGGTCTTTCCAACAGTGTTTAAATTTATGGCTAGCTATAACGCACCTCTTGGCGCGGAGATGTCTACGGATATCGATAACTATCTCAGTTTTGCGATGACAACCTTTTTAGCTTTCGGCATCACCTTTGAGGTGCCGGTAGTTGTGGTGGTATTGGTTCGCATGGGAATGGTTCCTCTAGCCAAGCTCAGAGAGATTCGCCCTTATGTGATCGTTGGTGCATTTGTTATTTCAGCAATCGTTACTCCACCTGATGTCTTATCTCAGCTTCTGTTGGCTGTGCCAATGACTTTGCTCTATGAGTTAGGGCTTTTGGTAGCTCGCTTGTATGTTCCAAAACCCGCTGTTGACGACGATGCAGTGGATACAAACAGCGCGGCCACTTAATCTCTTATAAGCCTCTACAGACTACGCTGGCTCTGCAGTTGCTGGATTCTTAGTGAAGTTGCTAGTAAGCCAATTAGTAACGCGATCGAACCGATAACGTCTTTGTCTTAAATTTCCCTCTACCTCAGATTCTGCACCCGCAAATGCTTTGCCGGCAGCTAATAATGTGCGACGTTGTTGAATAGTGTCTATCTGAATAAGTCTAGGCAGAATCTTTGGCAGCTCCCAACGAATATCTACTACAACGCAGTGCTCATGCTGTAGTTGGCCCACTTCACAAAGAAGTAATTCTGCTTTGCTGAGATTAAATTGATTGGCAATGATGAGGCGATGGCACATTAAGAGCCACTCTTCATCGAGTTTATATTCGGCATGGTGACCAAGGGCCTTCTCTGCGTAGAGAGCTAGCTCATACCAATCATTCATCTTGGGGTTTGGTGTGCTTTCTAAAATTTTCCCTAATAATTCTTTTGCTTCAGCAACACCTTGTTGGTGTGCTTGCCAAACCCAATAAGAAGCTTGCAGGCCACGCACCTTCTCTTCAATCTTTTCGCGTTTGCGCCACAAGTTCGCCCCTTTACGAAACTGCGCTTGTGGATGCCCTAAGTCAGCAGCTCTATCAAAGCAGCGATCACTCTCTGCGGCGTTATAGCCAGAGAACTGGGGTCGACGGTAAATCTCACCCAGCGCAAACCAAGCATCTCGATCACCATCTTTGGCGGCAAGCTCTAACCAGTAGGCTGCTTTTTTTAATGAGGCATTTGACTTGCTGGTTTCGCTATTTACTCCATCAAATTGGGCAAGTCGCAAACCTAGGGTGAGTTTGGCAACTGTGAGGCCTAACTCTGCCGCCTGTATCAGTGCGCTGTCATTGTTACTGGTGATCCAAGAATCCCATAGCGTGGCAAGCGCTTCATTCTTTGGCTGTAACTTAATTAAAAGCTCTTTAGCGGAAGCGGTAAATACAGATTCAGATTCAGTAAGCTCTATTAAGTAATTTTTAACCTTTGCTTCTAGTGAAGAAAAATCTGTGCGGAGATCTTGTTTAGAAATCCATTCAGACAAGGTGGTCTGGAGCTCGGCTCTAGATGGATTTAATAAAAGATCAATTAACTGCCATCTAGCCGCATGACTTGTTTCTGTATTCGCTTCAGCAATACGCCAAAAGGATTCCCAGCCAAACTTAAATGCAGGGGAATTGAAAGTTTCCGCCAGGGGAATCGCAGATATTTGCTCAAGAACCCCGAAAAATTCAGGTGTCCCTGTGAAATTGGCAGATATTTCAGCCTCACTTGAGGTGTTGTTGCTAAGCAGCTGATTTGTAATGGAAAAATAGGATTTTTCTAGCCAAATCAGGGCGTTAGAGGGCTGAATCGGGGTATTAAAGGATCCACTTAGGTAAGCAGAGGCTAATTGTTGTTGCGCAGAAACATCACCCAAGCGGGCGGAACGGAGGATTTTTAAGAATTCGCGACTTGCCATATGACAATTTTGACATCTAAGGCCTCAAAACACCCGAAAAGGATGCCCTTGTTGCCGTGATACAACAAAGAAAGCCAAAAAACTGCCTTTTGACAAGCAAAAAGAACTCCTAAATGCCCTGACCCCCAGTCTAGCGGGGCAAAACAAGCAAAATTCGTAGGTCCCAGTTTTATTTGGGCATTACTTTCAATTTATGGAGATTTAAAGAATGAAAAAATCGCTATTCGCAGTTGCTGCAGTAACAGCATTTGCTGGTGCAGCTCAAGCTCAATCAAGCGTAACTGTATACGGCCTCTTGGACGTTGGTTACATCGGTGGTAACACACGCGTTTCTAACAGCCAATACTCGGCTAAGACTACTCAAAACCAATTCGGTCAGTCAGCTGAGTCCACATCACGTCTAGGCTTCAAAGGCGTTGAAGATTTGGGTAACGGCACGTCAGCTTTCTTTACAGCTGAATTTGCATTAGCTCCACAAGACCAATTGTCTTCTGGTAACACAAATGGTGGCTTGTTGAACCGTCAAACATTTGTTGGTTTGAAAAAGAATGGCATCGGCCAAACAGCACTCGGTTTGCAACAAACTGGTATTTTTAACGCTGTTACTGTAACTGACCCTGGTCAATTGAACAACGTTGCAGGTAACGTTATCTATGCATCTGGAGCTGGCGGTACATCAGCTTCTGATTCAGGCGCAACCGGTATTGGATTCACAAACCGTATCTCTAACGTTATCACTTTCAAGACTGACAACTTTGCTGGTTTCACAGCAAATGCTTTGTATTCTTTGAACAACAAGAATGCTTCCGAAGGTATCACTACTGTTGGAACTACTGCTAACTCAACTGTTGGTGGTAACACAAACATGGGTGGCTGGGGATTGGGTGCTGATTACACATTCAAAAAGTTCTATGTTAATGCTCAATACCAAGCTTTCAAGCAGTTGACAACAGCTCTTGGCGCTCCTGGTTCTACAGCAGTATGGACAAACCCACAAGCTAACGGTGCGACTTTGGCGCCTGTGGCACAGGGTACTAGTCCAGTAACATTGGCTGGTGCGAACGCTAAAGTTACTGAAGTAATTGCTGGTAGTGCAGCTGTTACTGGAACTGGCGTTAACGTTCAAGATAACCAGTTTTATGTTGGCGCAACTTATGACTTTGGTATTTTGAAGGCTTATGCTCAATACTTAAACCGTAAGGCTACATCTACTGTTAGCCCTAACTATTTCCTCAAGCGTCAAGCTGAGCAGATTGGTGTACGTAGTTTCATTACTCCAACTGTTGAGGCTTGGGCTTCTGCAGGTCTAGGTCGCTATACAGCAGCTGGTACTGGCAACCCAACCGCAAACTTCAATGCATGGCAGTTAGGTTCTAACTACTACTTGAGCAAGCGTACAAACTTGTATGCAATTTATGGTCAAACATTGACTTCAACAAGCTCATATTCAACTCTTAGCTCAGCTGGTGCAACTACCACTTATAACGGTAATTCATCTGGTGCAAGCAACTATGCTGTTGGCGTACGTCACACTTTCTAATTTAACGCCGGCGTAAGCTGGCTGATGATTTCTAAGTAGTGCGAAGCAACAAATTAACCCATCGTGGAAACACGGTGGGTTTTTTCTTCTTAGGAGTATCCGAGGATAGTGCTAAATGGCTAAAGAGTAAGGGTCTTTCAATGGGGTAAGGGAGGAATCAACTTCTCTTAATCACTTGAAGATTTCTCGCCATAAATATTTTTGGAGCTGTAGATTTCATTGTAGTTATTGGTTCCGGAAGCGCCTAGGGCCTTCATATCTCCACCTTCAGAGGGTTTGCCGAGCGCAAAAATTAAGCCATCTGGCAATACAAATGCAGGATTTCTATTTGGGTGCAGCGGAGTGAGAAAAGTAAAGTCACCAAATATCCTGGATGAGCTTTCTCCGCACATTGCAAAGGCTCTGCCTAGCAAAGCTGGACCAGTTGGGCAAATTGCATTGATGCCGTAATGAAGATTTTTGCAATTCTCTAAAACCAAATTAATGGCAGTCTTATAAACGGCATTTTTGGGGCGGGAGTACAGAACTCCATTAAGACAGCTCCAAGAGGTTTGAGAGTAAATTGGCATATCTTTAAAGGCGATTGTTTCTATAGACTCAGGCACCTCAATTGTTGAAACAGGTCTCACAGCTGAATCAAAGTACCATCCACCAATTTCATAAAGCAGGCAGTAACGTAATAAATCTGACTTATAGGCATAAGGTTTGAGAGTCTCAAACGCATGCAAGACTTCGCCGTCATATTTCTCTCTTAGAAATGAGCGGGCCATCTCTAAATCAAAAAGTTGATGTCGGGATTCTGGAAATGATTGTTTAACACTATCTATGCATCCCGATATAAACGGAGGCAAAGGATCGGGTGAATCGGAAAAGTAGATTTGAGAGATTTGCATGTGGGGATTTCTTAAAAATTTATGTAGGTCGGCATTTAAAAATTAATTGCTCTTGAAATGTTTGTATAGGCTCTAAATCATTAAACAAAGTATGTTTTTTTTCATTAAGTTGAGTTTGAGTTTGGAAAAGTTTATCTCGTTTGAGAATAAGACCCACGACAATTTCAATGTATTCCTCATTAGATTTGGCAACTAAAGGCCCCATATCTATTTTTTTCAGGATTCCGCTAGCCAATCTTCCGCGCATGAATTTTCCCTCTTTGGTAACTGCTGGCAAATTACACTCGATTGCCTGCATGGCGGTATTGAATCCAGAGAATCCAATGGTATCTAGATATAGGTCTGACTGCTTCATTAATGCGTAAAAATTTTCTTTGCTCTGGAAGGGAATGAATTTCACAAAATCATCAAGTTGTAAGTTGTTTTCGTGAAAACAGAGGGTCAATCGCTCTTTTAGTAGTCGCGTAAGATCGCTTTGAAAATCAAAAAAAACAAATTGGCATTTCTCCAGTCTCATTGCAATTCCTACTAAGACCTCATCATTTTCAGGGGAGTATTTTGAGGGAGATCCAGGGCAAAGCAAGATGGGTTGATCTCGGCGTAAACCAAGATCCTCTATTGCAAGATTGGATGGCACAACACCGGAGGGCTGAAAAAAACATCCCAGATTTGGCAGTTTGATGAGTCTTTCTAAATAGCCCTCATTGGCACCATCCGGCTCTAAATTTTCTCCAGAAATAAAGTAATCAATTGTTGGGATTCCTGTGGTTTCGGGATGGCCCCATGACGCTATTTGAATTGGCGCTAAACGCAGTGAGGCTAATTCACGGGTGAGTGGATCCATTCCGATTTCAGGGAATAGTAGGGCCTCAATATTGTGGTCGACTATAGACTGCGCCCATTCTGAAAGTGTTTTTTTACCTCGCGAGCAACTAGCGCAGTGTTGTCTAGCAATTGCAGTCTCGCTATCTTCACTTTTACCTAAATCAAAGAGATGAACTTCAAACAAATTGGGATCCAAGTTTAGAAGAAGGCCTTTAGTAATTGCATGCCAAACAGGATGGCTTGAAAAATGGGCGCTAACAATGCCAAGCCGGATAGGTCCAGGGCTAGACGAGGGTTGGTGTTTTATACCCTTGGATTCCTGCCATTTTTTTAAAATGTCGCAACCTATTTTTCCAAAACGCGTTAGCAGGTTTTTGTTGTCTAGCTCTTGATAGGCTAAATAAAAAGGCTGGTGAGCGCCTATATTGGTAAATCCTTCAATAACTTTTGAAGTGGGTAGCCAACGCTCAAGTTCATCGAGTTCGAGCTCAAACGCTTCCCGAGATTTTTGGATGCTCACATCATTTGAAAATACTTTTGGGATGGTTGCAATTGCTAATGCAAATCTTGCATCGGGGTAATCTGGTTGGAAATCTAAGGCTAGACGATAGCTTTTTTGAGCTGAGGAGGTATCGCCTTTTTCATAAAGCACTTCCCCAATCAAATAGTGGGCAAGCGCCTTTTTTGGTTCAATCGTGAGGACTTTTTGATAAGCCTGTATTGCGGCATCAAAATTTTTATTTTTCTTGAGTGTATTGCCGTAATTCAGAAGTGCTTCAATATAGTTTGGTCTTATTTGAAGTGCTTGCTCGTAGCATTGAAGTGCTTCATCAATATTTCCAATTTCTTGAAACACTGTTCCAGCGTTACTAAAGGCTTCCGCATAGGCAGGATTGATTCTGATCGCGCCATCAAAGCAAGCAAGCGCTTCATCAAACCTCCCAAGCTCTTTCAGAGTGACGCCGAGGTTGTTAAAAGCCTCAACATAATTGGGGTTTAATTGGAGGGCAGTTTGATATGACTCAATTGCGGGCTGTAGCCGAAGCAGGCCCTTCAAAGCGTTGCCACGATTGTTGTATATCTCTGGAAGATTGTTTTGAATACTCAGGGCAATGTCAAACTCTTCTAATGCTGCGTTGTATTGTTTGAGTGCATGTTGGATCAAGCCAATCGTATTGTGGGTATAGGGAGACTTTGGCTCAAGTTCATTTGCTTGATTAAGAAAGTGCAGGGCTCTTTCGTAATCTTGTTTTTGATAAGCGCATATTCCAGCCAAATTGAGCGCATCAATATTTTTAGGATTGAGTGCCAGCGCATTCGCAAATTGCATTTCTGCCTCTTGCAATTTTCCGGCCTGAAATAGTGTCAGCCCTTCGGAAAAAAGGACTTGAGCTCGAAGTGCTGACTCATCGCCAATGTTCATGGAATTTTCCATCGCTTATTGGCAACGAGTTCTATATAGGTAAATTTGCGTAGACCTTATTTCTTTAGGCTGTCACGGATCTCGCGTAGCAGAACGACATCTTCTGGTTCCGGTGGTGCTGGGGGCGCATCCATGAGGCGAACCTTATTCACCACTTTGACCATTTGGAAAATCACAAAAGCTAAAAGGATGAAGTTGATCGAGATGGTGATGAAGTTACCGTAAGCAAAAATTGGCACCCCGGCCTTTTTAAGAGCATCAAAGGTGTGCGGAACGTTCTCTGGCACCTTTCCAAGCACGATAAAGAGGTTGGTGAAGTCAATATGGCCGCCCAAAAGGGTGGAAATCACTGGCATGACGATGTCATTCACCAGGGAGTCGACGATTTTCCCGAAAGCTCCGCCAATAATCACACCCACTGCCAAATCGATCACATTGCCTTTAACTGCAAAGTCCCGAAACTCCTTTAAAACGCTCATAAATGCCTTCCTTTTGATTTAGATGCAGATTATCCCGAGATTAACCCCATAACTTACTTGCATACCCCACTTTTTACTTTAAAATCTTACCTTTAAGCAATTTCCACCCATAAATGCTCTTCCGAGGAATTTTGTAAATGAGTGACAAGCCCTGTATGGACAAGGATCGTCGTAATTGGTTGATCGCTACTTCAGCGGTTGGCGGTGTTGGTGCAGCCGCAGCCCTTTACCCTTTTGTGGACAGTTTTGAGCCTTCTGAGCGCGCTAAGGCCGCTGGGGCAGCTGTTGAGATCGATATTGCTGGCATGCAGCCAGATGAGATGCGCATGGTTGAATGGCGCGGAAAGCCGGTTTGGGTAGTGCGTCGTACACCTGAGCAAGTTGCTGAGCTCTCAAAAATTGATTCTGAGCTCGCAGACCCTGATTCTTTAAGGGATCCAGCTCAATTTACCCCTCCTTATGCCCAGAACCAATGGCGTTCAATTAAGCCAGAATACCTGGTAGTAGTGGGTATTTGCACGCATTTAGGCTGCTCTCCTACAGCGAAGTTTGAGGCTGGTCCTCAGCCTTCCCTGCCAAATACTTGGCCAGGCGGCTTCCTTTGCCCATGCCATGGCTCTACATTTGATATGGCAGGCCGTGTATTTAAGAACAAACCAGCCCCGGATAACCTTGAAGTGCCGCCACATATGTATTTGAGCGATACCAAGATTCTGGTTGGCGAAGATAAGAAGGCCTAAGGAGAGATAAATGGCATTTCACGAAAAAGAAGTCCCTGCGGACGCTCCTGTAGCACAGAAGGTAATGGCATGGGTTGACTCACGTTTACCTGTTACAGAGGCCTTTAAAAGGCATATGAGCGAGTATTACGCACCTAAAAACCTGAACTTCTTCTATATCTTTGGTGCATTAGCTATTGTTGTATTGGCAATTCAAATCATCACCGGTATTTTCTTGGTAATGAACTACAAGCCAGACGCTGCTAAGGCGTTTGAGTCTGTTGAGTACATCATGCGCGAAGTCCCTTGGGGCTGGTTGATTCGCTATATGCACTCCACCGGCGCTTCAATGTTCTTCGTAGTGGTTTACATGCACATGTTCCGTGGCTTGATTTATGGTTCTTACCGTAAGCCGCGTGAATTAATTTGGATTTTTGGCTGCGCCATTTTCTTGTGCTTGATGGGCGAGGCTTTCTTCGGCTACCTACTCCCATGGGGTCAAATGTCCTACTGGGGCGCACAAGTTATTGTTAACTTATTCTCCGCAATTCCATTAATTGGCCCAGACCTGTCCTTATGGTTGCGTGGTGATTATGTGGTTGGTGATGCAACGCTGAATCGTTTCTTTGCATTCCATGTGATTGCCATTCCATTGGTATTGATTGGTTTAGTTGCTGCACATATTCTTGCATTGCATGAAGTGGGCTCAAACAATCCTGATGGCGTAGAAATTAAAGATACGCTTGATGCAAATGGACATCCTGTAGACGGCATTCCATTCCACCCTTACTACAGCGTTCATGACGTGATGTACTTAGGTGGGTTCTTGATGGTGTTTGCCTGCATCGTATTCTTCGCTCCAGAAATGGGTGGATACTTTTTAGAAGCCAATAACTTCATTCCTGCGAATCCATTTGTGACGCCAACGCATATTGCACCGGTCTGGTATTTCACGCCGTTCTACTCTATGTTGCGTGCAACTACATCAAACTTCTTACTGCCACTGTGGATTTTCTTGGCAGTGATTTTGGGAATGTTCGCTCTCAAATCTAACAACATTAAAGTTAAGGGCGCATGTGCTGCAATTGCCTTGATTTTGGCTGCCGGCTTCTACGCGTTTGACGCTAAGTTCTGGGGTGTCGTGATCATGGGTGGTTCTGTAGTGATCATGTTCTTCTTGCCTTGGTTGGATCATTCTCCAGTGAAATCCATTCGCTATCGCCCACAGTTCCATAAATATATTTATGGTGTGTTTGTGGTGAGCTTTGTGATTTTGGGTTACTTGGGTATTGAGCCACCATCACCAGTATTTGAAAAGATTTCTCAGATTTGCACTATTTATTATCTGGGCTTCTTCTTGGCAATGCCGTTCTGGAGCAAGCTTGGTACTTTCAAGCCAGTCCCAACGCGCGTTACTTTTAAGTCCCATTAATTCAGACACCCGAGAAATTAGGAACTAGTATGAAACGAATTCTGCAAACTTTGATGGGCGTCTGCCAAGCAACGGTTTTAGTTGCTGCCCTAGGTTTTGGCATTAGCGCAAGTGCAAATGAAGGTGGCTTCCCATTAGACGCAGCGCCTAATCGCGTTAGCAATAACGCTTCACTGCAAAACGGTGCGAAGTTATTTGTGAACTATTGCTTGAACTGCCATGCAGCCTCAAGCATGCGTTACAACCGCTTGCGCGATATTGGCTTGACCGATCAACAGATCAAAGATAACTTGATTTTGACTGACGCTAAAGTCGGTGATCTCATGACGATCTCAATGACCCCAAGAGAAGGCAAAGCCTTCTTTGGTAAGACTCCTCCTGATTTATCTGTTGAGGCGCGTGCACGCGGAACCGATTGGCTTTATACCTACTTCCGTACTTTCTACAAGGACGACACAACTCAAACAGGTTGGAATAACTTGGTATATCCAAACGTTGGTATGCCACACGTTCTCTGGCAGTTACAGGGCGAGCGTGCTGCAAAGTTTGAAGAGCATAAAGATCCGCATGACGAGAGCCGCACAGAAAAAGTATTCGTAGGTTTTGAGCAGTTGACGCCAGGCACTATGAAGTCACAAGAGTATGACGACAACATCGCCGATTTAGTTGCTTTCATGTCTTGGATGGCTGAGCCAGTTCAACTCGAGCGTAAACGTCTCGGTGTTGTAGTGCTGATCTTCCTGGCAATCTTTACATTGCTAGCATGGCGCTTGAACAAGGCTTACTGGAAAGATATCCACTAAGCCAAAGTAGTTAGAGATTTAAAGTCGCATTTGTTTGTGCGTTTGTTGTATTGAAGTAGATATTTAAGGAAATAAATTTATGATGGTGTTGTACTCGGGCACAAACTGCCCATTCTCGCAACGCTGCCGTTTGGTGCTTTTCGAAAAAGGCATGGACTTTGAAATCCGCGATGTGGACTTGTTTAACAAGCCTGAAGACATCTCGGTGATGAATCCTTATGGCCAAGTTCCAATCTTGGTTGAGCGTGACTTGATTTTGTATGAGTCAAACATCATCAATGAATATATTGATGAGCGTTTCCCGCATCCGCAATTGATGCCGCCTGATCCTGTGGCACGCGCACGCGCACGTCTCTTCCTCTTCAATTTTGAGAAAGAGTTGTTTGTACACGTAGCTGCTCTTGAGAACGAAAAAGGTAAAGCTGCCGAGAAGGTTCATGAGAAAGCACGTTTAGCTATTCGTGATCGTTTGACTCAGTTGGCACCTATTTTCGTTAAAAATAAGTACATGCTTGGCGAAGAGTTCTCCATGCTTGACGTTGCAATCGCTCCTTTGTTGTGGCGTTTGGAGCATTACGGCATTGATCTCTCTCGTAATGCAGCAGCCTTATTGAAGTACGCAGAGCGTATTTTCAGCAGACCTGCTTACATTGAAGCTTTAACACCTTCAGAAAAGGTAATGCGCCGCTAAGCGGCACATTACTCAGGCGGCTAAACCGGCATGTCTGAAGTTCCAAGCAATAAACCCTACCTAATCCGTGCCCTACATCAGTGGTGCACGGATTTTGGTTTTACGCCCTTCATGGCAGTCTTTGTGGACTCTAGCGTTGAAGTGCCCATGGAGTTTGTGAAGAATGATGAGATTGTTCTCAATTTATCCCTTGAGGCTTGCCATCAGCTCAATTTAGATAATGACTGGATTAGCTTTCAGGCTAGATTTGGCGGCGTTCCAAGGAAAATCATGGTTCCAGTCAGTCATGTTCTAGCAATCTATGCCAGAGAAAATGGCCAGGGAATGTCGTTTCCATTTGATCCTACTCAGGCAAATAAGCAAAAAGAAGTTACTGCTGATGAGGCTGAAAAGCCAAAATCCACAAGACCTTCCTTAACGATTGTGAAATAGGATAAAATATCACTCGTTGCCCCTTTAGCTCATCTGGTAGAGCAACTGATTTGTAATCAGTAGGTGGTCTGTTCGAGTCGGACAAGGGGCACCAAAAATACTAAAAGGATTGACAGCGAAAGCTTGTGAATCCTTTTTTCATTTGAAAAGCGGCATAATCAATTCAGATTTAGTAATTGAGGTTAAAAATGAAAAACAAAAAACGATTGATCTTAATTGTGGCTACGTTTCTTTTCCAGGTAGGATGCAGTGCCAGCAGTTCTTCTCCGATCGGTATATCTTGCAATCCTCCCAATCCAAATTTTGCATGTTTTAACGGCTAATAAATATACATCTGGCGGGACTGCAGAATAGACGATGACATCTCAAGCAATCTACATTCTTCTCAACAACTCTCGTTTGCATATTCAGTCCGGAGAGCTTGATAAGGGAAATGAACTCCTGGTCAAAGCTCAAGCATTAGATGCCAATAATCCCGATGTCTTAAGGCTGTTGTCTGTAGTGGCTGCTATGAAGTTTGACTATTCTGGCGCACTTACTTTAATTGACCAAGTTATTGTAGTAACGCCTAACAACGCTATTGCCCATAGTAATCGTGGAAATATTCTCAAAGAACTATATCGCTTTGATGAGGCCTTAATTAGTTTGGATAAGGCAATTGAGTTGCAACCGGATTATGCAGAGGCTTATAACAATAAAGGCAATGTCTTGCAGGATCTTCATCGCTATGAAGAAGCGCTTCAGTGGTATGACAATGCAATTGCTCTTCAGAAAAATTATGCAGAGGCCTACAGTAATAAAGGCAATGCACTGGAGCTGCTTCATCGTCATCATGAGGCAATGGAGTATTTTGACGCTGCGACATCTATTAACCCAAGATTTGTAGATGGTTATTGGCACAAAGCTTTAGGGCAACTCTCTGCCGGTAATTATGAAATGGGTTGGCAGAACTATGAGGCCCGTTGGTTTAAAAATCACGCAACCAAGCTTCTATACGGCAATGTTTCAAGGTTAGAGACCCTGCAAAATGTATCAGGGAAAAATATTCTGATTTGGGCGGAGCAAGGCCTGGGGGATACGCTTCAGTTTTGTCGTTATATTAAGCCGCTCGTAGAGTTAGGTGCCGTTGTTACATTTCTTGTGCAAAAACCTCTGATTCAGGTTTTAGATTCAATGCGTAGCTATTGCACTCTTGTCGAAAAGATTGATGCTGAGCTTGAGATTTTTGACTTTCAATCCCCACTGCTTAGCCTACCTCTTTTATTTCAAACCAGCATCGAGACCATTCCTGTTAACGTACCTTACCTTGCGTCCAACAAAGATAGGCAGTCAGAATTTTCGTCTAGGTTAGTTGGGGGTAAAAATTTAAAGGTGGGCGTAGTCTGGAATGGTGGATTTAGAGTGGA
Source organism: Burkholderiaceae bacterium (assembly GCA_947455485.1). GTDB lineage: Bacteria > Pseudomonadota > Gammaproteobacteria > Burkholderiales > Burkholderiaceae > Polynucleobacter. Next base: position 6,780 of record CANGNV010000014.1, on the reverse strand, counting down.
TCACCCTGAGTTATGGGCAATCAATAAGCGCCGAAATATCGAGCTCGACCAAATTGCAAAATTAAAAGATATTCCAGGAGTAGATTTTTATAGTCTCCAAAAAGGTGATCCTGCTGAATCTGAGTTAATTGAAAAGCAAGACTTACTTTGGCCCAATATTATTAACTGCGTTCAATGGCTAGATGATTTTTCAGATACAGCCGCACTCATTGAAAACTTAGATTTAATTATCTCGGTAGATACGTCTACCGCACACCTTGCTGGCGCCTTGGGAAAACCAGTGTGGATTTTGAATCGCTATGACTCATGCTGGCGTTGGTTGCGCGGTAGATCCGATAGTCCTTGGTATCCGACTGCAAAGATTTATCAGCAATCCAAGCCAGGTGATTGGGCTGGTGTTTTAGAGCAAGTAAAGAATGATTTGAGTCAGCTAGCGCTTAAGAGCCTCAATCAGTGATTTAGATTGATTTGCTTAGTCTCTGGCAAATACAGCATGGCTACTAGCGCTCCGCTCGCTAGGAAAATAGTTGGGTACCAAAGGCCGGCAATATCGCTAGCCCATTGCTGATTTAGCCACGTTACGATTAAGGGTAGGAGGCCACCTATCCAACCTGCTGCTAGGTTATGTGGAAGTGTTGCAGCACTGTTTCTGGTTTTTGCAGGAAATAGCTCTGCAAGTAGTGCGGTTTGCGGACCCACCACTAAAGCTAGAATTGCCGAGAGGCCAATGAGGGTTAGCGTTATTAAAGTGGTTGAGTCGCGATTGTTTTGCAGAAGATGAAATGCCGGCAAAATAAATGTTGCCCCAAGTATTAATCCGCTGACGACTACGGGCTTTCTGCCGACCTTATCCGATAGCCATCCCGCAAGGACAGTGAAGGGCAGTAAAGCAAGTGTGGCATAAACACTCAATTGATCTACTAGCTGGGGTGCAAGCTGTACCGATGTTTTTAGAAAGATCGATGTATAGACTTGTACGCAGAAAAATAGGATTGCACCTCCAGCTGAGATGCAGAAAAAAAGTAGGAACATTCTCTTTCTGGTGTCAGGGTCTTTGAGGTTGTCGCGCAAGGGGCTTTTGGATTGAGCATCTGCTTTGCTTAGTTGCAAATAGATGGGCGTTTCCTCAAGAGACATCCTTGCTTTAAAAGCTAGCAAGAGAAGAAGGAGCGAAACCCAGAAAGGTACCCGCCAACCCCATGCCAGAAATTGCTCGTGAGTTAGATAGCTCTGAAGCATTGCAATTTGCAGTGTAGAAACCAAAATACCAAGTGGCCCCATTAGCTGAAGAAAGCTGGTCTTAAAGCCACGATTAGCGCTGCCAGCATGCTCTGTGAGATACACAGCACTACCGCCAATCTCACCTCCAGCTGAGAGTCCCTGAAGCAGCCTGAGGCTAACCAGCAGAATGGGTGCCCAGATGCCTACTTGGGCATAAGTGGGCAAAAATCCCACACAGACCGTAGCGATCCCCATAAGGGTGATGGTGATCATGAAGACGGGGCGGCGCCCGATACGATCGCCAATGCTGCCGAAAATCGCTGCACCAATCGGCCTGACAACCATGCCAACCCCAAAGGTAGCTAAGCTTGCTAAAAGGCCAGTGCTGGGATCGCTAGAGGGAAAAAAGAGGGGGGCAAAAACTACTGCAAGAGTGGCAAAAGTCAGAAAGTCATACCACTCTAGAAAGGTGCCAAAGCAGGCGGCAATAGCCACCTTTCTGTAAGAATGCGATGAGGCTTGAATTGCTAATGCTTTAGCAGTCAATTTTTACTCAGATTCTGTTGAAGATTCAATCAGGGGTGTAGATAAGTTTTTGCTGGGCTTAACGCCAAGTTCGCGCACTTTCTCAGCCGTGCGAATGAGATTACCTTTGCCGGACTTGAGCTTATTAAAGGCATCGTGATAACTAGTTTGTGCTTGGTCTAATCGTTGGCCTAACTTTTCTAGATCATCAACAAAGCCAACAAACTTGTCATAGAGCGTGCCGCATTGCTTGGCAATTTCAAGTGCATTCCGATTTTGCGAATCTTGACGCCACAGATGCGCAACAGTTCTCAATGTTGCCATCAAAGTGCTTGGACATACCAACACAATATTTTTTGCTAAGGCCTCTTGATAGAGGTTTGGTGCAGTCTTGAGCGCTAACAAGAAGGCTGGTTCAATGGGAACAAACATTAATACAAAATCCACAGAGCCAATGCCATATAAAGAGCTGTAGTTCTTACTCGATAGCCCTTGAATATGCTGTCTTAGTGACTGAATATGTGCCGCCAACTCTTGCTCCGCAATCGCCGGATCGGATGCTTCGGCATGGCGCGAGTAAGCAGTGATTGATACTTTACTATCTACGACCAAACTTCTGCCTTCTGGCAATTTAACAACTACGTCCGGTTGCAAACGTGAGCCATCAGTTTGGGTGTGACTATCTTGTACGAGGTACTCTTCACCTTTTCGCAGGCCTGAAGACTCGAGAATGGACTCAAGCACTAATTCACCCCAGTTGCCTTGAACCTTGGAGTCACCCTTGAGCGCTTGGGTTAATGAACGGGTTTCATCGGACATCCGCAGATTCAAATTAGCAAGACGCTCGATCTCGCTCTTGAGGGCAAAGCGTTCACGCGCTTCATTACCATAGGAGGTATTAACTTGCTCTTTAAATTCAGAGAGCTTGGTTTGCAGGGGTTTTAGAAGTGCATCCAAATTGGCAACGTTCTGCTCAGTAAAGCGCTTGGACTTATCTTCCAAAATTTCATTGGCGAGATTTTTGAATTGGCTAGTCAGCGCTTCTTTAGCTTCATTGAGGGATTCAATTCTGCCTAGACCTTGTTTACGCTCAGAGTCTAGTGCAGCCTCAAGTCGAATGGCATTTTGTAAAGCCTGATCACGCTCTGCTCGAAGACTTGTAGCAAGTGTTAACTCAGTTTGGGCTTGTTGCTCAGTTCGTGTAAGTGCTGAGCGTAAATTAAGCGCATAGACTAAAAGGCCTGCGCATAAACCAAATGGCAGGCCAAATAGAAGAAGTGAGCTTAAATCGAATATCACTAATGATTGCTTGTTGTTTTACTGTTTCAATGACTAAGCTTTTACTAGGGTTTGTAATTCACCGCTTTGGAACATTTCAGTCATGATATCTGAGCCGCCAATGAATTCACCGTTGATGTAGAGCTGAGGAATCGTTGGCCAGTTTGAGAACTCTTTAATTCCCTGGCGAATCTCCGCATCTTCCAATACATTGACAGTGTGCAGTTTATCTACACCACATGAGCGCAAAATATTGACAGCATTTCCAGAAAATCCACATTGTGGAAACTGGGCGTTGCCCTTCATAAACAATACAACGGGATGACTAGTAACGATTTCTTGAATTTTTGCTTTGGTATCCATAATATTTTCCTAAATTGACGCCGTAAGGTGATCTTGATTTATAACTATTAATGAGGGTAATTTTAAGGCTATCTGAAGAAAAGGGTTAATTCCCTTTGGGGACTTTAAGATCGATTTCTACCTGAAGCTACGCGGCAGTGACCTGCCAAATCGAGATGAGCCTGAACATCGACCAAACCTGCAATTTTCATCAAATTGATGACTGATTCAGATTGATCAAACCCATGCTCGACGGCAATCAGCCCCCCGGGCTTTAAGAACTTAGCTGCATCTGAAATGATTGCTTGAAGGCAGCTAAGGCCGCTACCATAATCGGTGAGGGCGGATGAGGGCTCAAACCGCAGGTCTCCTTGAACAAGATGGGGGTCTTGATTAGCAATATAGGGTGGATTACTCACAATCACATCAAACTGGCTTTGCTGAATCAGTGCTTCATACCAGTTACCCTGCAAAAACTGGACATGCTGTGTCAAATTCAATGATTCAGCATTTTTTATTGCAATTGCCAAAGCCTCAGTTGATTGATCTGTTGCAATTACTGATGCATTTGGAGCTGCGCTTGCAATAGAGAGTGCAATAGCGCCAGAACCAGTCCCTAGGTCTAATACTTTTACGGGTTTATTGAGATTGGCAATTTCAGCAATAGCAATGTCGACTAAGAGCTCAGTTTCAGGGCGGGGGATAAGTACTCCAGACCCTACCTGTAGCTCAATATTATGAAAACCCTTCTTACCCAAGATGTAGGCTATAGGCTCGCCATTTACTCTTCTTGAGATTAGGCTTTCCCATTCCTCTTGTGCCGCTGTATTCAGCGTCATATCGTCGCGCGATAGAAGAGCGGAGCGTGGTAGTTGGTAGTATTTCTCCAGTAGGTGGGCCAGCAATATACGCGCTTCATTGGCTGGCAATGTGCAGTTACTAATTAATTCACGTAAAGATTGGCTGTCACTCATCCTGCTTGTATTAACTATCGCCAAGCGCTGCAAGAAGTTCGGCTTGATGTTCTGATGCCAAAGCATTGCAGAGATCATCAAGATCACCATCCATCATGGCATCGATTTTATAGAGCGTGAGGTTAATACGGTGATCGGTAATGCGCCCCTGCGGAAAGTTGTAGGTTCGAATACGGTCACTACGATCGCCAGAGCCAATTAAGGACTTTCGGGTTTGGGCTTCGAGCTGATGCTTCTCACGTTCACGCGCATCCATGATGCGTGAAACAAGAACCTTCATTGCTTGTTCACGATTACGGTGTTGACTACGATCATCTTGACATTCCACTACCGTACCGGTCGGCAAGTGCGTAATACGCACTGCCGAATCTGTTTTATTAATATGCTGACCACCAGCGCCTGAAGCTCTAAAAGTATCAATACGCAGCTCGGCGGGATTAATCTTTACAGCTTCCAGCTCATCGGCTTCGGGCATTACTGCTACAGTGCACGCCGATGTATGAATACGTCCTTGCGTTTCTGTTTGGGGAACGCGCTGTACGCGGTGTCCACCGGATTCAAACTTGAGACGCGAATACACTGATTGGCCCACTAAGCGAAGAACCACTTCTTTGTATCCACCAAGATCAGATTCGGCGGCATTCACTACCTCTACTTTCCAGCCCTGGCGTTCTGCAAATCGTGTATACATGCGAAGTAGGTCGCCTGCAAAGAGCGCGCTCTCGTCACCACCAGTGCCCGCACGAATTTCTAAAAAGACATTGCGTTCGTCATTGACATCTTTTGGCAGAAGGAGTTTTTGAAGAGCGCCTTCAAGCTCTTCCATAGTAGCTTGAGCTTGTTTTTGTTCTTCATCAGCAAAGTCCTTCATCTCGGGATCTTTGCGCATCTCTTCTGCAGCTTGTGCGTCGGCCTCAGCTTGTTTATATAAGCCAAATTGCTCCACTACAGTAGCGATATCCGAATGCTCGCGCGTAAGCTTGCGATAGTTGTCCATGTCTTTCGTGGACTCTTCGGTGGTTAATAGGGAGTTGAGTTCGGCTAAGCGCGTGTCTAGGTGGTCTAGCTTAGCCCGCATGCTGGGCTTCATCTAATGGTCTTCTAGCTTGGAGTGCGAGGCGAATAATTTAGGAAGCAACTTAATCAGGGCGTCACGCTCAGCGCCATTGGAATGTTGTAAAGCATGTAATGAGCCGTGTAAGAACTTATTGGTTAAGCCCTGAGCCATAGCATTGAGAACTTCTTGAGGGTCATCGCCACGCATCAATCGTTTCATGGCGCGATCGAGTTCAAGCTGTCTGAGGTATTCGCCTTGCTGCTGAATATCCTGAATCAGCGGGACAGTCTTACGCCCTTGCATCCAGTGCATGAAATTGCCAACACGATCTTCTATGATCGCTTCAGCTTGACTCACGGCGGCTTGACGTAAAGAGGCGCCAGTCTGAATCATCACACCTAAATCATCCACCGTATAAAGATAGATGTCATTTAAGCGAGCGATCTCTGGCTCAAAGTCACGGGGTACCGCTAAGTCGATCATCACCATCGGTTTATGGCGACGTTGTTTTAGCGCGCTCTCCACCATACCTAGGCCGATGATCGGCAGTGAGGATGCAGTGCTTGAAACAATGATGTCAAATTCATGAAGACGTGAGGGAAGCTCGGATAACTTAAAAGATTCTGCTTCAACATCCTGAATCGATATTGAGTCCGCTAATTCTTGTCCACGCTCGATAGTGCGATTGGCAATGGCAACGGCCTTGGGTTTACGTGCAACGAAATGCGTGGCACATAAAGTGATCATATCGCCAGCGCCGATAAACAAAACACGTTGGTCGGCAATGCTTTCAAAAATACGTTCAGCCAAACGAACCGAGGCAGCCGCCATTGAAATCGAATGAGCGCCAATCTCTGTGGAACCACGAACTTCTTTCGCAACAGCAAAAGTTTTCTGAAAGAGTTGATTGAGATAGGTGCCAAGGACGCCTGCATCATTTGCAGTGCGCACAGCATCTTTCATTTGACCCAAGATTTGGGTTTCACCAATCACCATGGAATCTAATCCACAGGCCACCCTAAAGGCGTGACGTACAGCATCTGATTGCGGTAGCGAATAAATGTGCGGCTCCAAACTACTTGGAGCGAGCTGTTGAGTTTTTGCTAGCCAATCAAAAGTGGCTTCATGCAAAAGACTGGCTGCATCAGCATCATTAGCGGCGCAATAAACCTCAGTACGATTACAGGTCGACAAAATTGTGGCTTCTGGAAGGCCGGCCTGATTCGCGCCAACCAGATGTTGGCGAAGATCGTGCAACGCTTCTTGAAGAAATTCAGGGTCAAAGGCGACCTTTTCCCGAATGGCGACCGGCGCTGTGTGATGATTGATGCCGAGTGTCAACAACTTCATAATGGTGATTATAGATTTGATGGCAGCAACAAT
>CANGNV010000013.1 GCA_947455485.1 Burkholderiaceae bacterium | reverse complement strand
AGTTTATGTAATGGAGTTCGCATGGCGACCGGAATTGTTAAGTGGTTCAATGATGCAAAAGGTTTTGGCTTTATCAAACCTGATGATGGTGAAGAAGAGTTGTTTGCGCATTTCAGCGCAATCACAATGCCTGGGTTCAAAACCCTCAAGGAAAACCAAAAGGTAACGTTTGATATTACCCAAGGTCCTAAAGGCAAACAAGCTACTAATATCCAAGCAGCTTAATCTGCTTTAGATCATTACTAAAACCCAGGACTTGTTCCTGGGTTTTTTTTCGTCTGTATTTTCCTGCCATACCAGCGCTGCCTTAGAATTACTCTCACTCACACCAATCACTTAAAACATCATGCGCTTACCCAACATCAAACAATTCGTATTTTCATTGGCAGCGATTATCAGCAGCTTTTCAAGTGCTGCATTTGCACAGCAAAATGTTGGCCTACCTACGATTGAACTTAAAGCTGGAATCTATCGCATTCAGGCAGAGCTAGCGGACACACCCAAGGCCCGTGAAGTTGGACTCATGAATCGAACCAACATGCCTACTAACTCCGGCATGCTTTTTATCTTTGAACAAAAGGCGGGACATTGCTTTTGGATGAACAACACCAAGATTCCTTTATCGATCGCTTTCATTGCTGATGACGGCAAGATTGTGAATATCGAAGAGATGCAAGCCGAGACCACTAACAACCACTGCCCTAGGGCAGCAGTACGCTATGCACTAGAGATGAATAAACAGTGGTTCTCAGAGAGAGTTATCGTGCCAGGGACAGTCATTCAAGGGCTACCCAAGAAATAAAAGGTGGCTCTTAGCTATAAAACAAAAAACGCAGACCAAGGTCTGCGTTTTCTTTTGAGCGTCAGAGAAATTATCACCCTGCTTACCAACTCACTTACTCAAAGTGGCAAACATAGTGCACTGGGGACTCGGCACGGATGATGAAATATCCACCCTTCTCTACTTCCCAGCTTTGGCCAGACTTGAACTCAACTTCTGGAGCGCCGTTGATGCTAACAAAGGCATTGCCATCAACCACTTCCATAACTTCTTTAGTACTGAGGTCGAAACGCAAAGTGCTTGGCAACACTACGCCAACTGACTTGCGAACACCGTTTGGCAAAGTCACGGTGTGAGATACGCACTTACCATCGAAAAATACATTAGCTTTTTTGCCTACAGAAACTTGATCAAATTGCATCTTTACTCTTTCTAATCTGAATTACTGCTTAGTTATTTATCTAAATTATTTAGCACGCTTACGTCTTGCAGTTTCAGCAATCCGCATGCGCAAAGCATTGAGCTTAATGAATCCGCCAGCATCAGCCTGGTTATACGCACCACCGTCATCATCAAATGTGGCGATAGTCTGATCAAACAGCGTGTTCGCTGAATCACGTGAGATTACTGATACAGATCCCTTATAGAGCTTCAGGCGCACAACACCATTGACCATTTGCTGAGTGTGATCAATCAAAGTTTGCAATGCGAGGCGCTCTGGCGCCCACCATAAACCGTTGTAGATCAAGCTAGCGTAACGTGGCATCAAGTCATCCTTGAGGTGAGCTACTTCACGATCCAAGGTAATGCTCTCAATACCGCGATGCGCTTTCAACAAGATAGTGCCGCCAGGAGTTTCATAGCAACCACGGCTCTTCATGCCAACAAAACGGTTCTCAACTAAGTCGAGACGGCCAATGCCATGCATACCGCCAATGCGATTGAGTTCAGCTAACAACTCATGTGGCTTGTATGCCTTGCCATTGATTGCCACTGGATCACCAGCACGGAATTCAATTTCAATAATTTCTGGGGCGTCGGGAGCCTTCTCAGGAGACACCGTCCAACGCCACATGGATTCTTCTGCTTCAGCATTTGGGTTCTCGAGATGACGACCTTCATAGCTGATATGTAATAAGTTGGCATCCATAGAATATGGTGAGCCGCCTTGCTTATGCTTCATCTCAACTGGGATGCCGTGCTTTTCTGCATAGGCCATCAATTTTTCACGAGAGAGCAAATCCCATTCACGCCATGGAGCGATTACTTTGATTCCCGGCTCAAGTGCGTAGTAACCCAGCTCAAAACGCACCTGGTCATTGCCCTTACCAGTAGCGCCATGAGAAACAGAGTCTGCACCAGTCTGACGAGCAATTTCAATTTGACGCTTAGCGATCAATGGGCGTGCGATGGAAGTACCTAAAAGATACTCACCTTCGTAAATCGTATTAGCGCGGAACATGGGGAATACAAAGTCACGCACAAACTCTTCACGCAGGTCATCGATAAAAATATTTTCTGGCTTGATGCCAAACTGGAGTGCTTTAGCACGCGCTGGCTCAAGCTCTTCACCCTGGCCTAAATCGGCAGTAAAGGTAACGATCTCACATTGATACGTATCTTGAAGCCACTTCAAGATCACACTAGTGTCAAGACCACCGGAATACGCTAGAACTACTTTTTTAATATCAGACATGATTTCTTTTCAATTAAAAATGAACCAAAACAAATTACTTAAACAATTAATCCAGACGGCCACAGAGTAAATACTCCATCAAAGCCTTTTGAACATGCAAACGATTTTCAGCCTCTTCCCAAACAATGCTTTGAGGGCCATCAATCACTTCTGCAGAAACCTCTTCACCTCGATGTGCTGGCAAGCAATGCATAAACAAAGCATCTGGCTTGGCCAAAGACATCAACTCTTCATCCACCATCCAGTCTTTAAAAGCAGTCATACGAGAAGTATTTTCATCCTCATAGCCCATACTGGTCCATACATCCGTAGTAACTAAGTCAGCACCTTTGCAGGCGTCTTTTGGATCGGCGCAAATTGTCAGGTGCTTTAAAGCTTTCTCAGTCAATCTGGAGCTATCTAACTGATAACCGCCAGGGGCAGAGAAACGTATTTGAAAGTCCAAGCACTCCGCCGCCTGAATCCAGGTGTAAGCCATGTTATTGGCATCACCCACCCAAGCAACTGTTTTACCTTGGATCGGACCGCGTGCCTCTACAAAGGTAAAGATATCGGCTAATACTTGGCAAGGATGGTATTCATTAGTTAGGCCATTGATCACGGGCACGCGAGAATTCGCAGCAAAGCGCTCAATAATCTCTTGGCCAAAAGTGCGGATCATGATGATGTCAGTCATCCTGGAAATCACCTGCGCAGCGTCCTCTACAGGCTCGCCACGACCCAACTGGGTGTCACGGGTGTTCAGGTATACGGCATGCCCGCCAAGCTGGTGTATGCCCGCTTCAAACGAAAGGCGAGTTCTAGTCGAATGCTTCTCAAAGATCATCGCCAGAGTGCGATCGTGTAAGGGATGCCAAGTCTCATAGCTTTTGAACTTGGTCTTGAGCCAAGCAGAGCGCTTCAGGAGATAGTCGTACTCTTCGCGTGTCAGGTCAGCAAACTGCAAGTAATGCTTAACCTGGCCAGGCACTTGAGGCTTTGCCAAAGATGTCATTGTTGAGCTTTCTACTAGAGTTTTAGCTTGCATTTTTTGTTTGGAGCATCGAACTGCACGAAAATAGTTCCTAAACTCATCTTAAGGCCTTCGCAGACTGTTAAGCTTGAGGGCTGAGCAACACTGATTCCTTACAACGATTTCTACGCCAACTTGAACCACAAAAAGCTTTTTATTCAAGGCATTACAACTTCTGGCAAACCTTTTCGCCCCAGCGACTGGGCCGAACGTCTTTGCGGAGTGATGGCCACTTTTCGCCCGCCAGGCGACGCTGGCGACCCCCGCTTCACTTACTCGCCTTATGTCAGACCAGTGGTTATTGCAAAAGTGAAATGCGTTGTTATTGATACCAGACTAAGAGACCTTGATCCGAGAGCACTCGACTTTGTCATGAACTTTGCCAAAGACAACAGCCTACCAATCGAAGAAGCCTGTGAATTCGAACCGAATTCACGATCCCAGTCCTAAAAACAAAAACCCGCTCTGATAAGGAGCGGGCTTAGACTCAGATTACTCTAGAGCCTGCCTAAAACTATAAAAGTCTTACGCTGCCATTGCCTTGATAGCTGCAGACAAACGTGACTTCTGACGTGATGCAGTATTTTTGTGAGCAATCTTTTTATCAGCAATCTTGTCGATTGTTGACTGAGTTGCTGCGAACACTTTGGCTGCAGCAGCCTTGTCGCCAGTTTCAATTGCTTTGCGAACTGCCTTAATGGAAGTGCGAAGCTTTGAACGCAAACTGGAGTTGTGTTCATTCTGTTTTACTGCCTGCCGTGCGCGTTTACGCGCTTGTGCGGTATTGGCCATCTTTAAACCTTGCTCTATAAAAATTACAAAATACGATTAACTGAAAATCTGCGTGGGTTCGCCAAATTTGTAAGCTGACTCACCAAAACCCAAGATTTTACATTAAAGGACTAAAAAAGCCCAGTCGCTTGATAAATAGGGGAAAATTAGCCCATGAATCTGCTTTCCGCTGCCGCCAAGGTCAGCTCCCTCACAATGCTCTCCAGGATCACCGGACTTCTCCGGGAGACCCTGATTGCCCGTAGTTTTGGGGCTTCAGAGTGGACAGATGCCTTTAATGTGGCTTTCAGACTACCTAATTTGCTTCGTCGACTCTTTGCCGAGGGGGCCTTTTCTCAGGCATTTGTCCCTATTTTGGGAGAAATCTCGAGCCAAGGCGAGGTAAAGCAGTCCCAAATCCTCGTAAATGCCGTTGCTACGCTCTTATTTTGGGCTTTGCTGCTCACGGTACTCCTGGGGGTTATCGGCGCCCCCCTGTTCATTCTGGCGATTGCTACAGGCTTTGAGGGCGGTCCAGCCTACGAGGCAAGCGTAGTCATGACTCGGATCATGTTCCCCTATATTGGCCTCATTTCCATGGTTTCCCTGTCAGCTGGGATCCTCAATACCTTTGGCCGCTTTGCCATTCCGGCATTTACCCCAGTTTTACTCAACTTAGCCCTCATCGGGAGTGCTATCTTTTTGGCGCCCCATTTGGATCAGCCAATTTACGCTCTGAGCATCGGCGTGCTCTTAGGCGGCTTCTTGCAGCTCGCCATTCAGGTTCCAGCGCTATCTCGCCTAGGTTTACTACCTAAAGTGGGTCTCTTGCCGGGCGCCATCACAGCAGCCATTAGAAATCCGGATGCAAGGCGCGTCATGAAATTAATGGGCCCTGCGGTGTTTGCAGTTTCTGTTGCTCAGATTTCCCTCATCATCAATACCAATATTGCTTCTCGCTTACAAGCCGGTAGTGTGTCCTGGTTGTCTTATGCGGATCGCCTGATGGAATTTCCAACGGCCCTCTTAGGTGTGGCTCTAGGAACAGTTTTGCTGCCAAGCCTGAGTAAGGCAAATGCAAAAAATGATTTAGTACATGCTGGTGAACTTCTCATTTGGGGATTGCAACTGACCTTTTTGCTAGCCGCCCCTTGCGCAATTGCGCTCTTTATTTTTGGTGAGCCACTGGCAGCAGTGCTGTATCACTACGGCAAGTTCAATGCCTTGGACGTCTTAATGACGCAGCGGGCATTGGCAGCTTATGGTGTTGGACTTATTGGCCTCATTTTGGTGAAGATCTTGGCTCCCGGCTTTTACTCACGGCAAGATATCCGCACGCCAGTAAAGATTGGCTTACTGGTCTTAGTGGCGACCCAATTAGCCAATTTAGTTTTTGTTCCTTGGTTGGGGCATGCCGGTCTTGCACTCTCCGTTGGTACTGGCGCCTGTCTGAACGCAATGCTCCTGTGGGTAGGCCTGCATCGACGCGGCGCCCTACCTAGCTCTGCGTGGCTTAAGTATCTAGGGCAGTTATTGCTGGCCCTAATTCCTTTTGCATTCCTACTGTATTACGCAGCCTCGGCGCATGATTGGATAGCGCTTCAATCTACCCCCTGGACTCGTGTGGGGTTAGTGGCTGCTTGGCTAGCTGCTGCTGCAGTGGTTTATTTTGCCGCTTTAGGTCTTGTCGGCATTCGCTGGCAAAAATTCCTGCGTCATGCAAAATAGCTTTTATGCCAACACAACAACTCGACTATTTCACATCCCTCGTTGCTGAAGACGAGCACTTTCCCTTAACCGAGGCGACGGTAGCGGTTGCACAACATGCCTACCCTGACCTCGATGTTCAGGGAGTGCTGGATCAGATCGATCAGTGGGGCAACAAACTTAAGCAACGTATTACTCCAGATACGCCACCTATTCAACGCCTACAGTTGCTGAAGCATTTCTTTTATAACGAGCTGGGATTTGGTCCTAACCCAAATGACTTCTACGCACCTGAGAATTCTTATCTGCATCAGATCATTGAGAATCGTCGTGGCATTCCGATTTCTCTAGCCATCTTAATGATGGAATTGGGTCAGCAAATTGGTTTGAATATTCGCGGGGTGTCTTTTCCGAATCACTTCATGATGCGCATCTCCTTGCAACAAGGGGAAATCATCATGGATCCATTGAATGGCGAATCCCTTTCAAAAAATCAATTGCAAGAGATGCTCGACCCATACCTCGATGCCAAAGGTTATCGCGGTGAACTCAGCCTGCCACTCAACATCTTCTTGCGCGCCTCTAGCTCGCGAGAAATCCTCTCGCGCTTTATGAGAAATCTCAAAATGATTTATTCAGAAGATGAGCGCTGGGAGCGACTACTGGGCATTCAAGAGCGTCTAGTCATTTTGTTGCCAGATTCAGTCGAGGAGGTTCGTGATCGTGGCTTGATCTTTGCGCAGCTAGAGTACGTTCGTCCTGCGATAGCGGATCTACATCACTACTTAAGCGAAATGCCTGGCGCAGAAGACGTGTCAGATATTCGGGAGCACATTGCCACGCTTGAAAGTCAAACCAAGCTGCACTAAGCAGCCTTATTGAGCATTCCTATTTCTGTTTGCGTTGAAATATTTTGTATAGCGCGGCCAGCACAATTGGAATAGCTGCAGCACCAATACCAATCAACACGATCACATTTAGGTTTTGGCGAATGATGGGGATGTTGCCAAAGAAGTAACCGGCAACAACTAAACCAAAGACCCACAAGAGTGCGCCAGTCACATTGAATAACTGGAAGCGAGAGAAGTTCATTGCTGAAACGCCAGCAACAAAAGGTGCAAAGGTGCGAATGATTGGCAGAAAGCGGGCTACGATAATCGTCTTTCCACCATGCTTCTCATAAAAAGAATGCGTCTTACGCAAAGCCGCCTGATCAATCCAGCGTGATTGACTACTAAAAATTCTTTCGCCAATCCAGCGACCAATAAAGTAGTTCACGGTATTGCCAGCAATGGCGGCGATTAACAATCCAATGCAAAGAGTCCAAAGATTGAAATGTTCGGTGGCGCAATAGGCGCCTGCGATAAACAGAAGGGAATCGCCCGGTAAGAATGGGGCAACCACTAAACCAGTCTCGGCAAAAACAATAGCAAAGAGTAGGCCATAAGCCCAATAACCATATTGCTGAATCACCACATCTAAATGACGATCAATGTGCAAAAGCAAATCACCTAACTGCAATAAGGTATCGATCAAATCGTGCTCCATGTATTAGTTGCAAGGATATTAACAGGCTAGCAATACCGATTGTGGCATTTCATTCCTATAATGGGGCATGCAAACTGAACTTCACATTCAGCCTACGCATCCATCTGTTCAGCCACCCATACTGTGTATTGTTGGTCCCACAGGCGCAGGCAAAACCTATCTCGCAATGGCATTGGCAGAGCATGCTAAATCTAATGGTCAAACCGTTGAATTAATCAGTATGGACTCCGCCTTGGTGTATCGCGGTTTGGATATTGGTAGCGCCAAACCAACCAAAGCAGAACAAGCTGCGGTTCAGCACCACTTGATCGATATCTTGGATCCCACCGAATCCTATTCAGCAGCGCGCTTCGCAAATGATGCTAAGCGACTGTGTCAGGAAATTCGAGAGCGCGGAAATATACCTGTAGTGGTAGGTGGCACGATGTTGTATTGGCGTGCATGGGCATATGGCCTATCCTCTCTCCCACCCGCGGATCCAGAAATCCGCGCCCGTCTCGATGAGCAAGGCAAAGCGATTGGCTGGCCTGCGATGCATTCTGAACTAACTAAAGTGGACCCTGTTACCGCTGCACGTTTACAGCCCAATGACTCTCAACGTGTACAGCGTGCTCTAGAGGTTTATGAAATTACCGGCAAACCCATGTCAGAGCTGTTGGCAGATTCGCCAAGCGAAGATGGCCGAGAAGGTTCATCCATTCCAGAGTGGATTGACCTGATCTCATTAGAACCAAGTGATCGCTCTCGCCTGCATCAGAACTTAGAAAAAAGATTTGATGAAATGCTGGTCGGTGGGCTACTAGAGGAAGTTGAGTTACTCAGAAAGAATCCAGATCTGCATAGTGATCTGCCTGCCATTCGCTCGGTTGGGTATCGACAAGTCTGGGAATATTTATCAGGAGAAGTAGATCAAGCTGAAATGCGCTACAAAGCCCTAGCGGCGACTAGACAGCTTGGCAAACGACAGTTAACTTGGTTGCGCGCAATTGCCGGAAGAAAAACATTTGACCCTTTCAACCCAGACGAGTTGAATGCGGCCCTGGAGTACTGCAAGCAAAGCCTAAATAAATAGGCTTTTACCGAGTATTAAATAACGATTGTTTGTGGTGCACCAGTAGGGCGCTCTACAACCTCGCCTACAGTCCAAGCATGCAAACCTTCTGCCTTGAGTGATTGGATTGCAACATCCGCTTGATCAGCAGACACAATCACCACCATGCCAATACCGCAGTTAAATACGCGCACCATTTCTGCATCTGCTACGCCACCCTTCATTTGCAACCAACGGAAGAGCTCTGGCATTTGCCAGCTATCGCGATGCAATACAGCTTGCGTATTTTCTGGGAGTACGCGTGGCACGTTGTCCACTAAGCCGCCACCAGTGATGTGCGCCATGCCCTTCACATTGATCTCTCCGATCAACTTGAGCAACTGTTTCACATAAATTTGCGTAGGAGCCATCACCACATCACCCAAGGAGCGACCACCTAAATCATCGGTTGGCTTAGCGCCCGCACGCTCAATAATTTTGCGAACTAATGAATAACCATTCGAATGCGCGCCACTCGAGGCAATTGCCAAAACGGCATCGCCAGGAGCAATCGTTGCGCCAGTAATGATTTTGGATTTCTCAACCGCACCAACAGCAAAGCCCGCTAAGTCATATTCACCTGGAGGGTACATACCAGGCATCTCAGCTGTTTCGCCACCAATCAATGCACAACCAGACAACTCACAACCCTTAGCAATTCCGCCAACTACCGTAGCGGCAGTATCTACAGTGAGTTTGCCGCAGGCAAAGTAATCCAAGAAAAAGAGGGGTTCAGCACCCTGAACCAAAATATCGTTCACACTCATCGCCACCAAATCCTGGCCGATCGTATCGTGACGATTCCATTCAAAGGCTAATCTGAGTTTTGTACCAACGCCGTCAGTCCCAGATACCAGTACTGGCTCTTTATAGCGTTTTGGCACCTCAAACAGGGCGCCAAAGCCACCAATCCCAGCTAACACGCCCTCACGCATGGTTTTCTTGGCCAAAGGCTTGATGCGATCCACCAAATCATCCCCAGCGTCAATATCGACACCAGCGTCACGGTAGGAAAGGCCTTTTGAGGAAGAATTGGTAGATGAGTTCATGGCAGAGATAGAAGATTAGTAAAAAACACTACTTGGTCGGTAGAATCACTGAATTCTAGAGGATTCGAGCGCGATGGCTGAAATTTTTATCCCTTTTCTGACTGCATTTATTCTGGCTTACGCCCTACGCCCAGTTTGCCTATGGCTTGAGAGGCATCGCCTACCCCGCGCAGCCGCCGCTGGGATTGCCATGGTTATTGGCCTAGGGGTGTGTTTTTTGATCTTGAGCCTGTTTATTAACCTCCTCAAAACTGAAATTCCCCTCATAAAGGCTCAGTTTCCAATTTGGATTCAAAACACCCAAGCCTGGCTTGAGCCCAAATTGAATGATTTTCATATTAATGTGGATTGGGGCACCTTCAAGTCGACCGCCACCCAAAAAATTACTACACACCTCAATGACAACTCCGACGCGCTAATGACTTCCACACTGGAAACAGTATTCATGTCAGGTAGCTCAGTTGTTACAGGATTCGTTAATGCAGTGCTGACGCTATTTGTAATGTTTTATCTATTGATCGACTGGGACCATTTTTTCAAACTAGTCAAATCGATCGTTCCAGCTCGTGCGCAAGAAACTGTTCATCACCTCGCAATGCATGCTGATGGTTTGCTCTCCCAATACCTCAGGGGCATGCTCATCGTCATATCGATCATGTCCGTTTTCTACAGTGTTGGATTGAGCATCATTGGAGTTAAAGGAGCTGTAGCCTTAGGAGTCTTTACTGCCATCATGATTGTGATTCCTTATATCGGCATCACCATAGGCTTCACACTAGCAGTTCTGGCAGCCCTTTTGCAGTTTGGTCCTGGCGGCGCAATTATTGGTGTCTTGGTGCTATATGGACTGGGCCAATTCATTGAAGGCTTCTTCCTCACGCCGCGCCTTGTGGGCGAGCGGATTGGCTTGCATCCCGTCGCTGTTCTCTTTGCCTTGCTGTTCTTTGGAAAATT
Source organism: Burkholderiaceae bacterium (assembly GCA_947455485.1). Lineage (GTDB taxonomy): Bacteria > Pseudomonadota > Gammaproteobacteria > Burkholderiales > Burkholderiaceae > Polynucleobacter. Next base: position 49,283 of record CANGNV010000013.1, on the reverse strand, counting down.
ATTTGGCTTCTTTGGCGTGCTGCTGGCATTGCCAATCAGCGCAGTGAGTTTAGTACTTCTGCAATATGGCTGGTCACGGTATACCCAAAGCCCCTGGTATCAAAAGTAAATTTTTGTAGCAATGAATAGCCCCTCACTACCAAAACAATTTGCGCTCGATATTGGTCATACCCCTAAACCCAGCTTAAGTAATTTTTTAGCCGGCGAGAATGTGGCGCTGCACTCCACCTTGCTGGCTTTAACTAAGTCTTGGGAAATGAATGCCCCAAGAGAGGCTAGCGAGAATCCCCTAAATCAACGCTGGATCTATTGGTGGGGGCCAGAGGGCTCTGGTCGCACCCATTTGCTTAGCGCTATTGGTGACGCTGCCCAGGAATTGAGCTTGGAGCATTTCCCACTCACCCCTAGTGAGCCGGTTTCCTGGGTGCGCTTGGAAGATAAGCTCTCCGCCCTCTGCGCAAGCGATAAACCCTCTGTAATCACTGTGGATGATGTGGATCGACTTGATGAGCGCTTGGTGGCGTCTTTATTTCGCATTCTGAACGCGATTCAGGGCAGCAAAGCTGTACATATTTTTATGTCAGGCAATGCAGCCCCAGGCGCTTTAAGGCTCAGAGAGGACCTTCGCACCCGCCTAGGATGGGGTTTGATCTTTCAAACTCATCTTTTGGGTGATGATGAGAAAATAGAAGCCTTACAACAAGCGGCGCAAGCGCGCGGCTTGGTTTTATCGCCAGATGTATTGCCTTGGCTGTTAAATCGCTTTTACCGCGATATGCCGAACCTCATGGCCTTGATTGATGCTTTGGATGCTTATTCACTAGAAACAAAACGTGCTGTCACCTTGCCTCTCGTACGAGAGCTGTTGCAGCCAAAATAAATTAATTCATATTCAATTCGTGACCCAATTAGCCCTTTTCGACCTAGACCACACACTACTACCCTGCGATAGCGATTACGAATGGGGTCAGTTCTTGGCACGCATTGGCGTTGTAGATAGCAAATACTATGCACAGCAAAATGAACGTTTCTATCAAGATTACAAAGACGGTAAGCTCAATATTCAGGAGTTCTTACGCTTTGCTTTAAAGCCGCTCTCAGAGCATTCTCGCGCGCAGCTCAAAGAATGGCATGACGCGTTTATGCAAGAAGTAATTACTGGCCAGCTACGTCAACAAGCGCTTGATTTAGTAAAGCGCCACCAAGATGCCGGTGATCTTTGTTGTGTAGTGACTGCAACCAACAGCTTTGTTACTCGCCCAATCGTAGAAAGTTTTGGCATCGAACATCTCGTAGCAACTGAACCTGCCACCGCAGGAGACAACCCGCTCGCCGATTTCACTGGCGAAGTTAAAGGCATCCCGAGTTTTCGGGAAGGCAAGATTCAACGGGTGCATGATTGGCTTGCCACACAAAATCTCGCATTAGACCAATTGCCACAAAGTTATTTTTATTCAGACTCTATGAATGATTTACCTCTCCTGGAAAAAGTCAGCAACCCGGTTGCTACCAATCCAGATGCTCGCCTACGTGATGAAGCCTTAAAACGTCACTGGCCCATACTTGAACTGTTTGCATGATTACCAAATTTATTAAACGTATTTTGCGTCGCGACCCAATGGTCCGACATACTGCAGCCCATAACTCGGGTGCACCGAAACGAATCCCCAAAAAATCTCATCGCATTGACCCGCATTTGCTATCCAAAAATGCAGTGAAGGTGACCCAAACATTGCAGCAAGCTGGCTATGATGCTTTTATTGTCGGCGGTGCAGTACGAGATTTAGCTTTAGGTATCGGCCCCAAGGATTTCGATGTGGCAACCAATGCCACGCCCGAGCAAGTACAAAGGTTGTTCCGTAAAGCACGCCTGATTGGTCGTCGCTTTCAGATTGTGCACGTGACTTTCTTTGGTAAAGGACAACCTGAAATCATTGAGGTCTCAACCTTCAGAGCCTTACTGGAAAACGCTGGCGAGCACGTAGCCGAAAATGGCCGCATCCTACGAGATAACGTCTGGGGCAGCCAACATGAAGATGCTGCTCGGAGGGATTTCAGCATAAATGCGATGTACTACGATCCAGCTACAGAGACCGTGCTCGACTATCACGGCGGTATGGCTGACATGCAGAAGAAAACGCTGCGCATGATTGGTGATCCTGCTAAACGCTATCGTGAAGATCCGATTCGCATGTTGCGGGCCGTTCGTTTTGCAGCAAAGACCGGCTTTACCTTAGATGCAGCAACACGCGCGCCCATCGCTAAATTAGGCAAGTTGATTCATGATGTTCCATCTGCCCGCCTCTTTGATGAAATCCTTAAGCTACTCATGTCGGGTTACTCATGGGCTGCGATTCAAGGCTTGAAAGATGCAGGACTGCATCACGGCCTACTGCCCTTACTTGATCACATCCTAGATAAAAGCGCAGATTCAAAAGAAGCAAATGATTTTGTTCGCATTGCTCTCGCGAATACCGACCAACGTATTCAATCTGGCAAAAGTGTTTCCGCAGGATTTTTGTTTGCCACTCTACTGTGGCCAGACCTGCTGAGTAATTGGAAAAAGAATATTGCCAAAGGGGTTTCCAATATTCCAGCCCTGCATGATGCAATGGATGAAACCATTGCAAGCCAAAGTAGTGGCATGGTGATTCAACGTCGTTTCGAAAGCGACATGCGAGAAATCTGGTCTATGCAGCCCCGCTTTGAAAAGCGTGTTGGACGCTACCCTTATCGCCTGATTGAATCCCCGCGCTTTAGAGCAGGCTACGACTTTATGTTGTTGCGCTGCGCCACCGGCGAGAAAAGCCCATCCCTAGGTCAATGGTGGACTGACTTCATCGCTACTGATCCAGCAGGCCAGGAAGCCTTGATGTCTAGCGTCAAAAATGAGGCTGGTAATAGCGCCTCACCCACAAAACGACGTCGTCGTAGAAAAGCCAAAGTAGCCACGCCCACTGAAGGTGCAGCAGACTAAGCAGACTTGAGAAAAATTCAGTAAAGTAGTTCTGTAGTTTCGTGTGGTTTTCTCTCGTTTGGAATGAGCATGGCTCGAGCTTTTATTGGATTTGGTGGAAATATCGGTGACACGCGTCAGCTCATTACTGACGCGATTGTGTGCCTTGCGCAGCGCTGTGAACTCCAAATCCTGGCCAAAAGCTGTTTCTATCAAAGTGCGCCTTTCCAAGCTACTGGTGGCGACTACATTAATGCAGTCATTGAAATTGAAACGCAATTAAGCCCTTATGGCTTATTACACGTCTGCCAAGCAGTTGAACAAGAATTTGGTCGTGAGCGCCCTTACGCCAATGCACCCCGCACGATTGATCTGGATATTCTGGCCTTTGAGGGCGTATCCCAAACAGATACCGAACTCACTATTCCTCACCCCAGAATCATTGAGCGCTCTTTTGTCCTTCTACCTTTACTGGAAATTGCCCCGGATTTCTTTTTGCCCAACTGGGGCGAACTCAAGGCCTATTTACCCAATGTAGCGGATCAGCGCATCGAAAAACTCCCTTGCCGCAACTGTAATTGCGGTGAAAAAGACGTTTATAGCCAATCAGCGCATTAATTCATTAAACTCACGCCATGGGTTACTTACAAGGCGAAAAGCCAATTACGATTTCTAAACTCCTCGCCATGCGTACTGAGGGTGAAAAAATTACTATGCTGACAGCATACGATTCAACAATGTCAGCCTTGTTAAATCGCTGTGGAGTGGAAACCATTCTGATTGGGGACTCCCTGGGCAATGTGATCCAAGGCCACTCCAGCACAACACCCGTAACCGTAGAGCAAGTGGCGTATCACACCGAATGTGTGGCTCGTGCCAACTCTCACGCCTTTATCATTGCCGACCTTCCTTTTGCAAGCTACGGCGATCCTGTTCAAGCGCTAGATTCAGCAGCAGAACTTATGCGTGCTGGCGCCGATATGGTCAAGCTTGAAGGTGGTGATTGGCAAATCGACATCATTCAGTATTTAGTAGAACGTAGTGTTCCTGTTTGTGCGCACTTGGGTTTATTGCCACAGTCCGTTCACATTCTGGGTGGCTATAAGGTTCAAGGTAAATCTAAAGATGCTGCAAGCTTGATGCTCGAACAAGCGATTGCTTGCGAGCAAGCTGGTGCGCAAATGATTGTGCTCGAAGCAATTCCATCTTCATTGGGTAAGCTGATTACCGAGTCGCTTTCCATTCCGACAATTGGAATTGGCGCAGGGGGAGATTGCTCTGGTCAAGTATTAGTTCTGCAAGATATGCTGGGCATCAGCCCTGGAAAGCCACCAAAGTTTGTTAAAAACTTTTTAGATGGTCATGCCTCTATTGAGGCAGCAGTCAAAGCCTATGTTCGAGAAGTGAAATCCGGAAAATTTCCCGGCCCCGAACACGGCTTTGCTGGATAAGCTTTAGCTACTAGTTAACTAAAGAAACTCTTCACACCATCAAACCAACCCTTTTGATGTGGGTTGTGTTTGTCACCACCAGACTTCAAGCTGTCATCAAACTTTTGCAGTAATTTTTTCTGCTCATCAGTTAGCTTTACTGGAGTCTCAACGGCAATATGTACAAAGAGATCGCCGACCATTGTGGATCGCAAACCTTTGATGCCCTTGTTACGCAAACGGAATGTTTTGCCAGTCTGCGTTCCCTCAGGAATCGGAAACTCGACGCGCCCTGAAAGCGTTGGCACCTCAATGTCGCCACCAATCGTCGCGGTTGCAAAAGAGATCGGCATTTGTACATGCAGGTCACTGCCATCGCGCTCAAATACTTTATGGGCCTTAACTCTGACTTCTACGTAAAGATCGCCAGATGGTCCGCCATTTACGCCTGGCTCGCCGTTACCAACTGAGCGCACGCGCATGCCATCATCAATACCCGCAGGAATTTTGATTTCGAGTGTTTTTTGTTCTTTATGTTTACCGCTACCATGGCAAGTTTTGCATGGCTTAGGAATGTACTCACCAGTACCGCGGCACTTGGGGCAAGTTTGTTGCATTGAGAAGAAGCCCTGCTGGACACGAACTTGGCCATGACCATCGCAAGTAGTACATCTTTCAGCTTTGCTACCAGGCTCTGCGCCAGTACCGTGACATGGCTTGCAGTCACTCCAGCTTGGCACCCGAATTTGAGTGGTGTAACCCTCGGCAGCTTGCTCAAGAGTGATTTCCATGTTGTAACGTAAATCAGCGCCCTTATAAACCTGTGGCCCTGACTGACGTCCACCACCTTGGCCAAAGATATCGCCGAAGATATCGCCGAAGGCATCTGCAAAGCCACCGCCACCAAACCCACCACCGCCGAAGCCGCTGGATTGGTCCACGCCTGCATGACCGTACTGATCATAAGCAGCGCGCTTGTTTGGATCAGTGAGGGTTTCGTACGCCTCTTTAACTTCCTTGAATTGCGCTTCCGCTGTTTTGCTATCGGGATTGCGATCGGGGTGATGTTTCATCGCCATTTTCCGATAAGCCTTTTTTAGCTCCTCATCGCTGGCACCTTTCGCAACACCAAGCACTTCGTAATAATCGCGTTTACTTTTAGGCACAAAATTCCTCTCAACAACCTGAATGACACAAGTCGGCACGAGGCCGACTTGTTATTTAAGTACTTCTAAACTACGTTACATGGCTTTCAATATAAGGGATTACTTCTTGTCATCCACTTCTTTGAAATCCGCATCCACTACGTCAGCATCCGGAGCAGCAGCTTGCGCGCCACCAGGAGCTGCGCCAGGAGCGGCACCACCAGCTTTAGCTTGTTCAGCAGCCATGGCTTTTTCGCCTAACTTCTGACTAGCTTTACCCAAAGCCTCAGTCTTAGCTTCAATAGCAGCTTTATCACTACCCTTGATTGCCTCATCCAATTCTTTCAAGGCAGCTTCGATCACTTCTTTCTCAGAAGCTTCTAAAGCGGAGCCATGCTCTTCCAAGGCTTTCTTGGTTGAGTGAGCTAATGCATCAGCAGTATTACGCGCTGTTACTAGCTCCAATGCTTTCTTATCTTCATCGGCATTCGCTTCAGCATCTTTCACCATGCGCAAAATTTCTTCTTCAGTCAAACCAGAGTTTGCCTTAATGGTGATCTTGTTCTCTTTGCCCGTTGTTTTGTCTTTTGCAGTTACGTGCAAAATACCGTTGGCATCAATATCAAAGGTCACTTCAATTTGTGGCATACCGCGTTGTGCTGGAGCAATACCTTCCAAATTAAACTCGCCGAGTAATTTGTTGGCAGCAGCCATCTCACGCTCACCCTGGAAACACTTAATCGTTACAGCAGGCTGGTTGTCTTCCGCTGTGGAGTACACCTGTGAATGCTTGGTAGGAATAGTCGTGTTCTTCGGAATCATCTTGGTCATTACGCCGCCCAAGGTTTCGATACCCAATGACAATGGAGTTACGTCCAAGAGCAACACGTCTTTACGATCGCCAGACAATACAGAGCCCTGAATCGCGGCACCAACAGCAACCGCTTCGTCTGGGTTCACGTCTTTACGTGGCTCTTTGCCGAAAATCTCTTTAACCTTGTCCTGAACTGCAGGCATACGAGTTTGACCGCCAACCAAAATCACGTCATCGATGTCAGCCGCATTTACGCCAGCGTCTTTAATTGCAGTTAAGCAAGGGCCGGCTGTACGGCTGATCAACTCTTCTACCAAAGACTCCAACTTAGCGCGAGTTAACTTCAAATTCAAATGCTTAGGACCGCCTGCATCAGCAGTCACGTATGGCAAATTGATTTCAGTTTGTTGTGCAGATGACAGCTCGATCTTGGCTTTTTCAGCAGCGTCTTTTAAACGTTGTAATGCCAATACGTCTTTGCTCAAATCTACGCCTTGCTCTTTCTTGAACTCAGCAATGATCCAATCAATGATGCGTTGGTCAAAGTCTTCACCACCCAAGAAGGTGTCGCCGTTAGTAGAGAGCACTTCGAACTGCTTCTCACCGTCAACGTTAGCGATTTCAATGATGGAGACGTCGAATGTACCGCCACCCAGGTCATACACAGCAATCTTGCGATCTACTTTGTCTTGCTTGTCGAGGCCAAATGCCAGCGCTGCTGCAGTTGGCTCATTGATGATGCGCTTGACATCTAAACCAGCAATACGGCCAGCATCTTTAGTTGCTTGACGTTGGCTGTCATTGAAGTAAGCAGGAACAGTAATCACTGCCTCAGTTACTTCTTCGCCGAGATAGTCTTCGGCTGTCTTTTTCATCTTGCGCAAGATTTCGGCTGACACTTGTTGTGGTGCCATTTTTTTATCACGTGCTTCAACCCAAGCATCACCGTTGTCAGCTTGAATAATTTTGTAAGGCATCAAGCCAATATCTTTTTGCACTTCAGCATCAGTAAATTTGCGACCCATCAAACGCTTCACTGCGTAGATAGTGTTTTTAGGGTTGGTAACTGATTGGCGTTTTGCAGGTGCGCCAACCAATACTTCGCCGTCTTCAACGTAAGCAATGATGGATGGAGTTGTACGGCCGCCTTCTGCGTTCTCGACAACTTTAGGTGCATTGTTTTCAACAACGGAAACGCACGAGTTTGTGGTTCCTAAGTCAATTCCGATAATCTTTCCCATAATGGCTCCAAAAATTAAGTTATGTGTAATTTCGTAAAACTGCGAATAAATCGATATTCAATAAATGGGGTCAAAAAGAGGGAATTCAAGGGCTAAAAATGCAAAAAAGGCAGATTTCTGCCTTTTTATCCCGCTTTTTGGTGAAAAACCCCTAATTTAGAGGTTTAAATGGCTTATTTGGGTGCGCTCACGGTTACCAAAGCTGGGCGCAAAATGCGATCGGCGATGGAATAACCCCTCTGAAGCACTGAAACCACGGTATTAGCCTCTTGATCCGATGGTACGGAAGCAATCGCCTGATGGTGGTGAGGGTCAAACTTGTCACCCACAGCAGGATTAATCTCAGTCATGCGACCCTTTTCAAAGGCGGAGAGCAACTGCTTGAGAGTGATCTCCAAGCCTTCTTTAAAGGCTTTTGCATCGACCGCCTCTGCGTTCAAGGCTGCGTACAAACTGTCTGTTACTGGCACGAGATGCTCAGCAAAACTCTCAATCGCAAACTTATGCGCCTTAGAAACATCCTCAGCAGCACGACGACGGATATTCTCACCCTCAGCTTTTGCGCGGAGGTAGTTATCCTGCATTTCTGTTAGCTTTTGATTTAGCTCGGCAATCTCTTGTTCTGGTGTCTTTACTTCGGCTTCTGCAGAAGCAGTACCAGCCTCGGCCTGAGGATCAGCAGCAATATTTTCCTGCTCAGGAGATGGATTTTGGTTTTCTTGGGTCATAGGTGCAAATTCACTTTTCTATCAGAATGGCTACTTCTCAACAATATGGGGCCGATTAAAGCAATTTCAAGTGCAACTGAGTTTAAGCAATTTTGGCTTTAGCCAACTCAGCTAGGCGATCACGTTCTTGCAATACCGCATCAGACTCCATACCTAAGCTCCAACCTGATAAATGCTGCTGGGCAATTTCGTACATCGCTTCGATCCATTTTGGATTGCTATTGAGACAAGGAATATAACGGTAATCTTTACCACCATGCTCTAAGAAAATCTCGCGCGCTTCCATGGCAATTTCTTCTAGAGTCTCCAAACAATCTGCCGGAAAGCCTGGGCAAAAAATATCTACTCGCTTGCAATCTTCTTTGCCCAGCTTTTCAATTGTTGGGGCTGTATAGGGTTTGAGCCACTCCGCTTTACCAAAGCGAGATTGGAAGGTGACTAAATATTGTCCAGGCTCTAAGCCCAAAGACTCGCCAAGCAAACGGCCTGTTTTTAAGCACTCGCAATGATAGGGGTCACCCTTCATTAAATTGCGCTTAGGCAAACCATGAAAAGACATCACGAGACGATCGCCAGCAGCGAAGTCTGGGCGACCGTCTTTATCCCATGCGGTTAATACTTGGTCGCGCAGCGCGCTAATGTAGGCAGGGTTATCGTGATAGTGCTTTACCAAGCGCAACTCAGGCTGATTGCGCCATGTTCCGAGCACACGAAATACTTCATCAAAACTGGAGGCGGTAGTTGTCGCTGAATACTGTGGGTATAGCGGTAACAACAAAAGACGCTCCATACCCTGTGCCTGCAAGGCTTCCAGAGCTTGTTGGGTTGAAGGCTCACCATAGCGCATGGCTAAATCCACCAGCACTACTTCTCCGTGATTAGCAAATTTCTCACCCAACTCTTTTGCTTGAAGGCGTGAGTAATGCATTAATGGGGAGCCTAATTTTGGCAACCAAATGGAAGCGTATTTCTTTGCAGAGGCACCACTGCGAATCGGCAAAATAATGCCATTCAAAATGCACCACCAAATAATGCGAGGGATTTCTACAACGCGTGGATCGGATAAAAATTCCTTGAGATAAGCTCTGACTGCTTTAGCAGTTGGTGCAGAAGGAGTGCCTAAGTTCAGTAATAGCACTGCTGTCTTAGAGGGGCGTAGGTGAGGATTTTGATTCAAGGAAGATCCGTCTTAATTAAAGAGAGGTAAAAATAAGATTGCTATCAGGATCCCACTGGGGAACTCAATGCGCCTGATAACAATTTAGAAGTAATGTCGACAATCGGAATCACCCGATCGTATGCCATGCGAGTGGGGCCAATCACGCCGAGGGTGCCAACGATCTGACCATCCACGCTATAAGGTGCGCTGATGACCGCTAGATCTTCATAAGGCAGCAAATCACTTTCGCCACCAATAAAGATCTGAATACCATCCGCATGACTAGATACATCTAACAACTGCATGAGTACCGACTTTTGCTCCAGCATATCGAACATCTTGCGCAACTTATCTAAATTAGTACTGAGGTCACCGACATTGAGCAAACGACGCTCGCCCGATAGGAGCATATCGCCCTGACCCATACCGTAATCGCTGACGCCACTGTGGAGTGCCAAGGCCATCAAGCCAGAAATATCACTGCGTAAGTTATCGAGGTCGGAAGCTAGATGTGCCCGCACTTGGGCAAAGCTCTTACCCGCGAACTGCATATTGATGTAATTGCCAGCCTCAACCAACTGGCTTGGCGTGTAGTCTTGTGTAGTGGGGAGGATGCGGTTTTGAACATCGCCCTCCGGAGTCACCATGATGAGCAGTATCTTGCCTTCGCCAAGCCGCAAGAACTCGATGTGCTTGAACACTTGCGCCCGCTTAGGCGTCATCACCACCCCGGCGAAATGAGTCAAATTGGACAGAATTTGCGCTGCGGAGTTCATTACCCGTTGCGGGGAATCTGGCAAAAGGCCTTTTTCCATCTCACGGGTTGCAATTTCTTCTAGGGGGCGAACGGTCACCATCGTATCTACAAAAAGACGGTAGCCCCTCGGGGTTGGGATGCGACCAGCAGAAGTATGAGGGCTGGTGACCAAGCCCATTTCCTCTAAATCCGCCATGACATTACGAATCGTGGCCGCAGAAAGATCCAATCCCGAGAATCGAGATAGGGTGCGTGAGCCAATAGGCTGCCCCTCTTCGATATAGCGCTCGATGAGGGTTTTCAGTAAGGCGCGGGAACGATCATCCATAGTGGAAGGGATTTTATGCGTATGGTTTAATCGTTATATGTTAAGCCCATCCCCAAATTCCAGCAAAAAGGCATTTAGCCGGGTTGCCCTCGTCGGCAAATATCAGGCTGATGGCATGCAAGAGCGTCTCAAGGACCTGGCTACCCTGTTAGCCGAGCAAGGCTGTGAAGTCTATGTTGAGAGCGCTACCGCAACCCACCTGGGGCTAACCGCCTATCCAGTTAAAAAAGTTGAGGAATTTTCGGGAGCTATCGATCTAGCAGTCGTTTTGGGAGGTGATGGCACGATGCTTGGCATTGGACGTCAATTAGCTGGTAGTAACGTACCCTTAGTTGGCATCAATATGGGTCGCTTGGGCTACATGACCGACATCCCTATTCAAAACGTTCAAACCGTCTTGCCGCAAATTATTGCCGGTGAATACGAAGCTGACACTAGAACACTGCTTGATGCAGTTGTGATGCGCAATGGCAAAGAGATTAATCAAGCCCTCGCTCTCAACGATGTCGTAGTCAATCGCTCCGGAATTTCCGGAATGGTCGAGCTTGCAGTGCGCGTTAATGGCTCATTTATGTATAACCAACGCTCCGATGGTTTGATTGTGTCGACCCCTACCGGCTCAACCGCTTACGCCCTGTCAGCCGGCGGCCCCATCCTGCATCCGCGGGTAGCAGGAATTCTGTTGGCACCGATTGCCCCACATTCTTTATCCAATCGCCCCATCGTATTGCCGCAAGATATTGTGGTGAGCATCGAGGTGGTGGATGGCAGAGAAGTGATTGTGAACTTTGATATGCAATCCCAAACCAACTTGCAATCGGGTGACACTATTGAAGTCAGTCAATCTAAAAAAACAATCACCCTACTTCACCCTCGCAGCCATAGTGACTACAAAACCTTGCGAGAAAAGTTACACTGGAATGAGTATCCATCGACATTCTGATGTCGAATTTTTCGGTACGCTAAGGCATGCTTCAAACACTATCGCTTCGCGACTTTGTCATTGTTGACCAGTTAGAGCTAGATCTCTCATCAGGTTTTACGGTCCTCACCGGTGAAACGGGGGCAGGCAAATCGATTCTCTTAGATGCACTCAGTCTTGTGTTGGGTGAGCGCGCAGATAGCAGCCAAATTCGTGAAGGCTGTAACCGCGCAGAAATTAGCGCTCTCTTTCGGATTGATCCACAGCAAATTAATCACTTCACTCAATGGCTTGATGAACAAGGCTTTCCACTTGAAGATGAAGGGCAAAGCCTGCTCCTCAAAAGAACTGTAGAGGTCAATGGTCGCAGCCGCGCTTTCATTAATGGCAGCGTAGCAACCTTGGCACAGCTTCGTGAAGCGGGCGATCAGCTGGTAGATATTCACGGGCAACATGCACATCAACTATTACTTAAAGGTGGCGCGCAACGTGAGCTATTAGATCGTCATGCGAATCACATGGATCTGGTTGCCGAGGTCTTTCAATTATTTAAAACTCTTAATGAATCCCGCCGTAGGCTAGAGCAAGCTGAAAATGCCGGCCAAGATATTGAACGCGAGCGTGAGCGCTTGGAGTGGCAATTAGAAGAACTCAGCGAACTTTCTCCGCAAGAGGGAGAATGGATAGCCATTCAAAGCGAGCATGCTCGACTAGCCAATGGTGCAAAAATTATTAGCGGCTGCCAGGAGGCAATTGATTTTCTAAGTGATGCGGATAACTCGGTAGAGTCCACCCTCTCTAAAGTCAGCACCAATATGAGTGCGCTAGCAGAACATGACGCCGCACTCAGCGATATCAGTCAAGCTTTAGAGTCTGCACAAATTCAGATAGATGAGGCAGTGCATAGTCTCAATCGCTATTTACAAAAACTCGATTTAGATCCCGCACGTCTCAGTGAAGTCGAAGAGCGCATGCAAGCCCTCCATGGCGCAGCTAGAAAATATCGCACCGAAGCAGATGACTTGCCAAAACTACTTCTCGAGACCACCGAACGTTTAGAAGCATTAACAGCCTCTCAAAATATAGAAGCCTTACGTGAGAAAGTGAAACAAGAAGAGTTAGCCTATCTCAAGCAAGCAAAGCAACTCTCCCAAAAACGGAACAAAGCTGCACTCGACTTGGGTAAGCAAGTTACCACCGCAATGCAAGATCTATCGATGGCAGGCGGACAGCTAGAAATTGCTTTGCTACCCCTATCTGAAGGTAGCGCCCAAGGTCTCGAGCAAATTGAATTTCTGGTTGCCGGTCACGCTGGCAGCACCCCACGCTCATTGGCAAAAGTGGCATCCGGAGGAGAATTGGCTCGTATTAGCTTAGCTATTAGCGTGATCACTAGCAAAGCATCATTCACACCCACACTCATATTTGATGAGGTTGACGCTGGTATTGGCGGGGCTGTTGCAGAGACGGTTGGGAAATTACTACGTCAACTTGGCGAATCACATCAAATCCTCTGTGTAACTCACTTGCCACAAGTAGCAGCACAAGGTAATCATCACTTGAAGGTAAGCAAATCTCAGGCAGGCGATAAAACCTTGTCCCAAGTCATGCCACTTGGAAGGTCTGAGCGCGTGGAAGAGGTTGCTCGTATGCTCGGCGGTGCAACGATTACTGATACTACGCGTCGCCATGCTCGAGAACTACTAGAGCAACACTAAGCTTTTCAAGCATCCGAGGGCGCAAGAAATATTTCTTGCCATAAGGTCAGCACCATTTCTCTTGCTTGAACTAAATCAGACTCAAGCCCCAAATCCACCCGCGTCTTTTCTGCACCGTCTAAACGCAAACGGTGTTGTCGAGCTCGGAGCAGACGATAGGAATTGCCCACCTCTTGAGCTGTTGAGAGCTGAATCAAGCCCACCTCTCCTGCAATCCGCAGCAAGGCAATATTGCCCAAGTTAGCAATAAGCTGTGGATGAGTACTTGAAAATGCCAAGACCAAAAATTGCACGATAAATTCAATATCCACCATGCCACCTGCATCATGCTTTAAATCAAAATCAGGAGTAGGGTTTGGATGTCCAGCATGAACCTTGCGACGCATTTCTAAAATCTCATGGCGCAGCTGATCAACATCACGCTTCTGACTTAAAACTTCAAAACGTACATCATCAAAGAACTCTCCGACGCACTTACTTCCAGCAGAGAACCTCGCACGCGTTAGAGCTTGATGTTCCCAAAGCCAAGCAGCATTGTCACCCTCACGCAACTGGTATTTCTTAAACGCATCAGCATTTGTCACCAAAAATCCTGCAGAACCGTTTGGACGAAGGCGTGTATCGATTTCAAACAAGCTGCCAGCCGATGTGTAAGCAGTTAACCAATTGATCATCCGCTTAGCAAGTAAGGCGTAAATTTCTTGAGCTGAAAAATCTGCCTCTTCGGATTGGTATAAAAAAACCAAGTCCAAGTCAGAGGCATATCCCAGCTCTTTACCACCCAACTTTCCATAGGAGATCACCGCAAATGGCACGGCCGCATCGAGAGGCAATTCAAACTTCTTGGCAACGCTTGGCCATACACGCTCAAAAGTAGTCTGCAATATTAAGTCAGCCAAAGCGGACAAATGATCACTGACCTTTTCTACAGAAAGCTCATGATCGACACCAATGCCCAAATCCGCCAACAAAGTAATGAAGGTCTCAGTGTGATGGGTGATGCGCAAAATATCCATAGCCTGCTCCGAGCCATCACCCTCAGCCATTACGTCATCGAGACGCATATCTAGCGTTGCTTTAACTTCTTGCCAATATTGCTCTGGATGCTCAATCAGCGCCTTCTCAGTTCGTGAGTTGAGCAAGTAATCCAAGAGATGAGGATGTCTAGTTAAATACTCTGCACCCCATTTAGACGCCTTGAGCAAAGCCAATACATTGGATAGTGCCTGCGGATACTCTGAAAGAATTGACAAATAAGCACTGCGTCGTGCAACTGCCTCTAATAAATCAAAAAAGCGAAGCAAAGTCTGATCTGCACTAATCCCAACGGGTTGATCTGCTTGCAAGCTATCCGCAGCTTTACGAATCAGGTTATTAAAAATGATTCTACTTTTCTCTGGCAACTGTCTCTGCTTGGAACTATCAGCCCATGCCAACCAACGAGCTGCAGACTCTGGAAACATCGTACTATCGGGTTCCCAGCCAGCCGGCAAGCTTGTATTGTCAAGACGCGCAGCATCATCAAGTACAAATGCTTTTTCAAAGTACTGAGCTACTGCAGCTTGGTGTTTATCGAGTGCAGATAAGAAAGAGGACCGCTCTTGAGTTTGATCAGGACCAATCATGCTCGCTGCCAAGCGAGCACGAGCGCTCTCATCTTCAGGTAAATAATGCGTCTGCTGATCCTCCCATACCTGAATCCGATGCTCTAAGCGACGCAAGTACACATAAGCTGACTTCAGATCATCCACTTCATTAACCGGCAAAATTCCTTGCTGCTTTACCAGGTTCAATACTTCTAGAGTAGGTCGAATGCGAAAACGTGGGTCAGTGCCGCCACGCATCAACTGAAACATTTGCGCCAAGAACTCAATTTCACGGATACCACCACGGCCTAGCTTAATGTCTCTGGATCGGCCATGATGATTGGATGAGCGCTTCTCAGCTTCATGCTGTATCTGGGCATGTAATTCACGGATGGATGCAATCACGCCATAGTCCAAATGACGGCGATAGACAAAGGGGCGAATCAGCTGATCGAGCTCGCGCTCACAATAAGCAAAGGCGGGCGATTCGGGCAATGGTGCAATCAACCTGCCCTTAATCCAGGCATAGCGCTCCCACTCCCTACCTTGCACTAATAAGTACTCCTCGAGCATGTCGAGACTACAAACTAAAGGACCCGAATCTCCATTTGGCCTCAGGCGCATATCTACCCGAAATACAAAACCATTTGCATCATGCTCTGCCATGAGCTTAATTAAACGTTTACCCATTCGAGTAAACCACTCGTGATAAGACAGGCTTTTGGGTCCGCCCTCAGTATCACCTTCATGTTCGTACAAAAAGATAAGGTCAATATCAGAGGAGAGATTAAGCTCTAGCCCACCTAACTTACCCATACCCACCACCATCAAGGGCATCTCTGAGTTAGTGACCGAGCTCCATGGAATGCCAAAACGTCGCTGCAGATCTTCGCGAATATAAGCAATAGAGAGTGCTATTGCCTCCTCAGCAAAATGACTTAATGCATGAGTCACCTCACTGAGATCAGCCATACCGTTGAGGTCTCGGAAAGCAATCCAGAGCATGAGGCGCTGCCTCGCTAGCCTAAGATCTGCCATAAATTGAGCCTCATCCTGCTCCGGAAGGGCTAAAGCATTGCGACAAGGGCTTAATAAACCCCGAATACCCGGAACATCGACCTTAAAAGCGGCCTGAGACTGGAGCCAATCCACCCATTCAGGGCGAGAATTAAGCCAGCGTTGAGCATAACTGGAGTGCTGCTTTAAAAATTCAATTTGGGCGGCAAAATCGGTCATTTCTCCATCTTAATCCGACTCTAGACTCAAACCGCAGAAGCTTGGAGATCACCCGAGGGCTGACGGATAATAGAGGCCATGCTTCGAAATATCATCCGGACTCGCCTCCAGAGCGTGCTTCAAAAACGTCCGCTAGGTTCTGGCGGTCTTTGGCGCAAGCGTGCCCTCATTCTGGCAGGTGTCACCGTAGCTTTTTTTGTTTTCGGCCATCTTGGCGTACGTTTTATTTTGTGGCCTCAGATCGAAAAATCAAAACCTACCCTGGAGCGTTTAATGAGTGCTCGCTTAGGCGCTCAGGTCACGATGGATGCAGTGCAAGTTTCCTGGACCGGAATTCGTCCGAGCTTTGTGATTGAGGGATTGCGCTTTAACAATGCAAACACCACTACTCCACCCTTATTTATTCAAAATATCAACGGACAACTAAGTTGGCTATCTTTTTATCATCTAGCCCCTTACTTTCACGAGATCACATTTGATCAGGTTCAGTTGTACGCTCAACGAGATGCCAAAGGCGTAGTCTCTATTGCTGGAATTCCGATTCTTAAGAGCGCTGATAATTTTTCAGCAGGGAACTGGTTGCTTGCTCAAAATGATATTCAAATAAATAATGCGAAAATTTTTTGGGAAGACCAGCAAAGTCGAAAACTTAAGACCTCCATTGACATTCAAAATCTTCATCTAAGTAATGGCATTCGTAGTCATGAAGGTCAACTAGTTGCACAAACACCTTGGAGCCCAAGCCCAATCAAACTCCAGGCTGACTTTGTGCATCATCTTGCTGGACAGGCAGGTGATTGGCGGGACTGGATCGGAAGTTTTTCATGGGATCTTGCCGAACTTAACCTTAGTCAGATTTCCAAAGACCTCACTCTTCCGCTATATGACTTGGCTGGCAAACTCAATTCCAAAGGCAGCTTAAAGCTTGATGGCGGTAAGGCCAATGGCGGACAAATGTCCTTAACGGCTGATCAGCTTAGAGTGCAATTAAACAAAGGTGAGGACCCCCTTGAGTTTGGCAGACTAGAGGCTGATCTAGTGCAAGACACGGATGGAGGCCTCAACTCCCTCACAACAAAAACCTTGTCATGGCGCAATATCGACAGCCCTGCTACCGCTCCACTTGATAAACTAAGTCCGATTACTTTCCGTTGGCGCCCACCAAAAGATGGTGGCGAGATCAAAGAGTTTGGCTTCTCCTCGCCCAAAATACAAGTGGAAGATGTTGCACTCTTCGCACTCAATCTTCCACTCCCAAAAAAGATTCATCAGTGGATCAAAATTTCCGAGGCAGATGGTGAGCTACAGAATTTGGATATGAATTGGTCTGAAAGCCAATCTGCCCTATCGGCTTTACCAATACCCGGCAATTGGTTTACTTCCAATAAGCTCGATTTCACCGTCAGCGCAAAGCTCAATGACATTAGCTTTACCGGCGTAACTAAATCAATGCCCTCAGCTTCACATTTGTCTGGCAACTTAGTCAGCAATCAGAAGCAAGGTAACTTTACGCTTGACTCCAGCAATCTTGAGTTGGAGATGAATGATTTTTTATCAGCCTCTGAAAT
Source organism: Burkholderiaceae bacterium (assembly GCA_947455485.1). Taxonomy (GTDB): domain Bacteria; phylum Pseudomonadota; class Gammaproteobacteria; order Burkholderiales; family Burkholderiaceae; genus Polynucleobacter. The sequence continues at coordinate 31,695 of CANGNV010000013.1, read as the reverse complement.
TCAACTAGATCGCGCAAAAGGTGAAATTAGCTGGTCTAAGCAAAAAGGTGGATGGCTCATTAATGCAAAGAAATTGCAGCTCAGCAACCCTGAAATTACAACCAATTTTGACCTAAGCTATCTCATCGGTGCGCCTAAGCAGCCCGATCAAATGACGTTGGATATGGAGTTTGTTAAAGCTAAATTAGCATCGGCCCATCGCTATCTGCCAGTCAATATTGATAAAGAAACTAGGCAGTTTCTTAGCCAAGCATTTGAGGCGGGAGATATTCAGAATGGCTCCCTCCACATTAAGGGGGACCCAAATCAGATCCCCTTCCCCGCAGGAACTGTTGGCGAACTTACCCTTCATCTCCCCATTTCAAAAGCAATCTATAAACCAGCACCCTTGCTGCCAAAAAGCCAGGGGGTTTGGCAAGCATTTAGCAATGTCAGCGGCAACATTGACATGAATCAAGCAGTCTTGAATGTCGAAATTGATAAGGCCAATTACAAAAAAGTAGCCCTTACGAATGTCAAATCACAAATTCCTAATCTCAGCGCCAAAAATCTCACTGTATTGATCAATGGCTCGGTTGAGGGTGATGGCTCTGACATACTGGAATATCTATTTACATCCCCGGTCGGCGTGCAGCAGGCCAATCTAGCTAAGAACCTCACTTTAAAAGGCCCAGTTAGCCTGGGTCTTGATTTAAAGATTCCACTATCTGGAAGTGACGAAGTCAACTTCGATGCAAAAATTAACCTCCCAGGGAACCAAGCGCAATGGGGAGAAGTTCCGCCACTAGACAATTTAAAAGGCAAGATCAGAATCACTGAAGTCAATCCGGAATTTGACAATGTCACCGCAAACTTTTTGGGTGGTGCCTTTAAGATTTCAAGTGCGCCTTCTACAGCAGGAAATTCCAGCTTCAGTATTGGCGGCGATATCAATGCTAGCTTTATTAAAGATTATGTTTCAGGAAATTTAAAATCTCGCACTCATCCAGCACTGCTATCTGCAATGAGTGGATCCGCAAAATATGAGGGTTTGATCAACTTCAATAAAGTTGGAAGTCAAACCAATCTGAAATTTGATTTGCGTAATTGGGCTAGCTCTGCACCTGTCCCGGCCAAGAAATTAGCTGGCATCCCCATGGTCGGTGAGTTCAATTTAAAAACTTATCCAGCAAGTAAAAATAATCCAGTGCGCGCAGATTGGTCTGGAAAATTAGGGGATCAGTATTTCATTCAAGGCAATCTGAATTCCGCCAACGAAGTTAAAAATGCAATCGGAGTTGGATCTTTAGCGCCATTGCCACAACAAGGCACTGCGCTTCACTTAGCAAGCAATGAGCTAGACCTCGATCAATGGATAGAGTTTTTAGGCGCAGGAAAGCAAAAGGGTGAAGCAAAAAAAACAGATGCGCCTGAAGAAGATATTCAAATCTCCGCACAAATTAAAAAATTAATTGCCCTAGATCGAGATTGGGTCGACATCAATCTACAGTCGCAGAAAAAAAATGCGGTCTGGCAGCTGCGTCTGAATTCACCTCAAATTGCCGGTCAAGTGCAATGGCACCCTAGCAGCAGCGACCATCCCAGTGGATTGATCGCTGGAAGATTGGGGCGTCTGAGACTGCCAGATCAACGTATAGCAGTAGACCTGCCTTCCAAAGAGAATGCCCCGCAAAAATCAGCGAGTCTTAAGACCCCCGTAAGTCCAAATGCCATCCCCAGCCTAGATTTAACGATCGATGATTTAAGCTGGACTAAGGCAAAGCTAGGCACAGTCAAGATTAAATCGAAAACTAGTCAGGACCTTATGAAGGTCGAGTCTATTCAGATTAATAATCCACAAGGTAGCTCGACAATCAAGGGTCAATGGAGCGCGCGTACTCAAAATGCCGCTGAACAGAGCTCGATCACCGTTGATATGAATATCAAAGATGCGGGTCAAATCATTACCCACTGGAGTAATGCGAAGCCCGTGGAAGGCGGGGAAGGAGCGCTCAATGCCTCGCTCTCATGGTCTGGACCGCTCTTTGCGCCAGCCTATGATTCATTAGCTGGCGATGTCAGCATCAACCTCGCCAAAGGTCGCCTACTTGAAGTCAACACCGATGGAGCAAAGTTACTGGATGTTCTAAGCCTACAAAGTTTATTTAGATTTGCCACTTTCGACTTAAAGGGTAGCCTAGGTAATCTGGCAACTAAAGGTACACCCTTTAATTCGATCAATAGTAACTTTGAGATCGCACAGGGAATTGCGCAAACTAAGCAATTCACCATGATCCTGGATCAAGCTCGTGTGGCAATGACAGGACAAATTAATTTCCCTAGTGAAACACAAGATCTTCGCGTTACCATTTTCCCAACAATTGATGCTACCGCCGGCTCATTAGCGGCATTCGTGATCAACCCTATCATCGGTCTAGGAGCGGTAGTAGGTCAGTACCTCATTACCAATCAAATTAATCGCACTTTGCAAACGGATTACTTGATTCAGGGTTCTTGGGATAATCCGGAGGTAATCCCGCTCGATCAAAAAGGTCAACCACTTGATGCGAAAACACTAGAGACGATTCGCACTAAAAATCTTTTGAAAGAGCAAACAAAACCCAGCTCACCTAATTCTGCACCTACAAGCCCGCCTGTAAACCAAAGTCTTTCCACCCAAATGCCAGGCTAAGTAGGTGAACATGCCAAGAAATACTTCTGAACTCAACATGGCATCGATACAAATGGTATCGACTCCCAATCTCAATGAGAATCTCGAAGTTGCGGCACGCCTAATCAAAGCAGCCTCGGAGAGCGGGGCTCAACTCGCTGTTCTCCCAGAATATTTTTGCTTGATGGGTCTGAAAGATACCGACAAGGTAAATGCGAGAGAAGCTGCGGGATCAGGCCCAATTCAAGAACGCTTAGCAGCAATGGCACAAGAAAATAATATCTTTCTAGTTGCTGGCACCATACCTCTAGAGACTAAAGAGTCGAATAAGGTTCTCAACACCTCCCTGGTGTTTGATCCTTTAGGCAAGCAAATCGCTCGCTATGACAAAATTCATTTGTTTGGCTTTCAGACTGCAACAGAGCGCTACGAGGAGTCTGAAACTATTGCCGCAGGGAGTCAACCAGGTCAATTTGCAATCAAGCTCAATCAGGTGGACTGGCGTTTTGGCTTAAGCATTTGTTACGACCTACGCTTTCCAGAGCTGTACCGCTCGCTTGGGCAAGTGGATTGCCACATCATTCCAGCTGCCTTTACTTACACTACCGGCAAAGATCATTGGGAAATTCTGCTGCGCGCCCGCGCTATTGAAAACCAATGCTATGTTCTAGCTTCAGCTCAAGGTGGCGCTCATCTTAATCAGCGCCGCACCTGGGGTGAGAGCATGCTCATTGACCCTTGGGGGAAGATTTTGAGTAAGCTTCCTGAAGGTGAGGGTTTTATTCAAGGCACACTCAGCAAAGATAAATTAAACGAGGTACGCTCTAAGCTACCCGCACTAAAACACCGCAAGCTTTAATACAGAAAGTTCAGCTAAATCAAGATGAGAGCACCAGAAGCATTATTTCCGAGTGATTGGACTAAACCCAAGAAGCAGGCTGACCTTCTTAAGCTAGCTAAATCTATTCTGCTTGAACCAACCGGCCTTTCTGAGCAAGATTTGCATCACACCTTCGGCAATATGTTTACGCACCAGCTCGACGATGCCGATCTTTACTTCCAACATACCCGCAGTGAGAGCTGGAGTCTTGAAGAAGGCATCGTGAAGTCTGGAAGTTTTAACATTGATCAAGGCGTTGGTGTGCGTGCGATTTATGGCGATAAAACTGCCTTTGCTTATTCTGATGAAATTAATTTAGAAGCCTTAAATAAAGCTGCCAAATCCACTCGAGTTATTGGGCCCCAAGGCGGTACACGTGCTGTTGCAAGTAAAATATTTACGCCCGTCTCCAACGGACTCTACTCGGATTTAAATCCCTTAGATTCACTAGCGCCCCAAGAAAAAATTGCTTTGCTAGAAGGTATTGAGCGTCGCGCAAAAGCCCGTGATCCCCGCATCATTCAAGTCATGGCTAGCTTAGCCGGTGAGTTTGATGTGGTACTTGTAGTTCGAGCTGATGGCTTATTAGCTGCTGATGTTCGTCCACTAGTGCGAGTGTCAGTACATGTGATTGCAGAACAAAATGGTCGTCGTGAATCTGGATCTTCGGGCGGCGGCGCTCGTCATGATTACCACTACTTCAACAACGAACTCATTAATCAATATGTTGATGAAGCTGTTGATGGTGCGCTGATTAATCTAGACTCTCGCCCTGCCCCTGCCGGTCCAATGACCGTAGTCATGGGGCCCGGATGGCCTGGAGTGTTATTACATGAAGCCGTAGGTCATGGCCTTGAAGGTGACTTTAATCGCAAGGGTTCATCTGCTTTTGCAGGCTGTATTGGACAGCGCGTTGCCGCTAAGGGTGTCACCGTAGTAGATGATGGCACTCTCTCTGGTCGTCGTGGTTCACTCAATATTGATGATGAAGGCACCCCCACACAGTGCACCACCCTCATTGAAGACGGTATTTTGAAGGGTTACATTCAGGACAGTCTCAATGCCAGACTCATGAATATGCCCCTGACCGGCAATGGACGGCGCGAGAGTTTCGCCTCCCTACCCATGCCGCGCATGACCAATACCTACATGTTGGCCGGCAAAGATGATCCTCAAGAAATCGTGGCCAGCATCAAACGTGGCCTTTATGCGGTGAACTTTGGCGGTGGTCAAGTCGACATCACTAGCGGTAAATTCGTGTTTTCAGCTTCAGAAGCCTATTGGGTAGAAAACGGCAAAATTCAATATCCGGTTAAAGGTGCCACCATCATTGGTAGCGGTCCGGAGTCCCTAAAACAGGTCTCCATGATCGGAAATGACCTGAAATTAGACGGCGGCATTGGGGTTTGCGGTAAAGAAGGTCAGAGCGTCCCCGTGGGTGTTGGGCAGCCAACTTTACGTATCGACAGCCTGACTGTCGGGGGAACAGCTTAATACGGCTTAAAATAGCCGTATGAGCCAACAAAACACTAATCCCGCAAACTGGTACGCTGCCGTCGACAAAACGTCAGACACGGATGATCAACGCATTCATAACATTACTGTTCTGCCACCACCAGAGCATTTAATTCGCTTCTTCCCAATCTCGGGAACACCTACTGAAGCGCTCATTAGCAAGACGCGTAAAAAGATTCGCGACATCATTCATGGAAAAGATGATCGCCTTCTGGTCATCATCGGACCTTGCTCGATTCATGATCCCCGTGCCGCACTAGAGTATTGCCAACGACTACTTGCTGAGCGTGATCGTTTTGCTGGTGAACTCGAAATTGTGATGCGCGTCTATTTTGAAAAGCCACGCACGACTGTTGGTTGGAAGGGTTTGATTAATGACCCGTACTTAGATGAAAGCTATCGCATTGAAGAAGGCTTGCGAATTGCTCGTCAAGTGTTGATGGAAATTAATCGCCTTGGCATGCCTGCAGGTAGCGAATTCTTGGATGTTATTTCCCCGCAATATATTGCTGACCTCATTTCTTGGGGTGCTATCGGAGCGCGTACAACCGAAAGCCAAGTTCACCGCGAACTTGCTTCAGGCTTATCTGCGCCAATCGGATTTAAGAATGGTACAGATGGCAACATTAAGATTGCTACTGATGCAATTCAAGCGGCTAGCCGCCCACACCATTTCTTATCAGTACATAAAAATGGTCAAGTTTCTATTGTGGAAACTAAAGGCAATAAAGACTGTCACGTTATTTTGCGAGGCGGTAAAGAGCCTAACTATGAAGCACAATATGTGCAAGCAGCCTGCGCTGAGCTAGAAGCAGCAAAGCTGCCAGCCAGTTTGATGGTTGACATGTCACATGCAAACTCTAGCAAAAAACATGAGCGTCAAATTGTGGTGGCAGAAAATATTGCCGAGCAAATTGAATCTGGCTCACATCAAATTTTTGGCGTGATGATTGAGAGTCACTTGAATGATGGTGCTCAGAAGTTCTCACCTGGAAAAGATGATCCGAGCAAATTGGAGTATGGCAAAAGTATTACTGATGCCTGCATTAACTGGGAAGACTCAGTCAATGTATTGCAACGCTTAGCTTTGGCTGTAAAAAATCGCAGAAAAGCAAAGAAATAAGAAACAAGAAATAAGAAACAAGAAACAAGAAATTGTGAAATAAAGCGAAGCTGCTTTATTGAATCAAAAAGAGACTAATTTATTTAGTCTCTTTTTTTTCGTGCTTCCAGAGAACATCTTGACCACCCGCCGCACGATTAAGTACGCGTGCCAATACAAACAAGAGATCTGACAATCGATTGACGTATTGACGTGGGGCATCGTACAGGGGCTCTTCCCAACCTAAACGCACAATCGAACGTTCGGCACGCCGGCAAACTGTTCGGCATACGTGAGCCTGAGCAGCAGCACGCGTTCCACCCGGGAGAATAAATTCAGTTAAAGGGGGCAAGGTGGCGTTATATTTTTCAAGCCAAATGTCTAACTGAGCCACATGCTCTGGTTTGAGCAAGGTGTAATTGGGAATACAAAGCTCACCGCCCAAATCAAATAAATCATGCTGCACTTGCAAAAATAAAGCTTTTAACTCTGAAGCCAAGCTCTCGGGGATTGATTCAGTCATCAAAACACCGATTTCAGAGTTCAGTTCATCCACGTCTCCCATGGCGCAGATCCGCAAATGATCCTTTTCTACTCGGCTACCATCGCCAAGCCCGGTCATGCCTGCATCACCAGTTCTGGTGGCTATTTTTGAAAGTCGATTTCCCATAAAACTAATTATAGGTAAATGGCTAAAATGATTCCTATGAATATGGTGACCCCACCCCCCGAGCTCGCGGCTATTACCGCCCTTCAATCCAAATTGGTGTCGGCCCTGCGCCCCATCCTCCCGGAGCATGCTTTGCTTTGGGAGCCTGAGGACACGATTCCCTACGAATGTGACGGCTTAGCGGCCTATCGACGCATGCCACTGGCAGTTGCCCTTCCAGAGACTGAGGAGCAGGTTGCTCAGATTTTGAAGGTTTGCTTTGAGATGCAAGTCCCCATCGTCCCACGCGGATCTGGCACAGGCCTATCTGGTGGCGCTATGCCAATTTCCCAGGGTTTAGTACTCTCACTAGCCAAACTCAAAAAGATCGTCAGCATTGATCCTTTCACCAGAACTGCGGTGGTGCAACCAGGTGTACGGAATTTAGCCATCTCCGAAGCAGTTGCCCATCTGGGCCTTTATTACGCTCCAGATCCATCATCACAGATTGCCTGCTCCATTGGTGGCAATGTGAATGAAAACTCTGGTGGTGTGCACTGCCTTAAATATGGACTCACGCTTCACAACGTATTAAAAGTCCGTGGCATTTTGATGAACGGCGAGATTGTGGAATTTGGTAGTCTTGCTCCAGACTCCCCAGGGCTTGATTTATTAGCAATCGTGATGGGTAGCGAAGGCATGCTTGCGGTAGTTACTGAAGTTACGGTGAAGTTAATTGCCAAACCAAAATTGGCACGCGTCATCATGGCCAGTTTTGACGATATTGAAAAAGGTGCAGATGCTGTTGCTGCCATCATTGCTGCTGGCATTATTCCAGCCGGCTTGGAGATGATGGATAAAGCCACTACCCGTGCAGTAGAAGAGTTTGTTCATGCAGGGTATGACCTTGAAGCTGAGACCATTCTCCTATGCGAGTCAGATGGAACGCCTGAAGAGGTAGCGGAAGAAATTGAGCGCATGACTAAAGTGCTGGAACAAGCTGGCGCTAGTGGTATTCAGATTTCTCAGAATGAAGCTGAGCGCTTGAAGTTTTGGAGCGGTCGTAAGAATGCATTCCCTGCAGCTGGACGCTTAGCGCCTGATTACTACTGCATGGATGGCACGATCCCACGCAGAAATATTGGCACTCTATTAAGACGCATTCAAGGAATGGAAAAGAAATATGGTCTCGCCTGCTTGAACGTATTTCATGCGGGTGATGGCAATATGCACCCACTCATTTTATTTAACGGTGCGGACCAAGAAGAATGGCATCGCGCCGAAGAATTCGGCACTGAAATTTTAGAAGCCTGTGTTGAGCTCGATGGCACGATTACTGGTGAGCATGGTGTTGGTATTGAAAAGATTAACTCCATGTGTGTTCAATTCGGCGAAGGTGAACGTGAATCTTTCTGGGGCGTTAAAGCCGCATTTGACCCAGAAAGACTCCTCAACCCCGATAAAGCCATTCCGACTTTAAATCGCTGCGCTGAATATGGTCGTATGCGCATTAGTGGCGGCAACTTACCGCATCCAGAGTTGGAGCGCTTCTAATGTCTACAACCAATATGAATATCAATTTATTCCGCGAGCAAATTCTGGCGGCAGCTAAAAACAATACCCCTCTATCGATTGAAGGTGGCGGCACGAAGTCTTGGTATGGCAATGCTAACTCCCATGCCAAGTTAGATACCCGCCCTTACTCTGGCATCTTGGAGTACCAGCCTGAGGAGTTGGTAATTACGGCTTGTGCCGGGACTCCATTAAAGGAAATTGAAGCAGCTCTAGCTGAGAAGAATCAAGTGCTGGCTTTTGAGCCGCCTCACTTTGGTGAAACTGCAACTTTTGGCGGAGCGATTACTGCTGGCTTAGCTGGGCCCGGCCGAATTAGCGTTGGCAACTTACGTGACTTTGTTCTTGGTGCACGCATTCTAGATGGCAAAGGCCAAGATTTATCTTTTGGCGGCAAGGTTATGAAGAACGTAGCTGGATACGACGTTTCACGTTTGCTACCTGGATCCATGGGAACTTTGTCGCTGTTGCTCGAGGCCTCCGTAAAGGTACTGCCACGACCAGCCGCCACAACATCTCTTCGCTGCAATATTACTCAAGCACGCGCACTGCAACTCTTAAATGAATGGGCAGGACAACCACTGCCGCTGTCAGCTAGCTGCTGGATAGGGAGCTCAAAAGGTGGTGATGGTGAGCTCACCATTCGTTTGGCTGGTGCAGCCGCCGCAGTCAAAGCAGCGATGCCTTTGATGGGCGCAACAGTCAATGCAACAGAATTAGATCCTAAAGTTGCTACAGAATTTTGGGCTGCTTTGCGAGAACAGAGGCTAGCTGTTTTCTCAAAACTCAGTAGTGATGAGACTTTGTATCGCTTGGCACTTCCCGCTGCCTGCGGACCACTGACTCTTGAAAATACGAGTGGTGACATCGCCTTGGAATGGCACGGACAGCAGCGTTGGTTAACAGCGCCTGGTGATGATGCTACTTTTGCATCCATAAAAGCTCTAGCCAATGCTAATGGTGGACATGCCACACGCTTTAAGCAAGGAAGTAGTGTCGACCCAAGCAAGCAACGCTTTACCCTCCTGAGTGAGCAAGCGCACTCAACTGCTTTAGAGGCAGTACAAGCACGCCTAAGAGCCGCCTTTGATCCAGCAGGCGTATTTGCTACTTCACGCCTCCCTTAATTCTTTATATGCAAACTCAACTCGCCCCCCAATTCGCCAATACTCCTGAAGGTATAGAGGCCGCCAGAATTCTTGGAAAATGCGTGCACTGTGGCTTCTGTACTGCTACTTGCCCTACTTATCAAATTCTGGGTGATGAACTCGATGGGCCACGTGGTCGCATCTACTTAATTAAACAGATTGCAGAAGGCCAAGCTCCGACTGAAAAAACACGCATGCACTTAGATCGCTGTCTGACTTGCCGCAATTGTGAAAGCACTTGCCCAAGCGGCGTGCAATATGGCAACTTAGTTGATATTGGTCGCAAGTGGGCAGAAGAAAATACTCCTGAGCGCCCCATTGGTCAGCGACTTACACGCTGGGCACTTAAGGAAGGTTTAACCAGTCCCAAGTTATTTAATTCTGCAATGGCCATTGGTCGCTTGGTTCGCCCACTTATGCCCGCTGGTATCCAACGCAAGATTCCGGAAGCAAAAAATAAAGCTCTATCAAGCAATACCGATCCTTACGCTAGGCCACAAGTAAGTCACTCACGCAAAATGCTATTGCTTGAGGGATGCGTCCAACCTGGCATGCTGCCAAATATCAACTCTGCGACAGCGCGTGTCTTAGATGCACTCAAGATTGAATTGATCAGCGCACCCAATGCCACTTGCTGTGGCGCATTGCGTTACCACTTAAATGATCAAGCTGGCGGCCTAGATAATGCCAAACAGAATATCGATGCCTGGTGGCCTCAAGTTGAGCAAGGTGTAGAAGCCATTGTGATGACCGCCTCTGGTTGTGGTGTCATGGTCAAAGACTATGGGCACTTATTTGCAAATGATCCGCAATATGCTGCTAAAGCAAAAAAGATCTCCGATCTCACCAAAGATATTTCTGAAATCTTGCCACTGCTTCAAGAGGAGCTTATTACCCTAGTAGGCGCCGACCCAAAACCGGGCGTGGTCTACCACCCGCCCTGCACACTGCAGCATGGTCAACAAATTCGAGGTAAGGTTGAAGGTCTTTTATCCAGCATTGGTATTGGCGTTCGCCTCTGTGCTGATAGCCATCTGTGCTGCGGCTCAGCGGGCACCTATTCAGTTACCCAACCAGAGCTATCAGAGCAATTACGCAAGAACAAACTTACACACCTAAACGCCGCTTGCGAAGAATCGGGTGCAGAGGTGATTGTTTCTGGAAATATTGGCTGCATCACACATCTTCAGCAAGATGACACTCCAGTGCTGCATTGGATCGAGATTGTTGATCAGCTCATTAGTCAGCCAGGCCGAACTAAATAATGAGTCAAGTTACTGCCAACCTGATGTTGGTAAAGCAAAGACTTGAGTTGGCAGCGTTGGCAGCCAAACGTGAGCCTGAAGATATTCAACTACTTGCGGTAAGCAAAACCTTTCCTCCTACGGCAGTCGAGGAGGCGATGCATGCCGGGCAAACCGCTTTTGGCGAGAACTACGTACAGGAAGGTGTTGAGAAAATTCAGCGGCTGGCCAAATTGCGTCCTTGGCTAGAGTGGCACTTCATTGGCCCACTACAAAGCAATAAAACACGTGATGTCGCGGAACACTTTGATTGGGTTCACAGTATCGATAGACTCAAAATTGCTGAACGTCTATCTAGCCAGCGCGGAGAGTTTCCAGACTTGGGCGACTTGCAAGTGTGCGTTCAAATTAACGTAAGTGCAGAAGATTCCAAAAGTGGTATCGCTCTTGATGAAGTAGAGGCACTTTGCGATGCAGTCGCCAAATTGCCCAATCTTGTTCTTCGCGGACTCATGGCGATCCCTGCGCCCAGCGAAGATGTGGGGCAACAACGCCAAGCCTTTGCAGCAGTCAGGGAGTGTTTTGCTGGGATTAAAGTAAAGCATAGCCATGATCTTGGGTATGATTTCTTTGACACCCTCTCCATGGGAATGTCGGATGATATGGAGGCTGCCATTGCTGAAGGTAGCACCATGGTACGTATAGGAAGCGCCATTTTTGGGAAGCGCGATAAGATAAAAGCATGAGCACACAACAAACAAACCAAAATGCCCACATCACCTTTATTGGTGGTGGCAATATGGGTCGCGCATTAATTAGTGGATTACTTGCCAACGGTTTTGAAGCTAATCAACTCTCTGTAGTCGAGGCTAACGCCAGCACTGGCCTGCAATTACATCAAGATTTTGGCGTGCAAATCATTGGCGCCTTAGACCAAATCGCCTTTGATTTTTCTAAGAACAATGTCGTAGTGATGGCCATCAAGCCTCAGGATTTCAATGTAGTTGCAAAATCCTTGAGTGCCAAGCTCAAGCATGCAACAGCACCCGGTCCATTGATTCTCAGTATTGCAGCTGGAATTCGCCTCAAAGACATGAGTCGCTGGCTTGACCACGAGCGATGCGTTCGCGCCATGCCAAATACCCCAGCCCTCATTGGTAAAGGCATTACCGGTTTATTTGCAGATGCTGCAGTCAACGCATCCGATCGCGCCCTAGCCGAAACTATTTGCAATGCAGTTGGGCAGGCGGTCTGGGTTAATGAAGAAAAGTTGATGGATGCCGTTACCGCGGTTTCTGGAAGTGGCCCCGCCTATGTTTTTGCTTTCTTAGAGGCTATGCAATCTAGCGGCGAGAAGCTTGGGCTTGATGCGACTACTGCTCGCAAACTAGCCTACGCCACTTTGGAAGGTGCCACACAGCTTGCTCATAACTCCGACGAGCATGCGGGCGTATTGCGCGAGCGAGTTACCTCAAAGGGCGGTACAACCGCTGCTGCGCTAGATATGCTTAAGCAACTCGATTGGCATGGCGCACTAGAAAAAGCGATTGATGCTGCAAGTCAACGTGGCAAAGCCATGGGTGATGAACTAGGCAAGAGCTAAAAGCGAGCCAGGCCCAATAGGATTCCTAGAAATAGGAATCCACCCAACCAGTTGTTGTGACGAAATGCTTTAAAGCATTCTTCGCGCTTGCGAGTAGAAACCAATTTGAGGTGATATACGGCGCAAGCTAGAGCCAAGCACCAACCCAGCCAAAAGTAATTATTGAGGTTTGCCAACTGCGCAACCCAAACCTGACTCAGAAATAGCACGCTGTAACTCAAGGCAATTGCGATCACGTCAAAACGGCCAAAGGTAATCGCAGAGGTTCTCAAGCCTAAACGTAAATCATCATCACGATCAACCATGGCATAAGCGGTGTCATAGGCGATAGCCCAGAAGATATTGCCAATAAATAAAATCCAAGCTTCTGCCGGTATGAAATCCAACACTGCGGCATAAGCCATCGGAATCCCAAAGCCAAAGGCAATGCCAAGAACTGCCTGCGGAATAGCAAAAAAGCGCTTGGTAAAGGGATAGAGAATCGCAACTGCCAAAGCAAAGAAAGAAAGCTCTTTGCTGAGTTCATTGAGAGGCTGAATCAATATGAAGGCCATCAGAGCAAGAGTGCCAGCCACCAGCAAGGCCTCTTTTCCAGAAATCTTGCCACTGGTAATGGGGCGATCTTTAGTTCTCAAGACATGGCGATCAAAATCTTGATCCGCGTAGTCATTGATGGCGCAGCCCGCGCTACGCATTAGAAATGTTCCCAAGGTAAAAATAATCAGGAGATGCCATTCAGGAAAGCCACCGCTCGCTAGCCAAAGCGCCCACAACGTTGGCCACAATAACAATAGCGTTCCAATTGGCTTATCCAAACGGATCAAGTGGGCGTAAGCAACAATACGATCACGCATCAGAGAAAAGATCTTTCTATATTCATGGATAAATTATCAAGCCTTTAAAAATTCTGTGCGAGATCCAAGCCAACGCTCAAGATGTCTTTCCACTAAATCACCATGTTCATCCAGCAAACGCTCTGCCGCAGTTTGCGCTAACTCAATCAACCAGGCATCGCGCTGAAGATCTACAAATCGCAACATCGCGTCGCCTGATTGCTTGGCTCCCAATAGCTCACCGGGCCCTCTTAAGGATAAGTCGCGCTCAGCAATCACAAAGCCATCTGAAGTTTCTCGTAAAGTTTGTAAGCGCTCTTTAGCTGCCAAAGATAAGGGCTCTGCATACATCAAGATGCAGACTGAATCTGCTGAACCGCGCCCTACGCGTCCCCGCAACTGATGAATCTGCGCATAACCAAAACGTTCCGCATGCTCGATCACCATCAATGCTGCATTGGGCACATCAACCCCAACCTCAATTACCGTTGTTGCAACTAATAGTTGGATTTCATTGGCTTTGAAAGCTGCCATCACCGCGGCCTTCTCTTCGCTCTTTAAGCGGCCATGCACTAAACCCACTTTGAAATTAGGCAATGCTTGCGTGAGCTGCTCAAAACTTTCAACGGCTGTTTGTAATTGCAGCACTTCAGACTCTTCAATTAAAGGACAAACCCAATAGGCTTGCAATCCCTTGGCAAGCCAGTCATGAAGGCCACTAATTACCTCATCCCTTCGTGCAGCCTTCACCACCTTAGTGGCAATAGGTTTACGCCCCGGAGGTAATTCATCAATGACAGAGACATCTAGGTCAGCGTAGTAGGTCATCGCCAAGGTCCGCGGAATTGGGGTGGCCGACATCATTAATTGGTGGCAATAAAACAATTCTGAGCCTACGCGTTGTTGAATTTCTAAACGTTGTCTGACTCCAAAACGATGTTGCTCATCAATTACCGCTAAACCCAACTTAGCAAAACTCACCTTATCCTGAATAAGGGCATGAGTACCAATAATGAGTTGAGCTTCACCGCTCTCAATGATTTCTTGTGCAAGTCTTTTTTCCTTGGCTTTCAAACTGCCAGAGAGCCACGCAATCTGCACCCCCAAAGGCCCAAACCACTCCTGCATTTTGAGATAGTGCTGCTCCGCCAGAATTTCCGTTGGCGCCATGATGGCAGCCTGATAGCCATGATCCATTGCACGCGCAGCAGCCAATGCCGCAATCACTGTTTTTCCGCTACCCACATCACCTTGCAATAAGCGATTCATCGGGAAGGTGTTAGATAAATCGAGGCCAATTTCAGACCAAACACGAGCTTGAGCGCTAGTTAGCTCGAACGGCAGTACTTTGAGCAAACCCTCCTCAATGCTTGCGGCCTTTTGCTTTGTCTTCACAAAACCAGGAGCACGTCTTTCCCTTCGAATGGCATGGGCCCGCTTTAAAGAAATCTGCTGTGCGAGCAATTCTTCAAACTGCACGCGACGCCATGCAGGATGAGTGCGCTCAAGCAATGACTGGGTATTGGCATCAGCAGGTGGCTGGTGCAAATAGGTGATTGCATCTTGCAGCGGTGGCCAATCATTAGATGGCAAAATTTCCGCCATGAGTTTGGTCGGCAAAAATTCTGCCAAGCTTTCTTTGAGACTAGCGTCCTGCAGAGCCTTTAACACTGCCTTACGAATAATGGTTTGTGAGAGACCAGCGCTGGCTGGATACACCGGCGTTAAGCTAGCCGACAAGGGTGCCTCTGGCACAACAGCGCGGACGGTAGGATGCACCATCTCAGCACCTTGATAGCCGTCCCGGACCTCTCCTCGCACCCGCACATGAGCGCCCACGGCCATTTGCTTTTGCTGACTAGGGTAGAAATTAAGGAATCTTAGCTGCAGCGAAGCAGTGTCATCCTCAATCGTGACTAAGAGCTGCCTTCTAGGCCGAAATGTGACCTGATTGCGAATCACGATGCCTTGGGTCTGAATAGAATGAAATCTCCCAAGCGCCAAAGCTTCCTCGATAGTGAAGAGCTCAGTTTCATCCTCGTATCGGGCAGGCAGGTGCAAAGCAAGTGCCATAGGGCTGTTTAAACCCATCTTTTCGAGTGCAGTTGGCGGTCGCTTAGTCGTCATCGTTAAAATCCAATACCTGATGGTAATGCTATGCAACTTTCCGACTTCAATTACGACCTCCCACCCGAACTAATTGCCCAGCATCCCCTGGCCAATAGAACGGATAGCCGCCTCTTAGAACTGAATATAGAGGGGGGTAATGCCGCCCAATTGATTGATCGGCAGTTCCCTGACATTCTTAACCTTATCAAGCCTGGGGATTTACTTGTCTTTAATGACACCAAGGTCATTCCCGCGCGCCTGCACGGCAAGAAGGAAACTGGGGGTAATGTTGAACTCCTGATTGAGCGCATCAGCGGAGATAAGCAGGCCTGGGTACAAATTCGAGCCTCCAAAGTTCCCAAGACTGGCAGCATTGTTCACGTGCATAACAAAGCAGGTGAAACCTTTCCCGTGGAAATGATTGGCTATGACGGCCGATTCTATGAAGTGCGCTTCCCCGAGAATGTATTTGATTTACTTGAGCGCTTTGGCGAATTGCCACTACCCCCTTACATTGAGCATCAGCCAGATCAAGAAGACGCTAATCGCTATCAAACCGTCGTTGCCAAGAATCCTGGTGCTGTCGCGGCCCCTACGGCAGGCTTGCACTTTGACGAAGCTATTCTTATAAAGCTAAATGAACTCGGAGTTCAGCAGGCTACCGTTACCCTTCATGTGGGCGCAGGCACTTTTACGCCAGTTCGCGAAGAAGACCTCAGTAAACACAAAATGCATTACGAGTGGTTTTCGGTTCCCGCAGAAACTATTGAAGCAATTGAGACTACTCACAAATCAGGTGGCAGAGTCATTGCAGTCGGGACAACCAGCCTGCGTGCCCTAGAGAGTCAAGCTCAAAGCCAACAAGCCAGCGGCGAAACGAATTTATTCATTACGCCTGGCTACACATTTAAAACTGTGGATTGCTTGCTTACAAACTTTCATCTGCCAAAATCAACCTTATTAATGTTGGTGAGCGCCTTTGCTGGCGTAGACAATATCCGCAATGCCTATCAACATGCCATTCAAAATGAATATCGCTTTTTTAGCTACGGCGATGCGATGTTCTTAACTAGACAAGCTCATGACTAAACCCGTTCACTTCAATATCTTGGCACGCGACTCTGCGAGCCCTGCACGCCTTGGCCAGCTTGACCTTCCTCACGGTAGCGTACAAACACCGATCTTTATGCCAGTGGGAACCTATGGCACCGTAAAGGCGATGACCCCTCGGGATTTACATGAAGCTAAAGCTCAAATTATTTTGGGCAACACTTTTCATTTATGGCTAAGACCTGGCTTGGATGTGATTAAGAAACATGGTGGCTTACACCGCTTCATGGGCTGGGATAAGCCCATCCTCACTGACTCAGGTGGCTTTCAGGTCTTTAGCTTGGGAGCGCTGAGAAAAATTTCCGAAGAAGGTGTGACCTTTGCCTCCCCGATCAATGGCGATAAATTATTTATGTCACCAGAAGTGTCGATGGAAATACAGGCGGTGCTTAATAGCGATATCGCCATGCAGTTTGATGAGTGCACGCCTTATGAAGTTAAAGGGCAAGCAACCTCAGAAAAAACTGCACGTGCTTCACTAGAAATGTCCTTGCGTTGGGGCGATCGCTCCTTAAAACGCTTTCGGGAGCTCGAGACAGGCAATGGCCTTTTTGGCATCGTTCAAGGCGGAATGTTTGAAAACCTCCGTGAGTTCTCTCTGGATGCAGTCAGTCAGCAGGGCTTTGATGGCATTGCCATCGGAGGCCTATCTGTTGGTGAGCCCAAGCCCGAGTTTGAGCGCATTTTGAATTTCACAGCCCCCAAGCTACCAGAGCATATGCCCCATTACTTGATGGGGGTTGGGACACCTGAAGATCTGATGCTGGGTGTCAGCCTGGGGATCGATATGTTTGATTGTGTGATGCCAACTCGCAATGCCCGCAATGGCTGGCTCTTTACCCGCTTTGGCGACCTTAAGCTACGTAATTCAGGCTACAAGGACGATGATCGCCCTGTTGACCCTACCTGTGCCTGCTATACCTGCCAAAACTTCACTAGATCCTACTTAAATCACCTCCAAAAGGCGAATGAGATCCTCGGATCGCAGCTCAACACCATCCACAATCTCTCCTACTACCTTCAGTTAATGGAGGAGGTCAGAGAATCCCTGGCTAAAGATCGTTTTAGCGCCTACCGCGAGGAATTTCATCGGAATCGCCAACGGGGTGTAGAGCCTGGGCAGGATTAATACCCCTAGGGCAGTAAATAAGCCCTCAAAGCCCCATACAGTTTAGAATTGCGGGTTTACGGCTTAGCTTTAAAAGCCTAAAACTGAAGCAGTTTCCAATTGGTAATTAATGGAGGTTTTGTATGTGGATTAGTAACGCTTTTGCCCAGGCTCCAGCCGCGGGCGCAGATTCCGGTGGCTTGATGAGCTTCCTTCCCCTTGTTTTGATGTTTGCAGTGCTGTACTTCATCATGATTCGCCCACAAATGAAGCGTCAAAAAGAAACTAAAGCAATGCTTGAGTCTTTATCTGTTGGCGACGAAGTAGTGACTGTTGGCGGCATCATCGGCAAAGTGACTGCATTGAAAGATCAAGCAGTGACTGTTGAAATTGCTGCTGGCACCGAAGTGCAGATGCAAAAAGGCGCCATCACAACAGTATTGCCAAAAGGCTCACTGAAGTCCGCTTAATACGCTTGTTTAAAAGTATCTCAATATGAATCGCTACCCTCTCTGGAAATACATAGTCATCCTATTTGCTTTATTAATCGGAGGACTATATTCATTGCCTAACTTCTACGGAGAGGCTCCAGCGGTTCAAGTCTCGTCCGCCAAGCCAACCATCAAGGTTGATTTGGCGACACAGTCTCGAGTCGAAAAGATTCTGACTGATGACAACATTAGCAACACTGGCATCTTCTTTGAATCTGCAGGCAATGTAGGTTCAATCAAAATTCGATTTAACAATACTGATATCCAATTACGTGCACGCGACTTGCTGCAACAAAAATTGAATATCGATCAAAACGAACCTAATTTCACAGTTGCATTAAATCTGCTCTCGAACACACCGAGTTGGTTAAATGCACTCAATGCATTACCAATGCCACTTGGTCTTGATTTACGTGGCGGCGTTTACTTCTTGCTACAAGTAGACATGAAGGGTGCAGTTCAAAAGAAGGTGACTTCTTTGGCAACCGATATTCGTAGCCAGTTGCGCGACAAATCGATTCGCCAGCAAGGTATTGAGCGTGGTTCGGACTCCATCACTTTGACTTTCGGCAGCATTGAAGATGCAGAAAAGGCACGCTCTGTTTTAATGACTAGCCAGCCTGAACTTATTTGGCAAATTAAACCTACCGGCTTGTCTCCTAAGTTGGTCGGTGAATTTAAACCTACTGCCTTGAAAGAAATTCAAGACAATGCAGTAAAGCAAAATATTGTCACGCTCAATAAGCGCGTGAATGAATTGGCTGTTAAAGAGCCAGTGATTCAGCAACAAGGTGCAGAACGTATTGTTGTTCAGTTGCCAGGCGTGCAAGATACTGCGCGTGCTAAGGACATCATCGGTCGTACTGCAACTCTTGAATCTAGACTAGCTGACCCAATCGTTTCCACGATTGCTATTGGTGAGACTCCACCTCCAGGCATGGATGTTTTCCGCTTTGGCGAAACTCGCCAAGGTGTATTCAAAAAATCTGTCATCTTCAGTGGTGATCGCATTACTGATGCGAGCGCTGGCTTTGATCAAAACCAACGCCCTGCCGTCAACATTTCTTTAGATGCGGCTGGTGGTCGTGTGATGCAGGAAGTCACCCGAGAAAACATCGGCAAACCGATGGGCATGATCTTGTTTGAAAAAGGCAAAGGTGAGGTTCTCACGATTGCCACGATTCAAGGTGAGTTTGGCTCTAAGTTTCAGATTACCGGCCAACCAACTACTGAAAGTGCAAACGACTTAGCGCTGCTGTTACGCGCAGGCTCATTAGCGGCTCCAATGGAAATCATTGAAGAGCGCACAATTGGACCAAGCCTTGGTGCAGAAAATATTGAAAAGGGTTTCAAATCCCTCATCATTGGTTTTGCAGCCATCTCCGTCTTCATGATTGCCTACTACCTCTTGTTTGGCACCTTCTCAGTAGTAGCTCTGGCTGTGAACTTGCTTCTCTTGATTTCTGTATTGTCGATGTTGCAGGCCACCTTAACCCTGCCAGGTATCGCTGCGATGGCCTTGGCACTAGGTATGGCCATTGACTCCAACGTCTTGATTAATGAACGTATTCGTGAGGAGCTGCGCAATGGCGCCGCCCCACAAACGGCGATCGCTGTTGGCTTTAATAAAGCTTGGGCAACCATCTTAGATTCAAACGTCACCACCTTAATTGCTGGTCTTGCATTACTCGCATTTGGCTCCGGCCCAATCAAAGGCTTCGCGGTAGTGCATTGCCTTGGCATTTTGACTTCAATGTTTTCAGCAGTCTTTTTCTCGCGTGGCCTGGTTAACCTCTGGTACGGCAGAGGTAAAAAAGTTCAGAAACTCGCTATCGGCCAAGTTTGGCGTCCACAGGAGAAATAAGTCATGGAATTTTTCCGGATCAAAAAAGATATTCCCTTTATGCGCCATGCATTGGCGCTCAATGCGGTTTCTCTAGTTACCTTTTTAGCCGCCGTTTTCTTCCTCTGGCATAACGGACTTCATCTATCAATTGAGTTCACTGGCGGTACGGTAATGGAGGTTTCTTACCCCCAGACCGCCCCTTTGGATTCCATCAGGTCAAATGTAGAAAAGTTAGGTTACGCCGATACTCAGATTCAGAACTTTGGTAGCTCACGTGACGTGATGATTCGCCTGCCGCTACAAAAAGATGCTGAAGGAAAAATGATTTCCTCTGCAGATCAAAGTGCAGCAGTGATGAAGGCCCTTGAACCAGCAACTTCCGGCGTGAAATTACAACGTGTCGAGTTCGTTGGCCCACAGGTTGGGCGTGAGCTGGCAATCGATGGATTGATGGCGCTGCTATTTGTAATCATCGGCATTGTGGTTTACCTCTCTTTCCGTTTTGAGTGGAAATTTGCTGTCGCCGGCATCATCGCGAACTTGCATGACATTGTGATTATTCTTGGCTTCTTCGCCTTCTTCCAGTGGGAGTTCTCACTCTCCGTGTTAGCGGCAGTACTGGCAGTATTGGGTTACTCAGTAAACGAATCCGTGGTGATCTTTGACCGTATTCGTGAAAACTTCCGCAAGTACCGCAAGATGAATACCCGCGAGATTATTGACAATGCGATTACCAGCACAATCAGTCGCACCGTGATTACTCACGGTAGTACTGAGATGATGGTTTTAGCCATGTTGATTTTTGGTGGCCCCACCCTCTTCTACTTTGCTTTGGCACTCACCATCGGTATCTTGTTCGGTATCTACTCTTCAGTTTTCGTGGCAGCAGCTCTAGCAATGTGGCTTGGAGTGACGCGTGAGGATTTAGTTAAAGGTGAACGTAAACCTGAAGATACAACCCGCAATGACGACCCAAACTTCGGGGCGCAGGTTTAAGTCTTAACCAGTTTGTTAATTTAGTGTGAAATTCTGATGCTCAAGGGCGGCTAATATTTTCTTAGTCGCACCTTGATGCTCAATCGAGTAGGCCGTTGCAGCGCTCGACATCTTTGCTAATTCAGCAACATTCAATAGCAATTCTTTTAAAGCTTCCATGAGCGCAATTGGCTCGCTCAATAGCAGTTCGCCCTTGATGCGCTTTGCAGCACCTACCTCTATTGCATCCAATGCAGCCTGCTGGAAGTTATAAGTATGCTCACCAAGTAATACAGGACAGCCAGCGGCACACGCCTCAATCAAATTCTGACCACCAAAAGGAAGTAGGCTGCCACCCATCACTACCAAATCAGCAGCGCTGTAATACATGGGCATCTCACCCATAGAGTCACCGAGAATCACATCTATACCCATATCACTCGTTGGTGTCTCCATCCATTCTGTACGGCGTCGAAATTTCAAACCCGCATCATGAATTTGATTAGCTACTTCTGAGAAACGCTCAGGATGACGAGGCACCAAGCAAAGCAATGGGGCAATATCAAATGCATTACTCAGCAGTAAACCATTCCAAGCCTTCAGAATGATTTCCTCTTCACCATCGCGAGTGCTGGCAGCGCAGACCATTAGGCGTTGTTTAGCATGTAACTCTTGCTTCCAAGATTTGCCTTGTTGAACTAGGCCTGGATCAAGCGGCACATCAAACTTGAGGTTACCAACGATCTCCACTTTTTTGATATCAAGACTGCGATAGCGGTCAGCATCGAATTGCGTTTGAGCCAAGATACCTGCAAACGCCTGAAATAAAGATCTACCGGCTCTACCAAATCGATTCACTCTACGAGCACTACGTTCGGATAGACGTGCATTCACTAAAAATAAGGGCAGGCCGATTTCCGCGCAATAGAACACTACAGTTGGCCAAGCTTCAGTCTCCATAAACAAACCGAATTTGGGTTTGAATGCGCGAATGAAATTGGCTACAGACCAACAAAGGTCATAAGGTAAATAGACTTGACGCAGCTTACCTGCAGAAATGGCTTTAGCAAATAAAGCAGTGCCAGTGCGACGGCCATTGAGCGTCATATGGGTTAGTAAAACTGTTTCACCACGCTCCAGATAGGCCTCTATCAGAGGCTGAGCAGCTCTAGTCTCACCAACGGATACCGCATGAATCCACACCGAACCTTGGGTGATAGATTTGCCATAAGAAAAACCTAGGCGCTCGGAGAAATGATTTAAATATTCAGATGAGTGGCGTGTACGCCAAGCCAGACGAATAAATGCGAATGGCAAGAGTAGATGCCAAAGCAGTTGATAAACAGCAAACCAGAACTTGGGGCGGGCACCGTATTGCGAATCCTGCGGTGCGCTCCCAAGGTTTGGAGTCAAACTCACTTTTTTAGACGTTCGGTCAATTCGACCGCCTTGCCTAAATAAGAAGATGGAGTCATCTCAAGCAAGAGGGCTTTTGCATCATCCGGAATTTTTAAACCGCGAATGAAAGTCTGCAAATCCGCTTGGTTAATACCTTTTCCACGAGTCAACTCTTTAAGCTGCTCATACGGGTTCTCAATGCCATAACGACGCATGACGGTTTGTACTGGCTCCGCCAATACTTCCCAACACTCATCTAAGTCAGCAGCGATCGCTGCATGGTTCACCTCTAACTTACCCAAACCACGTAAGGCGCTGTCATAGGCTAAAACGCTATGACCAAAAGCTGGGCCAAGGTTACGCAAAACAGTTGAATCGGTGAGGTCACGCTGCCAGCGAGAAATCGGCAGCTTCTCAGCCAGGTGACGCAATAAGGCGTTAGCTACGCCCAAGTTACCTTCAGAATTTTCAAAGTCAATTGGGTTCACTTTATGCGGCATGGTTGAAGATCCAATCTCACCCGCTTTAGTACGCTGCTTAAAGTAACCAATCGAAATATAAGCCCAGAAATCACGGTCCATATCCAACAAGATTGTGTTGGCACGAGCAATTGCATCGAATAGCTCAGCCATACCATCGTGTGGCTCAATCTGAATCGTGTAGGGATTGAATGTAAGGCCCAAGCGCTTCTCAACTACATTTTTGGAAAAGTTTTCCCAATCAAAATTCGGGTAAGCAGATAAATGCGCGTTGTAATTACCAACTGCACCATTCATTTTTCCTAAGAGTGGGACTGCAGCAATCGTCGCAATCGCACGCTCTAAACGTTTAGCAATATTTGCCAACTCTTTACCCAATGTACTTGGTGAGGCTGGCTGACCATGAGTGCGTGATAACAAAGGTACCTTAGCGTTCTCAATGGCTAAATCCGTTAGTACAGAAAGTACTTTTCTGAGTTGTGGCAATAACACCTCGTCACGCGCCCCGCGCAACATCAAACCATGCGAGGTATTGTTAATGTCTTCGGAGGTGCAGGCAAAGTGAATAAATTCACTAGCTTTCAGTAGGTCTGGACGACCAGCTACTTTTTCTTTTAAGAAATATTCAACCGCTTTGACATCATGATTGGTAACTGCTTCGATATCCTTAATGCGTTGAGCATCCGCATCTGAGAAGTTTTCTGGCAAGGACAATAAAAACACTTCATCGGCTGCACTAATTTTTGGAACATCTGGCAAACCTGCACAAGCCAAAGCTAAGAGCCAGTGGATCTCCACAAACACCCGCTGACGCATAAATGCAGCCTCGGATAACCAAGGGCGCAAGGCATCTAGTTTTCCTGCATAACGGCCATCTAAAGGGGAAAGTGCATTAAGGGTAGAAATCGGCTGACTCACGAATATTGCCTTTACATTGAATATGTCAATAAACCCTGATTTTAATCGTTCTTGAAGGCAACCCAATTTGGCTGGGATGGCTATACTGAGCCACATGAAACTTATCGGATCCCTCACTAGCCCCTACGTACGCAAGGTACGCATCGTTTTCTTGGAAAAAAAGGTTGATGTAGACCTAGAACTTGAGAATGTCTGGGCTGCAGACACCAAAATTGCCCATAACAATCCTTTGGGCAAGATTCCTTGTTTGATTTTGGACGATGGCGAGGCTATTTATGACTCTCGAGTGATTGCTGAGTATGCAGACACCCTGAGCCCTGTCGGAAAGCTTATTCCAGCAGGTAGTCGCGAACGCGCTACTGTTAAAACCTGGGAAGCCCTGGCTGATGGGGTCGAAGATGCCGGTATTTTGGCCCGCTTAGAAGTGACATTGCGCCCTCCAGAGCAGCAAAGTCCGGACTGGCTTACGCGCCAAATGGGCAAAATTGACGCTGCTTTAGCCCAAATGTCCCGTGAATTAGGTGAAAACGCCTGGTGCCATGGCAATCAGATGACTTTGGCTGATATTGCAGTAGGTTGTGCGCTGGGTTATGTGCTGTTCCGCTTCCCCAATGTCGCCTGGCAAGCACAATACCCCAACCTGGACGCCTTGTATCAAAAGTTAATGCAAAGGCCTTCCTTTGCTGAAACAGCGCCTCCAGCAGCCTAAATCCCTAGGCGGAAATAATTCCGCCGCCCAAGCAAATGTCACCGTCGTACAAAACGGCAGACTGGCCGGGGGTGACTGCCCACTGAGCTTCTGGGAAAGCCAGTTCAAAACTGAGAGGCCCTTCCATTCCCGTGGCAAGTGCACATGCAGAGTCTGCTTGGCGATAACGGGTTTTTGCTGAATACTGTCCTGGCGCAGGAGCCGTGCCCGCAACCCAACTAGCATCAATTGCAGATAGCTGATTTGCTAGCAGCCATGGGTGCTCGTGGCCTTGGGCAACGTATAAGGTGTTGTTAACGACATCTTTGCGTGCAACATACCAAGCATCGCCATTACCATCTTGACTACCACCTAGGCCAATGCCTTTACGCTGCCCGAGGGTAAAGAAGGCAAGCCCCATATGCTCTCCAACCGTTTTACCTTCAGGGGTTTTGATGGGTCCTGGAGTGCGTGGCAAGTAGCGGTTCAAGAATTCTCGGAATGGGCGCTCACCAATAAAGCAAATTCCCGTGGAATCTTTCTTACGCGCATTGTGTAAGCCAATTTGCTCAGCGATCTTTCGCACTTCCGTTTTCGGAATCTCCCCCAAGGGGAAAAGAACATTCGCCAATTGGCTTTGGGTTAAGCGGTGCAAGAAGTAACTTTGATCTTTACTGGCGTCCAACGCCTTCAATAATTGCACTTGACCGCCCTCATGCCGAACCCGCGCATAGTGGCCCGTGGCGATGGCGTCTGCCCCCAAACTCATGGCGTGATCTAAAAATGCTTTGAACTTAATTTCTGCATTGCACAAAACATCAGGATTTGGGGTCCTTCCGGCGGCATATTCGCGTAAGAACTCGGCAAAAACTCGCTCGCGGTACTCAGCTGCAAAATTGACCGCCTCGACATCAATACCGATGAGATCTGCCACAGACACCACATCCAACCAATCCTGGCGTGCCGAGCAGTATTCATCACTGTCATCGTCTTCCCAGTTTTTCATGAAAAGGCCAATTACTTCATAGCCTTGCTGCTTGAGCATCCAGGCTGCAACAGACGAATCCACCCCTCCAGACATGCCAACAACGACTTTGGATGGTTTTGAGGCCGGTATTGCGGAAGAATTGAGCGGGATCATCAAAAAATGCGAGAATTCAATATAAGCTAAAACCCTATTGTAGAAGCCTTAACTCAAGTTAGCTCCACAGCTAAAGTGAAGTAACGTAAAACATAAGGGTATCCATATATATGTGTATTCGCGTATATATACCTAAAATAGATTTTTTGAATCATTAGCATTTGGAGACATGCCATGCGCATAGGAGTACCGCTGGAAATCAGACCTGGGGAAACTCGGGTTGCCGCCACACCGGAAACCGTTAAGAAACTGATTGGCCAAGGCCATACGGTTGTTATTCAAAAGGATGCGGGTGTTAAAGCCAGCCAGCCAGATTCTGCATATGAAGCGGTAGGCGCAACCATTGGAAGCGCAGCTGATGCCTTTGGTGCGGAGATCGTTCTCAAGGTGCGCGCACCTGAAGCTGCAGAACTCAAGCAAATTCAATCTGGCAGTGTGCTCATTGGCATGCTCGATCCATTTGATAACGACAATATTGCGGCCATGGCTGCACAAGGCGTGACTGCATTCTCATTGGAGGCTGCCCCACGCACTACTCGTGCACAAAGCATGGACGTCTTGTCTTCACAGGCCAATATCGCTGGCTACAAAGCAGTGATGGTTGGTGCCAATGAATACCAACGCTTTATGCCAATGCTCATGACTGCAGCAGGAACAGTTAAAGCAGCGCGTGTACTCATCTTGGGTGCTGGTGTTGCCGGCCTCCAAGCTATTGCGACTGCTAAGCGTTTAGGTGCCGTCATCGAAGCATCTGATGTGCGCCCTGCCGCCAAAGAACAAATTGAATCTCTCGGCGCCAAGTTTGTTGATGTGCCTTATGAAACAGATGAAGAGCGTGAAATTGCTCAAGGTGTTGGTGGTTATGCCCGTCCAATGCCAGAAGCTTGGATGAAGCGTCAAGCAGCCTTGGTTGCTGAGCGTGCTCAACAAGCAGATATCGTGATTACGACTGCCTTGATTCCAGGTCGTAAACCGCCGGTCTTATTGCACAGCGATACCGTTGCCAATATGAAACCAGGTTCTATCGTGATCGACTTAGCAGCTGGTCGTGGCGATAACGGTTCAGGCAACTGCCCTTTGACAGAAGCAGACAAAATTGTTGAAAAGAATGGTGTAAAGATCATTGGTTACACCAACCTTGCAAGCATGGTGGCTGCAGATGCCTCCGCCCTGTACGCACGCAACTTGCTTGACTTCATGAAGCTCATTGTTGATGCAGAAGCGAAGTTAGTTATCCCAACTGATGATGACATCGTAACTGCCTGCCTCATGTGTCGTGATGGCCAAGCCGTCCGTAAAAACTAATAAAGAATTTTCAAAGGAAACATCATGGATCTCGCTGCATTTCAAAGCATCCTTACAGTCCAAAACATCACTGTATTTGTATTGGCCATTTTTGTTGGCTACCACGTTGTTTGGAATGTGACACCTGCACTTCACACTCCACTCATGGCGGTTACTAATGCTATTTCTGGAATCATTATTGTTGGCGCCCTACTTCAAACTGAAGTAATTGGTGGCGATGAGATCACCCTCACCAGCATCATTGGTGCAGTGGCAGTCTTCTTAGCATCAATCAATATTTTTGGTGGCTTTATGGTCACCCGTCGCATGCTTGAGATGTTCAAGAAAAAAGCCCCTAAGGCTGATGCGGCTGGAACTAAATAAAACTAGAACAAGATCTTATAGAGACCACAACAATGTCAAACATAACCGCGATTTCCTATCTCATTTCATCGGTGCTTTTCATCCTCGCTCTGCGTGGATTGTCATCACCAACAACTTCACGTCAAGGCAATACCTTTGGCATGATCGGCATGTTACTTGCCGTGATTACTACCTTCATGATTCCTGACTTTAAGCCAGTCTTCTCATTGATTATTGGCGCGATTGTTGGTGGCGCCATCATTGGAACGCTTGCAGCTAAGCGCGTACAGATGACCAAGATGCCTGAGCTTGTAGCACTCATGCACTCCTTTGTTGGTTTGTCAGCTGTATTGATTGCGATTGCAGCGGTATACAACCCCGCCCATGACCATACTGGTGCGCAAAAGATTGAGCTGTTTATTGGTGCATTTATTGGTGCAATTACCTTTACGGCTTCTGTCATTGCATTCGGAAAACTCTCTGGAAAAGTCAGCGGAAAACCAGTGACTTTTGCTGGTCAGCACTTACTCAACCTCATTCTTGCTGTTGGCATGGTTTCTGGTGGCGTCATGTACCTCATGACAGGCAGCCACGAAGCATTCTTAGTAATGTGTGCAATTGCATTGGTATTGGGTGTGACATTAATCATCCCAATCGGCGGTGCAGATATGCCGGTCGTTGTATCTATGCTCAACAGCTACTCTGGTTGGGCAGCTGCAGGCATTGGTTTTACATTGAACAATCCAGTATTGATCATTGCTGGCGCTTGCGTAGGCTCTTCTGGCGCGATTCTGTCTTACATCATGTGTAAGGCGATGAACCGTTCTATCTTGGCAGTATTGCTTGGCGGATTTGGCGCTGAAGCTTCTGCTGGTGGCGCTGATGATGGCGGTCCAAAGAACTATAAAACTGGCTCCCCAGAGGATGCCGCTTTCCTCATGGAGAATGCAGACACTGTTGTGATTGTTCCTGGCTACGGCTTGGCAGTTGCCCGCGCTCAACACGCTCTAAAAGAATTAACGGAGAAGCTCACCCACCATGGCGTGACTGTGAAGTACGCAATTCACCCAGTGGCAGGTCGCATGCCTGGTCATATGAACGTACTCTTAGCTGAAGCTGAAGTTCCATACGATCAAGTATTTGAGATGGAAGATATCAATAGTGACTTTGGTCAGGCTGATGTAGTGCTTGTACTTGGTGCAAACGACGTGGTGAACCCGGCTGCTCGCACACCTGGTAGTCCAATCTTTGGCATGCCAATCTTGGAAGCATTCAAAGCTAAAACGATTATTGTGAACAAGCGCTCCATGGCCGCAGGTTATGCTGGCCTTGATAACGAACTCTTCTATATGGACAAAACGATGATGGTCTTCGGTGATGCGAAGAAAGTCGTGGAAGATATGGTGAAGTCAGTTAGTTAAACTTCCAATACTCAATAAATGACCGCCTTCGGGCGGTTTTTTATTACACTAAACATACCGCTTAACTTGGCAATTCCACTTTACGAGAGACTGCTATGCATAGTTTTATGGAAAATCACCTCAACCTGGTTCCATTTGCTCCTCTGATATTTTTTGCCTCAATTCTGATATTTCTATTGATAGGCTGGCTCTATGGAAGATACCAAGTCCGCCGCTCGGATAAGGTGGTTATTAGAGATTCATTGGCAACAGCTATTTTTGGGCTATCGGCATTGGTACTCGGCTTTACTTTTTCAAGTGCAACTGATCACTTCGATAATCGGGTGAGCTTAACGCATGAGCAGTCCTATGCTCTTAATCAGATTGAACAATCGAGTGAGTATCTCAATCCAACAGATCGCGTCATAGTCAAAACTACCTTAAAGCAAATTCTTTCCCTAAGAATGTCTAAGTATGAAAACATCAAAACATTTAATGATCTTGATGCCAATAATGATGCCTTAACTAAGACTTTGAATACTCTTAATAAAGATATCAATCAAGCGATTTCGCGCGCCCCAGCGAGTACTAAGGATTTGGCCAACAACATCTTGAAACCTCAACTCACAAATCTCCTGGATGTTTTCCAGCAGGGGATACTCAACGGAAAACGTCATCCCCCACCAATTATTGAGCGTTTTCTATTTGCACTGCTCTCAATAGGAGCCTTATTAAGCGGTTACTCGATGGCAGTCAAAAAGGAAGAGGATTGGTTTCTAACAGTACTTTATTTAGGCTTGATGGGGCTTGCACTGTACGTAATTTTTGCCCTGGAATTCCCACATCTTTTACTAGATCCACAGATGATGAATGCAGATTTTTTAAAACTTCAGAAAGCCTGGCAGTAATCTACTCGGAATCATCTTGCTATTTGCAAAAAGGGCTGCCATTGGCAGCCCTTTTACATTACGAGGATTTTTACTACTACTAAGCTAGCTTAGCCTTTATATACTTTGCGCGCATTGGACGCAATACAAAGAAGGCAAGAAGCGCTGCGCTTGCATCTAGAACAATCATGATTGCAAACACGGGGATCCAACTCTCAGTAACACCATGGATGTAAGCTGCAATCGGACCACCGATGATGGAGCCAACACCCTGTGCCATATACAAGAAACCATAGTTGGTCGTTGCATGTTTCTGACCAAAAGTATCTGTCAAGGTTGATGGGAATAAAGAGAAAATCTCACCCCAGCCAAAGAACACAATACCTGACAAAATCACAAACATCACAGGGTCAGAACGTGTCATTACCCAGAAAAACATTGCTACTGCCTCAAGGCCGAATGCAATAGTCATGGTGTATTCGCGTCCGATTTTGTCTGATACCCAGCCAAATAAGGGGCGTGTTAAGCCATTGGTTACACGGTCAATAGTTAAAGCCAAGGGCAACGCAGCCATACCAAAAACCATTGCGCCAGTAATTCCAAAATCTTTCGCAAATGCACCCATCTGAGAAATCACCATCAAGCCTGATGTGGACATCATGGACATCATCAAGAACATCAACCAAAAAACTGGGGTCTTGAGCATTGCTTTAGGAGCAACTCCTGAGGCAGCCGCTTCAATCTGGCCGGCAGTCTGAACGCGATCAGCGTGAGGTACCCGAATACCCTGAGCAGCCAAGAGGCCTACTGCACCAATAATGTAGCCAAAGAAGGTTAATGTGCCTTGTAAGCCAGTTTCAGTAAGACTAGTAGCAATTGGAAAGGTTGTTAAGAGCGCGCCGATGCCGTATCCAGCGGCAACCATGCCTACTGCAAAACCTCGGTTATTTGGAAACCATCGGACCATCAGACCAACAACGCCAATGTAAACAATACCGGTACCCAGACCACCGAGCACACCATAAGTAATGTAAAGATTGGAAACTGTTGTGAGGTTAGCGGAAAGTACCCAGCTTAGGCCAGTGAGAATCGTACCAATGGACAGCAAAAGACGAGGTCCAAACTTATCAACCAAATAACCCTGAAAAGGTGAGAAGAAAGTTTGCAACACAATCAAAATTGAAAAAGTTACCTGCAACTCAGTCAGAGTCACACCAAGCTGGCCCATGATAGGCTTAGTAAATAGCGCCCAGACATACTGGGGACTTGAAATCGACATCATGCAGATGACGCCAAGGGCAAGCTGCACCCATTTGGACTTTAAGGGGTTAGTGCTAGCAGGTGCCGCACTCATTGTTGTTGTACTCATACTTATCTCCTTATTCGAACTACTGGAATGTCTAAAATTAAACTTAGAGGTTCATTGTGTTCTTGGAGGCTCGAAAGATTTATGCTCAGATCACCGCTTTGGTGCAGCCCGCATTAACTTGATGCACCAACTTGCACCAATAAAAAACGCCCGGTCTTTTGAACCAGGCGTTTTAGTTTCTACAGCTTGATAGCCGAGGAAATTGACGACTATTACATCATGCCGCCCATTCCACCCATACCACCCATGCCGCCCATATCAGGCATGCCACCACCAGCGGAATCATCCTTTGGTGCTTCGCAAATTGCGCAATCAGTGGTCAACAATAAGGCTGCAACAGAAGCGGCATTAACCAATGCAGTTTTTGTTACCTTAGTTGGGTCGATCACGCCTTGAGCTACGAGGTCGCCGTATTCACCAGTTGCTGCGTTGTAACCGTTATTGCCTTTGCTAGCCAATACTGCATTAACAACTACGCTAGCTTCATCGCCTGCGTTAGAAACAATGATACGAATTGGCTCTTCCATGGCGCGCAATACGATGTTGATACCAGCGTCTTGGTCAGCGTTATCGCCTTTCAAGCCCTTGATACCTTGCATCGCGCGTAACAATGCTACGCCACCGCCAGGAACAATACCTTCTTCAACCGCTGCACGAGTTGCGTGCAATGCATCATCAACGCGGTCTTTCTTTTCTTTCATTTCAACTTCAGTAGCAGCACCAACACGAATCACCGCAACACCGCCTGCCAACTTGGCAACGCGCTCTTGCAACTTCTCTTTGTCGTAGTCGCTAGTCGCTTCTTCAATCTGAACACGGATGTTCTTCACGCGCGCTTCGATTGCTTTAGCATCGCCAGCACCGTCAATGATGATGGTGTTTTCTTTGCCGATTTCAATACGCTTTGCTTGACCCAAGTGCTCAAGAGTTGTT
>CANGNV010000012.1 GCA_947455485.1 Burkholderiaceae bacterium | reverse complement strand
TACCGTTGCGGGGGCAGCACACGTTTAGTGTTTCCCGTTTAACTTTATTGCACTGCAATAAAGCACCACGACCCAGCAATTCTATCGCAGGCCAGCCTCGGGTCGGCTTAAAAAGCTAAAAAAGCCTACAATAAGGGCTCTAGGATTAAGGATTCATGACAGCATTAGACAAGCACCCCGAAAAAAACCTGATTCGTTTACAGCTGAGCCAAAACTCGGTGTTAAAAAGCTTGGATCCTGAAGCAATGGCTGATTTAGAGCGCCATTTAGTCATTTCAGACCTCAAAAAATCAGAAATCCTGCTTCATCAAGGTGATCACCAGATGGAGCAGTACTTTGTGCTGGACGGCATCTTGAAGCGCATTGTTTCTAGTGCGGATGCAAAAGAGATGATTTTGCGTTTTGCTATCGAAAAAGATATTGAAACGAGCTACGCAGCTTGGCGCCTCAAGACGGCGGCCCCATACAGTATTGCCTCTGTCACCAAGGCCCGTGTCGCACGTATGCCGCTGAAGAAGTGGGCTGAGTTTTTAGATGCCCACAAGCCCCTCAAGGAAAGCTTTGAGTTTGAGGTTATGCGCCTGATGAGTGAGATCATGGCTCATACGATCACCTTGCATATGCTCGATGCCCCGGGCCGGGTAGAGCGGTTTTTACGTAAATACGAAGACTTATTCGAGCTTCTCCCCAAAAAAGAGCTGGCTGCCTATCTGAACCTCTCTCCAGAGACTTTGAGTCGCCTCAAAACAAAGCATAAAGAGCTCTTTGTCTAATTAAAAACCCCCAGTTGCTTCTAGATTTCAGGGGAAATTGACCGAAGTCAATGATGAACCCGAGCCCCAAGCCTAAGATTCATCTCAGCCTCAACGGGTATGCTTATGGTTACCCGTGGCACTACTAATAACTTAATTGGAGACAGTTAGCGAAAGCTAAATTGCACTGAACATCTTTACGTTCGGGCGGTGTAATTAACTATAAATTTCTATGACAACAGATAATCAAAATACCCAAGTCACCGATGGCTTCCATCTCGTTATTGATGCTTTAAAAGCAAACGACCTAGATACTATTTTTGGTCTCGTTGGTATTCCAATTACTGACTTGTGCCGTTTGGCTCAAGCTGAAGGATTGCGCTTTATTGGTTTCCGTCACGAACAGCACGCAGGTAATGCTGCGGCAATTGCTGGTTATATGACTCAAAAGCCTGGTATTTGCATGACTGTGTCAGCGCCTGGTTTCTTAAATGGTTTAACAGCGTTGGCCAATGCCACTGTGAACTGTTTCCCGATGATTTTGATTTCTGGTTCAAGCGAGCGTGAAATCGTTGACTTGCAGCAGGGTGATTACGAAGAGATGGATCAGCTCAATGCTGCTAAGCCATATTGCAAAGCTGCATATCGTATTAATCACATCGAAGATATCGGCATTGGTTTTGCGCGCGCTATTCGTGCTGCTGTTTCTGGTCGTCCGGGCGGTGTGTACTTGGATTTACCTGCGCAACTATTGGCTCAGACAATGCCTGTGGAAGAAGCTAAGAAGTCCATCTTTAAAGTGATTGATCCAATTCCACGTCAAATCCCTGCGGCTGATGCTATTGAGCGCGCCTTGAATGTATTGAAGGGTGCTAAGCGTCCATTGATTCTTTTGGGTAAAGGCGCTGCATACGCTCAAGCCGATGCGGATATTCGTGCATTGATTGAGAAGTCTGGTATTCCTTACTTGCCAATGTCAATGGCTAAAGGTTTGTTGCCAGACAATCACCCACAATCTGCTTCTGCAGCACGTTCATTTGTATTGGCTGAAGCTGATGCGGTGATGTTGGTTGGTGCGCGTTTGAACTGGTTGCTCGCGCACGGTAAGGGCAAGACATGGGGTAAAGATCCTAAGAAATTTATCCAGATCGATATTCAATCAAACGAAGTCGATAGCAACGTACAAATTGATGCTCCATTGATTGGTGATATTGGCTCTGTTGTTGGTGAGCTCTTAAAAGGAATTGCTGCTGTTCCTAAGCCAAGCGCTGAATGGATTGGAGCAATCAACGAGAAGAAAGATAAGAACTTGGCGAAGATGGCCGAGACTCTTGCCAAAGAAGCTTCACCAATGAACTTCCACGGCGCATTGCGCGCTATTCGTGATGTTATCAAGAAGAACCCAGATGTGAACTTGGTTAACGAAGGTGCAAATACACTCGACTATTGCCGTGCAATTGTGGATATGTATAAGCCACGTAAACGTTTCGATTCCGGTACTTGGGGAATTATGGGTATTGGTATGGGCTATGCCATTGGCGCTGCTGTAACTAGCGGCTTGCCAACTGTAGCAGTTGAGGGTGATAGCGCATTTGGCTTTAGCGGTATGGAGTTGGAAACAATTTGCCGTTATAACCTGCCAATCACGACGGTTGTATTTAATAACAACGGTGTGTATCGCGGTACTGACGTAAATCCAACTGGTGGTGCAGATGTTGCCCCAACCGTGTTCGTTAAAAATGCCCGTTACGACAAGATGATTGAGGCTTTTGGTGGTGTTGGTTACTACGTAACTACTCCAGATGAACTAGAAGCGGCTTTGACTAAGGCGATTGCTGAAGGTAAGCCTGCTTTGATTAATGCCGTGATTGATGAGACAGCTGGTACAGAGAGTGGACGTTTGACTAACTTGAACCCATCAACTGCAGCAGGTAAGAAGTAATCCGAAAGCAATTAATCAGTAATTTTTTAAGAACAAATTTAGCAATACACAAGAAAGACTTTAAGGAGAATCAAATATGACTAAACCATTAGACGGCATTCGTATCATCGACTTCACACACGTACAAGCAGGTCCTGCATGTACTCAGCTATTGGCTTGGTACGGCGCAGACGTGATCAAGGTAGAGCGCCCAGGTTCTGGTGACGTAACTCGTAGCCAGTTGCGCGATATCCCAGGTGCAGATGCTTTGTACTTCACTATGTTGAACGGTAACAAGCGTTCTTTGACTTTGGATACTAAGACTCAAGAAGGTAAAGAAGTTTTAGAGAAGATGATCAAGACTTCTGATGTGATGGTTGAGAACTTTGGTCCAGGCGCTTTGGATCGTATGGGTTTTAGCTGGGCGCGTATTCAGGAATTGAACCCAAAGATGATCATGGCATCTGTAAAAGGCTTTAGCGATGGCCACTCATATGAAGACTTAAAAGTGTATGAGAACGTTGCTCAGTGCGCCGGTGGTGCTGCTTCTACAACTGGTTTCTGGGACGGTCCTCCAACAGTTTCTGCTGCTGCTTTGGGTGATAGCAATACTGGTATGCATTTGGCAATTGGTATTTTGACTGCATTGATGCAGCGTCAAAAAACTGGTAAAGGCCAAAAAGTTTCTTGCTCAATGCAAGATGCTGTATTGAACTTGTGCCGCGTGAAGTTGCGCGATCAACAGCGTTTGGATAAAGTTGGCTACCTCGAAGAGTATCCACAGTATCCGCACGGTACATTCTCTGACGTAGTTCCACGTGGCGGTAACGCTGGTGGTGGCGGTCAGCCAGGTTGGGTGTTGAAGTGTAAAGGTTGGGAAACAGATCCAAATGCTTACATCTACTTCACTATTCAAGGCCATGCTTGGGAGCCAATCACTAAAGCTTTGGGCAAACCAGAGTGGGCAACAGATCCAGCCTACATGACTGCTGAAGCGCGTCAAGATAAGATTTTTGATATCTTCGCAACAATTGAAGAGTGGCTCAAGGACAAAACTAAGTACGAAGCTGTGGACATCCTCCGTAAGTTTGATATTCCATGTGCGCCAGTCCTCTCAATGAAAGAATTGGCTGCATCACCAGACTTGCGTAAGAGCGGTTCAATTGTTGAAGTTGACCATAAAGTACGTGGCAAGTATTTGACAATCGGTAGCCCAATTAAGTTCTCTGATCTGGAGATCGAAGTAAAGCCATCACCAGTTTTGGGTGAGCACACTGATGAAGTATTGTCAGACCTTGGCTATAACGCTGATGATATTGCTAAGTTGCATGCAGCAAAAGCGGTTTAATAACAACAAGCAGTATTTGTTTTAGTTTCAAAGGCGCTCCTTGTGGGCGCCTTTTTTATTTACCTAGATCAAGCTAATAACTATAGACTGACAGTATGAAAACAAATATAGATTTACTCCAGCTACTCGATTGCATCGGCGACGCGGTGATTGTTGCTGATGCCCATGAAAAGATTGTTCTCTGGAATGAGGCTGCAACCAGGATATTTGGCTACTCTGAAGAAGAGGCGCTTGGAAATACTTTGGATCTGATTGTTCCTGAACGTCAGCGCCAAAGACATAATGAGGGCTACAGTAAATCGATGGAGACGGGCACAACCCGTTATGGCACTTCATTATTAAAAGTCCCAGCAAAGCACAAAGATGGACGTACCTTATCCATCGCCTTTACCGTGGGCATGTTGTTTGATGAGAAACATCAGGCTAATGGTGTGGCAGCAGTGATTCGTGATGAGACTGAGCGTTTTGCTGAAGAAAGGGCTCTTAAAAAGCGACTTTCTGATCTTGAAAATCAATAAATTTGCACCCAAATAGTCAATATTGGGCATCTCTCGCTCGATGTGCCCAATAAGTAGGCATGCCATGTTGCACCGCAATCCGTCGCTGGTAAAATTGGCTTAATTCAAAATTTCAATCTTATTAGGACTTTTAATCATGGCAAAAGCATTAGAAGGAGTCAAAATCCTTGACTTCACGCACGTTCAATCTGGACCAACCTGTACTCAGTTACTAGCCTGGTTTGGTGCGGATGTCATCAAAGTAGAAAAATCAGGTGAGGGTGATGCTACTCGTGGTCAATTGCGCGACATCCCTGATGCAGACAGCTTGTATTTCACGATGTTGAACCACAACAAGCGTTCAATCACAGTGAATACAAAGACTCCAAAAGGTAAAGAAATTCTAGAGCGCTTGATTAAAGAGTGCGATGTTCTGGTTGAGAACTTTGCTCCGGGCGCTTTGGATCGCATGGGCTTTTCTTGGGAGCGTATCCAAGAGCTCAATCCAATGATGATCATGGCGTCTGTAAAAGGTTTTGGCCCTGGTCCTTACGAGGACTGCAAGGTTTATGAAAACGTAGCGCAGTGTGCTGGCGGTTCAGCATCGACTACTGGTTTCGATGACGGCCCTCCAATGGTGACGGGTGCTCAGATTGGCGATAGCGGTACTGGACTTCATTTGGCATTGGGAATTGTGACAGCGCTGTACCAGCGCACTCACTCTGGCCGTGGCCAAAAAGTATTGGCAGCGATGCAAGATGCGGTATTGAATTTATGTCGCGTGAAGTTGCGTGACCAACAGCGCCTCGAGCGCGTTGGCCTGATGCAGGAGTATCCGCAGTTCCCTAATGGAGAGTTTGGCGACTCTGTACCCCGCGCCGGCAATGCCTCTGGCGGTGGTCAGCCTGGTTGGATTGTGAAATGCAAAGGCTGGGAAACAGATCCTAATTCCTACATGTATGTCATTGTGCAGGCTCCAGTTTGGGAAGCAATTTGCAAAGTGATCGGTCGTGAAGATTGGATTACAGATGTGCGTTTCGCTTCACCAATGGCTCGCTTGCCACACTTGATGGAAATTTTCGGTGAAATTGAAAAATGGACAATGACTAAGACGAAGTTTGAAGTCATGGATATTTTGAATAAATACGATATTCCTTGCGGCCCAATTTTGTCGATGAAAGAAATCGCAGAGGAGCCAGCATTGCGTGCTACTGGAACAGTTGTTGAAGTGGATCATCCAATTCGTGGCAAGTACCTCACTGTAGGTAATCCAATCAAGATGTCTGATAGCCCAACTGATGTGACTCGTTCACCATTATTGGGTGAACACACTGATGAGATCCTCAGTGAACTAGGTTATTCAACAGATGAGTTGATTAGTCTTCGTCACGATAAGGTGATCTAAGATGCGTGTTGCGCTGATTGGAAGTGCGGATTTTGGTAAAGCGGCTTTAGAGGCTTTTTTAGATCGCGGCGATGAAGTCGTTGCGGTTTTTTGTCCACCGGATAATCCGAAATCAACCAAGCCTGAAGCGCTCAAAGAGGCGGCGATTGCAAGAGGCTTAACCCCCTTGCAATTCTCCTCTCTTAAAGGCCCTGAGGCAGCGCAAGCAATGATTGATAGCAAGGCTGATATTTGTGTGATGGCCTACGTGCTGCAGTTTGTCCCGCAAGAGCTTTGCAAGATTCCAAAGCACGGCACGATTCAGTATCACCCTTCGCTCCTACCTAAGTATCGTGGCCCAAGCGCCATTAATTGGGCGATCGCATTGGGTGAAGAGAAGACGGGTTTAACTATTTTCCGCCCATCAGATGGTTTGGATGAGGGTGAAGTCATCTTGCAAAAAGAGGTCGCTATTGGCGCCGATGACACCTTGGGCAAGATTTACTTTGACCATCTTTTCCCAGATGGCGTGAAGGCGCTGCTTGAAGCTGCTGATCTCGTAGTTGCCAATAAACATCAAGAAGTTGTTCAAGATGAATCCAAGGCAAATTATGAAGGTTGGTTTGATGCGAATGCTGCCCAAATCCATTGGGCTACTCACATTACCCAGATCTACAACTTGATTCGTGCATGCAATCCCGCGCCGGGAGCCTGGACTAAGTTTGGTGAGCAAAAGGTTCAGATTTATGACTGCCATAAGCATGTAGCAGCTACTTTTGGTGGAGTAAAAGGTAAGCCTGGTGAAGTCACGCAAATTACCCTAGATTCTTTCTTTGTCACCTGCCATGGCGGTCAAATCGAGGTCCTCAAAGCAAAAGGCACTGCAGGAAAGCTAACTGGCGCTGAATTGGCCAAAGAGTTAAATCTAGAAGTAGGGCAGCTTTTCGCGCTTTAGTTCGGCT
Source organism: Burkholderiaceae bacterium (assembly GCA_947455485.1). Lineage (GTDB taxonomy): Bacteria > Pseudomonadota > Gammaproteobacteria > Burkholderiales > Burkholderiaceae > Polynucleobacter. The sequence continues at coordinate 55,168 of CANGNV010000012.1, read as the reverse complement.
TCATTGGGAGACTGGTTAAGAGTGGAGTGGGCTGAAAATCCTTGCTTCAGCTGCTTGATTCCACTGCGAGCCTTCAAAAAATACTTAAAGTCCCTCTTAAGTCTAGTAGGATTGCCTTGTTCAAGTCCGTAACCACCTTCCATAAATGGGCATGGAATTGCTAAAATTTACGCATCTAATTTATTGATACAAACTGTCTATTCATTTGAAATTAATGCTTCGTTACACCGTCAACTAAGGATTTGAAGATGCTAGATTTGGTTATACTCACCTACAATGAAGAGCATCGCCTCCCCAGTGCGCTTGAGGTAGCAAAAAAATGGGCTAACGATATATTCATTGTAGATAAGGGCAGTACAGACGCTACACTTGAAATTGCAAAATCCTATGGATGCAAAGTGATTTCTATCCCATTCTCTAAACAAGGCCATGAGAATACTGCTGAAATAAACTTAGAAATTAAAAAACTTAAAAACACTGATAACCCCTGGTTCTTGGGATTAACGCCTGGAGAGGTCCCTACAAAAGGCTTCATCGATATTGCAAAATCTCTTGCTACCCCAGAGTCAACTCATGATGTAATTTTGGTGCCTGTCAGGATTCACTCTTTTGGTAGATTTATGCCTGGCGGACCCTGGTCGTTCTCTAGCCAGCCAAGATTAATAAACCTAAATACTGCAATGGTGAAGAATCTTTGTCACGATTCTTATTGCATTACTGAGCGCTCGATTCAAATCACCGATTCAGAAGATAGTCATATTTTTCACCCAACTCATGTCAATTTTGATTCATTTATCAGATCTCATGTTGACTATGCTCTTGCTGAAACAAATAACCAGACTTTAGATATGGTGGGATCGTTTGTTCAACAGGCCGAGCAATATAACTTTGGGTTTGTAATGCATTCTGGTGCTGACATGCGTCAATTTTTAGCTTGGAAGGTTTATAACTATATGGTCGCTCTTAAAAGGTTAGACGATCTACAGCTTCCCGAAACTGAAAAGTATTATTTAGATATGCGTAATAAATATAAAAAATCAGAGTGGCAGATTTAAACGGAGTGTAAGGCGGGCAGCCTCTGGGGAAGATTTAATGTACTTGTTATCTAGAGCGCATTGATTTCGCGATTGATACTTGGCCGCTAAAAAATGATGAAATCACTTCCGCATGGTTTTTGTTGTTTTAATGGCTGATTTGCTTTGAAGCTGTTAATGGAATCCTAGGGAGAGTGGCTGATCTCTTGAATTTTAGCTATCGACAGAACTGACGATGTAAGTAATTAAATCTCTAAGTTATCAATCAAACGCGTTTTACCAAGCTTGGCGGCCGTCAGAATAACGAGCGGCTCGCCAGCTTGCAGGCTTTCATTTGATGCTGGAGCTAAATCGCTTTGCTGACGAATGGCAATGTAGTCCGGTTGCCAACCACGGCCAGTGAGAAGATCTACCGCGATTTTTTCAATCTCGAGCAGAGAGTGGGTGTTGCGCTGACTTAAATCTAGTACTCGTGCACGCACTTCTTGCAAGGCTCTCTGTAGTTCAGGCGCTTCTGCACGCTCTTCAATGGAGAGATAGCCGTTGCGAGAGGAGAGGGCTAGGCCATCTTCAGCGCGCACTGTTTCACCTGGAATAATTTCTACAGGCAATGCAAATTGCTTGGCCATCTGACGAATGATCATCAACTGTTGGTAATCTTTTTTTCCAAACACGGCGACTTTAGGTTGTACGCAAGAAAGCAGCTTAAGTACAACAGTACAAACGCCTTTAAAGAATCCAGGGCGGAACTCACCCTCCAGGATATCTCCCAGTTGTTGTGGTGGATCTACTCGGTATTCTTGTGGCTGTGGATATAGGTCGCGCTCAGTTGGCGCAAACAAGATGTACACACCTTCTTTTTCCAACTTATCGATATCTGCCTGCATGGTGCGCGGGTAGCTATCAAAATCTTCATTTGGACCAAACTGCAATCTGTTGACAAAGATGCTGGCTACTACCGGATCACCATGTTGTCTAGCAAGGCGCATGAGGGATAAATGACCTTCATGGAGATTGCCCATGGTTGGCACAAAGGAGGCGCGATTTTGTCCACGTAAGTGGTCACGCAGCTCTTGTATATCGCTAATAATTTTCATGCAACAGGGGTGTAGGCGAGCCGTACATAAATTGGAGCATATGGTTCAGCTTGAGTGATTTCAACTAAGGCTTCACGTGAGAGCTCAAGCATGGCAATGAAGTTGACGATGACGACCGGAATGCCTTTGCCAGATTTAATGGCTTCTTCAAACAGCTCGCCGAACTCTACGAATTTAGTACTTTGCAAGCGGCGCAAAATTCGTGTCATGAAGTCACGTACGGAGAGCTCTTCGCGAGTAATGGTGTGGTGCTGGTTCAACTTTGCGCGGTGAAGCACATCGCGCCATGCCATTTGTAGGTCGTCTTGGTTAACGTCTGGCCAAGTAACGGCAACGGTCGTATCAACATAGCCATGGGCGATCTGGAAATCACGCCCTTGTTGCGGAATTTGATCGAGCTCTTGAGCTGCCAATTTCATGCGCTCGTACTCTAAGAGGCGGCGAACGAGTTCTGCACGTGGATCTTCAACCTCTTCGTCGCTATCAGCCTTCTTCATTGGCAATAGCATGCGAGATTTAATCTCGATCAACATGGCGGCCATCAGCAAGTATTCAGCTGCTAACTCTAAGTTGTGGTGGCGGATTTGATCGATGTAGCTCAGGTACTGTTGAGTCACCTGCGCCATCGGAATATCAAGTACGTTGAAGTTTTGTTTACGAATCAGATAAAGCAGGAGATCAAGAGGGCCTTCAAATGCTTCTAGAAAAACTTCTAGTGCATCTGGTGGAATATAGAGATCTGTAGGAAGCTTAAATAATGGCTCGCCATAGAGTTTGGCGAATGCCGAGGACATTCCATCGGTTACCGATGGGGTGCTATCTAACAACTCAGATTGAGCGCCTGGCTCAGCTCCCAACTCAGTCATTCGAGTACACGTAAGCGCGTTGCTTTAATTTGGCCGCCTTGGCGCGACGTTGATCTTCGGTAGTCAAAGGCTCTTTATCCCAAAGGAGTGCGCGACCAGCTTGCTGGCCCGCTTCGAGCTCAGGTTTCTCGGATTTGAGTTCATTCAAGAACTGGGTGAATTCGGATGTATATCTAGCCATCATATTTCCTAAAATTCTCAATTAATTCAATAACTTGCAAAAATTACTGTGGGGCAACTGTCTGCCTAGCCCATCATTATTAACGATTTTTCCTACAAACCTGCCGACTTTTTGGCTAATTCCTAGAAATTAGCCTATTTGGGGTCGTTTTTAGAGGTTTGCTGCCAATAAAGCTTCAATTTGAGGCGCTTCGACCCGGGTCATGAGGTGTTTATAGGCTTTGATCGGATTTTGGCTTGAGAGCGGTGTTTTAACGTCATTCCAGCTCATGGCTGGGACTGAGAGGAAGTCCTCAACTCCGGCTGTGACTTGAGGCAGCACTGGCTTGAGATAAAGGCTCAATAAGCGGAATGCCTCCAAGGTCACGCTACAGACTCGCTGTAAGTCAGCCTCACGCTCAGGATCTTTAGCGATTTCCCAAGGTTTGTTTTCATCGACAAAGGCATTGACCTTGTCGGCTAGCTCCATGATCGTGCGCAATGCTTTGGCATATTCACGAGCTTCATACAGCTCAGCAATCTTTTCACTGGCAGACGCAATCTCAGTCAGCAGTGGATTATTCATTGCTACATCAGAAACTACTCCACTAAAACGCTTCACCAAGAAACCGGCGCTACGACTCGCGATGTTGATGTACTTGCCTAATAGATCGCTGTTTACTCGAGCAACAAAGTCTTGAAGATTTAAATCTAAATCTTCCATGCTGTCATTTAATTTGGTTGCAAAGTAATAGCGGAACCATTCAGGGTTGAAACCAGATTCAATCACACTATGCGCAGAAATTAGAGTGCCACGGGACTTGCTCATCTTCTCGCCATCAACGGTAAGGAAGCCATGAGCAAATACATTGGTTGGGGTGCGATAGCCTGCAAAGTGCAGGGTCGCTGGCCAAAAGAGCGTGTGGAAATACAAAATATCTTTACCGATGAAGTGATATTGCTCGGTAGTTGTATCGGGCCTGACCCACTCCTCAAAGTTCAAGCCTTTACTCTGGCAATAGTTGAGGAAGCTGGCGTAGTAGCCAATTGGTGCATCAAGCCATACATAAAAATACTTGCCTGGTGCGTCAGGAATTTCAAAGCCAAAGTAGGGTGCGTCACGAGAGATGTCCCAGTCCCCAAGCTTGCTATCTCCGGGCTGCCCAACCCATTCTTTCATCTTGTTGCGGGCTTCCGGTTGCAGCGGAGTTTTGACTTGAGTCCACTCGCGCAAGAATGTTTCGCAGCGTGGATCCGACAACTTAAAGAAGTAGTGATCGGAAACTTTTTTAATCGGCGTTGCGCCACTCACTACGGAGAATGGATTCTTTAAATCGGTTGGAGAGTAGGTTGCGCCGCACTTTTCGCAAGAGTCACCGTACTGATCCTTGGCGCCACACTTAGGGCACTCGCCCTTAATAAAACGATCCGGCAAGAACATTTCTTTAACGGGATCGTAGGCTTGCTCGATGGCACGCTTTTCAATTAAACCTGCATCACGAAGTTTGAGATAGATACTCTGAGACAGCTTTTCATTCTCAGGGCTATCTGTCGTGTAGTAGTTGTCAAATGAAATTAAGAAATCATCAAAGTCACGTTTGTGCTCTTTCCAAACATTGGCGATGAGTTCTTTAGGGGTAAGACCCTCTTTTTCGGCGCGCAACATAATCGGCGTGCCATGAGTGTCATCGGCGCCAACATAGTGCACTTCGTGACCACGCATTCTCTGGAAGCGAACCCAAATATCCGTCTGGACATATTCCACCAAGTGCCCAATATGAATTTGGCCATTGGCATAAGGCAAAGCGGAGGTAACTAGCAGGCGACGTTTGGGGCTACTCATGCGGACTTAAATAGAAATAATTTCAACAAATGGGAATACAAGATTATGGGGCTTGAGCCTTCACTTCAGCAGCAATTTTAGTCTGCGGTTAAAGTTAATACCGATTTGAACCTATTTAAGAGGCGTTTTATGGCTTTGCCCCACAACATTCAGATGTCTCACGCTTCCGTGCCTTTGGTGCACGAAGTGCAGGTCATGGATGAGGCGGGGCGTATTAAGACCACCCATATTCCTGGGGAGCGTCCTTTAACCATTTATCTGGATAAACGGGAAGTTGTCACCCTGATGACCTTGGGAAGCGCCCCTGAAGCTCTGGTACTAGGCTATTTGCGTAATCAGCGCTTAGTAGAGTCGCCAGACGATATTGCCAGTATTCAGGTCGACTGGGAGACCGATTCCGCAGCGGTCAAGACCCATCGCAGCACTGTAGACATTGATGCCCTCACCAGTAAGCGAGTAGTGACTACGGGTTGTGGGCAGGGCACGATGTTTGGTGGCTTGATTGAGGAGATGGCAGAGATTAGATTACCGGATGGCCCTCAATTAACCCAAGAGGCAATAGTCGCCCTCATCGACAGCATTCGAGTGCACGACACCATCTATAAGAAATCCGGCTCTGTTCACGCCTGCGCTGTATTTGAGAGAGAAGGTGATGACAGCGTCCGCCTGCTCCACTTTATTGAGGATGTTGGACGTCACAACGCCGTTGACTCTATCTCTGGTCTCATGTGGCTTGCCGATAAGCCAGGCAAAGATCTAATCTTCTTTACTACAGGGCGTTTAACCTCTGAGATGGTTATTAAAGGCGCTCAGATGGGCATCCCTTTCCTAATGACCCGCTCTGGCATGACTTTGATGGGCCTGGAGCTTGCCCGCAAGACCAATCTCACCCTGTTATCCCGCTGTTCCGGTAAGCATTTTGAGATCTTCAATGCCCCTGAGAGGGTGATTTTTACCTCCCCGCCTGCCACCTCGTAAATTCGTGGGCATATGGCCTGCGATGGTTTTACAATTCGGCCATGACTATTAAATCTGACCACTGGATCCGCCGTATGGGCGAGCAAGGCATGATCAGCCCATTTGAACCTGGGCAGGTCCGCCAAGATGCCGCCGGGCAAAAAATTGTGAGCTATGGCACCTCAAGCTATGGCTATGACATTCGTTGTGCTGATGAGTTCAAGATTTTCACGAATATCAACAGCACCATCGTTGACCCTAAGAATTTCGATGAACAATCGTTTGTTGATTTCAAGGGTCCGGTTTGCATCATTCCTCCAAACTCATTTGCTTTGGCAAGAACCGTTGAGTACTTCAAGATTCCACGTAGCGTATTAACTGTTTGCGTTGGTAAGAGTACTTACGCACGTTGCGGAATTATTGTGAACGTGACTCCTTTTGAGCCGGAGTGGGAAGGTTATGTCACGCTCGAGTTTTCTAACACGACTCCATTGCCTGCAAAGATTTATGCCGGCGAAGGATGTGCGCAAGTTCTGTTCTTTGAAAGCGATGAAGTATGTGGCACATCGTACAAAGATCGTGGCGGTAAGTATCAAGGCCAAGTCGGCGTAACTCTGCCGAAGACTTAATTTGTTTAATCGCCGTATTGGCGAATTTAAAGGCTACTCATGAAATTTCGTTTTCCAATCATCATTATTGATGAGGACTTTCGCTCTGAAAATATTTCAGGTTCGGGTATTCGCGACCTAGCGGAGGCGATTGAAAACGAGGGTATGGAGGTTATTGGCTTAACTAGCTACGGTGACCTGACATCCTTTGCACAGCAGGCCTCCCGTGCCTCTAGCTTTATTGTGTCTATCGATGACGAAGAGTTTGTTTCTGACTCTGAAGACCATGACTTACCTGCATTAAATAACTTGCGCGCATTTATTACCGAAGTGCGTAAGCGCAATGAAGACATTCCAATCTTCTTGTATGGCGAGACCCGTACTTCACGTCATATGCCGAACGACATCTTGCGTGAATTGCACGGCTTCATTCATATGAATGAAGATACGCCTGAGTTTGTGGCGCGTCACATTATTCGTGAAGCAAAGGTTTACTTGGATTCATTGGCTCCACCATTCTTTCGTGCGCTGACTAATTACGCCTCTGAAGGCTCTTACTCTTGGCATTGCCCGGGACACTCTGGTGGCGTAGCTTTCCTAAAGAGTCCGGTAGGACGCATGTTCCATCAATTCTTTGGTGAGAACATGCTTCGTGCTGACGTTTGTAACGCAGTAGAAGAGTTAGGCCAGTTGCTAGATCACACTGGCCCCGTGTTGCAAAGCGAGCGAAATGCTGCACGCATCTTTAATGCCGATCATTTGTTCTTTGTAACCAATGGCACATCGACTTCAAACAAAATTGTTTGGCACTCAACCGTTGCCCCTGGCGACGTAGTGCTGGTAGACCGCAATTGTCATAAGTCGGTGATTCATTCAATCACGATGATGGGCGCGATTCCAATCTTCTTAATGCCAACTCGTAATCACCTTGGCATTATTGGCCCGATTCCAAAAGAAGAGTTTGAGTGGAAAAACATCAAGAAGAAAATTGATGCCAATCCATTTATTAAAGATAAGACCGTAGTGCCTCGTGTCATGACGCTTACGCAAAGTACGTATGACGGCATCGTCTACAACGTCGAGATGATTAAAGAGATGCTCGATGGCAAAGTAGATTCATTGCATTTTGATGAAGCTTGGTTACCGCACGCTGCATTTCATCCTTTCTACAAAGACATGCATGCCATCGGCTCTGATCGTAAGCGTACTAAGAAGAGTTTGATGTTTGCCACCCAATCAACCCATAAGTTATTGGCTGGCCTCTCACAAGCTTCGCAAGTGCTGGTGCAGGACGCAGAAGAGCACAAGCTCGATCGCGACTGCTTCAATGAAGCCTATCTGATGCATACCTCCACTAGCCCGCAGTACGCCATCATCGCTTCTTGCGATGTGTCTGCTGCCATGATGGAGTCTCCTGGCGGCACTACGCTGGTTGAAGAGTCTATTGCTGAAGCAATGGACTTCCGTCGCGCTATGCGTGAGGTGGATGATAAGTTTGGGGCAGACTGGTGGTTTAAGGTTTGGGGCCCAGATCATTTAACTGAAGAAGGAATTGGCGAGCGCTCCGATTGGATTCTGGAGCCTAATGCTAGCTGGCATGACTTTGGTAATGTAGCTAAAGACTTCAATATGCTTGATCCAATCAAGGCGACTGTTGTCACCCCCGGTTTAGATATCGAGGGTAACTTCGGCTCCATGGGTATCCCAGCAAGCATCGTTACAAAGTATTTAGCTGAGCATGGCGTGATCGTAGAGAAGTGTGGTCTCTACTCTTTCTTCATCATGTTTACTATCGGCATCACCAAGGGGCGTTGGAATACCTTGGTAACTGAACTACAGCAATTTAAAGATCACTTTGATAAGAACGCTCCTTTGTGGAAAGTACTGCCGGAGTTTGTTGCTAAACATCCTCGCTATGAGCGTGTTGGTCTAAAAGATATTTGCCAGCAGATCCATGAGTTTTATAAGAGTCGTAACGTAGCTCGCATGACTACAGAGATGTACACATCAGATATGGTGCCGGCGATGATGCCTTCAGAAGCTTGGGCGAAGATGGCGCACAAAAAAGTGGATCGCGTTCCCTTAGATCAACTCGAAGACCGTATTACTGCAATGCTGGTCACTCCATATCCTCCAGGCATTCCATTGCTAATCCCGGGCGAGCGCTTCAATAAACGCATCATTGACTATCTCTACTTTGCTCGAGACTTCAATGAGCGATTCCCTGGATTCGAAACTGATATCCATGGCTTGGTTAAAGCGGATATTGATGGACGCAGCGAGTACTACGTTGATTGCGTAAGACAAGAGCCAGATATCACTTTGTGATCTGGTTTAAGTAACCAACCGCACCTAATACCCTGCTTTTGCAGGGTATTTTTTTGCTTGCGCCTAAATAAGGCTTTGACTATACTTGTACAATATATTGAACAAGTAAGGCTGGGCCATGAGAGTAATTAATTTTTCTGACGCAAGAAACCAATTCAAACAAGTAATCGATCAAGTGGTGAGTGATTGTGATGTAGCGATCATCTCTCGCAGGGATGCTGATGATGCTGTGGTGATGTCTTTAAATACCTATAACAGCATGATGGAAACACTCCATTTATTAAAATCTCCAGCTAACGTCAAACATTTGGAGAAATCATTGGCGCAATATCGCAAAGGGCAAACCAAAGAAAAGGCTCTTGTAGATGATGAGTAGGGTTGTTTGGACAAGCGCTGCATGGTCTGATTACGTTTACTGGCACGGGCAAGATAAAAAAACTTTAAAACGCATTAACGCACTCATAAAAGACGCCATGCGAAATCCTGAGGATGGAATTGGAAAACCTGAGGAATTAAGGGAAAGTTTATCGGGATTTTGGTCAAGGCGAATTGATGATGTTCATCGTCTTATCTATGCCATCGAGAAAGAGCAACTTGTGATTATTGCGTGCCGATATCACTATCAATAATTGTGAATTTTTAAGGCTGCTTTAATGGCTTGTCGAGTTGAAAGACTACCGGAGCATCTTCGTCCGCCTTGCTTGAAGGTGCCTCCGATTTAGTCTCATCACTACCAGTGAAATTAAATTCCTGGCTCTGAACCAATGCTGCTGGCTTATCCAGCAAAGTGGTGACCAATGCTGGGAATGCTGCAACCACAACTACCATGATGAGTTGTAGTGCGACCCAAGGTAACGCACCCCAATAAATATCGCTACTTTTGACTTCTTTCGGTGCAACGCCGCGCAAATAGAACAGTGCAAATCCAAATGGCGGATGCATAAATGAGGTTTGCATGTTCACGCAGAGCATGACACCAAACCAGACTAGTGCAGCGCTGGCTGCAGCTTGAGGATTGCCATTCATGGAGGCAAGTAGCACTGGTGAAAGTAACTTCACTGCTACCGGTGCCAGCATGGGTACAACGATGAACGCAATTTCAAAGAAGTCCAAGAAGAACGCTAAGAAGAATACAAACAGATTTACTACTACCAAGAACCCAACCCAACCGCCCGGCAGATTGGAAAATAACTCTTCTACCCAGTGGCCACCATCAACGCCTTGAAAGACAACCGAGAAGCAAGTTGAGCCAATCAAAATGAAGACCACCATCGCAGTAATGCGCATGGTGTTTTGATAAGCCTCTTGTATTAATTCCCTAAGGTGAGGAATGCTTGCCCTACGTATCCAAGCTAAGAGCAATGCACCCATCGCACCCATAGCGCCAGATTCGGTTGGAGTGGCGATGCCAGTCATGATGGTTCCCAGCACCAAGAAAATCAACACTGCCGAAGGAATGATTCCCATGAGGCATTTTTTCCAGAGTGCCCAGCCTGTCAGGGTGAGTTCGTTCGCAGGGGCGGCGGGTAGGTAGTCGGGTCTAAAGCAAGAGAGGAAAAAGGTGTAAAGGGCAAAAAGGCCAATTTGCAAGAGTGACGGACCCCAGGCACCTAAGTACATACTGCCCACATCGGCACTGCCGCTTTGGGTTTTTAGTTGGTCGGCCAGAACAATCAGCACTAAAGAGGGCGGCACTAACTGGGTAATGGTCCCAGAAGCCGCTAAAACGCCCGTAGCGTAGCGCATGTTGTAGCCGTAACGCATCATCACCGGCAGAGAGATCATCGCCATAGCGATCACCTGAGCTGCTACTGTGCCGGTAATTGCCCCCAGAATGAATCCCACAATAATCACTGAGTAGCCAAGGCCACCCCGAATGCGTCCAAAGAGCTGACCCATGGAGTCCAACATTTCTTCGGCAAGGCCGCAACGCTCCAGAATTGCACCCATGAAAGTGAAGAAGGGAATAGCTAGCAGTAGGTCGTTAGCAAGGACGCTGCCAAAGATGCGCTGAGGGATAGCTTGCAAAAATGGCAAGCCAAAGAAATTCTCGGCAATTGCAATACCGGCAAAAAATAATCCCGCAGCCATTAAAGAAAAAGCCACCGGAAAGCCGATCAACATAAACACAATGAGTCCGCCAAACATGAGCGGTGGCATCCATTCAAGTGGAATCATTGCATGGGCTTTTCATAATGGAGATCGGCAGCGGGCAATGTTTCTTTGCCTCTGAGTGCGCCAATCCGTTTAATGATTTCGGATAAGCCTTGCAGGCTCAACATAAAGAAACCTAAAGGTACAACAAACTTAATGGGATAGCGCGACAAACCGCCTGCATTGAGTGAATGCTCTGAGATTAGCCATGAGGGATAAAACAGGGTGGTCCAAGATAGCCAGGTAAATAATATGCAGGCTGGCATTAAAAAGACAGTCAAGCCAAAAAGATCAACGTAAAGGCGGCCACGATCAGAGAGCTGTGAGTAAATTAAATCTACCCGAACATGTTCATTGCGCTTCAGTGTGTACGAGGCGCCCAGCATCACAGCTGCAGCAAATAAATACCACTGCAATTCCAGTGGCCAGTTATTGCTCATGTCCAAGCTATAGCGGAGTACGGCATTGGTAGCTGATACTACACAAGATAGCAAGATCATGATGCTGGCAATCTTGCCCAGGAATTGATTTAGGCGGTCAATTCCTGTTGAGAGCGTTCCCCAAAAGCCCATGCAGTTTAGAGATCTGCACGACCCCGTTTGATTGCGGCAAGTACTTGCGCCGGGGCGGTACCACCAGCATGTTGACGAGAGTTAACAGAGCCATCAACAGTTAAGAGGGCAAAGACATCGTCACCCATGAGTTCGGGGCGATTGTCTAGGCCACAAGCAAAGCGCAATTCAGGAAGTGTTAGATCGGTGAGCATGCAGTTACGACCAACACAGGCCTTAACAGCATGTGCCACTGCTTCATGGGCATCACGGAACGCCAAACCTTTTTTAACTAAGTAATCAGCTAAGTCAGTTGCCGTTGCGAAGCCTTCTTCAGCAGCAGCCTTCATTACATCTGCTTTAACCTGAATATGCGGCACCATATCAGCAAAGATACGCAATGTATCTTGTACGGTATCGACTGCATCAAACAAAGGCTCTTTGTCTTCTTGGTTATCTTTGTTGTATGCCAATGGCTGGCTCTTCATCAAAGTTAATAAAGAAATCAAGTCGCCATACACACGACCAGTTTTTCCACGAGCTAATTCAGGAACGTCTGGATTCTTTTTCTGCGGCATGATCGAGCTACCAGTGCAGAAGCGATCTGGCAAATCAATAAAGCCAAAGCGTGGGCTAAGCCACAGTACTAGCTCTTCAGATAGACGAGACACGTGCATCATCAAGATGGATGCAAAGGCGCAGAATTCAATTGCAAAGTCGCGATCAGAAACTGCATCAAGAGAGTTGTTGCAGATACCATCAAAACCTAAAGTCTTAGCAACTTGCTCGCGATCGATTGGATAAGTTGTTCCTGCTAAAGCAGCCGCACCGAGGGGCAAGCGATTAAAGCGGGCACGCAAATCAGCTAAGCGGCTTGCATCGCGACTAAACATTTCGTAATAGGCCATCAAGTGATGACCGAAAGTAATGGGTTGCGCTACTTGCAAGTGAGTGTGGCCAGGCATGATCGTCGCAGAGTGAGTCTCAGCAAGATCAAGCAAGGCAATGCGTAAAGTTTTGAGAGTGGCTGCGATTTGATCAACACTGCCACGTAACCACAGACGTAAATCCGTAGCTACTTGGTCATTACGTGAGCGACCAGTGTGAAGACGTTTGCCGGCGTCACCGACTAATTCGGTCAGGCGGGCTTCGATATTGAGGTGCACATCTTCTAGTGCGAGTTGCCAGTTAAATTCACCAGCTTCGATTTCGCCTTTGATCTGAGCCATACCCCTTTGAATATCGGCCAAATCTTGGGCGCTAATAATCTTTTGGGTGGCCAGCATTTCAGCATGAGCCAAAGATCCAGCGATATCAACCAAGGCAAAGCGTTGGTCAAAGCCAATGGAGGCGGTATAACGCTGGACTAGTTCGTCAACGGGTTCGTTAAAACGGGCCGACCAAGCTTGGGCTTTGTTGGCAAGGGAATTTTTTGATGAGCTCATAAACGCAGTATATTGGTGTAGGTCTTTGATTATTTTAAATGTTATGTCCCAAACCCCCATTTCTAGCTCTACATCCCCTGTATCCGCCACCCCTCAGCGCCTGGTAATTGCCTCCCGTGAGAGTCGCCTTGCCATGTGGCAAGCGGAACACGTCCGGGATTGCCTTAAAAAGCTCTACCCAGCGTGCGACGTGCAAATCCTGGGAATGACTACCCGGGGCGATCAAATACTGGATAAGGCCCTCTCTAAAGTGGGCGGTAAGGGCTTATTTGTGAAAGAGCTCGAAACTGCCTTAGAAGATGGCCGGGCTGATTTGGCCGTGCATTCCCTAAAAGATGTGCCCATGGTCATGCCTGAGGGCTTTGATTTATCTTGTGTCATGGCGCGAGAAGATGCCCATGATGCCTTTGTCTCTAACGATTACGCCAGCCTAGAAGATTTGCCAAAGGGCGCGGTAGTGGGCACCTCTAGCTTGCGCCGTGAGTCGGTCCTGAGATCCAAGTTCCCACATTTAGTGATTCAGCCTTTGCGTGGCAATTTAGATACCCGCATGGGTAAGCTCGATCGTGGCGAATATCAGGCCATTATTTTGGCTGCTGCTGGTCTCAAGCGACTTGGTTTGGAAAGTCGCATTCGTGCGCTGTTACCGATTGATCCATACACGCCAGCTGCTGGACAGGGTGCGCTCGGCATCGAAACTCTCAGCAAGCATCCCAATATCAAAGCGTGGCTAGCGCCTCTCAATGATCTGCCAACTCTTTATGCGGTCACTGCTGAGCGTATGGTGTCGCGCCAATTGGGCGGTTCTTGTGAAGTGCCTTTAGCGGCTTATGCCACTTGGGATCAAGATCATATGAACATCCGCACTTTTGTGGCTAGCGTTGATGGCACTGCAAGTTGCTTGGCCAGCGCTCAAGGCGCGGTAAAGAGTTTGGAAGACGCAGAGGCTTTGGGCCTCTCAGTTGCGCGTGACCTGATTTCTCAAGGCGCGGAGCGTTTATTGCCAAATGGTTTGCCAAAGTAAGTAGTAAAAGGTAATTCGCTAATGAGCAAAAAGACCATTGTCATTACCCGTCCAAGCGGACAGGCACGCCAATTGTCAGAAGCATTGCAAGCAAGTCTAGTAGATAGTGGGTTTACAAAAGAAACCTTCCCTCAGATTATTTCTTTACCTCTATTGACGATTGCTCCCAAGGGCGATGATGTTTTACTGGGGCAGATTACTGCAGCACTCAAGACTGCAGACCTGGCAATTTTCGTTAGTCCAAATGCAATTGAATGCACGATGCGCTTGCTCGAGCAATCTTGGCAAGGTTTCTCTGACAAGCCCTTACCTGTTGGGGTGATGGGAGGCAGTAGCATGGCAGCCCTCAAAAATCATGGCATCGGTATTGAGAGTGATCCCACGAAAGTCATTCTTCCTCAGAACAACGCGCAATGGGATTCCGAGGGCTTATGGGCTGAATTGCAGAAGTTGAAATGGGATTGGTCCAATAAGAATGTCCTCATCTTCAAAGGTGAGGGTGGACGCGACTGGCTGGCTGAAACTTTAAAGCAGGCTGGAGCACAGGTTGCAGCATTCTCAGTTTATGCGCGTGTGCCTTTAGATCTCAATAGTCCTGCCTGGAACGAAATTCATGAGATGGATTTTGCTAAATCACTTTGGCTTCTTACCTCCTCTGAGGCAGTGCGCTATTTGGGTCAAGCAAAATTACCACTCGATCTCGCAACAGCTATTTGCCCGCATCACAATATTGCTGATGCTGCTGAGCAAATTGGTTTTGGTGAGGTGTTTACTTGCGAGCCTGGCGATGAGGCTTTGATTGCCGCATCACAAGCTTGGCTATCCATTTAATTATTAGGATAGTTCAGTAGTGCTGGCAGAAATACTTCACTTACCAAGAGTGGGCGACCTTTAAGTTGGTATAGCGTTCGTCTTGCCCAGCTGACTGATGGCAGCTCTGGATATTGCTGGAAGCATTTCCTCCGCAGGGCGCTTTGTTTATCTAGGCGCGCAATTTCTCGAGGTGGTTTCTGTTTGGAGTGCATGCGTGTTTTGGCAAACAGCACTGCACCTAAAGGTTTTTTACCTAGGCGCAAAACCTCATGGTTACTGCCACTTGAGCTAGTGCTAGGGATGATGCTATGTGCCATCACGAGTGGAATGCCGTTGGCACAAAGCAATACCTCTCTGATGCGACAACGTTTGATCTTGAAATGAAAATAGCGACTCTCGTCGCTATTTAAGTTTTGACGGCAATCTCGCAAAACCAGAACTTCTAGTTTTTGTCCAATCGCACGTTCAATTTTTTGGGTTAAAGAACCGGTATCACTAAGCCAAGGCTGCCACTTGCGTGGGGCTTGATGCAATTCACCGGAATCGACTCGATTCCATGCAGAACGGAGACGACGACGGTGAACCATTTTTAGCTACCGCTAAAGTTTCTACGTTGACCACCAGATTTTGGTTTAGCAAAACGTGGACCAGCTGACGGGCGTGAGTCACCAGAGCGATTGCCACCAGCAGGGCGTGAGTCACCAGAGCGTGCAGGGCGTGAATCAGCAAAACGATTGCCACCAGCAGGACGTGAATCGCCAGATGGACGTGAGTCACCGGATGGGCGGGAATCGCCAGAGCGAGATTCGAAATGATTGCCTGAGCGATTGCCACCGCCTCCGCCACCAGAACGAGACTCTGAACGAGCACCAGAACCATAACGACCACCACCGCCACCAGAGCGATTGCCACCACCAAAGCCACCACCAGAGCGACCGCCACCTGGGCGACCACCGCCACCACCAAAGCTAGGCTTGGCTTGTGGCTCAAGGCCAGCGATAACAGAGGCAACGATGTCTTGCTGTGTAAAGCGTTCGATATTGCGAATCTTGGCACGATCACGATGTTCAACCAAAGTGATAGCAACACCATTGCGACCTGCACGACCAGTACGACCGATGCGATGTGTATAGTCTTCCGGTTTCATTGGCAAGCCAAAGTTAATTACGTGACTAATACGTGGCACATCAATACCGCGAGCCGCTACGTCAGTCGCAACCAAAATCTTGGTGTGACCTTTACGCAAAGACTCAAGACGACGCATACGAACAGCTTGAGGCATTGCACCGTGTAAGGCGCTAGCTTCGTAACCATTGGCACGTAAGGTGTCAGCAATTTTTTCGCTTTCCATCTGAGTGCTTGCAAATACCACCGCTTGATCCAAAGAGGCATCAGCCAAAATGTGCTCAAGCAATTTATGCTTGTGTGACATGCTGTCAGCCCAGTGGAGCTTTTGCTCAATGTTTGCGTGCTTTTCGCCAGCATGAGCAAGCTCAATACGTTTAGCGTTAGTAGTCAACTCATTAGCCAAAGACATAATCTTCGGTGCAAAAGTTGCAGAGAACATCAATGTTTGGGTACGTGCAGCGCAACGCTTATCAATCGCCTCGAGATCATCAGCAAATCCCATGTCGAGCATGCGATCAGCTTCGTCGATAACGAGTTGTTTGACATCATCTAAGCGAATTGCTTTGCTATCGGTCAGGTCGAGTAAACGACCAGGGGTTGCGACAACTAACAATGCACCTTTCAGCGCTTGGATTTGCTTGCCATAAGGCATGCCACCCATGACGGTTGCAATACGGATACCCTTCATGCCACGAACTAAGTTCACTGCATCTGCGGCAACCTGTTGAGCTAATTCACGAGTAGGGCAGAGCACTAACACTTTAGGTTGTGCGCGGCCTGGTACAGGTGAGCCGTTTGGGTTGTCTTCGATGAGTTGATTAATCAAAGGCAATAAGAAGGCTGCGGTTTTACCGCTACCGGTTTGGCTGCTGACTAATAAGTCACCGCCAGCGAGAGCCGCAGGAATAACCTGAGCTTGCACTTCAGTGGCTTGGGTGTAACCCAGTTCAGCAACGTTTTTAAGGAGTGGCGCCGCGAGGGCGAAATTCTGGAAATCGTTTCCAGAGGGATTAGTTTCTTTAGAAAAAGTCATGCTATTACACATCCCTTTTAAGGGATGTCTCCGTGTATACACTCTCTGTTTTGTATTGAGTGTGATGGTCAAAGGCATCGACCATCAGACAGGCGGCAGCGCGTTTTTTAAACTTCGGTGTTTATGACTTCTAAACGGTACGCTGAAATATAGCTGGGGGGCGATGAATCAAATTGCTTTAAAAAGCCTCCCATTATGACATTTTAAGAGGCTAATTACAAGGGTTTTCCCGAGTTAATTGCAAGTAACTCGATTAACGCATCCAGCGCAACAAGCGCTCAACACCTTTACCGTAGGGTGGCCTTGCCAATTTGGTGCCGCGTAAGAAATTAAGACCAAAGAAACCACGAACCTCTAAAACCGATTTGCGATGGCTAAAAGCCTCAAAACCTGTTTTGCCATGATAGGCGCCCATACCGCTTGCACCAATGCCGCCAAACGGCAAATCCTCGATTGCTGCATGCAATAGCGTGTCGTTAATTGTTACGCCGCCAGAGCGAGTCTCATTCAGAATCTGCTTCATCACTTCTTTGTTCTTGCCAAACCAATATAAGGCTAGTGGCATAGGGCGCTCGTTGATGTAACGGATTGTGGAGTCAATATCGTTGATTGCTACGATTGGCAGGATGGGCCCGAATATTTCTTCTTGCATGATGAGTGCGTCCTCAGAAATATTTAAGAGCGCTACTGGTGTAAATGGCAACTCAGTGTTAGCAGCAGAATGGATAAGCGGGATTGCTTGTGCTCCACGATCTACCGCATCTTGAACTAGCTGATGCCAACGCGCCAGCTGATGTTCGTCAATCGCACCAGTAAATTCTTCTGGATTGGAGAATTGTTTTTGAGCTGCATTCTGTAACTCTTGAACAAATGCATCGCAATCGCTTGCGTTAACTACTGCGTAATCTGGAGCGATACACGTTTGTCCGCCATTCACCAGCTTGCCGTAAATAATGCTGGCAGCAGCATCTTTGAGTTTGGCTGAGGAGTCGACAATCGCCGGCGATTTTCCGCCTAACTCAAGTGTGATCGGCGTTAGGTGATCGGCTGCTGCACGCATCACTTTCTTGCCAATCTCTCCAGAGCCCGTAAAAAAGAGATGATCAAAGGGGAGTGCTGCAAAAGATTCAGCCACTTCAGTGCCGCCGACACTCACGCAAAATTCACTTGGGTGAAAATATTCCTGGATTAATGTTGCCAAGAATCCAGATGTACGTGAACTTCTTTCTGAGGGCTTGAGCCAAACGCGATTACCTGCGGCAAATGCTGCAATGGCTGGAACTAGCGCTAATTGCACGGGGTAGTTCCAAGGGCTCATGATGCCGACGACACCCATAGATTGCATTTGAGTCCAAGCGTGAGATGAGCCTAAGAATCCTGGTGTTGTCACCAGCTGGGGCTTCATCCACTCTTTCAGATGTTTGCGAACATGCTTACATGCCTGATAAATCATCTGAAATTCTAGAAGTCGACTCTCAATCGAGTGTCGAATGCCAAAGTCTGCGGCCAAGACTTTGCAAATTTTTTCTTCATTGGCAGAAATCATTTGCTCAATGCGCCCAATTCGCTCAAGGCGAACCTCTAACGAAGGGTTGGGTTCTGCAGCATAAGCTGCCTTGATTTCATCTAATTGGAGTGTGAAGCGATTTATCGACATGGGGTTATATGTGGGGCAAGCAAACGATTGAATAAGGTATTAGGATAAAGGTATGAACGAATCCATCCTCAAAAACCACCCAAGCCTTGAACTCGCCACTTTGGGAGGCGGTTGTTTCTGGTGTCTAGAAGCGGTTTACCAGCAAATCTCAGGCGTGAGAGCTGTAGTTTCCGGATATGCGGGAGGAGCGATGCTAAATCCTGACTATGAGTCAGTTTGCTCGGGCCAAACGGGACATGCTGAAATCGTTGATGTCTATTTTGACCCGGCGCTAGTCTCTTACCGTGATTTATTGGAAATCTTTTTTGTTATTCATGATCCAACTACCTTGAACTATCAAGGCAATGATCATGGCACTCAATACCGTTCAGTGATCTTTACTCATAGTGATAGCCAAAGCGCAACTGCCCATGAGGTAGTTAAAGAGCTGGAGGAGGCGAAGATCTATTCCAATCCAGTGGTGACACAAATTGATGTAGCGCCGGTTATTTATCCAGCCGAGGATTATCATCAAAATTATTTTCGTCAGCATCCAGGACAGGGCTACTGCATGGCAGTAGTTGCTCCTAAGTTGGCAAAATTTAGAGCGAAGTTTCAATCGCTGATTGCGCCAGAGTTTCGCTAGATTAATTGCATCAAGCGCGGTTGAAGTTGTTAAGGCGCTAGTCGAGCAATACGCCAGTGAGCGCCCTCAAGGTGATAATGAATGCGATCATGCAGGCGAGAAGGTCGACCTTGCCAGAATTCAATTTCAGTAGGGCGCAGGCGATAACCACCCCAATGCTCAGGTCTTGGCGGTTTATCCCCAAAGTCAACTGCGAAACGTTTTTCAGCCTCTTCAAGAAATTCTCGATTGGGAATCTCAGCACTTTGTGGTGAAGCCCAGGCCCCAATACGGGAAGCTGCTGGGCGAGAGTGGAAGTATTCATCGCTCTCGGCGGGGCTGACACGCTCAACCATCCCCTTGATTCGAACCTGGCGCTCCAGTTCATGCCAATGAAATAACAAAGCGGCATGAGGGCGAACAGCCAAATCTTTGCCTTTTTGGCTTTCGTAATTGGTGAAGAAGGTAAAGCCCGCCTCATCAGCACCTTTTAGTAAGACAATACGAGCTGATGGATTGCCTGCTGTATCTGCTGTTGCCAAAGTCATCGAGTTGGGTTCAGGACATTCTGCTTTGACAGCCTGATCAAACCAAACTTGAAATAAGCTCAGTGGATTGGGTGGAACCTCGGTCTCTGAAAGCTGGCCAAAGGTATAGTTTTTGCGGAGTTGAGCGATGGGATCCATTTTTTCAGTATAAAGAGAAGCTATGGCAGAAGACAAGATAGAAGACAGTGTGGGAGATCGTCGCTTTGGGGGTGTAGCACGGCTATATGGACCAGAGCTGCGTGAGCGTTTTCGACATGCCACAGTTGTCGTTGCTGGATTAGGCGGGGTAGGTTCTTGGGCTGCCGAAGCTTTAGCTCGTACTGCCATAGGTCATCTTGTCTTAATTGATTTTGATCACATTGCCGAAAGCAACACCAATCGTCAGTTGCATGCGCTTGAGGGGGAGTATGGCAAAGCAAAAGTACAGGCCATGACTGATCGCATTCGTCAAATTAATCCTGAAATTACGCTCACTAGCCACGATGCATTTTTGGAGCCAGAAAATCTTGATGCTTTGATTCCTGAAAGTGCGATTGTTTTGGATGCAACGGATTCGGTGCAAACCAAAATTGCTTTGGCAGTTTGGGCAAACAAAAATCAGCGTGCTCTTGTTATGTGTGGCGCTGCTGGTGGAAAGTCAGATCCTACCTCTGTACGATGCGACGATCTTTCTAGAACAGAGCAAGATGCGTTGCTGGCAAAAGTACGTCAAGGCCTCAGACAGGATCATGGCTTCTCTAGAAATCTGAAGAGAAAAATTGGGATTCGTGCGATCTACTCGTACGAACCTCGCGCAGGGGTTGCTAGCGGCGGCCTTGCTTGTTCTGGTTACGGTTCCACTGTGATGGTTACTGCAGCCTGTGGTTTGGCTGCTGCGGCCGAAGTTTTAAATCTCATTGCTGCTCAACAAGCCTTTTCTTCAAATACGCCAGTAAATCCTTAGGGGGAATCCCTGTAGGAAATTACGGATTCTGATGTCATCCCAAATTTATTAATTCGCTATTAGGCTGGCACCTACGTAGCCGACCCATTTCTTAAGCATCACATTTATCTGTATAAATACTTTTCGTATTTTTCTACCCTAGTGCAGATGCGCAGTCCTCCCTAGACTTTGCCTCGTTGGTGACTTACCAACGACAAATCGAAAGGAGGTCTCTTTTGCAGACTGAACAAACTGGTTTACAGCGCCACCTCAAAGTGCGGCACATTCGCCTCATGGCATTGGGGTCCACTATCGGGGTTGGATTATTTCTAGGTTCGGCAAGCGCGATTCAGATCGCGGGACCTTCAATCTTGTTGGGATACCTACTAGCTGGCATCGTTGCCTTCATCGTCCTCCGCGCTTTGGGTGAGATGGCAGTGCATGAGCCGGTCGCAGGTTCATTTGCAGCCTATGCCAATACTTACGTCGGTCCACTCGCGGGCTATATGGTCGGATGGGGTTACTGGACCTATTGGATTGTTGTTGGAATAGCTGAGGTGACTGCCGTTGGCATTTACATGACTATTTGGTTTCCTGGTACACCTCAGTGGATCTGGGCATTGTCTTCGATCTTGATGATGGGTTTGATCAATCTCATTGCTGTAAAAGTATTTGGTGAGTTTGAATTTTGGTTTGCTCTTATCAAAGTAGTTGCGATTGTTGCCATGATTGCATTGGGCGGCTCAGTCATTTTCTTTGGCTTTACCAATAACTGGAATCCTATTGGCTTTAGTAACTTATGGCAGCACGGAGGCTTCTTCCCTAATGGCATTAGTGGAATGCTGCTGTCCTTGCAGATGGTCTTATTTGCCTACGTTGGTATCGAGATGATTGGTTTATCTGCTGGTGAAGCTGAGAACCCACGCAAAACTATTCCGATGGCGATTGATTCTCTGGCGTGGCGCATCTTGATTTTTTACATGGGCGCGATCCTAGTCATTTTGGCGATCTTCCCTTGGAATGAGGTTGGTCAACAGGGTAGTCCATTCGTAGTGATGTTTGAGCGGATTGGTTTGCGTGAAGCCGCTGGAATCATTAACTTTGTAGTGATTACGGCCGCCTTGTCATCTTGCAACGCAGGCATCTTTAGCGGCGGGCGACTCCTATATGCACTCTCAGTCAATGGCTATGCACCTTCGCCATTTGCCAAGCTATCCAAGTACGGTGTGCCACATCGTGCGGTGATGGCGACGGTAGCAATTTGCATGACTGGAGTGGTGCTCAACTACTTCGTTCCAGATAAAGCATTTCAGTACGTCATGGCTGCGGTTACCTTTGTTGGATTAATGGTGTGGATTGCAATTTTGCTCACCCAAATTCAATTTCGTCGCTATCTTACAAAAGACCAAGTTGCTGAGTTGGCATATCGCACGCCTTGGTGGCCCTATTCCTCGTGGTTCGCATTGGCATTTATTGCCTTGGTAGTGGTGTTAATGGGCTTTCATGAGGATGCACGGATTGCATTGGTCTTAGGTCCGTGTTTATTGGGTGTGTATCTAGCTATGTTCTACATCGTTGGCTTGCATCGCAAAACAAAACTGAGTCGTGAATTCAAATAAGGAGACATAAATGATTGTTGGCGTACCTCAAGAAGTAAAAAATAATGAATTTCGTGTTGGCTTAACCCCGGGCAATGTGAGGGGTTTGTGCAAACAGGGTCACTCCGTTTTAATCCAGCGTGGTGCAGGCGAGCAAATTGGTTTGAGTGATGAGTCGTATCGCTTGGCTGGGGCTACCTTGATCAATAGCGCTGCCGAGGTGTTTGCAAAAGCAGAGATGGTGGTGAAGGTGAAGGAGCCTCAGCCACAAGAGTGTGCGATGTTACGTGAAGATCAAATTCTATTTACCTATCTACATCTAGCGCCAGATCCACAACAAACCAAGGCCTTGCTTGCCTCAGGTGCGAGTTGCATCGCTTATGAGACTGTTACCTCCTGTAGTGGTGCCTTGCCGTTGCTAGCCCCAATGAGTGAGGTTGCGGGCAGGATGTCCATTCAAGCAGCGGCTACGCATTTGGAAAAAACAAATGGAGGTTTAGGCATCTTAATGGCGGGTGTGCCTGGAGTAGCACCTGCAAAGGTAGTTATATTGGGTGCAGGCGTAGTGGGGCGTAATGCCTTACAGATGGCGGTTGGCATGGGTGCAGATGTTTGCATTTTCGATCGCAACATTGATTGCTTAAGACAGATTGATATTCTCTATGGCAATCGCGTGAGAACCTTTTACGCCGACCCACTTTTAGTGGAGTTAGAAGTCTGTGAGGCGGATGTCGTGATTGGTGCCGTATTGTTGCCTGGCGCTGCAGCTCCAAAGCTAGTGACCAGAGAGATGGTACGAAAAATGAAAACGGGTGCAGTGGTAGTGGATGTGGCAATTGATCAAGGTGGCTGCTTTGAGACATCTAAAGCCACTACGCACGCAGATCCTACCTTTATCGTAGATGGTGTGCTGCACTACTGCGTTGCGAATATGCCAGGAGCTGTTGCTAGGACATCTACCTATGCTTTGACAAATGCAACTTACCCATTCATTGAGGCCTTGGCAAATAATGGGATGGTGAAGGCGCTTTCACATAACCATCATCTTCGTAATGGATTGAGTGTGCATCGAGGTCATCTCACTTCTGAGCCTGTAGCTAAAGCGCAGAAAGTCGACTTTGTACTAGCGGAAGAGTTGCTGGCTGCTTAGTTGCTTCACCTAAGTTGTCATGATTGAAAGTCTTGGGAGTTCAGGCTCCCAAGCTTTCCTCTATCATTAAGAGCATGGACTTATCTGCTTTAGCACTTTCTACTGGTGTAGTCGCTCTCGCTGAGATGGGTGATAAAACCCAATTACTCTCTTTGATGTTGGCTGCGCGCTATCCAAAACAGGCGCTTGCCATTATTGGTGGGATATTCATTGCGACGATTGCCAATCATGCTTGCGCAGCCTTGCTGGGACATTGGTTAACTACTTTTATGAGCCCAGATCTTCTGAAGTGGGTCTTGGGCTTGAGCTTTTTAGGAATTGGTCTGTGGCTATTAGTACCCGACCATATTGATGATGCTGGTGGGTCAAAGGTAGCCGATAAAGCCTTTCAAGTATTCATGTTGACGGTTGGACTCTTTTTCTTAGCGGAGATGGGGGATAAAACCCAAATTGCTACGATCGCCCTGGGCGCTAAATATTCTGATGTCTTTTCAGTAACGGTTGGCACCACTTTGGGGATGATGTTGGCTAATGCTCCAGCAGTCTGGATTGGACAGAAATTTACCAAGCGTATGCCTATTAAGTGGGTGCACGCTATAGCTGCCGTAACCTTCATTGCCATCGGTATTGCTACCCTCATCTGGGCTTAGGTCGAATTTTTCCAAGGGGCTTAAAATTGCCCTATGAAAACTGATCTGCCACAGAGCTTTCGCAGGCTCGAATACCGCGCTCCCAATTACACCTTTTCACAGGTTGAGTTAGACATTGCTTTAGATCCTGCCAGGACGATTGTGAAGAGTCGCCTAGAGGTTCTCCCTGGCGCTGGGCATGAAGCTGGTACGCCTTTGGTATTGCAGGGTCATGAACTGGAGTTTGTGAGTTTGCGTATTAATGGCGAAGCGCATCGTCAGTTTGAGCTCACTCCAGAAACGTTAACGATTAATGCACTACCCAATGAAGGCAAACAAGCTTTCGTTGTTGAGATCATCTGCGTGTGTGTGCCTGAGAAAAATACCTCACTCATGGGCTTGTATGTCTCGAATGGAAATTTCTTCACCCAGTGTGAAGCCGAGGGTTTCAGGAAGATTACTTACTTCCTTGATAGACCGGATGTGATGGCGCGCTATCGTGTCACTCTCCGTGCTCGTGAGGCAGAGTGTCCAGTATTGCTATCCAATGGCAACCTCATTAGTACTGAAAAGTTGCCAAATGGTTGGCATAGCGCCGTTTGGGAAGATCCGTTTCCAAAACCGTCCTACTTATTTGCTTTGGTTGCCGGAAAGCTCGAGTGCATTGAAGAAACTATCACCACTAGTAGTGGTGCAAAAAAGTTATTACAGATTTGGGTTGAGCCACATGACTTGAAAAAGACCCGTCATGCGATGGATTCTTTAATTGCCTCGATTCATTGGGATGAAAAACGCTACGGCCTTGAACTCGATCTCGAGCGCTTCATGATTGTGGCAGTAGGTGACTTTAATATGGGCGCGATGGAGAACAAGGGTCTCAATGTTTTTAATACCAAGTATGTTCTTGCTCAAGCAGAAACCGCAACGGATGCTGACTTTGCTAACATTGAAAGCGTTGTAGCCCATGAGTACTTCCACAATTGGACAGGCAATCGAGTTACCTGTCGAGATTGGTTTCAGCTTTCTCTTAAAGAAGGTTTAACTGTCTTCCGTGATCAAGAGTTCTCTGCAGATCAAATGGGTAGTGAGTCTGGTCGGGCAGTAAAACGTATTGAAGATGTCCGTTTATTGCGTCAACTACAGTTCCCTGAAGATGCGGGTCCGATGGCTCATCCAATTCGTCCTGACGAGTATCAAGAGATTAATAATTTTTATACCGTAACGGTGTATGAGAAGGGTGCTGAAGTCGTCCGCATGTATCAAACCCTATTAGGTGTGGAGGGTTTCCGCAAAGGCATAGATCTGTACTTCAAGCGCCATGATGGTCAAGCGGTGACTTGCGATGATTTCTTGGCTGCTATGGCTGATGCTAATAACCGTGATCTTTCCCAGTTTAAGAACTGGTATAGCCAGGCGGGCACTCCTAAGGTTAGGGTGCAAGAGTCCTACGATGCAGATACAAAGCAATATCAAATCACTTTGACGCAAAGCCCTGCGGCAAATACGGCGGATAAAGATAGCAAACCGTTTCATATTCCATTGAAGATGCGCTTATTAACTCCTTCAGACGATCAGGTCGAGACTTTATTGGAGCTAACTCAAGATCAGCAAACCTGGACTTTTGATCAAGTGACGAGTCGTCCAGTGCTGTCGATTAATCGTAACTTCTCGGCCCCGATCAATTTAGATTTTGATCAAAGTGAGGCGGACCTGCTGACTATGTTCTCGAGCGATGACGATGCTTTTAATCGCTGGGAAGCTGGCCAGAAACTGGCAATGCAAATGATTTTGGGCAATCGCTTGCCTGATAAAGCGCTGATTGAGGCTTATCGCACTCTCTTGACTGATCCGGAGTTAGATCCGGCATTCAAAGAGCTGGCGCTGACTTTGCCTGCTGAGACTTATTTATACGAACAGTGCGCAAGCGTTGATCCTCAACAGATTTATGCTGCACGTCGTGCCTTCCGCCATGCTATTGCGAGCGAGTTGCGTATCGAGTGGGCCGCCCTCTACCAGCAGATGCAAACACCAGGACCATTTAATCCTGATGCAGTAAGTGCTGGCAAGCGTGCTTTAAAGAATCTTGCACTCAGCATGCTGCTTGAAGCCGACCCGTTGATATGGGCACCTATGGCGGTCAATCAATATCAAAATGCTGACAATATGACTGACCGATACGCCGCCTTGGCTGGTTTAGTGATTCATGGATGCAAATCGGCAGTAGCTTGTCTGGAAGATTTTTATACCCGATTTGCTGATGATGCTTTAGTAATTGATAAGTGGTTTGCATTGCAATCGAGCAGACCTCCGACATCAAACGCTGAATCCACCTTGAGTGAAGTCAAACGTTTGCGTGAACACGAAGCTTTCAAAATGAATAACCCCAACCGGGTTCGTAGCGTGATTCATGCTTTCTGTATGAATAACCCAGCTAGCTTTCATCAAGTGGATGGTAGCGGTTATGCATTTTGGGCCGAATCCGTTCTTGCCTTAGATCCAATTAATCCACAAGTTGCTGCTCGTTTGGCCAGGGGATTAGATCGCTGGCGTCAATTTGCCCCGGTTTATCAGGAGCAGATGCTGTCAGCCCTAAGGCGTGTTGCAGCATGCGAAACCCTCTCTGCAGATGTGAAAGAGGTGGTTTCTAAGGCTTTAGGCAATTCAGCAAGCTAGAACAAGGCAAAATAGAGCCCATACAGAAATAAACCCATCACGGAGAAACTCCTTTTGAGCGCTTCAAGCACTTTTAATACTAATTTCAAGCAATACCTGACCTCTACCAAGGTGAAGGGTGCAGACATTCCCGCAGGCCTACAAGAGTTGCTATTAGCAGTTGCGGACACTTGCTCAACCTTGAGTCATGAAGTTGCTCAAGGCGCCTTGATTGGCTTATTGGGTTCTGCTGGTACCGGAAATGTCCAGGGTGAAGTTCAGCAAAAACTAGATGTGATTGCTAATGACTTATTAATTGATGGCGTACAGAGATGTAAATCATTGGCTGGTCTAGCCTCTGAAGAAATGGAGTTGCCACTCCCGGTTCAAGGTACAGGCGATTATTTACTGCTATTTGATCCATTGGATGGCTCTTCAAACATCGATGTGAATGTATCCATCGGCACCATCTTTTCTGTGCTCAAGAAACAAGATCCTGCGGCGCCTTTGCAAACTTCGGATTTCTTATTATCAGGCCGTCACCAGGTGGCAGCTGGTTACGTTGTGTATGGTCCACAAACAACCATGGCATTAACTCTGGGTGATGGTGTAGTGATGTTCACTCTAAATAAGGTGACTGGTGAATTTGTTTTAATTAAGCACGCGGTAGAGATTTCTCACTCAACTAAAGAATTCGCTATAAATATGTCGAACATGCGCCACTGGGCTGAGCCTGTGCGTCGCTACGTTGATGAGTGCTTGGCTGGTGTAAGCGGAGAGCGCGATAAAGATTTCAATATGCGCTGGATTGCATCCATGGTTGCCGATGTACACCGTGTCTTATCGCGTGGCGGCATCTTTATGTATCCCTGGGATCAACGTGAGCCCCATAAGCCAGGAAAGCTCCGCCTGATGTACGAGGCAAACCCGATGAGCTTCTTGGTAGAGCAGGCTGGTGGTGCGTCGACCAATGGTGATCAACTAATTATGGATATGGTTCCTACAGAACTACATGAGCGTGTTTCTGTCATGCTGGGTTCTAAGGAAGAGATTGAGCGCCTCCAGCACTATCACTCCCAAGCATAACTAGCTGCCAATATCTCTTAGGTGGTGATAAATTAAAAAAGCCCAACCAGTGATTGGGCTTTTTTTGCTTCAGGTAATTGCTTAAAAAATAAATCAAATCATTAGGGTTGAACTTTTTCTTTAAGGTAAGCAAGAGATTCTTCCACTTGGTCAATGAGAATTAGACAGATGTCGCCAGCAGATAAATCGTTAAGTGCAGTATCGATAGCGAGGAATTCACCAGTAATTTCTTTAACCTGTTTAGCTTTCTTAGTGCCCACCAAGCCTTCTTGTAGCAGTTTAAGAACCTCTCCATCTTCCCGGCCACGTTGGCACTGATCTTGATAGAGGATGACATTGTCAAAGCTATTACCAAGAATACGGGTTAGATCACGAATATCTTCATCACGACGATCGCCGGCACCGCTAATAACCACGTGACTCTTCTTGGGCTTCATAGCCTCGATAGCGTTTGCTAAGGCACGCATGGCATCCGGGTTATGACCATAGTCAGCAATCACAGTGGCACCTTTGTGCTGGAATTGATTGAAGCGTCCTGGCACTGCATTGGCTGAACTCTCAAATGAATGAAGCCCGCGCGCAATCTTTTCGGCATCTAGACCTAGGGCCCAGGCAGCACCAATAGAAGCCATTGCATTTTCAATTTGGAAGCCTAAAACACCATTTTGAGTCAGCGGAATCTCGCTCACAGGGAAGCGGAAGAGTACGCGTGCACCTTTTGAGCAGACGATATAGGCGCCATCAAAGTAGATTACTTTTTTATTCTTGGCGCGATGGGCCGCAATTACAGGATGGTGTTGATTCTGTGCAAAGAAAATCACACGACCAGTACAAACATCACCCATCTTCACGACTATCGGATCAGCGGCGTTCAGAACTGCAGCGCCTGTTGGTGCGACGTTCATCACAATGACCCGTTTCAGAATCGCTAAGTCTTCTACGCTGGTAATGTAGTTAAGACCTAAGTGGTCACCTTCACCAATATTGGTCACAACAGCAACTTCGCAACGATCGAAGCCAAGGCCTTCACGCAGCATTCCGCCGCGGGCTGTTTCTAGTACGGCAGCATCGACATCGGGATGCATGAGGACATTGCGTGCGCTCTTAGGGCCGCTGCAATCACCGGAATCAATTAAGCGATGGTTGATATACACGCCATCAGTGGTTGTCATACCAACGCGTAAACCAGTCTCATTCAATAAATGAGAAATCAGGCGGACAGTAGTGGTCTTGCCATTGGTGCCGGTGACGGCTACCACTGGAATGCGACCATCTTCCCCTAGTGGGTACATCATGTTGACGATATCTTCACCAACGGGGCGACTCTTGCCATACGAGGGCTTGAGATGCATGCGAAGACCTGGCGCAGCATTGACTTCAACAATGCCGCCACCTTGAGCCTCTAAAGGCTTGTAAATCGCTTCACACAGAATGTCGACACCAGCAATATCTAAGCCAATCATCTGGGCAGCTGCAATGGCGCTGGCAGCTACATCTGGATGAACATCATCAGTCACATCGGTGGCGGTGCCCCCAGTGCTGAGATTGGCATTATTGCGAAGTAAAACGCGCTCACCAGTCTTGGGTACGTATTGGGGAGTCAAGCCATTGCTGGCTAAATGCGCAAGAGCGATGTCATCAAAACGAATTTTGGTTAATGCAGTGGCGTGGCCATCACCGCGCAACGGATTTTTGTTTTCTAGTTCAACTAGTTCAGAGACGGTATTCTTACCATCGCCAACTACTTGAGCGGGTTCGCGACGTGCAGCAGCAGATAGACGATTACCAACTACCAGTAGGCGATAGTCAGCGCCAGGCAAGTAACGTTCAACGATGGTTTCACGACCAAAGGCCTGTGTAACGATAAAACCAGCGCGCACCTCTGCTTCAGTCTGAATGTTTGCAACAACACCTTTGCCTTGATTGCCGTCTTTAGGCTTAAGAACAATCGGGCCACCAATTTTTTGGGCAGCACGCCATGCATCATCAGCAGTAGTAACTACTTCTCCAATCGGAACGGATACGCCCGCAGCTGCCAATAGATTCTTAGTGAGCTCTTTATCCTGTGCAATGGCTTCTGCGATTGCGCTGGTGTCGCTAGTCTCGGCAGCTTGAATACGCTTTTGCTTGCTACCCCAACCAAACTGCACCATGCTGCCCTCAGTCATGCGACGATAGGGAATGTTTCTTTGTACGGCAGCATCTACGATAGATCCAGTGCTTGGACCTAGGCGCACATCTTCATATAAAGCTTCTAATTCTGAGAGGGCGGCTGCCAAATCAAATGGCACGTCATTGAGGGTTGCTTGGATTAATCCGAAAGCAAAGTCAAAGGCCATGCGCCCAACAACTTCTTCGGTGTACTCCACCACAACTTGATACACACCAACATCAACGGTTTGCACTGTGCGGCTAAATGTTACTGGGCAGCCTGCTTGAGACTGAAGACCTAAAGCAGCATGCTCTAGAGCGTGCGCTAGGGAGAGGATTTCATTGTGTCCACCACGACGCATGCTGCCCAATTGAGGAAAGCGTTCACGAATCTTGATTTCAAACTGAGGGATTGAGTCAATAGAGCGTTCTGTTTCATCGCAAGAAACAATTGCCTCTAGGGCGGTATGGCGGCTCCATAGATTTGGGCCGCGCAACATGCGAATACGGGTGATTTCCAATTAAGCCCCTGCTGGAATGCTGGCGTCAGAAACAAAGGTTTCAGCACCAGCTTCGATTACGTTGAATGGAATATCTAAGGCCCAAGCTGCAGCAATCGCAGCACCAAGATTCATTGGTTTCCATGGCTCGCTGGCGCTAGGCTCAGAATTGCGTGGTACTGGGATACTCTTTTGATCATGCTTGGCAGATTTCAGAATGATTTGTTGATTGCCAATCATCACGACACGACCGCCATTCTTGATATGCTCTTGGGCAATAGTAGATGTTGAGTCTTGAGTGAAAAAAATCACCTCTCCATCACAGAGTTCTGCCATGCTCGCAACCATCGGATCATCTGCATTCAGAACGGCAACGCCTGTTGGCAAAACCACATCCACTTGAGTTCTTACAATGCTAAAGACTTGGTCTTCATCGTAGATGGCGTACTGAGGGAAGTTGGCTTTTGGATCTACGTTTAATACAACACCCACTTGGCAGCGGTCATAAGCCAAGCCCTCTATCAACATCGATAGATTGTTGTTCTCGATCACAGCTGCTTCAACAGCGCGATTCAATAAAGTGCGACGGGCATTTTCCCAGTTGGCGGCATTACTCTTTTGAATTGAGCGATGACCAAAAAACAAACCCTTACTGCAAGATAATCCAACATACAAATTGGTGAGTCGCAAGAAGTGGGCAATCATTTCAGCAACAGGAGTTTTGCCGCGAGCACCGCAGACACCAACTACTGGAATGCGGAAATCAGTGCCTGGCGGGAAAAGATGATTTGCAATCTCTTTACCAACTGGTTGAGGTTTGCCGCTGGCAGGTTTCAAGTGCATCAATAAACCTGGGCCAGCATTCACTTCAACAATGGCTGCATTCTGCACATCCAATGGTTTGCTAATGTCTTGTGCAACAAGGTCGACGCCAGCAATCTCTAGCCCCACTACGCGGGCAGCTAGAGCAACTTGGCTCGCAACTTCTGGATGAATTAAATCGGTGACATCAAATGCAACGTTGCCATTACTTTGAATGAGTACTTTTTGATCCAAAGCTGGAATACTTGTGCCAGTGAGTTTCTGACGCGCAAGCTCTAACTCCACTGCAGAATCAATGCGCACTGGATTGAGTGGACACTCTTCAGTAGTGCCGCGACGTGGGTCAGAATTAATTTGGGTCTGAATTAGTTCAAGCACAGTATGTTTGCCGTCACCAGTAACCCAAACTGTTTCGCCTTTGGCTGCCGCAACTACTTTGTTGCCAACCACTAGCAGGCGATGTTCGTCGCCAATGATGTGACGCTCTACTAAAACTTCGCTACCTTCATCAATTGCAACCGCATAGGCAGCTTCAATTTCTTGTTGGGTGTATAGGTTTATAAAAACACCGCGCCCATGATTGCCATCAATTGGCTTAACTACAACTGGCAGGCCAATATCCTGCGCAGCTTCCCATGCATCATCAGCGCTAGTAACGGTGCGGCCTTCAGGTGTAGGGACTCCCGCGCTAGATAAAAGACTCTTAGTGAGATCTTTGTCGCGAGAAATGGTTTCAGCGATTGCGCTGGTTTGATCTGTTTCGGCAGTCCAGATACGACGCTGCTTGGCGCCATAACCTAGTTGTACTAGGTTACCTTCAGATAAGCGGATAGAAGGAATGCCGCGTTCCTCAGCTGCATTCACGATGCAGGCAGTACTTGGTCCAAGTAATAGATCGTCACCCAGTTCGCGCAGTTCTTCAATGATCGTGCTTACAAGAGCAACGGGGTCCTTGGTGTCTTGGGCCAAAGCAAGGTAGAGGTCACGGGCGTACTTGAGGGCGGTGAGAGTTACTTCTTCATTGATTGCACTCACCATGACTTTGTAAACACCGCGACGATCACCATCACGCGCTTTACCAAAGCCGCCAGGGATGCCAGCTAAATTTTGTAATTCCAGGGTAAGGTGCTCAAGGATGTGAGCTGGCCAAGTACCTTCTTCTACTCTTTTGAGGAATCCACCAGCTTCGCCATAGCTGCAGCGGTGTTCTTGAAGGCTAGGGAGCGCTTTGACTAGGCGGTCATAAAACCCAGGAATGAGGTTAGAGGGGAAATCCTCTAATTCGCCAATATCGAGCCAAACTTCAATAACGGGATGGTAAGTCCACATATTGGGGCCGCGGAGATGCTTGACACTCAAGATCTCAATGGTTTTATCTAGTAATTGGGGCATATGTGGAATGGGGGTCTCAACGCCACTTCAGAAGGTGAGGGCGGGATATCTCAGACTGTCTCTCTGGTTCTAGTAATTATTCAAAATCCACAAAATTAGCAAAAATACATAAAAAAGCCTACTTCGTTAATTTAACGGCTTTCTGCCCTGTAAAGTTGACAGACTTACTAAATCTAAAAAATCTAGCTCCACTATACTTTTAGGACTAATGAAGCCAGAAATTTCCCTAGCCGCCCCCCCTCTGCCAACGCATTGGGCTGGTGCCATAGAAGCACCTCAATCTCCAGTAAAAGACGCCAACTCAATACTGGCGTGGGTTGAGTTAGATCTCGATGGTGAAATGCGCTTTGAAAAAAGCCTGCTTTGTTTGATCCCAACGGGCTTATTTTGGACCGATGGAACTCGCTCAGAATTCTGGCCTATTAGCTCTGGAGCTCATCTTTCGCATGGGGATCATGCTGGAGTAGGGCACCTCAAACTGGAGTCCGAGACCAGTCTGCTGCGACTTTGGTACTTCACCTTAGCTGTAAATCCTCAGGTGTTGCGCCTGCAAAGTGGTTTTAAGCGGTTAATCCGAGGTGACAAGGCCGCTAAAGAGCCTGAGGCTTCTGAGTACGACAAGCAGGTTTGTCCGGTGTGTTTGAGTCCTAAGCCCGTTAATTCAGATGCTTGCCCAACTTGCGACCCGGAAGAGGATGCCCCTCCATCAACTTGGACTTTATTTAAGCTGTGGCGTTTTGCGCGCCCCTACAAAAAACAGCTTTTACTGGGTTTCGTGCTGACCTTGCTCTCTACTGGCGCTACGCTCATACCGCCGTATCTGACGATGCCCTTGATGGATCACGTGTTGATTCCCTACGAAAAAGGTAATCCGATTGATTTTGCTTTAGCCACCAAATACCTTTTAGCTTTATTTGCTGCGGCAATCGTAGCCTGGGGTTTGGGTTGGTGGAAGACTTATCTGCTTGCATTGGTGAGTGAGCGTATCGGCGCAGATCTACGCAATACAACTTTTGAACATTTACTCAAATTGTCTTTAGAGTATTTCGGCGGCAAAAGAACAGGTGACTTAATTGCGCGTATTGGCGCTGAGACTGACCGCATTTGTGTGTTTTTATCGCTTTACGCCTTAGACTTTGCGACCGACGTCATCATGATTACGATGACAGCAGCAATTTTGGTATCGATTGATCCTTTGCTCGCATTGGTAACTTTGGCGCCACTGCCGTTTATCGTGTGGATGATTCATGTGGTGCGAGACAAACTCCGTTTTGGGTTTGAAAAGATTGATCGCGTATGGTCTGAAGTAACCAATATCTTGGCTGATACGATTCCGGGTATTCGAGTTGTGAAAGCCTTTGCTCAAGAAGACCGCGAGCTCAAACGTTTTGTCGATTCCAATAAACACAATTTACAAATCAATGATCGCGTTAATCGCGTATGGGGATTATTTTCCCCAACAGTCACACTCCTAACTGAAACTGGCCTCTTAGTAGTGTGGGGTTTTGGTATTTGGCAGGTGGCACATCAAAAGGTCACCGTTGGTGTATTAATTGCTTTCTTGGCCTACATTGGGCGTTTTTACATTCGCCTAGATTCAATGAGTCGCATCGTTTCCCACACGCAAAAAGCTGCTGCTGGCGCTAAACGTATTTTTGATATTTTGGATCATGTCTCGAGCGTTCCTGAGCCAGTTAATCCAGCACCCTTGGGTGAAGTTAAAGGCCGAATCTCCTTGCGGGGCGTGGGTTTCCGGTACGGTAATCGTGCGGTTTCTAAAGGCATTGATCTGGATATTGCCCCTGGAGAAATGATTGGTTTAGTTGGTCATAGCGGCTCTGGTAAGAGCACTCTCGTGAACTTGATTTGCCGCTTCTACGATGTGAGTGCAGGCTCCATTGCATTGGATGGGCGCGATATTCGTAGCATCGGAATTGCTGACTATCGCAAGCGCATTGGTTTGGTTTTACAAGAGCCATTTTTATTCTTTGGCACGATTGCAGAAAATATTGCTTACGGAAAACCAGACGCTACTCGTGAAGAAATTATTGAAGCAGCGCGCGCTGCACATGCCCATGAATTTATTCTTCGCTTACCGCTTGGTTACGACTCATTAGTGGGTGAGCGTGGCCAATCCCTTTCGGGTGGTGAGCGTCAACGGATTTCAATTGCGCGTGCGTTGTTAATTAATCCAAGCATTCTGATTTTGGATGAGGCCACCTCATCGGTAGACACCACCACTGAAAAAGAAATTCAACGCGCTTTAGATAATCTGGTTAAGGGCCGCACTACGATCGCGATTGCGCATCGACTCTCCACCCTAAGAAAAGC
This sequence comes from Burkholderiaceae bacterium, assembly GCA_947455485.1. Classification (GTDB taxonomy): domain Bacteria; phylum Pseudomonadota; class Gammaproteobacteria; order Burkholderiales; family Burkholderiaceae; genus Polynucleobacter. The sequence continues at coordinate 20,086 of CANGNV010000012.1, read as the reverse complement.
AGACCGCTTGGTTGTGCTCGATAAAGGGGAGATTGTGGAGATTGGCTCGCATGATGAGCTCATGGATGCACAGGGTGCGTACTACGCCCTGTATCAAGCCCAACTACGCCATGCTGCCGAGTTGGTTGAGGGCGGCGCTATTGGTGAAAGCATTGACGAAGGCAAAAATGAGCGCGAAGAAGAGCGCCTGCAAGTAATTGCCAAAGAAACTGGGGACGGGGTATGAGTCATCATCAACAGTCGCACACGCTAGAACGTGATGCCCTTGGCCGCTTAGTATTTATTGATGCTGCTGGCACTCGCCATACAGGTGTCTATCCAGTCAGAGCCTTCCCGATTACCGCTCCAGGCGCTGGAATCTCCATCATGGATCAGTCTGGCAAAGAGTTATGTTGGTTTGATGGCATCACCACCATTCCGGAGCTTGAGTTAGCTCTGATTGAAGAGGAGTTGGCTGCCCGTGAGTTCATGCCTGTGATCGAAAAAATCACCAAGGTATCGACTTTTGCCACCCCAAGTATTTGGGATCTCGAAACTGACCGTGGCCCCACCAGAATTCGCCTTAAAGGCGAGGAAGATATTCGCCGAATTGCTGGCAATACGCTTCTAATTGCCGACTCCAACGGGCTCCAATTTTTGATCAAAGATTCCACTCAGCTTGATAAGCTAAGTAAGAAGCTTTTAGACCGATTTCGATAATAAAATCTATTTAAATCAATAAGATAAACGTTAATTTTGGCTAACATGCAGCGTGCTTGGGCTCCGTTTAGCGCTATTGCGGTGCAATAGTATTAGGGTTATACTCTAGGTATTAACCCTTAAGGAGATTCAAATGACTCAATTATTGAATATGTTTAACCAGCTTTTTTCTGAAAGCAAACCAGTTGCAACCCAAAAAACCCGTCACTATGATTTTGATGGCGCATACCGCGGCATGTAATTAAAAATTAGTTTGAAGAGAAGCCACCTTAGGGTGGCTTTTTTATTTTCTGGAGCTGATGTTTTCTACTGGAAAAAAGATCAAGGAAAAAGATGAGGGTTATTACTCACTGAGCGCTCGCTCTAATTCCGCGGTGCTCCAGTAAGATAAAAAAGTTCAGGAGCCCCTTATGAATTCAGGGGCTTAGCAAGGGTAATCACTAGGCTGGAAAAGAGTGAATCTTGATTAATGTCAAGAGGCCGATAGCTTATTTGCTGAAAAATCAATTACCGCATTTATGGCGGAATTCGTAATGTAGTAAGTAGATTTAATAAAAGATAAACAGGAGATTACAGATGAGCGGCGAGAAAACTACAGGGCCTTTAGGAGGTCGTTGGTTTCAGCTACTAATCGGCATTGTATGTATGTCGATGATTGCAAACTTGCAATATGGTTGGACACTATTTGTAAACCCAATTGATGCTAAGTTTGGATGGGGTAGAGCAGCCATTCAAGTTGCCTTCACAATTTTTGTATTGACCGAAACTTGGTTGGTGCCGATTGAGGGCTACCTTGTTGATAAATTCGGTCCACGTCCAGTAGTGTTTTTTGGCGGCATATTGTGCGGACTCGGTTGGATGATGAATGCCCATGCTGATACATTAACTATGCTCTACACGGCAGCTGCAGTAAGCGGTGTTGGTGCAGGCGCTGTTTACGGTACTTGTGTTGGTAACGCGCTCAAATGGTTCCCAGATCGCCGTGGCTTAGCCGCTGGTATGACTGCAGCGGGCTTTGGTGCCGGCTCTGCATTGACTGTGATTCCAATTGCAAACATGATTGCTAATCAAGGCTACCAAGATGCCTTTTGGTACTTTGGTATTTGGCAGGGTTCAATCGTAGTGGTCTTGAGCTTGTTGCTCTCCAAGCCGATTAAGAGCGCTATCACCAGTGTGAAAGCATCGGTTGCGCAAACTCGTAAAGACTTCCGTCCAATGGAAATGGTCAAGCAGCCTGTATTCTGGATCATGTACCTCATGTTTGTGATGGTTGCTGCTGGTGGCTTGATGGCTACTGCTCAGTTGGGCCCGATTGCTAAAGACTTCCAAATTGCTGGCGTAACAGTGAGCTTGATGGGATTGGCTTTGCCTGCTTTGACATTCGCGCTGACAGTTGACCGCGTATTAAACGGTTTAACCCGTCCATTCTTTGGTTGGGTATCTGACAAGATTGGTCGCGAACAGACGATGACACTCTGTTTCTCATTTGAGTGCTTAGGTATTCTTGGTTTGTACTACCTTGGTCGCGATCCAGTGATGTTTGTTCTCTTGACTGGTCTAGTGTTCTTTGCATGGGGTGAGATCTACAGCTTGTTCCCATCAACCAATGCTGACACATTTGGTTCAACCTACGCTGCTGGTAACGCAGGCCTCCTCTACACAGCAAAAGGTACGGCTTCATTGTTAGTTCCTTTGTCTAGCGTTTTGGTTGCTACTACTGGTGGTTGGGAGGTAGTTTTCTGGGTTGCCAGTTTCTTGAACGGAACTGCTGCAATCTTGGCCTGGTTTGTATTGCGTCCAATGCGTCGCAAACTTATCGAGCGCTCAGCTTCTATGTAATTCAGTTTTATGTGTCATAAAAGGGGTCCTTCGGGACCCCTTTTGCATATTTAAGTGCCCAATATTATTAAGATAAAATAGCTTTCATCATGAATTTCCGCAAAAACCGCCTCATTCACTGGATTGCTGCTTTAGCAATCGCAATGAGTGCGCTTGCGCCAGCAGTTTCTCAAGCGGTATCGCTAGCGAAGCATGGTCAAGGTTTTGCGATGGAGATCTGTTCTGCTGATGGCGCTAAGATGCAAATTCAGGTGCAGGGCGATGATCAGGCAAATGAATCTGAATCCATGCAGCCTTGTCCATATTGCGTAGCTCACACAAGCATTACTCCAACGTTCAATACGAATCTCACATTTCAGGCACCGCAAACATTGTCTTTGCTGCCACAGCTTTTCTATCAATCACCCAAGCCCCTTGCTGTTTGGGTAACACCCCCTTCAGCAGCACCTCCCACACAAGCCTAAATCTTTTTAGGGCATAGCCTTGCTATGTAGTTGGCAACTAAGTTGCCTTGATGTTGTGTGGAGAATTACATGTTTTTATCTGAAAAAATTTCATTACGCCTAAAGCGCGTCTATGTTGGTATTGCTATGGGTATGGCCATTTGGCTCCTCTATGCCAGCTATCTCATTCTTTCAAATGCAATCAATACCCATACCCCCTTGGGTAGCGCAGAGATTGTGCTCACGCCAATTACATCCATTCAGAAATAAATCCAATTCACATTAATTCATAGACTTTAAATATCTCGGAGTAGAAATGAACGCATTAAAAATAACGCCGATAGCCTTAGTTGCATCTTTGATGCTTACTAATGCATATGGTCAAACTGCCCCTAATCTAGATACCCTGACTGTGACGGGTATTCAGGAGGCGCCACTCACTCAAACAACGCTGACTGGTAAAGAGCTTAATCAGTCGCGAGTAAATACCAACAACACTGCCGCTATGCTGCTGAATATTCCTGGGGTCAGCATGTACACCAATGGCGGCATATCGGGATTGACGTCCATCCATGGCTTGGCGGATGATCGCGTTGCAGTCAAGGTTGATGGGATGGATCTTCTGTCATCTTGCCCAAATCACATGAACTCACCACTGTCTTATATCAGCCCATCTAATGTAGCTAGCGTCAAAGTGATTACCGGTTTGTCTCCAGTAAGCGCTGGTGGTGATAGTTTGGGGGGTGTAGTTTCAGTTCAGTCCCTGCCCCCAGTATTTGCCAATAAAGGCGAGACTTTGACGCAAGGTGAAGTTGGCGCCTCTTACAGCAGCAATGCCAGCGCAATTGCTGGTAACTTAAATGTGACCGCTGCTGGTGATGAGTTCAGCGCCAACTACACGGTAGATTCTGCAAAGGCGGGAAATTACACCGCTGGTGGCAACTTCAAGCCTGCTGGAAATGGGATATCTCCGAGCACAGTCGGCGCCTCTAAATATATTGCAACCAATCAACAACTCTCTCTAGCTTGGCAAAAAGATAACCACTTGGTTGAATTCAAGACCAGCTATCAATTCGTTCCATTTGAGGGCTACTCAAACCAGCGCATGGATATGACTAAAAATATCGGTACGCAATTTAACTTAAAGTACACCGGCCAATACGATTGGGGTAAGTTGGAGGCTCAAGCCTACAACCAGATGGTGAATCACCAGATGGATGACAACGTAGGGGCTAGAACTAAAGTTAACGGCCAACCCCAAACAGCAATGCCAATGTTGACGGCAAGCTCTACTAATGGCGCAATTGTTAAAGGTACTGTCCCGATTTCTGAGACACAATTGGCCCGATTGGGTGCTGAATGGCAGGGTTACAAATTAAATGACTGGTGGCCGGCGGTTGCTGGAACTGCCCCAATGATGGCTCCGAACACATTTCAAAATATTAATAATGGATCCAGAGATCGTGTTGGTGTTTTCGGCGAGATGGAGCAGCAGTGGACCAAAGAGTGGATGGGGCTTGCTGGCATGAGAATTGAGCAGGTGGCTGCCAATGCGGGGGTTGTACAAGGATATAGCTCCATGTATCAGGCCGATGCGAACCGTTTTAACGCTCAACAACGCAACCAAACAGACTACAACTGGGATTTAACGGCCTTGTCTAGATATAAACCTGATCAGAATCAAAACTATGAGGCGGGGTATTCGCGTAAAACCAGATCACCAAATCTGTATGAGCGCTACACCTGGTCTTCAAATAGTATGGCCGCAATCATGAATAACTTCGTAGGTGATGGTAACGGCTATGTTGGACAAGTCACTCTTGCGCCTGAGGTTGCCAATACATTTAGTTTTGCAAGTGACTGGCACGATACAAATAAAGAGGTATGGGGATTTAAAGCAAATCCTTACTACACATATGTAAGCAACTATATTGACGCTTCCCCATACTCCTCAGCTTGGCGTTCTGGTCAATTTAACGTACTCAAATACGTTAATCAAGATGCGCAGCTCTATGGTTTGGATTTATCTGGAAATGTGATGTTGGGTAAATTGCCGCAATTGGGTCAATTCCAAGTGACTGGCTTAGCTTCATATACCCGCGGTCAAAACGTAACTGCCGGTACAAATCTTTATAACATCATGCCGCTCAACGGCACAGTCGGGTTGGTGCAGTATCTCGGTGCAAACTGGACAAATACGATCCAAGGTCAATTTGTCACATCAAAAACTAACGTGAACTCAGTTAGAAATGAAGTGCCAACTGGTGGATATTCATTATTTGCACTCCGCTCATCTTACGATGATAAGAAATACCGAGTGAACTTAGGTATTGAGAACTTATTTAATAAGCTCTACGCCTTACCGCAGGGCGGGGCATACCTTGGTCAAGGTCCATCCATGGGTATGAATTCTGTCCCATGGGGTAACGCTGTTGCTGGCATGGGTAGAACATTCTATGTTTCAGCCAATATGAAGTTCTAATTAGTAATTAAGAGAAAAGAAAGGCAGGAGATGATCTCTAGAGTTTTCAGAATGTTGGCTACGTTAGCGGTCATCTCTCTGCCTTTATCGGCTTTTGCAGCTAAAGAGCCTATCTACATTAATCTCGCAACCAATGATCCAGCTAAGGTTTCAATGGCATTAGATGCAGGTCGGCAATACTCAGAAAAGGGGTATCCGATTGTTATTTATCTCAATGACAAGGCGGTTATCCTTGGTGTAGAAGTTAAATCAGGAAACGCTTCTAAAGAACAAGAAGCGATAAGGCAAGCGATTGCAAATGGCGCAACCATCATTGTTTGCCCGGACTGCTTAGAGAATAATGGCTTTACCCAAAATAATTTAGTGCATGGTGCGATGCTCGGAGTAGAACATCAAAATACTCGATAAAATTATTCGATTATAAAATTCCGAAAAACAGCTCATCCACTGGATTGGCTTGAGAGGCATCTCAGGATTTAAGATTAACTAGGAGGTTGTAAATATGAAAAGTAATACATTATTAAATGCATTATTGGTTGCTGTAGTGGGCTTTAGTTTGACTGGAATAGCTCAGGCTCAAAACGCTAAAGTTGGTAGCGTACAAATTGAAAATGCTTATACACGCGCTACCGTCCCAGGGCAGCAGGTAGCCGGTGGTTTTATGAAGATTGAAAACAAGGGTGCTGCCGATCAACTTATTTCTGCAAGTTCTCCAGTTGCCGGTGAAGTTCAGTTGCATGAAATGGCGATGGAAGGCAATGTCATGAAAATGCGTCAAGTGAAAGATATCCCCGTGCCAGCCGGTGGCGCAGTTGAATTAAAGCCAGGCGGTATGCATTTGATGTTCATGAACATCAAGGCGCCATTAACGGCAGGCGAGACTGTTCCGGTTAAGTTGAAGTTTGCTAAAGCGGGTGAAGTGGAAGTGAAGATGCCTGTGAATGCTATGGGTAATCCTGGAGCTATGAAGCACTAAGTATGTAGTTTTTACATTCAGCTTTGGCATTAAAAAAGCCCCTAGTTTTACTTAGGGGCTTTTTGTTTTGATGCTTTAGATTTATTGCTTATGCTTAATCTAGATTCAGATCAGTTACTGCGCCTTTACTTGCAGTGCTTGCAAGGTGAGCATACTTAGCAAGTAAGCCGCGGGTATAGCGTGGCTTAGGTTGTACCCAAGCAGCGCGACGCTTAGCAATCTCTTCATCACTCACATTGAGTTGAATGAGTAACTTATGAGCATCAATCGTCACCGAGTCACCTTCATGAATAAGGGCAATTACACCGCCCACAAAAGCCTCAGGAGCAACGTGACCAACTACCATGCCCCAGGTGCCACCAGAGAAGCGTCCGTCAGTGATGAGGCCTACTGTCTCGCCTAAGCCTTGGCCAACTAGGGCAGAGGTAGGGGCGAGCATCTCACGCATGCCTGGACCACCTTTAGGGCCTTCATAGCGAATGACCATAACGTCGCCGTCCTTGATCTTTTGCGCCATGATCGCAGCCATTGCATCATCTTCAGAATCAAATACACGTGCTGGGCCAGTAATCGATGGGTTCTTGAGGCCGGTAATCTTGGCAACGCAACCCTCAGGAGAGATGTTGCCTTTCAGGATGGCTAAGTGACCTTGCTTATATAGCGGGTTATCTAAAGTGCGAATAACCTTTTGATCGGCGCGCGGTACTGATGGAACATCTTTCAATGTTTCAGCAATGGTCTTGCCAGTAATAGTCATGCAATCACCATGCAAGAGTCCGCCATCTAGCAAGATCTTCATGACTTGCGGAATACCGCCAGCTTCATGAAGGTCAGTTGCTAAATATTGTCCAGAAGGCTTCATATCGACGATGACAGGAACACGCTTACGAATGCGCTCAAAGTCATCAATAGTCCAGTCGATTTCAGCCGCACTAGTGATTGCTAGGTAATGGAGAACAGCGTTGGTAGATCCACCAACGGCCATGATCACGCTGACTGCGTTCTCAATCGATTTCTTGGTGATGATGTCGCGTGGACGTAAATTGTTCTTAATTGCCTCAACCAATACTAAAGCTGAGTCATGCGCACTAGCAACCTTCTCAGCATCTACGTTGGACATAGTGGAGGAGTAGGGCAGACTCATACCTAAAGCTTCAAAGGAGGAGCTCATGGTGTTTGCGGTGTACATACCGCCGCAAGATCCGCTACCTGGGCAAGCATGTTGCTCTACGCCTTTGAGGTCTTCCTCACTCATGCGGCCTGATGTGAATTCACCAACGGCTTCAAATGCAGAAACAATGTTCAGATCCTTGCCTTTAAAGTGGCCCGGTTTGATCGTTCCGCCATAAACATAAATACTGGGTACGTTAGTGCGTGCCATTGCCATCATGCCGCCCGGCATGTTCTTATCGCAACCGCCGATAACTAGAACACCGTCTTGCCATAAGCCGTTGACGCAAGTTTCAATACTGTCCGCAATCACTTCACGTGAGATGAGGGAGTACTTCATTCCTTCAGTACCCATGCCGATACCATCGGAGACAGTGGGTGTTCCAAACATTTGCGCTTTTGCACCAGCTTCTTCAAGGGCGGCTACCGCTGCGTCTGCCAGTTTTTGCAAACCGCTATTGCACGGGGTGATAGTGGAATGACCATTTGCTACACCAACCATCGGCTTAGCAAAATCCTTCTCTTCATAGCCCATCGCGTAATACATTGAGCGATTGGGTGCGCGAGCAACCCCTTCGGTGACATTGCGCGAGCGTTCATTGAGGCGTTTCATGCTGATATTGACTCCAGAAAAGAATTTGTCGAAAAGCTCTATTGTGCCGTGAGACTAGGCTGAACGCAGGGTTTTATGCAGTCTTTCCTGTGTTCTTGTCATGCACTGCAGCAAGCAGATTTCTCTATTGTATTTGGTGATTTGAGCCCATCATTAGCTTGAGAGCTAATATCCTTGGCAAAAAAGCTGCGGTACATTGCCTTATCTACTACTTTTCCTTTTAAATTCAATGACTAAAGTTGGCCATATTTACCTAATCGACGACGATGAGTCGATGCGAACCTCTTTAAGCAGAATGCTCAAGGATGTGGGTTATATCGTGGAAGATTTCTCCTCTGCAGTGACGTTTTTGGAGCATTCAGTCCCCGTAGCGCCAGCCGTCATCTTGCTGGATATGCAAATGCCGGATATGACCGGCCTGGATTTGCAGGAAAAATTAGTCCAACTGGGCCGTAAAACCCCGATTGTGTTTGTTAGCGGCCAGAGTCACCCTCATCAAATCGTCAAAAGCCTCAAACGCGGCGCTCTTGATTTCCTCTTTAAACCATTCAATTTAGAGGATTTATTAAAGGCTGTTGCCGATGCCTTGGAGTTTGATAGACGTCAGCTCAAGCGTGTTTCTAAAGAGGTGGAAACCAAGAAAGACTATGCAACCCTCACGCCCAGAGAAAAGGAAGTCTGCTTTTGGCTGGTCAAGGGATTGCTTAATAAGGATATTGCCGTCAAACTGGGGACGACAGATGCCACGATTAAGGTCCATAAGGCTAGGGTAATGGACAAGATGCATGTGGAATCAGTTCAAACATTAGTAGCAAAGTATCTTGAATCCGATTTAGAAAATATCCAGAATAGCTAGCTCTTGAGCTAATTTCCCTGGTGTTATATAGACACTATTATTGGGCATCATTTCGATAGATAAATCACTTTAAATACTTTCGTGACTGCTAACACTAAGCTACCTGAGATTCGTAGAGAGGCATTTGCCAATACTAGGGAAAAGCTAGATCTGAGTACTAAAGATCTTGGTGGGATGGCCTGTCTTTCACACCATCAAATATCTCAAATTGAAAATGGCGAGTCCAGTTATTTCTATGGAGCCCAGAACAAATTTACTGCTGCTAAAAAAGTGGCAAAACTTCTCAACTTAAGTGATGAGGAAGCATTCGACTACGGCTCTCAATCCCTAGTAAAAATTGTTGAAGCGCCAAAAGTAGAAGAGCCTATTAAAGCTCCAGAAAAAAAAGCGCAGTCAAAAAAAGAAGCTGTTGCAGTCAAAGAGGTAGTGGAGGAGACGCCGGCTCCAGCATTGGTGATTGAAGAAGAAAAAAAAGAGTCAGTCCAAAAAGCAGAAACTACAAAAGTAGAGCCTGCAAAAGTCACCCTCAAACAAACTCCTTTTTCCGCGACTTCATCAAGCTCAAAGCCTACCTCATCAAAGAAGTTGTTTCTTTGGCTCAGCGTATTGGCCGCATTGGTGTTCTCAGTAATTAACTTACGCCCACTCTTTTTTGCCGACAAGCCAGAAGAAATCGTTGTTGTAAAAGAGGAAATTATTGAACCAGCTCCTGCGGCAACCCCAGTAGAGCCTGCGCCAGTTGCACCGGCCGCAGCTGTGCCAGCGGCTGCAGTTCCTGTAGCCAGTGCTGAGGCCTCAACAGCCTGCCCTGCTGAGGAAGGCATTATTAGTTATAAACCAGATGCGCCACGTAAGGCTGCAGACATGGTTTATGTTCAGGTGAAATCAAAGCAAGTTATTTGTGTGAGCGATGCTTCTGGAAAGATGCAGAACAAGATGGTTGAGCCTGGTGTGGGCGCATCCTTTTATGGCAAGCCGCCATTTAAAGTGCTGACTGGCGGCCTTGCTCAGGCAGATGTATTTTTTCAGGGCGCAAAAGTGCGCCTGACAAATTCGAATTACAAAACCTTGGTGTTGGAAGCTGCTGAAGTAGTGGCTCCACCCGTAGACCGGACGGATTCTCAGCAGCGCTAACCCTTTGGAGGATTAGCGCATTGAATGCTGATGCTTAAACTGCTGAGTCGTTCGTTTCGCCAGTGCGAATACGAATAGCCTGTTCGATTGGGCTAACAAAAATCTTGCCGTCACCAATCTTGCCAGTGCGTGCAGCTTTAGTAATTGCTTCAATCGCTGAATCTACACGGTCATCAGCAACAACGACTTCAACTTTTACTTTAGGCAAAAAGTCGACTACATACTCGGCGCCACGATAGAGTTCGGTGTGACCTTTTTGGCGACCAAAGCCTTTAACTTCAGTAACGGTCAGTCCGGTAACACCTACTTCAGCTAAGGCTTCACGAACTTCGTCAAGTTTGAACGGCTTAATAATGGATGTGATTAGCTTCATATATTCCCCTTAATACAGTAATCATACCTAGAACTGAAAACGAATGCCCGGTTACGCCCTAAATTGGGATGTAATAGGGTAGCGCCAGTCACGCCCAAAGGCTCGGGTAGTCACGCGAACGCCGGGAGGTGCTTGGCGACGCTTGTACTCGTTGAGCTTAATTAGGCGGGTTACTTTTTCTACGCTGTCGGCATCAAAACCGGCAGCAATAATCTCGGCGATAGATTGATTTTGTTCCATATAGCGCTCTACGATGCCATCCAGTACTTCATATGATGGCAGGCTGTCTTGATCAGTTTGGTCGGGGCGTAATTCTGCGGAAGGGGCGCGAGTCAAAATCCGCTCCGGAATGATCGGGGCAATGCTATTGCGATAAGCGCACAAGCGATAGACCAAGGTCTTGGCAATATCTTTAATTACAGCAAAACCACCAGCCATATCTCCGTAGAGAGTGCAGTAGCCGACAGCCATTTCACTCTTATTGCCGGTTGTTAAAACTAGGCGACCAGTTTTGTTGGATAGCGCCATTAGAAGAGTGCCTCGCACTCGTGCCTGAATATTCTCTTCAGTAGCATCGAGCTTTAGGCCTTTAAATTGCTCAGCCAATGCAAGCTCTAAAGCATCTACAGGTTCGCTAATGGGAATCTCATCGTATTGAACGCCTAGATTCTGAGCCATTTCTCTAGCATCAATCCAAGAGATGTCAGCGGTATAGCGTGAAGCCATCATGACGGTGCGTACTTTATCTGCACCTAAAGCATCTACCGCAATCGCTAGTACCAATGCCGAATCCACTCCGCCCGAGAGGCCAATAATGACTCCTGGAAAACGATTCTTCTGAACATAGTCACGCACACCTAAAACAAGCGCTTGGTAAGCCTGGGCTTCTACGCTAGATGAAGTGATCAAAGATCCTGGTTCTAAATCAGCCGCTGCATTGACATCAACATATCCAAGAGCAGTTTCAAACTGCGGCATAGTCATAACTACTTTGCCTGCGCCGTTTAAAGCAAATGATCCACCATCAAAAACCAATTCATCCTGCCCCCCAATTGCGTTGACATAGACCAAAGGCATCTTGCTTACGGCAATCTGTTTGCGCAACACTTCAATCCGTAAAGATTCTTTTTGGAGGTGATAGGGCGAGGCATTGAGTACTAGCAGTACTTGAGCGCCAGCTGCGTGAGCCTGTTTAGCAGGACCCTCATGCCAAGCATCTTCACAAAGAATGAGTCCATATTTGACTCCGGCATTTTCAAATACACAGGCTTCATTCCCTGGTGTGAAATAACGTACCTCATCAAACACTTCATGATTCGGCAATTCTTGTTTTGCATAGCCAGCAATGACTTTGCCATCACGAATAACTGAGGCATAGTTTTGCAAACCAGTGGCAGTCTTTTTAGGGTGACCAATAATCACAGTCAACCCTGGAAATTTTTGGAGCTCCAGCATTAAACAACTGAGCTCGCGATCGGCGGCCTCAATAAAAGCAGGGCGCAATAACAAATCTTCTGGAGGGTAGCCAGTGAGCGAGAGCTCTGGCGTAAGAACTACTGAGGCGCCGTGTGCATATGCATCTGCGGCGGCTTGAGAGATGAGCTGCGCGTTGCCAGGCAAATCACCCAATAGAGGGTTGATTTGCGCTAAGGCGATTTTTTGCGAGCTCACTCCCAATGACTACGAAATTACTTCTGTGACTTAGCGTAACCTTCGATGCCGTCCAAAATTTCTTTATGGGCACCAGCAACACCAGTCCAACCTTTAACTTTTACCCACTTACCTTTTTCGAGATCTTTGTAGTGCTCGAAGAAATGTTGGATTTGGGCGAGGAGCAATTCGTTTACATCTTCAGGTTTTTGCAAATGCTTGTAGATTGGCAAAATCTTGTCTTCTGGAACGGCCAACAACTTTGCATCTTGTCCGCCTTCATCTTCCATTTCTAACATGCCGATAGCGCGGCAGCTAACAACTGAGCCTGGAACCAATGCGAATGGAGTCATGACGAGCACGTCCACAGGATCGCCGTCACCAGCAACTGTTTTAGGGATGTAACCGTAGTTGCATGGGTAGTGCATTGCTGTCCCCATGAAGCGATCTACGAAGAGGCAGCCAGTTTCTTTGTCCACTTCATACTTCACTGGATCCGCATTCATTGGGATCTCAATAATGACGTTGAATGATTCTGGGATTTTCTTACCTGGGCTGACCTTGTCGTAACTCATAAATACTCCGGTTAGTGATTAATGTGCGTTCGATCTTAGCAAAGAGGCTGAGCCATGCTGCTGAAGATTGAATCAATTTCCTGCTACTAAAGCCATGAATGCTTTATGGACTCTAGTTTAAGGCTTTCTGCAGCAACACCAATAGATAGGTGCCCTAGGTTAATTGACTAATGGTAGGCCATTGGCCTACAATGGAGCTAATGGATTTTGAATGGGATATGGCTAAAAGTGATTTATGCCAGATCTCCCGAAATTTTGATTTCACATATGTGATATCAATTTTTATAGATCCAAATTTGTTGATAGAAAGAGATCAGCGCTGGGATTATGGGGAAGAGCGATTTCGGGCATTGGGCTTGCTAGATGAAAAAGTATTTGTAGTGATTTATACAAAGAGGCCTGCAGCGATGAGGATTATTTCAGCTAGGCGGGCAAATCGTAGGGAGGTGAGGCGTTATGAAGAAAATCGTTCGAGTTAGCGTGGATCTAAATGATCCTAGTAGCTTCCCTAAAGGATTCGTCGATAAAAAATTGGTTGATGCGACATCAGAGCGTTTGATTAAATTGCATCAACAGCAAGATGATGCAGATGCGATGTTAGATGCTGCTAAATATGCAAAAGGCGTGCGCGAGAGAATTGGTTTATCTCAGCAGGAGTTTTCTAAACGTATCGAAGTTTCCTTGGAGACCATTCGAAACTGGGAGCAGGGCAAACGCAGTCCCACTGGTGCGGCCAAAGCTTTGTTGAAGATTCTGGATAGGGCTCCTGAGATTGCATTGCTTGTTCTCAGTGTTTGATTGATTCCTTAGAAATAAAAATGCCTAGCATTGCTAGGCATTTTTATTTGATGCTTTGATTGCTTCAATTAAGCCAAAGTCTCCAAATAGCGCTGTGCATCTAGTGCAGCCATACAGCCTGTACCTGCGCTAGTGATCGCTTGACGATAGATATGGTCTTGCACATCGCCCGCTGCAAATACGCCAGGGATATTGGTAGCGGTGGCATTGCCCTCCAAACCAGAGTGAGTCTTTAGGTAGCCGTTATTCATATCTAGCTGACCAACAAACAACTCGGTATTAGGCTTATGACCAATTGCAATGAAGGCGCCAGTTACAGCAATATCTTCTGTGCTGCCATCGGCTTTCTTGATGCGTACACCAGTAACACCTTTTTCATCGCCAAGCACTTCGTCAAGAGTTGAGTTCAATTTGAGCTCGACTTTGCCTTCGGCAACTTTGGCCATGAGGCGGTCATTGAGAATTGGCTCTGCACGGAATTTATCGCGACGATGAATCACGGTAACTTTTTTAGCAATGCCAGTAAGGTATAGCGCTTCTTCAACAGCAGTGTTACCACCACCGACTACGCAAACATCTTGATTGCGATAGAAGAAGCCGTCACAGGTTGCGCAACCAGAAACGCCGCGACCCATAAATGCCTCTTCACTAGGAAGGCCAATGTATTGAGCAGAAGCACCTGTAGAAATAATTAAGGCATCACAGGTGTAAGTACCTGAGTCACCCACTAGGCGAATCGGTTTTTCAGTGAGCGCGGCAGTATGAATATGATCAAAAATAATGTTCGTATTAAAGCGCTCTGCATGCTTTAAAAAACGATCCATAAGCTCTGGTCCTTGGACGCCATCTGGGTCTGCTGGCCAGTTTTCTACATCAGTCGTGGTCATTAATTGACCGCCCTGTGCGAGGCCAGTAATGAGGGTTGGGCTCAAATTAGCGCGGGCTGCATATACGGCAGCAGTGTAGCCGGCAGGGCCTGAACCTAGAATAAGGACTTTGGAGTGTTTTGGGGTATTTGTAGTCATCTCCAAATTATAGGATTGCTTGATTACAATCGGTAGAACATGGCAAGAACCGCATACCCGAAGTCCAAAACCCCTTTAAGCCCCCAGCCCCCTGAGAATCAAGGGCAGGGTAGGATGCCCCGCCTCCTTTTAGAGGCCCGATGGTTTATCTCCTGCGGCCTATGTTTGGGCTTATTTGCCATTTTGCTGACCTATTCCAAGGCTGATCCAGCCTGGTCGCATGCCAGTTTTGAGGTTCCCAAGAACCTGGGCGGCCGTTTTGGGGCCTATTTAGCCGATTTATTGCTCTATATCTTCGGTATTTCTGCTTTTTGGTGGGTGGTGCTCTTTGGTCGCCGTGTTCTGAGTGGTTGGCGCGAGCTTTGGAGCATTCCTTTGCCGCCAGACCCGGATGCCAAGCCAGACTCCTTATTAATGCGTTGGCTGGGCTTTGGACTCACTTTGCTCAGCAGTATGGGTCTTGAGTCCATTCGGATGCATTCGCTTACCTGGGAGCTTCCAAGGCCTCCTGGGGGCATCTTGGGAGAGTTGATTGGCGATCCCTTACAGATGATCTTAGGTTTTACTGGCTCTACCCTGGTTTTACTCTTTACTCTGTGTGCTGGCCTGTCCTTATTTCTCCATTTTTCTTGGTTAGATGTTGCTGAAAAAGTAGGGCGCTCCCTTGAGCTCGCCTACAACCGCTTGCGTGAACGTCGCGATAGCGAGGAAGATCGTAAATTGGGTGAAGCGGCCGCCGAAGAGCGTGAGGAGTTTGTGGAAGAGTTCCGCGGTCGAGTTGAAATTGCTAAGCCGGTGCAGATTGTTCGTGCCCCAGTGGAAGTTGTGAAAAGTGCTCGAGTAGAGCGTGAGAAACAGCAACCACTATTTGTGGACATCCCGGATTCAGAGTTGCCTCCTTTGGCCTTGCTTGATCCCGTGCCAGAAGCAAAAGAAACGATTTCAGCTGATGTATTGGAATTTACTTCTCGCTTAATTGAGCGCAAGTTGGCTGAGTTCAATGTGGAAGTAAAAGTGATCGCCGCCTATCCAGGCCCGGTAGTAACCCGTTACGAAATCGATCCCGCTGTTGGTGTGAAGGGCAGTCAGATTGTGAACCTCTCACGTGACTTGGCGCGCTCGCTGGGCGTAGTGAGTATGCGTGTGGTGGAAACTATTCCCGGTAAAACTTGTATGGCTTTGGAGCTACCAAACCCAACGCGTCAATCGGTTTACCTTTCCGAGATTTTGAGTTCTCAGGTTTACAACGACAGTCATTCCAACTTGACCCTCTCTTTGGGTAAAGATATTTCAGGTAGCCCGATCGTTGCCGATTTGGCGAAGATGCCGCATTGCTTAGTTGCTGGTACGACTGGTGCTGGTAAGTCTGTTGGTATCAACGCCATGATTTTGTCCATCCTCTTCAAGGCCAAGCCTGATGAAGTGCGTCTGATCATGATCGATCCGAAGATGCTCGAGATGGCTATGTACGACAAGATTCCACATCTCTTATGCCCAGTAGTGACAGACATGAAGCAGGCGTATAACGCGCTCAATTGGGCTGTAAATGAGATGGAGCGTCGCTACAAACTGATGAGTAAGTTTGGTGTGCGTAACCTGGCTGGCTTTAATAAAAAGATTTTAGAAGCGGAAGAAAAAGGTGAGAAGCTCACCAATCCATTTAGCTTGACTCCGGATGATCCAGAGCCAATTTATAAAGCGCCAGTGATCGTGATCGTGATCGATGAGTTGGCTGACTTGATGATGGTTTCTGGCAAGAAGATTGAAGAGTTAATTGCACGTATTGCGCAAAAAGCGCGAGCTGCTGGTATTCATTTGGTATTGGCAACTCAACGTCCAAGCGTCGATGTGATTACTGGTCTGATTAAGGCCAACGTGCCAACCCGTATTTCATTCCAAGTAAGTTCAAAAATTGATAGCCGCACTATCCTAGATCAACAGGGTGCTGAAGCACTGCTCGGTATGGGTGACATGCTTTACATGGCACCGGGTACTGGTTTGCCAGTTCGCGTTCATGGCGCCTTTGTTTCTGATGATGAAGTTCATCGCGTGGTGGAGTGGCTTAAAGAGAAGGGCGAAGCCAATTACATTGACGGTGTTCTGGAAGGTGCCGATGAATCTAATATTGATGCACTAACTGGTGAGGGTGGCGGCGAAGCCGATCCTTTGTATGACCAAGCAGTAGCCATCGTTCTAGAAAACAAGCGTCCATCTATTTCCTTGGTGCAGCGTCACTTGCGCATTGGCTATAACCGCGCAGCTCGCTTACTCGAGGATATGGAGAAGGCTGGTTTAGTTTCCAAGATGGGTAATGGCGGCAATCGCGAAATCCTTCATCGTCCTTCTGAATAAGGCGACCCCCTTGCGTAGATTTTTTTCAGCAGCAGCTATAGGGCTCACAGTTCTTTTATCTTCAGGTTTGGTATTTGCGGATGGTGAGAGCGGTGCAGAGCAGTTGCGTCAGTTTGTACGTAACTCTAAAACCGCTGAAGGTGAATTTGTGCAACAGCAGTTGCGTGCACCCAAAGCAAATGAGCCGCAAGACAAAGGTTTAAAAGTAGTTAGGCAAACACAAGGGCGTTTTGTGTTTCAGCGCCCAGGCCGATTTATCTGGGATACGCAAAAACCGTACGAGCAAAAACTGATTGCCGATGGCAAGCAACTTATTTTGTGGGATAAGGATTTAAATCAAGCTACTTTCAGACCTGCTGGTCAGGCTTTAGCGGCTACTCCAGCTGCAATCCTTTTTGGCGAGACTTCACTAGACCAGCATTTTGATTTGGTTGAGGGCGAAGATCGCCTGGGTATGAAATGGGTTGCCCTTGTTCCCAAGAAAAATCCTAATGCCAAAAATGGCAACGACTTGCCGTACACCAAGATCTCCGTCGGAATGGTCAATGGCCTCCCTAAAGCGCTAGAACTCATTGATGGCTTAGGTAGCGTGGTATTGGTCACCTTGGATAAGATCCAGCTCAACGTGAACCTACCTGCCAATCGCTTCACATTTGTTCCGCCTGCCGGAGCAGAGGTCTTACGCTTAAACTAGAGCTTCAGTGGCACCCTTACATCCTAACCAGTAGAGCATTACATGATTGATCCGCAATTACTCCGTAAAGATATCGCAGCCGTTGCTGCTCGTTTAGCTACTCGCAAATTTCAATTGGATGTTGAGAAATTCAACACCTTGGAGTCTGAGCGTAAATCTTTGCAAACACGTACAGAAGAATTACAAGCTAAGCGTAATCAACTGGCTAAAGCTATTGGCATGAAAAAGGGTAAGGGCGAAGATGCTGCTGCTGAGATGGCTGAAGCAACGCAGATTAACGTGGATATGGAATCAGGCGCAGCTCGCTTAGCGATTTTGCAGGCAGAGATTGCAGATTTCTTAATGGGTATTCCGAACTTACCGGATGAAGCAGTTCCAGTGGGTAAAGACGAAACTGAGAATAAAGAAGTGAAGCGCTGGGGTGATGCTCCAACATTTGATTTTGAGATTAAAGACCACGTTGATCTTGGCGGTCCTTTGGGTTTGGACTTTGAGGTGGCAGCGAAGATCAGTGGCTCACGCTTTGTAGTTTTAAAAGGACCTATCGCTCGATTGCACCGTGCCTTAGCGCAGTTCATGCTCGATACTCACACTACACAACACGATTACCAAGAGGTCTATGCACCTTATATGGTGAATGCCGCTTCAATGCGTGGTACTGGACAGTTGCCGAAGTTTGAAGAGGACTTATTTAAGGTGCCTCGTCAGATGGGCGGCGAAGATGGATCAGGCGAAGCAAAAATCGAAAACTTTTATTTGATTCCGACAGCAGAAGTGCCGGTAACCAATTTAGTGCGTGATGAGATCGTCAATGCAGATACATTACCTATGAAATATGTTGCACACACTCCATGCTTCCGCTCTGAGGCAGGTAGTTATGGGCGCGATGTGCGTGGCATGATTCGTCAACATCAGTTTGACAAAGTCGAGTTGGTGCAAATCACAAAGCCAGAAGATTCCATGCAGGCTTTAGAGGATTTAACGGGTCATGCAGAAAAGATTTTGGAGTTGTTAGAGTTGCCTTACAGAAAAGTATTGCTCTGCACTGGCGATATGGGTTTTGGTAGTACCAAGACTTATGACTTAGAGGTGTGGGTGCCATCACAAAAAGCCTATCGTGAGATTAGCTCTTGCTCCAGCATGGGTGACTTCCAAGCAAGACGCATGCAGGCAAGATTTAAAGCTGGGCAAGGAAAGCCGGAATTAGTTCACACATTAAATGGCTCTGGTCTTGCGGTTGGCAGAGCCTTAGTTGCATTGCTCGAGAACAAACAACAAGCAGATGGCAGTATTTCCATTCCGAAAGCTTTGCAAGCTTACTTGGGTGGTTTAGAGGTTCTCAGGCCAATCTGACTAAATTAATACAGCCTGAATTTTTAGATTGCTCGCATTTTTAGCCAAAACTTTATCAAGCGTTGCCAAGGATTTAGACTTTAGCTGCTTTGCTACGGCGAGGTGAAGGGCGTCGCCGGCCCTCAGATTTGATTTGCTATCAACCACTAAAATTCCGGCCGAATAATAAGCTTTGCTTTCGATCGGCAAGAGTTCGATATCGTTTTGACATAGGGCATCAAACCTTTTCCAGGCTTCTCGACTTTGCTTTTCAGTTATTTGGCTAGTTCTGACCTTAAGACTAAGTGCACTGGAGAATTCGGTAAATGCCCAGGTTGAAGAAAACATCTTTGCTGAGCTGTTTGTGTACCATTTAGCAACATCATCACTCTTTTGCTCTTTTGTGCATAAGGCTACAAAGACGCTTGTATCAATATAAATCATTAATAGCGTGCCTCTGATCGGACTTCATCCATTACCGATTTGCCCATCTTCAGTGTATCTCTGAATGCTTTAAGCTGCGCTGCAATTGCTTTGCGATCCAATTTCTGAGGCCTAATAATTAATGAGCCATCTTTTGACAGAGTTGCCTCAACCTTATCCCCATCTTTTAGGTGAGTTTGCTTAATTAGTGTTGCGGGTATGCGCAAGGCCAGACTATTTCCCCATTTCGATATTTGGATGTTCATTGTCGAATCCTTTCTGATATGGATATACATTAATGTATATCCATAATAATGCGCTATGTCAACCATGTCTACTGAATTTCAAAGGCAACATTGGCCTCAGGGGTTTATATATCGGTAGTTATAATTACACCTTGGTTCGGAGAGGTGGCAGAGTGGTCGAATGTACTTGACTCGAAATCAGGCAATAACGAAAGTTATTCGAGGGTTCGAATCCCTCCCTCTCCGCCACCAGCAAGAGTTTCAAGGTTAGTAGAAGCAAACATTGAAGTCCCCTAAAAAATTCGCTGGTCGCGTACTGGTCGCAAAATATATTTTCACTGGTCGTTAACTGGACGTACTGGTTTTGAAATGCTTTTGCTCCCAAGCTTCAATCTCAGTGATGGGGT
>CANGNV010000011.1 GCA_947455485.1 Burkholderiaceae bacterium | reverse complement strand
GCCTGAAGTCCAGTGTGGCAATGGTGGTTAATCAAGATACTAAAGATGTGTATTTTGAAAAGAACCCTTCTGTAAGTCTTCCGATCGCCTCGATCACCAAGTTAATGACCGCAATGGTCGTTCTCGACTCTAAATTGCCACTTGATGAAACTATTGTCATTAATGCGGATGACGTTCATATCTATAGAACTTCGCGCCTTGCTGGTGGCACAGTCTTGACGCGAGAAGAGGCCTTATTGTTAGCGCTAATGTCCTCCGAGAACCGCGCCGCATATACTCTTGGCCGAAATTACCCAGGCGGCATTCCAGCTTTTGTAGATGCCATGAATCGTAAGGCTAAAGAGATTGGCATGACGCACTCTCATTTTGCTGACCCAACTGGGTTATTGAGTGAGAACGTAGCATCCGCTGAAGATCTCACACGTATGTTGAGTGCTGCTTATCAATATAAGATGATTCGTGAGTTTTCGACTTGGCCAGATTTAACAATGGTGATTGCGAAACGTCCACAGAAGTTCTTGAATACCAATCGTCTAGTGCGCGCCGGCGATATGAATATCGGTCTCCAAAAAACGGGCTTTATCAATGCGGCTGGCAAGTGCTTGGTGATGCAAGCTAGAGTGAATAACACGCCTTTGCTGCTGGTTTTCTTGGACTCCGTTGGTACGCAGTCACGCTTTGCTGATGCTGTTAGGGTGCGTGATTGGTATGAGCGTATGCCGTCGGGTGAGCCTCATGCAATTCGTCGCTTAATGTAAGAGTTACATCCGCAAACGAAATTCAGTTTTAAGAGTTTTGGTCGTTGACCTTAGGTTTGTAACCCATACCCTTAGAAATCTGCAGAGCCGTATCTTGTAAAAGCTTCAACCAATCAGCTTGAATGCGATCAGTAGGCGAGCTCAGTGACAGTCCTGCTACTAACTTACCGCTGTCATCATAAATCTCGGCAGCAACGCAGCTCACGCCGAGCTCTAATTCTTCGTTATCCCGCGCGTGACCTAATTTACGAACTTGAGTGAGTTCTGAATCCAATTTTCCTAATTCAGTAATGCTATTTCTGGTGTGACCAGCCAACCCAGTTCGGGTGACATAGGCTCGAACTTGGCTTGGATCATCGCTTGCCAAAAATAATTTACCAACTGAGGTGAGGTGTAGTGGTGCGCGGCCACCAATAGCACGAACTACTTGCATACCAGAGCGCTCGCTATAGGCGCGATCAATGTAAACAATTTCATCGCCTTGACGAACTGAGAGATTGATGGTTTCGCCAGTAAGCTTGTGCAGAGCCCGCATGGGGGCTTGAGCTGCCTCCCGAACTGAGAGGCGAGCTTTAACTAAATTGCCAAGCTCGAGTAATTTAAGGCCAAGACGATAGGTGCCACCATCACCACGCTCTACTAGGCGGCAGGCAACTAGATCATTTAAGATGCGGTGCGCAGTAGAGGGGTGTAAATCCGTCTCCTCGGCGAGGTTTTTAAGACTGCTAGACTCTTCGTGTGTTGCTAGGGCATCAAGCAAGTTCATCATGCGCTCAACTACCTGTATGGCTGTTTTGCCAGCTTCGCCAGGTACTTTTGCCACTTTTTCGGATTTGCTCGTTGTCATGCTGTCAATTGTAGCGATTTTTTGCAAAATTGCACAATATGAAACGCGGTTTCAATACCAAAAAGCGGGTTTAGGGCCTGCTAAGTTACCTTCTTAATGCTGCTGCGCACTCAGCAATCAGTTTTGGGCCACGATAGATTAGGCCGCTATAGATTTGAACTAGGCTGGCACCCGCATTCATTTTTTCCTCAGCATCCTTGCCTGACAGGATGCCGCCGACGCCAATAATTGGAATGGCATTGCCTAAATGCTGCTTCAGACTCTTCACAACCTCGGTAGAGGCAGTGCGAACAGGAGCGCCGGACAAGCCACCAGCCTCATGTCCAAATTCAAGACCTTGCACCGCTTCACGGGCAATCGTTGTATTTGTAGCGATGATTGCATCAATCTTAAATTCAAGCAAAAGTTCGGCGATGAGTTTGATGTCATTTTGATCTAGGTCTGGTGCAATCTTTAAAAAGAGAGGTTTGCGAACACCATACTTATCGCACAGTGCTTCGCGAGCTAAATGCAGGGAGCCAAGTAAAGCGCGCAACATCTCTTCGCCTTGAAGAGCACGTAAATTCTGCGTATTGGGGGAGGAGATATTGACGGTAATGTATGAGGCAACCTCATATACCGCTTCCATGGCCGTGACGTAATCGCTAGCGGCATCCTCAATTGGGGTACTCGCGTTCTTGCCGATATTTAATCCAACGATGCCACCGTTTTGCCAATATGAAGAGTTGCGAACGCGTTTGACACACGCATCGACGCCGTCATTATTAAAGCCCATACGATTAATGATGGCCTGCGCTTGCGGTAAGCGAAACATGCGGGGCTTTGGATTGCCGGGTTGTGGCTTCGGAGTAACCGTGCCGATCTCCAAAAATCCAAAACCCAATGACCCTAGTGCATCAATATGTTTGCCATCCTTATCTAATCCGGCGGCAAGCCCAACTGGATTTGGAAAGGTGATGCCGCATAAGTTTCTTGGATCTGTAGCTGGCTGCTCAACTAGGTGACGCAACAAACCCCAGCGCTGAGCGCGATCCATATTTCTGAGGGTCAGGTTGTGCGCCTGTTCTGGGTCTAAAGAAAATAGCCAGGGGCGCAGAAGAGGGTAACTATCGATCATGGGTAGATATTATGGCCCAATGATGGGTTGCCAATGATCATCCATTAATCCTTCAATAGGCTGGAACTTGGCCTTATAGGACATTTTTTCACTATTCTCAATGTAGTAGCCGAGATAAAGATAGGGAAGATCTAGCTCTAGCGCCTGCTGAATTTGCCACAGGATGCTAAAGCTTCCATAGCTTGCAGAGGTATTGCTGGTATCAAAGAAGGTGTAGACAGAAGAGATACCCTGATCCAAGACATCAATCATGCTCACCATCCTAAGGCGACCTGGATGGGGGTCATGCGGACCATCACGAAATTCAACGATTCTAGAGTTCACTCGACTTTGCAATAGAAACTGCATGTACTGATCTTGGCTATCTTCGCTGCCTTGATCCATGTCGCCACCAGAATGACGATTACTTTGGTAGCTCTGATAAAGCTGATAGTGTTCCTCTTGGTAGCCCAAATTCAGAACACGAATATCTAGTCCCGCATGTTTTTTCCAGGAGCGTTTTTGACTGCGGTTGGGCGAGAACTGCTTCACTGGGATGCGGGTTGCTGTGCAGGCATTGCATTCATCGCAATACGGTCTATATGTATATAAGCCACTACGACGAAAACCTGCATTGACTAGTTCGCCATATAAATCAGCATGTATTAAATGTGAGGGCGTAGCTACCTGCGAGCGAGCTGTTTTACCTGGCAGATAGCTGCAAGGATAGGGTGCTGTTGCGTAGAACTGAAGTTCAGTTAACGGGAGTTCTTTTAATTGGGTCATAGCCAGTGACGCAAAATTGCTTTATCAAATATCCAAGGAATCTCTATATTAGTTTGCTTTAACGCAATTTGCAGATGAGCCAAAAATTCATCCCGAGATATTGGTGCAGCCCCCAGAGAATCAAGGTGAGCAGTTTCTTGCTGACAGTCAATCATTTCAACTTGATGTTGCTCACACCAAGCAGCGAGAGCGGCTAGGGCAATTTTGGAGGCATCAGTCTGATGGCTAAACATGGATTCTCCGAAAACCATCCCACCAAATGCAACACAATAGAGGCCGCCAATCAGCAACCCATCTTCCATTACCGCGATACTGTGTGCATGACCTTGTTCGTGAAGCTGGGTATAGGCATCCATGATTTCATGGGTGATCCATGTGCCATCTTGATCTTTTCTCCTGGCGGTTGCGCAAGAGCGAACGACCGCTCCGAAATCATCATCCACGCAGATATTTTTTTTCGGATCCGTTAAAAAGTGTCGAATGGTTTTCTTCAGCGAGTCATGGCACTTAAAGTGCTGAGGTTTTAATACCATTCTGGGATTAGGTGACCACCATAGAACTGGCTGGTTATCTGAGTACCAGGGAAATATTCCCATTTGATAAGCGCGAGCTAGTTGGCCTGGATAGATGCGCTCGCTAACTGCTATTAAGCCAGGAACGTTCGGATCGGGATCTGCGCAATCAATTGGGTTAGGAAATTCATCCTGAGATCCTAGCCAGTTGATATTGCTCATGATCTTGCGATGATTAAATTTTTTCTGTTGGCAGAATATCTCTGCTGCGAACGCCAAACTCAATACCGGAATCGAATAGTCCTGCAGCGCGATCAGCGAAGAACCACTCTAGGGTTTGTTTTACTGTTGGAAAGGCAATCTCATTCCATGGAATATCCTGCTCGTTGAATAGAGCAACCTCTAGACTCTCTTCGCCAGCCTGAAAGTCAGGCGAAGTCATCTTTGCTAAATAGAAGAGGTGAACTTGCTCAGCATGTGGCACATTCAGTAGAGAGTACAGTGGGCCGATCTCAACAATGGCGCCAGCCTCCTCTTGAGTTTCCCTTGCCGCCCCAGTACTAGTGCTTTCACCAAGCTCCATAAATCCTGCTGGAAGAGTCCAATAGCCATGGCGAGGCTCTATAGCGCGACGACACAATAAAACTTGTTTGCCAAAGACGGGAATACTACCAACCACGTTGCGTGGATTGAAATAATGAATACTTCCACAAGAATCGCAAACATGACGCTCCCGCGAATCATCTGCAGGAATCTTGATGCTAATAGGCGCTGCGCAGTGCGAGCAAAACTTCATGCAGACTTTCTAAAGATGGGCGGGGATGGGGCCACGTAGTGCATTGCTAAGCATAATCTCTTTTGCATTTTGAACATCTGCAATAGTCAGGTTTGTCTCATGGGCATTCCATTTGGGATCATTCAATATGATTGACCTCATTACCCCTGGTAGCAGTCCAGCCGTGACTGGTGGCGTAAGCCAGCGATCGCCGGACTTAATAAAGATGCTGCTTCTTCCACCTTCAGTAATAAATCCATGCTCATTTACAAAAAGAGCATCAAAGCCACCTAAGTCTTCGGCTAATTTCCAGGCCTGGTCATAAATATCTCTAATGCTTACTTTATGTCTCAATAAAAGATTACCTGAGTGAAGGGTTGCCATCTTTGAATCAGGAAGAAGGTCGCTTGCCCAGAAAATCTTCACTGATTCTGGCAGTGAGCTGATTGGAGAGATTTGGTAACTGGGTTCTCCAGAATGATTCAAATCTAATCGCAATCGATAGTCGACATCGCTAGAGACTCTTTCGCAAGCACTCTCAATAGCCCTGCGTATGTCAATGATGGAGTGAGGAATGCCAAGTGCTAGAGCTGAATCAGTCAAACGTTCTAAGTGAAGTTGTAGATTCTGTGCTTTGCCTTGGTGAACTAAGATTGTTTCAAATAAACCTAACTCACTAGGGAGTCTGCTTAAGAAGGCTG
Source organism: Burkholderiaceae bacterium (assembly GCA_947455485.1). Lineage (GTDB taxonomy): Bacteria > Pseudomonadota > Gammaproteobacteria > Burkholderiales > Burkholderiaceae > Polynucleobacter. The sequence continues at coordinate 56,786 of CANGNV010000011.1, read as the reverse complement.
CTTTAATTTGGCACTCCTCCCACTCTTGCGAGGCTTCAGAATCAATCGTAATGCCGGCGCCGATGCCCAATGTAAATGGTGCTGTATGTGAATTGATATTGCGTTCTATTTCAAGCGTGCGGATGGGAACGCTAAATGCAAAATCACCACTGGGATCAATCCAGCCAAGAGCACCGCAATAGTAGCCGCGATCTTGTGTCTCTAATTCTTGGATGATTTGCATGCTGCGCTTCTTGGGTGCTCCAGTTACAGAGCCACAAGGAAAGACGGCATTGAGTACATCACGCAGTTCAATTCCAGGTTTTATCTCGGCTTGAACGGTTGATGTCATTTGCAATACATCACCGTACCTAGCAACCTCAAAGAGCTCTGGGACGCTAACTGTTCCAGGTAACGCCAGGCGACTTAGATCATTTCGAAGTAAATCAACGATCATGACGTTCTCTGCTTGATTCTTAGCATCTGCCGATAAGTGCTCCGCTGAATCACTCAATGCACTAGCAGTGCCTTTCATAGGCATGGCTTTTAAGGTATTGCCTTGCTTCTGAATAAATAATTCAGGTGACTGGGAAAGAATATAGTTTGAGTCACTCTCAATAAATGCGCCAAATCTTCCTGGCTGGCGATTCCTTAGGCGCGCATACAGTGCGAGTGGGTCACCATAGATCTCTCCCGTAATCCGAAAGGTATGATTGATTTGGTAAGTGTCGCCATTGCGAATGTACTCTTGGATCGTCTCAATATCGGACTTAAATTGCTCTTCATTAATAGAAAAATGAAGGTTAGCAACGCCTGCAACTTGAGAGTCGGAATCCAGGGTCGCAATCTTGCTCTCAATGAAGGCGTCAGCATCCTGCTTGCTGAAGCTTTCATAAGACTGAAAAGACCATGCCTGTATTAGCGGGTGACTTTTCTTATCCCCGGCGATGGGCCGTTCAATTTTATGAATGTATAGACCCAATTCATAAGCAAACGCAGCAACAATATATTCGCCCTGACCCAATGCTTCATTGATACTGCGCAGACATTCATCTACAGCGGCAATCGTCTCTGAATGGCTGTACTGAGGGTAGACAGTCCAGCGCTGAAGTGCATTTTCATAGAGGCGGCTACTAGGCTGAGCCTGCGTGCTCTGGGCATCATCTAGCAAGATCATGCTATTGACCGTCAGAGCTCAAATAAATTTGCAGAAATTACTTAAGAACGGTAGCGGATTCAATCGTGACTGTCTTACTAGGAACATCTGACATGCGCCCCATTTTTGGAGCTGGTGCAACCATCGTAGGAATTTTACGGATTGCATCAATGGTTTGCGTCCCAGAAATCACTTTGCCAAATACCGTGTAACCATTACCCATCGCATTTGGATAATTCAAGCCTTCGTTGTCCTTAACGTTAATAAAGAACTGGGCGGTTGCGGAATCAGGATCAGACGTACGTGCCATTGCAATGGTATAGGTGTCATTCTTGAGTCCATTTTGAGCCTCTGAAACAACTGGGGCATTGGTCGGCTTTTGAACCAAGTCTGGAGTAAAGCCACCACCCTGAATCATGAAGCCATCAATCACACGATGAAAAATGGTGCCGTTATAAAACCCGCTATTTACGTAGTTCAAAAAGTTGGCAGTGGTTTTTGGTGCTTTTACGGAATCAAGTTCAACAACAAAATTTCCCATGGTAGTTTTGAATTCAACCTTAGGGGCTGCAAAGCATGCCGCACTAGTAATTAGGCTGGTAATCATGAATATGGAGGCAATGATTTTGCGCATAGTGAAGATCCTTAAAAATCTATTAAAAATGGGATAAATCTTATTGTATTGCTCAAAGGCCGGATGGTAGTTGGCCCGCGTGCCGGTAAGCCGCCTCTTCGAACATCTTGGGTCTGTCTAGGTAATCCAAAGACCAGTCGATGGTATCGACCCCCCAAAAAGCATGACCATCAATCACTAGGGTTGGCACGCCAAATGCACCATCTGCTTTGGCCTTCTCTGTATTGCTAATTAGTTTTGCTTTTGTTTCAGGCGCATCTGGTTTTGGTGTATCCGCTGCCAAACCAAGGTACTGGCAGAATTCTGTCCACGATAAATTGGGATCTTTGCCTTCAACCCAAACAAATTCAAATGCGCGCTCAACCATTGGCCATTGAGCGTCTTGCTGAGCTAGTAGTCGCTGCGCAGCTACAGTCAGAAAAGGGTGGTGATCCGGAAATCGAAACGGCAAGCCAAGCTTGTCAGCAAGCCATACGCAGTATTGGTAGGTGTGAGGGCGCTTTGCTTCTACTTCACCAGGTCCACGATTATCTGTTGCTCGAAAGAGGCCTCCGAGCAAGATCGGGACTGGTTGAATATGTACACGCTGATCAAGGCGATGTCGCTGCTTGATATAGAAATACGAGAAAGGAGAGATGATGTCGTAATAAAAAGTCCCGGTAATCAGGTTCGCACTCTTTTGCTCTTCAATCATTTCTTATTCGATTCCTCATCTAACTTGCGTAAGAAGGCCATCTTCTCAGCAATCTGACCCTCTAGACCCCGATCAACCGGCTCATACCAATGTGGTGCAGTCATTCCCTCTGGAAGATAAGATTCTCCAGCAGCATAAGCATGTGGCTCATCATGTGCATAGCGATATTCCTTGCCATGGCCTAACTCTTTCATGAGTTTGGTTGGGGCATTGCGTAAATGATTGGGGACTGGTTTGCTTTGATCATTCGCAACGTAGGCTCTTGCTGCGTTGTAGGCCTTGTAGCTGGCATTGCTTTTGGCGGCTATCGCCAAATACACAACTGCTTGTCCAAGTGCCAACTCACCCTCGGGCGAGCCTAGTCGCTCAAAAGTTTGTGCCGCGTCATTTGCCAGTTGCATTGCTCTTGGATCAGCAAGACCAATATCTTCCCAGGCCATGCGAATAATTCTTCGGGCGAGATAGCGCGGATCTGCACCACCATCTAGCATTCGGCAAAACCAATACAACGCTGCATCGGGATTAGAGCCTCGTACTGATTTATGCAGGGCGGAGATTTGATCGTAAAAATGATCTCCGCCTTTATCAAAGCGGCGGGCCTGAACAGTTAAAGCATTCTCGATGAACTGTTGATCAACATTTGTTATGTTGGAGTTGGGGGTAGTAACTGCATTGCGAACTTGCTCAACTAAATTGAGTAGTCGCCTAGCATCGCCATCTGCATGAGAGATTAGGCTATCAATTGCATCTGCCTCGAAAGCAATTTCAGGCATTGCATACTCACGCGCACGATCAAATAATTGCTTTAACTCTGAAGCACCTAAGGATTTAAGTACATATACCTGTGCTCGCGAGAGCAGTGCTGAGTTGACCTCAAATGATGGATTTTCGGTGGTGGCACCAATAAAAGTAAATAAGCCAGACTCAACATGCGGCAATAAGGCATCTTGCTGACTTTTATTAAAGCGATGGATCTCATCTACAAACAAAATAGTTTGTCTGCCGTATTGAGACATGCTTTGTTGAGCTTGTTCAATAGCCTCGCGTATTTCTTTTACGCCTGCAAGTACAGCCGATATCGCGATAAACTCTCGATCAAAAGCCTTTGCAGAAAGTCTTGCTAGGGTGGTCTTGCCGACGCCTGGCGGACCCCAAAGAATCATTGAGTGAGGCCTGCCTGAAGCAAAGGCTAGATTGAGTGGCTTGCCTGTAGCCAGCAGATGTGTCTGTCCAATGACTTCTTCAACAGTTTTTGGGCGCAAGGCCTCTGCCAATGGAGGCGGAGGCGCTTGATCAAATAGATTGCCCATATCTTTGATTTAGTTCTGTACAAACAAAATTACTAGAGCCGCCCAAATTAAGCAGCTAGCTGAAACCAATGTAAGTCGATTGCGTAAAGTGATAAAAGCCGCGCAAGCCTCTTCACTAGAAAAATAGTACTGATAGGTTTCTTTATCAATATTACGTTGGATCACCAAAGCTGATGCCAGGATTACCAGTCCAACTGGAATATAAATGTGTAACGCAACCCAGGCTACTAATGCTGGTATCACGCCCCAAATCCAGGCGTTCCGATCTTCCCAGCGATCCCCCGGAGGCGCTTTACCCAGCGTGTGCAAATTAGCGCCCCAATGTAATGCCCCCATGAAAGCCGTAATCACGGCCCCATAACCAGCCAATGACTCTGCACTTAAGTAATTGAGTGGTGTCGGCGCTAACTGCACCATAAGGGCTAGACCCACAAATGGGATTAGGCCAGCGTAGGCTAATTTACGAACTAGGGGTGGTAATGGGTTCACAGATACTTCTTTATTTAAGTTGATTGATGGTGGTTGAATAATTATTGATCGTAGGTATAGACGCCGCGCCCAGTCTTACGACCAAGGTAGCCGGCAGCAACCATTTCGCGCAGCAGTGGGCAAGGACGATATTTAGAGTCGCTGAAGTTCTCAAAGTAGACTTCCATTACCGCAAGGCAGGTATCAAGCCCAATTAAGTCAGCTAAGGCAAGTGGGCCAATCGGTTGATTGCATCCCAACTTCATTCCAGCATCAATATCCTCAGGACTTGCTAGACCTTCATGAAGTACGAAGAAGGCTTCGTTAATCATCGGCAACAAAATACGATTTACAACAAAACCAGGGGAGTTCTTAACAGTGATCGGCTCTTTGCCAATACGCTTAGCCATTTCAATAATGGCTGCGTGCGTCGCATCCGAAGTTTGCAAGCCACGAATCACTTCAACCAATGCCATCATTGGCGGCGGATTAAAAAAGTGCATACCAATAAAGCGGCTTGGGTTGGAATCTAGGGCAGCAAGCTTCGTAATAGAGAGTGAAGAGGTGTTCGTAGCAATAACGGTTTCTTTGCTGACGATCTCATCCACTTGCTTCAATATCTTTTCTTTTACAGCTTGATTTTCGGTGGCGGCCTCAATTACTAATTGAAGGCCTTTGAAGTCAGCATATGAAGTGCTGCCTTTGATGCGCTTTAATGCGGCATCCTTTCCTTCGGTCGTCAGAGTTTCTTTTTTGACCAGTCGATCCAAGCTCTTGCTGATTTGATTCAAGCCGCGCTCAACCGCTGCATCACTGATATCGACCATCACAACATCAAGCCCGGCAACTGCGCATACTTGCGCGATACCGTTTCCCATGGTACCTGCACCAATAACTCCAACCGATTGAATCTTCATGCTATTTCCTTTTTTGATACTGTGATGAACCAAATAATTGCTCTCTTGCTTTGTCATCATGCAAGGGCTTGCGTAATGCAGTCAATACTTCAACGCCACGCTTAACGGCAGGGCGCTCACCAATCATTTCAAACCAGCGCTTGAAATGCGGGTACTCATTGATATCGATACCTTGATTCTTCCAATTACGTGTCCAAGGGAATATGGCGATATCGGCTATTGAGTAACTCTTTCCAGCTATATAGGGATTATCTTTCAGTTGATGGTCGATGACGCCATATAAGCGCTTAGCTTCATTGGTGTAGCGATTGATTGCATACTCAATTTTCTCCGGTGCGTAGATCCGAAAGTGGTGGTTTTGACCTAAAAGTGGCCCTAAACCCCCCATTTGGAACATGAGCCATTGCAAGACTTCGTATTTGGCTCGAGTGGATTTGGGTAAAAACTTTCCTGTTTTGGCCGCAAGATAGAGCAGGATTGCGCCAGACTCAAAGAGGTGGATTGGTTTGCCATCTGGGCCATTAGGATCCGTAATAGCCGGAATCTTGTTATTTGGGCTGATCGCCAAGAAGTCGGGTTTGAACTGATCACCGGCACCAATATCAATTGGATGGGCAATCCAGTCTTTGCCTAATTTATAACCGCACTCCTCGAGCATGATGTGCACCTTGTGCCCATTTGGCGTTGGCCAGCTATAAACATCAATGATGTCTTTATTAGGTTTGCTTATTGCCATAATCTTTCCTCTTTATAGGGTTTGTAAACGCTCTAATGCTGCTGAGAGCGTTGTTTCTTCTTTAGCAAAACAAAAACGGATCACGCCTGACTCGACAGGCTTGGAATAAAAAGCAGAAACAGGAATAGCGGCTACGCCAACCTCAGCAGTTAGCCAGGAGCAAAAATTCGCTTCGCCCATCTTAGCTTGGGGGATATTTAACTTAGTGTAATTTACGCATTGAAAATAGGTCGCTGGGGATGGCAATAATTTGAAACTAGTGCGCTCCAGTCCTTTGCTAAAAAAATCTCGCTTAGCTTGGTAAAAGAATGGCAGCGCCAAGTAATGATCTGCATTCTTAAGATATTCCGCTAAACCATATTGCATTGGTGTGTTCACTGTAAATACGTTGAACTGATGTACCTTGCGAAATTCTTTCGTCATCGATGACGGTGCGACTACATAGCCCACCTTCCAGCCGGTGACATGATAGGTTTTACCAAAGCTCGATATCACAAAACTTCGCGCCGCTAATTCTGGATGACTTGAAATGCTCACATGATTAAGCCCGTCAAACACCATGTGTTCGTAGACTTCGTCACTTAAGATCAGTGCGTTTGTGCTTCTCACTAAACTAGCTAAGCGATCAAGATCGGATTTCTGCCACACCATACCGGTTGGATTATGTGGAGTATTAATGATGATGAGTCGCGTTTTTGGATTGATTGCTTTTGCTAGCTCATCCCACGGAATTGAATAGGAATTCACGCTTCCTTGCTCATCGCAATTGGCGGCCAAAGATACGGCAACAGTTTTGCCACCAGCTAATTCAATGGATGGGCGATAGCTATCATAGGCTGGCTCAATAATGACAACTTCATCGCCTGGACTGACGCATGACAAGATTGCCGTCAAGATTCCTTGAGTACCGCCAGCAGTGATAGTGATCTCACTGTCAGGATCGTAGTGGTGACCATAAAGCGTAGAAATTTTTTGTGAGACACCCTGACGTAACTCTGCAATCCCGATCATCGGCGGGTATTGATTGTGATCAGCTAGCATCGCCTTATTAACCTGGGATATAAGCCCTCGATCGCATGGAAAGTCTGGGAAGCCTTGGCCCAAGTTGATGGCCTGGTGTTTCGCCGCAAGGGTCGACATCACCGTAAATACCGTTGTCCCCACCTTGGGCAGGCGACTTGGGAAAGCGGGAGTCAGAGGTGAGTTTTGGTCCATGCAGGCGGTTTAGGGCAAATAAGGTAGGTAGTCGCTAGAATGGTAGAAATTCATATTCAAATTGTGCCATGCTGATCGTACTTTCACCTGCTAAATCCCTAGATTACAAAACTCCCGTCAAGGTCAAAGCCCCGACTTTGCCGGAGTTTGTTTCTGAATCAGCAAAGCTGATAGCTGAGCTAAAGAAGCTTTCGCCTCAAGAGGTCGCCAATCTCATGGGTCTATCGGATCAGTTGGCCGCTTTGAATGTCGGCCGATATCGTGACTGGTCCAAGAAATTTACCGATGAAAATAGCAAACCCTCTGTTTATGCCTTCAATGGTGATGTCTACGATGGATTTGACGTAAAGAGCCTCAATAGCAAGGCCATTGATTTTGCACAGGACCATGTCCGCATTCTCTCTGGCTTATATGGTGCATTGCGCCCCTTAGACTTGATGCAGCCTTATCGCTTAGAGATGGGGACATCGTTTAAGAATGCCCGAGGAAAAGATTTATACGCATTTTGGGGCGAGCGTGTGACCGATTCGTTGAAGTGCATCTTGGAGAAGCAAAGGAAGCCTGTGCTCCTCAATTTAGCCTCTGAAGAGTATTTCAAGGTATTGCAAGCAAAGAACTTAGATTGCCCAGTGATTTCTCCGGTGTTTCAGGACGGTAAAGATGGCAAGTTCAAAATTATTTCTTTTTATGCCAAGCGGGCTAGGGGATTAATGGCTCGCTACGTTGTTGAAAATCGTATTGCTGATCCTGCGGATTTGAAGGGCTTTAATTTGGATGGCTATAAATATGTCGCCTCTGAATCAAAACCGGAAAAACCGCTATTTAGACGCCCCGAAAGAAAGTAGGAGAGTGCACCATGGCTGTTCATCGCACTAAATCCTCCCAACGCGCCTCCCCAGATGTGGAGCGCTTGGTTGCTGACGCTATCTCTTTGGCCGCCTCTGGCAGTCAAATTGAAGATCGTTTTTGGGAAGAGCGTTTAAATATTCGCTTAATGCGCTTGCTGAAAAGTCAAAATCAGAATGTGATTGATGCTGCACTAGATCAAACCTTCCGAATTAATACCGTAGCTTTTGAGGTGCTAGCGGATTGTGCGGAAACACTTGCTGAATCACTGACCATAGAGCATGAAGATCAGAGTTGGGATGTGTTGTTGTTGGCTCTACCAATCGTTGCCCATACGCGTTATCAGATTCCCTCCGGCGCGCTGCCATTGAATGTCATTGAATCGACTGCAGCTGCATTGCACAGCTCAATTGCGTCTACGGATGCACGTTTAGCGATTGTTCCTTGGCTCTACAGCATTGATCAAATGCCACATTCACATTGCCAAACTCGCTTGTTGACTGAGGCGCTGGCAACCGCCGCTATCTCTTCAAGTGACGTCAAGCTAGAGTTGCGCGAGATGTCAGAGACAATTGCAGTGTTGGCCGATCCACGTTTCATCATTGCAGCTGTTGCTGCGCCTTCAGGAATGCCACTTTTCCGTTGGCAGGCTGAAGCGCCAACGCGACAAGAACGGGGCGTCAGTTTGATTGGCTGGCAAAACACGATGCAAGAACCCATTGCCGCACTTTTACCGGGTTGCGAGTTTGAGCTTTTGTTACCAGAAGCCTACTTCACAAACTGTCGCTTGGCTGATAAACAGGTGCGCCCATTGAGCATTCGTGCTGGCGTTAATTTTCTTGAGAGTACGCTGGGAGTTTTGCCTGCTGGATTATCTTGTGTAGTTGGCGCCTTTGGCGAGGAGCAGGCCGATGAGTATCGCATTTCATTTAGCTTGAAAGGCTCATCTGAGGTGCTCTATGGCGTCATCTGGCCACTCTATGATCGCGAGAGCGTTGCCAATGATGCTCTGAATGATTTATCTGAGGATGAGAGTCCTATGAAGCGGATTGCAGATGCGCTTCATGATGCTGGCGTTGAAGATGTCTTTCGTCACGCCATGTTGTTTGATCCGGAGCTTTGCGATGATTGCGGAGCACCACTGTTTCCTGATCGATCGGGAGATGCTGTTCACGCTGAGTTGCCAGATGATGCGCCTACGCAGCAGCCTTTATTTCACTAGATCAAATAACTTTATCTAAACATGATGGGAATAAAAAAGCCGAGAATTTCTCGGCTTTTTATTTGATGCGCTTGCTGTTAGTTCTGAGTAAAAGGCTCTGAATTTGCAAACAAGTGCGGAAGCTTGCCTGTTTTCATTTCTGCGGTTTGGCAGAAATCAGCAAGACGAGTCCCAGACTTGATATTAAACAACATCGCCTTGTTACCCAGCACAACAAGATCATGTCCACTGTTGGTGTTCTTGTAACGCAAACTTCCTGGTAAGGAATTTTCGCGCTTCAAGTCAAACGTTTTGGATTCCCAAGTAAGGCGAACCGTTTCTGTTGTACCTGAAGTTTTGAATTGCTTACTTTCGCTACAAGTCCAAGTGGTTACTTCTTCGTTAGCAATAGCGGACGCTGAGCCCAAGAGGCCAGCTGTTGCTAGGCTAACGATGAGAAGGGATTTCTTCATGTGTAGTGATCCTTAAGAGAGAAGGTGCTTAACGCCAGCTTGTTCTTCAAGCAATTCATTAAGGGTATGGTTCATGCGCTCACGTGAGAACTCATCGATTTCCAAACCTTCAACCATTTTGTATTCGCCGTTCTCGCAAACCACTGGATAGCCGTAAATTACTTCAGCAGGAATGCCATATTCACCTTTGGATGGAATACCCATAGTGACCCACTTGCCATTTGTGCCGAGAACCCAGTCACGAATGTGATCGATTGCTGCGTTAGCTGCAGAAGCTGCAGAAGAAAGGCCGCGTGCTTCAATAATGGCCGCACCACGTTTGCCAACTGTAGGAATGAATGTATCTTTATTCCATGCTGCGTCATTGATGCTGTCTTTTACAGACTTGCCATCAATGGTTGCAAAGCGATAGTCTGGGTACATTGTTGGGCTATGGTTACCCCACACGACTAATTTCTCGATATCAGCAACAGGCTTGTTTAACTTGTTAGCCAATTGTGAGAGAGCGCGATTGTGATCCAAGCGCAACATTGCTGTGAAGTTCTTCGCAGGAATATCTGGAGCAGATTTCATGGCAATGTAAGCATTGGTGTTTGCTGGGTTGCCAACAACCAAAACCTTCACAGTCTTCTTGGCAACAGCGTTTAAGGCTTTTCCTTGGGCCGTGAAAATCTGAGCATTGGCTGAGAGCAAATCTTTACGCTCCATACCGGGGCCACGTGGACGTGCGCCAACCAACAAAGCAACGTCGATATCTTTGAATGCTGTCATTGGGTCAGAGTGGGCTGTCATGCCAGCCAACAATGGGAATGCGCAATCTTCTAATTCCATCATTACGCCAGTTAAAGCCTTCTGAGCTTTTTCATCTGGAATTTCAAGCAACTGGAGGATTACTGGCTGGTCTTTACCTAACAAATCACCATTGGCGATGCGAAAGAGTAGGGAATATCCGATTTGACCGGCTGCACCGGTGACTGCAACACGCATTGGGGCTTTTGCCATTACTAATAACTCCAGTTGAGGTTAATTAATTGAAATCTTTTCTATTATCCATTCAAGTGTATGGACTTTCCATTTACACTGTCAATCATGTCTTATATAAGATATGAGATAAGCTTGAATTTTATCCAATAGAAGCTGTCCTGGAGTTAATTTGTCATTGATATCTGAACCCATAGCCTCATTTAGCCCTCTTTATGAGCAAATCAAAGCCATGATTTTGGCGAGTTTGCAGGCCTCCGAATGGTTGCCTGGTGACGCCATTCCCAGTGAAATGGAGCTTGCAGCTCGATATGCCGTTAGTCAAGGTACGGTTCGCAAAGCGATTGATGAGTTAGCAGCCCAAAATTTGCTGGTGAGGCGCCAAGGTAAGGGTACTTTTGTGGCCACCCATCAAGAAGAAGACTTTCAATACCGTTTTTTACGTTTGGAGCCGGATTCTGGCGATAAGTTGCACCTAAAAAACCAGTTTTTAGCCTGTGAAAACATCCAATCTGATGCCTATATTGCAAAGTTGCTTAAATTAAAGGCAGGTGACCCTATTATTCGAATCGATCGCGTTCAAAGCTCTGCAGGGCGTCCGATCGTTTTTGAGGAGATTTGGTTGCCCAAGGCACGTTTCGAGGGGCTGACCCTGGACGCCCTTAACGCATGGCCTGGTCCAATGTACGCTTTTTATGAGAGCGAGTACGCCACGCATATGGTGCGAGCTGAAGAAAAGATTAAGGCCGTCCTGGCAAATTCAGATCTTTCAAGGTACCTAGAAGTTCCAGAAGGGGCTGCCTTGCTTTCTGTTGAGCGTGTGGCTTTTACCTACGGGAATAAACCAGTAGAAATTCGTCGCGCAAGGTATGACACTTCAGATCAGCATTACGACAATAAATTGAACTAGGTAGTACACTCAAAAATCAGTAAAAACCACTATTTAACCCCTTTAAACGCTAAAAAGTCCCCACCACCCCCAAGGTTTCCAATAGAATATGTTGCAACACAACAAAACCACACTGAACCTCCACCGAAAGATTGAGATTACCCATGGTTGATGCACAGCAAAACGTAAAAAAAGATAGACCGGTTTATCGAAATATTGGTCTTGCCCAGTTGATTAAGTACCGCCTTCCTTGGGCTGGAAAAGTATCCATTCTTCATCGTATAAGTGGAGCGGCATTGTTTTTGATGTTGCCATTCTTGCTGTATCTCTTGGATCAAAGTTTGGCATCCGAGATGAGCTACCAAAAATTCCAAGCCATTACTGGCCACGTTCTTGTAAAGATCGTTCTCCTTGGATTGATTTGGTCTTTTTTGCACCATTTCTGCGCCGGCATTCGTTATCTCTTGCTGGATTTAGAGATTGGTGTTGAAAAAGTTGATGCCAACCGCTCAGCGATCTTTGTATTTTTCTTAGGTCTTGCTTTGACTGCGGTTGTTGGTCTCAAACTGTTTGGCTTGTACTAAGCACTTCTTTATTAAGGAAATCTAATGCCTATTTATCAAATTGGACCTAAGCGCTTAGTTGTTGGAGCGCATTACGGCCTTAAAGAGTGGATTATTCAACGTGTAACTGCCATCGTGATGGTTGTTTTCACAATCGTTTTAGTTATTGATTACTGCATCACTGGTAGCGCGACTTATGAAGGCTGGGCTTCATTGTTTAGCAATCAGTTCATGAAGCTCTTGACGCTTTTATTCTTCATTAGCTTGTTCTATCACGCTTGGATTGGTATCCGTGATATCTGGATGGATTACATCAAGCCAGTCAGCATTCGTTTAACACTCCAAGTGTTAACTGTTTTGTATCTCGTAGCCTGTGCGGCCTATGCCGTACAAATTTTGTGGAAAGTGTAATTCATGACTGCGATTAAAAAAGCATTGCCACGCCGCCGTTTCGACGCGGTAATTATTGGTGCAGGTGGTTCAGGTATGCGTGCTTCTTTGCAATTAGCAGAAGCTGGCTTGAACGTTGCAGTGTTAACTAAAGTTTTCCCAACTCGCTCGCACACTGTTGCTGCACAGGGCGGTATCGGTGCATCACTGGGCAACATGAGTGAGGATAACTGGCACTATCACTTTTACGACACGATCAAAGGTTCTGACTGGTTAGGTGACCAAGACGTGATCGAATTTATGTGTCGCGAAGCTCCTAAAGTTGTTTACGAGCTCGAGCACTTTGGTATGCCGTTTGACCGCAACCCAGATGGCACGATTTATCAGCGCCCATTTGGTGGGCACACAGCCAACTATGGCGAAAAAGCAGTTCAACGTGCTTGCGCAGCAGCTGACCGAACTGGTCACGCAATGCTGCATACCTTGTATCAGCGTAACGTACGTGCAAAAACAAACTTCTTTGTAGAGTGGTTAGCACTTGATCTCATTCGTGATGACGCAGGTGATGTTGTTGGTGTCACTGCACTCGAAATGGAAACGGGCCAGGTTTACATCTTGGAAACTAAAGTAGTCATGATGGCTACTGGTGGTGCAGGCCGCATTTGGGATGCATCAACAAACGCATTTATTAATACCGGCGACGGTATGGGTCTCGCAGCTCGCGCAGGCATTCCATTAGAAGATATGGAGTTCTGGCAATTCCACCCAACTGGCGTAGCCGGTGCGGGCGTATTGCTGACAGAAGGTTGTCGCGGTGAAGGCGGTATCTTGCGTAACAAAGATGGTGAGCGCTTTATGGAGCGTTATGCGCCCACCTATAAGGACTTAGCACCACGCGATTTCGTTTCTCGTTGCATGGATCAGGAAATCAAAGAAGGGCGCGGTTGCGGCCCTAACGGTGATTATGTGGTTCTCGACTTGACGCATATTGGTGCCGAGACAATCATGAAGCGTTTGCCTTCTGTCTACGAGATTGGTATCAACTTTGCTAACGTTGACGTTACTAAAGAGCCAATCCCTGTTGTGCCAACTATTCACTACCAGATGGGCGGTATTCCTACCAACATCAACGGTCAAGTAGTTGTACCTGCCAACGGCAAGCACAATGAAATTGTTAATGGCTTGTATGCAATTGGTGAGTGCTCTTGCGTATCCGTGCACGGTGCAAATCGTTTGGGTACGAACTCATTGCTCGACTTGTTGGTATTCGGTCGTGCAGCAGGTAATCACATTGTTGCGATGGACCTCAAGAACCGTGAATTCAAGCCATTGCCTGCGAATGCTGGCGAACAAACTTTGGCTCGTATCGCTGCACTTGATAACTCAACATCTGGTGAGTATGCCCAAGACGTTGCCAATGACATTCGTAAAACCATGCAGAAATATGCTGGCGTATTCCGTAACCAAGAATTGATGGACGAAGGTGTTCGTCAAATGGCCAAGCTTACTGAGCGCGCTAAACACCTATGGCTTAAGGATAAGTCTGAGATTTTCAATACAGCACGTATCGAAGCTTTAGAAGTGGCCAACTTAATTGAAGCAGCAAACGCAACAATGATCTCAGCTGCAGCGCGTACTGAAAGTCGTGGTGCGCACTCACATGATGATCATCAAGAGCGTGATGATGACAAGTGGATGAAGCACACGCTTTGGTATAGCGAAGGTAACCGCTTGGACTACAAGCCAGTTGTTCTGAAGCCGTTGACTGTTGAGTCTTTCCCTCCAAAAGAACGTACTTTCTAAGCGAAGAGAAATTAAAAATGAGTGATATTCGTATATTTGAAATTTACCGCTACGATCCAGATGTCGATGCAGCCCCACGCATGGAGCGTTATGAGCTGGAATTGACCGGTGAGCGTATGTTGTTGGATGCTTTGATTTCCCTCAAGAAACAAGATGAATCCATTTCATATCGTCGTTCATGCCGTGAAGGTGTTTGTGGCTCTGATGCTATGAACATTAACGGTAAGAACGGTTTAGCTTGCTTGACCAATATGTTGACCTTGCCTAAAGTCATCACATTGCGCCCATTACCTGGCTTGCCAGTTGTGCGCGATTTAATTGTGGATATGACTTTGTTCTTCAAGCAGTATTTGTCCATCAAGCCTTACTTGGTGAATGACAATCCAGCTCCAGAAAAAGAGCGTCTCCAAAGCCCTGAAGAGCGTGAAGAATTGAACGGTTTGTATGAGTGCATTTTGTGCGCATCATGCTCAACCTCATGCCCATCTTTCTGGTGGAACCCGGATAAGTTCGTTGGTCCAGCTGGTTTGTTGCAGGCCTATCGCTTTATTGCTGACAGTCGTGATGAAGACACTGCACAGCGTTTGGACAACTTGGAAGATCCATACCGTTTATTCCGTTGCCACACCATCATGAACTGCGTGGATGTATGTCCTAAGCATTTGAATCCGACCAAGGCAATTGGAAAGATCAAGGAATTGATGGTACGCAGGGCGGTATGACCCTCACAAATGCAGAGTTATATCGCTTAAAGAGTGATGCCCGTAGAGGCTTGCTTGAAAACGATTTAATTCTGCAGCGTTTTTTTGAACGTTATGGCGCTCAATTAAATGCCGAAGATGGAAAAGTATTAACCCAGTTGCTAGCCTTAGAAGATAACGACTTGATGGACTTATTAATCGGTCGCAAGGATTCAGTAGCAACATTGGAAAAAGAATCACAAGAGGCCTCCTTCAAGGCTGTATTACAAAGGCTGAGACAGAAGTAATTTGGCTTTAGCTGCAATCGAAGTACGGACACATGATCAAATAGCGTATTAATCATCAATTTGAATGACTAAGGATTAGAAATGATTGAATCGGACATCAAGGCAAAATTATCGTTTTCGGACGGCACGCCAGATATTGACTTGCCAATTTACAAAGGCACCATTGGTCCTGACGTAATTGATATTCGTAAGCTTTACGGTCAAACCGGTAAGTTCACCTACGATTCAGGCTTCCTGTCTACCGCTTCATGCAATAGCAAAATTACTTACATCGATGGCGATAAAGGTGAGTTGCTCTACCGTGGATACCCAATCGAAGATCTCGCACACAACTGCGACTTCTTAGAAGTTTGCTACCTGTTGTTGAATGGCGATTTACCAAACGCTAAGCAGAAAAAAGATTTCGAAGAAATGGTTATGCACCACACAATGGTTCATGAGCAAATGCAATTCTTCTTGCGCGGCTTCCGTCGTGATGCACATCCAATGTCGGTCTTGACTGGTTTGGTGGGTGCGATGGCCGCCTTCTATCATGATGAGATTGATTACAGTCAGCCTAAGGCGCGGGAAGTGGCACAGATTCGTTTGATTGCGAAGATGCCAACATTAGTTGCGATGGCTTATAAGTATTCTGTTGGCCAGCCATTTATCTATCCTGACAATTCTTTGTCATACACAGCAAACTTCATGCGCATGATGTTTGCAACACCATGTGAAGAGTACAAAGTCAATCCAGTACTAGTTCGCGCTCTAGATCGCATCTTCACTTTGCATGCTGACCATGAGCAAAATGCTTCTACTTCAACAGTACGCTTATGCGGTTCTTCTGGAACAAATCCATTTGCTGCAATCTCTGCTGGTATTGCCTGTTTATGGGGCCCAGCACACGGCGGTGCAAATGAAGCCTGCTTGCAAATGTTGAATGAGATTCAGGCAAATGGCGGTGTCGATAAGATTGATGAATTTATTGCCCAAGTTAAAGACAAGAACTCGAGCGTTCGTTTGATGGGCTTTGGTCATCGTGTTTACAAAAACTTTGACCCACGCGCCAAACTGATGCGTGAAACTTGCCATGAAGTATTAAAAGAAATGGGTCTCGAGAACGATCCTTTGTTCAAGCTGGCAATGACACTTGAGAAGATTGCATTGGAAGACGACTATTTCGTGAGCCGTAAGCTTTATCCAAACGTCGACTTTTACTCTGGAATTGTTCAGCGCGCATTAGGCGTTCCAACTGAAATGTTTACCTGTATTTTTGCTTTGGCAAGAACCGTGGGTTGGATCGCTCAGTGGGAAGAAATGATTACTGACCCTGAGTACAAAATTGGTCGCCCACGTCAGTTGTATGTTGGAGAAACTGTACGCAAGGTTCCTAACATTACCGTTCGCAAATAAAAGCTTCAGAGGATTTAGATGTCACGCACGCTTTACGACAAATTGTGGGATGACCATGTCGTCTATTCTGAACAAGACGGCACAGCCACGATTTATATTGATCGTCAGTTATTGCACGAGGTGACAAGTCCTCAGGCTTTTGAGGGATTGAATTTAGCTGGCCGTCCAGTGTGGCGAATTTCTGCCAACCTGGCGGTTTCAGATCACAATGTTCCAACGACAGATCGTTCCGAAGGAATTACAGATCCAATCTCTAAATTACAAGTAGATACCCTGGATCAAAATTGTGATGCCTTTGGCATTACTCAATACAAAATGAATGATCTCCGCCAGGGCATTGTTCACGTCATTGGACCAGAGCAGGGTGCTACCTTGCCTGGCATGACTGTGGTTTGTGGTGATTCCCATACAAGTACTCATGGCGCTTTTGGCGCATTAGCATTTGGTATTGGTACGTCAGAAGTGGAGCACGTATTAGCCACCCAAACCTTGCTCATGAAAAAGAGCAAGAATATGTTGGTGAAGGTAGATGGTCGCCTTCAGCCAGGTTCAACTGCAAAAGATATCGTGCTTGCTGTCATTGGCAAGATTGGTACTGCGGGTGGCACAGGTTACACAATTGAGTTTGCAGGGGAAGCTATTCGCAATTTGTCCATGGAAGGTCGCATGACCCTCTGCAATATGGCTATTGAGGCAGGTGCTCGTGCTGGACTAGTGGCGGTTGATGAAACTACTATCGAATATATCCAAGGCAGACCTTACGCACCCAAAGGTGAGGCTTTGCGCCACGCTTTGCAATACTGGCGCACCTTGCATTCAGATGTGGATGCGAAGTTTGATGCTGTAGTCGAGTTGCGTGCTGAAGAGATTGCCCCTCAAGTAACTTGGGGCACCTCACCAGAAATGGTTTTGTCTATTAGTGATCGCGTACCCGATCCTGAAAAAGAGCGTGATGCAAATAAGCGCTCTGCAATGGAGCGTGCTCTTGAGTACATGGGGCTGGTTCCAAATACGCCACTGAGCAATATTTCAATTGATAAAGTATTTATCGGATCTTGCACCAACAGTCGCATTGAAGATATTCGTGCTGCCGCTAAGGTTGTTGATCGCCTTGGTAAGAAAGTTGCCGCTAATGTCAAATTGGCCATGGTGGTTCCTGGGTCTGGCTTAGTAAAAGCTCAGGCTGAACGTGAAGGTTTGGATCGCGTGTTTAAGGCTGCTGGTTTTGAATGGCGTGAACCTGGTTGCTCCATGTGTTTGGCTATGAATGCTGATCGCCTCGAGCCTGGCGAGCGCTGTGCATCGACTTCAAACCGAAATTTTGAAGGTCGTCAAGGCAATGGCGGAAGAACGCATTTAGTAAGCCCAGCAATGGCAGCAGCTGCTGCGATTGAAGGTCACTTTGTCGATGTTCGTAAAATTTCTTAAGGAAATGCCGTGTTTAAATGGTCTTCTTTCTCAATGATTAAAAAATTAACCATCGTTGCTGCTATCGGCATCATCCTCTCAGCCTGCGCCAATACTATGGAAGGTGTTGGAAAAGATCTTCAGACCATGGGTAATTCAATGGGTAGCGGAAACAGTAATAGCAACCAATCCCAAACCAAAGGGAAAGATGTTGTTGTAACTCCCGTTAAGTAAGCGCTAGAAATTCAGTAGAAGATCATTATGGAAAAATTTACGGTATACAAAGGCTTGGTTGCCCCCCTCAATCGTGAGAATGTGGATACCGATGCGATCATTCCCAAGCAATTCTTAAAGTCAATTAAGAAAACAGGTTTTGGTCAAAATTTGTTTGATGAGTGGCGCTATTTAGACCATGGCGAGCCTGGTCAGGATTGCAGTAACCGCCCAATTAACCCTGATTTTGTTTTAAATCAGCCGCGCTATAAAGATGCTGGTATTTTGCTGGCCCGCAAGAACTTTGGCTGCGGTAGCTCCCGTGAGCACGCCCCATGGGCCCTAGATCAATATGGCTTTAGAGCGGTCATTGCTCCAAGCTTTGCCGATATCTTCTACAACAATTGCTTTAAAAATGGCCTTCTACCAATTGTTCTTTCAGAGATACAGGTAGACCATTTATTCAATGAAACCCTGGCTTTTAGTGGCTATCAGCTCACTATTGACCTTGAGGCGCAGCAAGTGATTAGCCCTGATGGAACCGCTTATAGCTTTGAAGTAGCTCCATTTAGAAAGCATTGCCTGCTGAACGGCTTAGACGATATTGGCTTAACCCTGCAACATGCAGATAAAATCAAGGCTTACGAAGCTGAGCGCATCCTCAAGATGCCTTGGCTTGCAACTCAACTGCCGTAGTTTTTATAGAGTTAAAGGCCTTTCATGAAAATTGCAGTCCTACCGGGCGATGGTATCGGCCCGGAAATCGTTGCTGAAGCCGTTAAGGTATTAAACGCACTCGGCCCTAAATTTGATCTTGAGTTTGCCCCAGTTGGCGGTGCCGCCTACGATGTGGCAGGCCATCCATTGCCACCCACAACCTTAGAGCTTGCTAAAAAAGCAGATGCTATTTTGTTCGGCGCTGTAGGCGACTGGAAATATGATGCCTTGGCTCGTGAACTCCGCCCTGAGCAGGCTATCTTAGGTTTGCGTAAACATTTGGAATTGTTTGCCAATTTCAGACCAGCTATTTGCTATGACGAATTAACTGCTGCTTCTAGCCTGAAGCCTGAAATCGTTAGCGGCTTAGATATTTTGATTATTCGCGAACTTAATGGCGACATCTATTTTGGTCAGCCACGCGGTATTCGTACTTCTGAGCTTCCTTTGTTTAAGGGTGCGCGTGAAGGCTACGACATGATGCATTACAGCGAGCCAGAAGTAGAACGCATTGGTCGCGTTGCTTTTGAAGCTGCGCGCAAGCGTGGCAAGAAAGTATGTAGCGTTGACAAGGCAAACGTTCTTGAGACATCGCAACTGTGGCGTGATGTCATGATTCGCGTAGGTAAAGAGTATCCCGATGTTGAGTTATCGCATATGTATGTTGATAACGCAGCGATGCAATTGGTCAAAGCACCAAAGGCGTTTGATGTTGTCGTGACTGGCAATTTATTTGGCGACATTCTCTCTGATGAAGCTTCAATGTTGACTGGCTCTATTGGCATGTTGCCATCAGCCTCGTTGGATAAAAACAATAAAGGCTTATACGAGCCAAGCCATGGCTCTGCACCAGATATTGCTGGCAAAGGTATCGCCAATCCATTGGCAACTATTCTTTCGGCTGCCATGATGTTGCGTTACTCATTGGGTATGCCATCTGAGGCGGATCGTATCGAGGCAGCAGTTCAAAAGGTTTTGTCGCAAGGCTTGCGTACAGCTGATATCTATACCGAAGGCACGAAAAAAGTTTCTACCGTTGAAATGGGCGATGCTGTAGTTGCTGCCCTTTCAAAATAATGCAGCACCTTACATAAATACACTCAATAGATCATTCATCATGGCAAATACAAAAACACCATTAGTAGGCTTAGTTGGCTGGCGCGGTATGGTTGGCAGCGTTCTCATGGAGAGAATGCTAGCTGAGAAGGATTTTGATCTTATTGAGCCAGTATTTTTTAGTACCAGCCAAGCTGGTGGTGAAGTGCCACTCTTGAATGGTCAGAAAGTGACTAAGAGCGAAAATACTTTGCTGGATGCGAATGACATCAAGGCACTCTCGCGTTGCGACATTATTTTGACTTGCCAAGGTGGCGACTATACCAATGAGATTTTCCCCAAACTTCGCGCCGCTGGTTGGGAAGGTCATTGGATTGATGCGGCTAGTGCTTTGCGTATGAAGGAAGATGCTGTTTTAGTTTTGGATCCAGTAAATCGTCCGGTGATTGATAAAGCCTTAGCTGCTGGTGGAAAGAACTGGATTGGTAGCAACTGTACCGTTAGCTTAATGATGATGGCTATGGGTGGTTTAGTTAAAGCCGACATGGTTGAGTGGATTAGCGCCATGACATATCAGGCGGCTTCTGGTGCTGGAGCGCAGAATATGCGCGAACTGCTATTACAAATGGGTGCATTGCGTGACAGCGTTGCTACAGAGTTAGCTGACCCATCCTCTTGGATTTTAGATATCGACCGCAAAATTACTGAGACTCTGCGCTCACCTGATTTTCCGAAGAAAAACTTTCGCAATACCCCTCTAGCAGGCAGCTTGATTCCTTGGATCGATGTTCCTGTTGAAAATGGTCAAACCAAAGAAGAGTGGAAAGGCGGCGCTGAGTTTAATAAGATCTTGGGCCGTCCTGCATTTAGAACTCCTGGAAGCATTCCAATTGATGGCTTATGCGTTCGTGTTGGCGCAATGCGCTGCCACTCACAAGGCCTCACAGTCAAACTCAAAAAAGATATCCCATTAAAAGAAATCGAAGCTATTTTGGCTAACGATAACCAGTGGGTTAAGGTTATTCCAAATGATCGCGAGACCACTGAGCGCGAATTGTCTCCAGCTGCAATTAGCGGTACCCTGACAGTACCTATTGGCCGCTTGCACAAAATGGCTATGGGACCTGAATACCTTGGTGCCTTTACTGTTGGCGATCAACTCTTGTGGGGTGCTGCTGAGCCATTGCGCCGCATGCTCCGCATCTTGCTAGAGCACTAATGTTTAGATTTAGCCAAATTCAGTTTGCAAAAGCGCTTTGCTTAGTTTGGCTAAGTTGGTCTTGTGCGGCAGGGGCCATTTCTCTTGGTTCTCCAAAACTACTTTCTAGGCCTGGTGAGCCGCTCAAAGTAGAGTTTCCGATTCGAGTTGGCGTGGATGAGCAATCTGCGCTATCCAGTTTGAATGTTGGGATTGCGAATAAAGCAGTCTACGAGCGTTTAGGAATATCTCAAAAGATACTCGGCCTGAATCCTCAGGCGATGATTTATCGTAATCAACAAGAGCAGTTGATGGTCTTGTTGGAGACGGTTGAGTCGGTGCCAATGACAGAAGATCCATTCTTGGATGTCTTGGTTACACTGAATTGGTCTGCAGGCAGCCTTACTAAAACCTATACATTGCTGCTAGGTGATACTCAAAAAATTCTAGTCAGGCCTGGTCAGACACTTTCTGAGATCGCAGCCCAGTTAGCCCCTCAATTGCAGGGTGCCACGCTAGATCAAACCATGATGGCTTTGTTTAAAGCCAACCCCGATGCATTTGCTAGCGGTAGCATTAATCGCTTAGAGGCTGGCGCTGAACTCAATCAACCTAATCAAGCTTTATTGCGCTCGATTAGCCCAGCAGAGGCTCAGCAATTTGTAGCCGAGTCTAATGCGCAGTGGCTATCTGAGCGTGATGCAAAGGGTGGGGCTCAAGGTGGCGCTAATTTAAAAAATGGTGCCGATGCGCCTGCAAAAGATCGACTCAAAATTGGATCAAGTGCTGAAGGCAGCTCTGAAGAGCGCCGCTACACAGAAGATTTAGTCGCTCAAGAAAAAGCGCTGGAGCAGACTCGGGTGCGTGTCGCTGAACTTGAAAAGAATATTGCTGATTTGCAACGACTTCTTGACCAAGCCAAGGGCAAGTCATCCGCATCCACTAAAAATGATGGTTCTTTTGGTTTTGGTGGATTTGCGCCGGCAATCTTTGCTTTAGTATTAATGGGCCTTACAGGTCTTTTACTGTGGTTGTTGGCAAAAAATGCCCGTCGTTCTGAAGTGCGCAATTTTTCAGGCGAAATACCTAAAGTTGCCTCAACTAGCAAGGAGCATCATCTGGCTCATGGTGCAATGCCAGATCGTGCAAAAGCGCTGTTGGCTGGAATTGATCTGGATTTAACGCCCGTTAAAAAATCTACCCAGCCTCCAACTGCAGAGGTCAATCCACTTGCTGATGCTCTTCGCGTAAAACTAAATCTTGCTCGTGCCTACATCACCATAGAAGATTTTACAGCTGCCAAAAAATCACTTCAAGAAATTGTCCATATTGGCAGTTCAATTGATCCTGCAATTACGATCGAGGCTCAGGGTTTATTGGCTGAGCTATCGCACAGAAATTCTTAAGCGGCACTATGCGCATCGCTCTAGGCCTTCAATATGATGGCAGCCCCTATTCAGGCTGGCAGTCTCAAGTAAACCAGAGCACGATTCAAGATGAATTAGAAAAGGCGATTTCTGCATTTGTAGGCATTGATGCAGTGAAATCTAATCCTATTCGAGTAATCACGGCTGGCAGGACTGATACCGGCGTTCACGCCTTAGGTCAAGTCGTTCACTTCGATGTTGATGTTGATCGAGAAAACTGGTCGTGGGTCAGGGGTGTTAATACTTTCTTGCCAGAATCAATAGTGGTTAACTGGGCTATAGTTGTTCCTGAAGAATTTAGTGCTCGGTATTCTGCTCATGAGCGTACTTATATCTACGCATTGCATGCCGGACCATGCCGCTCACCAATGGCCGCAGATCGCGCTGGTTATGTCATGCTTCCAGCAGATCGTTGGTTTGATGTTGATGCTATGAGAGAGGCTGCCGAATGTTTGATTGGCGAGCATGATTTCACCTCATTCCGATCCTCAGAGTGTCAAAGTAAGACTCCAGTAAAAACGATGTATTCCATCGAGATTTTCTCGAATGAGCCTTGGTTGTATTTCAAGATTAAAGGGAATGCG
The DNA here is from genome assembly GCA_947455485.1 of Burkholderiaceae bacterium. Classification (GTDB taxonomy): domain Bacteria; phylum Pseudomonadota; class Gammaproteobacteria; order Burkholderiales; family Burkholderiaceae; genus Polynucleobacter. The sequence goes on along the minus strand of CANGNV010000011.1, from coordinate 33,546 downwards.
TTTTTGCATCACATGGTACGCAATCTAGTGGGAAGCTTTATTCAAATCGGCGTTGGCAAGCAAAAATCAGGATGGATGGCAGAAGTCTTGGCCGCTAAAGATCGCAGCATTGCTGCGCCTACGTTTTCGCCGGCTGGGCTCTATTTGGCTCAAATTGCCTATCCAGATGAGTTTCAGATACCAAAGCCTTGGCTTGCAAATTCTTGGTTACCTAAGGCGGTATTCGCCTAAGCAGGTCTTTATTTGCTCAAGGCCTTATCATTTCCCATATGGGCTTACTTACTAACTCTCCTGGACGTACTAGGGTCAAAATCTGTGGCCTGAAGACGCCTGCAGATGTGGATGCTGCTGTTGCTGCTGGGGTTGACGCTGTTGGCTTCGTCTTCTATCCACCGAGCCCAAGGGCTGTAACCCCTAATATTGCCGCCGCATTGATTTCTAGGCTCCCAGCAGGGGTTGATGCCGTTGGCTTGGTTGTAAACGCCACAGATGCGGAATTTGAGGCTATTAGGGCGGCCACCTCCATTACCTTGTGGCAGTTCCATGGGGATGAGTCCCCTGAGGAATGTGAGCTCCTGGCAGCGGGGCAGCCATGGATGAAGGCCGCGCGCGTTGGGGCAGGCTTCGCATTTGATGATTTTTCCCTACAATATAGGCAAGCAAACGCCTTTTTGCTCGATGCTCTCGTTGAGGGTTACGGTGGAGGGGGCGTTCCTTTTGATTGGTCAGGAATTCCACAAGCATGGATAAGCGCAAACGCGCCTCGGGTCGTTTTGAGTGGTGGATTGAACGTTCACAACGTGGGCGAGGCTATTGCTCGTCTGCATCCTTGCGCGGTTGACGTCTCAAGCGGCGTTGAAATCAGCAAGGGTGTAAAAGATCACGTCTTGATGAAGCAGTTTATTGAGGCAGTGCGAGCCGCAGATGCAAGCACATCAACCTAATCATTTGCTGTAACTAATCAAAAGAGGTATTTATGTACGATAAGCCAGATGCACGAGGACACTTCGGTCCTTACGGTGGCGTATTTGTTTCTGAGACGCTCATGTTCGCTTTGGATGAACTCAAAGCGGCTTACGCAAAATACCAATACGACCCAGAATTCTTAGAAGAGTTTCATTACGAGCTCAAGCATTTTGTAGGCCGCCCATCACCGGTGTATCACGCCAAGCGTTGGAGTGAGATGTTAGGTGGTGCACAAATCTATCTCAAGCGCGAAGATTTAAATCACACAGGCGCACACAAAATTAATAACGTCATTGGTCAAGCGATGCTGGCCAAGCGTATGGGTAAGCCGCGAATCATTGCTGAAACGGGAGCAGGGCAGCATGGTGTTGCTACTGCAACTATTTGTGCACGCTTTGGTTTGGATTGCACCGTGTATCAAGGTTCTGTTGACGTAGCGCGCCAAGCTCAAAACGTATTTCGTATGAAATTGCTTGGTGCAAAAGTAGTGCCTGTTGAATCGGGAACGAAGACTCTTAAAGATGCGCTCAATGAGGCAATGCGAGATTGGGTTACTAACGTGGAAGATACCTTCTACATCATTGGTACTGTTGCAGGTCCTCACCCGTATCCGATGATGGTCCGAGATTTTCAGAGTGTGATCGGTGAAGAATGCAAAGTACAGATGCCTGAAATGACTGGACGTCAGCCTGACTATGTCATGGCATGTGTTGGCGGCGGCTCTAATGCGATGGGTATTTTCTATCCCTATATCGATTACCCAGAAGTGAAATTGGTTGGTGTTGAAGCGGCAGGCCATGGCTTAAATAGTGGCCTTCACTCAGCAGCACTTTGTGTTGGTAAGCCAGGCGTATTGCATGGTAACCGCACCTATTTATTGCAGGATGAGAACGGTCAGATTTCTGAAACGCACTCTGTTTCTGCTGGTATGGATTATCCTGGCGTTGGTCCTGAGCATGCTTGGTTAAAAGATTCAGGTCGAGCCGACTATGTTGCGGTAACAGATGAAGAGGCACTTAAAGCATTCCATGATTGCTGTCGTATCGAAGGCATCATTCCCGCTTTAGAGTCTTCACATGCAATTGCTTATGCGTGCAAATTGGCGCCAACACTCTCTAAAGATAAAACCATCTTGGTGAACCTGTCTGGCCGCGGTGATAAAGATATGCATACCGTTGCACAAGCGACAGGCTCCGAAGGTTAATTCGAAGTCACTCACGAAATTACATAAAAATAATAATTACGAATTGCCATGTCAAAAATTACCGCACTCTTTAATGAACTAAAAGCTTCTGGCAAGAAAGGGCTCATTCCCTTTATTACTGCTGGTGACCCAGATCCAAAACTCACCGTTGAATTAATGCATGCAATGGTTCGTGGTGGCGCTAATGTGATCGAACTCGGAGTTCCTTTTTCTGATCCTATGGCTGATGGACCAGTCATTCAGCGATCATCTGAAAGGGCACTCACTCAGGGCGTTACTTTGCACGGTTGCTTGGACATGGTGAAAGAATTTCGGAGGCTCGACACTAATACCCCGGTAGTTTTGATGGGATATGCCAACCCTGTGGAGCAAATGGGGGCAGAGCGCTTTGCAACTGAAGCGAAAGCTGCCGGTGTTGATGGTGTTCTCGTGGTGGACTACCCGCCAGAAGAGTGCGAGGATTTTGCTGCTCGTATGAAGCTTGCTGGTGTTGACCCAATTTTTCTATTGGCGCCAACTTCATCACCAGAACGCATAAAGGATGCAGCCAAAATAGCTTCTGGTTATATCTATTACGTGTCCATGCGTGGTGTAACCGGGGCATCCCACCTAAATACCCAAGATGTCGCCAGCATCATTCCTAAGATCCGTGAAGCCACCTCGATCCCGATTGCGGTGGGTTTTGGTATTAATGACGCGGAAAGTGCCCGTGCGGTATCAAAAACAGCAGATGCGGTGGTAATTGGTAGTCGAATTATTCGACTTTTGGAGGATTCTGCCCCTGGCCAAGCGGTACAATCACTTGAAACCTTCATACGTGAAATTCGCGTCGCTTTAGATAGTTAATGCACTGGATAGTTAAAAACTGATGAGCTGGATCGATAAATTACTACCCCCACAAATCCAACATACGGATCCTGCTAACCGCAAATCTGTTCCTGAAGGACTTTGGGTTAAGTGCCCTAGCTGTGAAACTGTTCTTTACAGCACAGATATTGAAGCTAATCTCTCGGTTTGTCCTAAATGCAGTCACCATATGCGTATCGGTGCACGTTTGCGTTTGGATAGCTTGTTGGATGAAAAGGGTCGTTATGAGATCGGTGCTGACATCTATCCAATCGATCCACTGAAATTTAAAGATTCCAAGAAATACCCAGACCGTATTAAAGAGGCGAATGATGCCTCTGGTGAGTCCGAGGCCTTAATCGTTCTTGGCGGCAAGATTGAAAGCATCCCTGTTGTAGCAGCGTGTTTCGAGTTCCAGTACATGGGCGGCTCGATGGGCTCAGTCGTTGGTGAGCGTTTTGCACGTGGTGTTCAAGAGGCTATAGCTAAGAAGTGTGCCTTTATTTGTGTCACAGCAACCGGTGGCGCGCGTATGCAAGAAAGCTTGCTCTCCTTATTTCAGATGGCTAAGACGAACTCGATGTTGACCTTGCTCTCTAAAAAAGGTTTGCCATATATCAGCGTATTAACAGACCCAACGATGGGTGGAATTTCTGCCAGCTTCGCCTTTATGGGTGATGTTGTGATGGCTGAACCCAAAGCCTTGATTGGTTTTGCGGGCCCACGCGTGATTGAGCAAACTGTTCGTGAAAAATTACCAGAAGGCTTTCAGCGTTCTGAGTTTTTGATGCAAAAAGGTGGCATTGACATGATTGTGGATCGTCGCCAAATGCGCGGTGAAATTGCTCGTCTGTTGGCTTTGCTCCAGCAGCTTCCTGAGCCTGCGATTGCGGGTAGCGCAGCTGTATAAAGCGCTTGAGTTCCGCACACCAACCCCCCATTCTTTTTTCTAGCCTTGCGGCTTGGCTTAGTCACCTCGAGACAGCACACCCTGTCGGTATCGACATGGATCTTGACCGTATCAATCGAGTCAAAGCTGCGTTAGGACTTCATTTCGATTGCCCTGTTATTACAGTGGCTGGTACCAATGGCAAGGGCTCAACTTGCGCCTATCTCGAAAGTATTTTGTTGGCATCTGGCTATAAGGTAGGTTGCCATATGTCCCCACATTTGCTGAGCTTTAACGAGCGCGCTCGAGTGAATGGTGAAGAGGTGAAAGATGATCTCTTGCTGGAACATTTTGCCGATGTTGAAAGGGCTCGAGTTAGTCTAGTCGATGCTCCAACCCTAACGTATTTTGAATTCACTACCTTGGCAATCATGCATTTATTTTCCAAGGCGAATTTAGATGCTGTTGTACTTGAAGTTGGTATGGGTGGACGCCTAGATGCCGTCAACATCATTGATGCGGATTGCGCAATAGTGACCAGTATTGATATTGACCACGCCGATTTTCTGGGTGGGACTCGCGAAGCAATTGGGCGTGAAAAGGCAGGAATTTTTCGTGCTGGTGCTATTGCGGTTTGTGGTGACCCTGTTCCGCCGCAATCTCTTATTGATTACGCTGAAGAGCTGGGCTGTGATTTATGGCTTCAAGGTCGCGACTATAACTTTCAGGGTGATAAGCAGCAGTGGGGTTGGGCGGGGCGTCAAAAACGCTTTAGCGGCCTTGGATATCCCGCCTTACGCGGGGCTAATCAGATCCTTAATGCCTCTGCTGTGATTGCAGCCCTGATGGCATTGCATCAACGCCTACCGGTTAGCGCTCAAGATATTCGTAATGGATTTGCATTGGTAGAGCTGCCTGGCCGCTTCCAGGTCCTTCCTGGCCAACCTACTGTTGTTCTTGATGTCGCACACAATCCTCATGCGGCTGCCACTTTGGGGCAGGGCTTGGAGAAAATGGGCTATCACCCCTATACCTACGCCATTTTTGGGGCAATGGCGGACAAGGATATAGCTGGAGTTATTAAGCCATTATTGGATAGCGTCGATTTTTGGTTTTGCACTGATTTGCCGACTCCGCGAGCCGCTAATGCTACAGCCTTATCCGACAGGCTGGTAGAGCTTGGGGTGGCCGTTAAAAATGGGGGAGATGGTGGTATTGAATGCTTCCCAGATCCCGCTGCAGCGTATCAAAAAGCGCTTTCTAAGGCGGGTGAGGGTGATAGAATTGTCATCTTCGGATCCTTCTATACCGTTGCCGGCGTAATGGCATATCGAAATAACCAGGCGCATTGATCCATGATTCGTTTACCGAAGCTTTTTAAGCGAAACCCTGAGACTGAAGACCTTGACCGAGGTTCAGTGAGGGGTCGTCGTACCGTCAATAAATTAGCCCCCCGCAGTTTTCAACGTGCTCAAGAGAATGAAGAGCTTGCGCTTACCGAAGATCCCGAGCAGCAACGTGCCCGTCATCGTTTGATTGGTGCCGCTGTATTGGTGCTGATCGCAGTCGTGGGCTTACCCCGTATCTTGGATAGCAAGCCTAAGTCTGTAAATAATGATATTGCTGTCAACATCGTTACCAGCCTTCCAGCGCCAAATGCTGCAATGCCTGCGAATGATGACAAAACTAAACCTGCAGCAGTAGCTGAAGCACCCGCAAAAGAAAAAGAAGTTGTAGTTGCGCCAACGCCTGAAGCAAAGCCTGAAGTAAAGGCCGATGCTAAACCAGCGCCTGCAGCAACAAAGGCTAACTCTATTGGCTTAGCTGCTGGTGAAGAAGTGGTTGCGGCGCCCAATACGACTACCAAAGCCAAAGCTGAAGAGCTTCCGAAAAAAGCGGGTTCTGGCAAGTACGTTATTCAGATTGGCGCCTTTGCTTCCGAGGATCGTGCCAAGGGCTGGATCGCGAAGATGAAAGATCAAAAGATTCCTAACTATGTACTCAATAAAACGGGTACCGATGGTGCAAAGCTTTATGTATTGAGAGCAGGCCCATTTGCGGATAAGGATGTAGCTGAGGCTGCCGAGAAAAAAGTCAAAGCCATGGGTCTATCCCCAAGGCTGGTTGAGGTTGGAGCACCTTAATGGAATATTTATCCACCTTAAAATTAACTACGGTGGATTACTTCACCCTGGTAGTGCTATTGGTTTCTGCTTTGGTGGGTATTTCTCGAGGTCTTTTTAAAGAAGTGCTGGCACTTGCCTCTTGGTTTGTTGCTGCCTGGGTTGCCTATCATTACACCAACTATCTTTCAGTTGAATGGTTATCAACCTTTCATATGGATGAGCTCCTGAGCTTAGGTGTGAGCTTTCTGATTCTATTTATTTTGACTTTGATTGTTTGTGGCTTGGTTGGTAATGTGATTCAAAAAATCATCTTGTCTGCTGGGCTCAGCATGACAGATCGTTTTCTGGGGCTCATTTTTGGTCTAGCGCGTGGCGGTGTGGTCGTGGTGGTAATGGCGACATTGGCAGCTTTGACCCCAATCCCTCAAAGTATGGCTTGGCAAAAAGCGATTACTCGCCCAGCTATCGACATGGCAACTGGTTTAATTAAAAATTGGCTACCAGCCGATTGGGCAAAACAATTGGGTGATGCAATGCCTAAAATTACACCCACCATTACACCTTCATTAACAATAGGGATCTAGGCTTATGTGCGGCGTCGTTGGAACAGTTTCCCACTCCCCAGTTAATCAACTGATATATGACGCACTGTTGCTCTTGCAACATCGAGGTCAAGATGCTGCCGGTATGGCAACAATGAATGGCAACTCATTCACAATGCACAAGGCAAATGGTTTGGTGCGAGATGTATTTAGAACTCGTAATATGCGTAGTCTGATAGGTAGCGCCGGCATTGGCCAGGTTCGTTACCCAACTGCTGGTTCTGCTAGTAGCGAAGAAGAAGCGCAACCGTTTTACGTTAGTGCGCCTTACGGCATTATCTTGGCCCATAACGGTAACCTTACCAATGCGGCTAGCTTACGCGTAGAGATGGCCTATCGCGATCGTCGCCATATCAACACCAGCTCTGATACAGAAGTTCTTTTAAACGTACTTGCTGACGAACTTCAAAAGGAAACCAATAGCGCTGCATTGGATGAAGGCGCTATGTTTAATGCCGTTACCCAGGTAACTAAGCGCGTTAAAGGTTCTTATGCTGTGGTGTCTTTGATAGCTGGTTATGGTTTATTGGCATTCCGCGACCCGTTTGGTATTCGTCCTTTATGTATTGGACGCATTGATACACCTAAGGGACCAGAGTGGATGATTGCCTCTGAGTCAGTTGCGCTTGATGGTCTTGGTTTTACTTTTGTTCGCGATGTCAATCCGGGCGAGGCCATTTACATCGATTTAGACGGTAATTTTTACTCACGTCAATGTGTAGCTGATGCAGTTTTGACGCCTTGCATTTTCGAATACGTTTACATGGCTCGCCCTGATTCGACAATTGATGGTGTTACCGTTTACAATGTGCGCATGCGCATGGGTGATTACCTTGCTGAGAAGATTCGTAAAGAAACGATTCCAGGTGAGATTGATGTGGTGATGCCGATTCCGGACTCTAGTCGTCCCGCAGCCATGCAGGTTGCTAAGCGTTTAGGTGTTGACTACCGCGAAGGCTTCTTTAAGAATCGCTATATCGGTAGAACCTTCATCATGCCTGGTCAGGCCGTTCGTAAGAAATCCGTTCGTCAGAAACTGAATGCTATGCGTATTGAGTTTAAAGATAAGACGGTATTGATCGTTGATGACTCTATTGTGCGTGGCACAACTTCATTTGAGATTGTGCAAATGGCGCGAGAGTCTGGTGCGAAGAAAGTCATTTTTGCTTCTGCAGCACCTCCTGTACGCTTCCCGAATGTCTACGGTATTGATATGCCAACCCGTAGCGAGTTGGTGGCTTATGGCCGTACTGACGAAGAGATCAATAAGATGATTGGTGCAGACCAATTAATCTACCAGAGCGTTGAAGATATGAAGCAGGCTGTGAAGGATATCAACCCTAATATCCAGCATTTTGAAGCCTCTTGTTTTGATGGCAACTACATCACTGGCGACATCAATGAATCCTACTTGGATGCTTTAGAGGCGGCTCGCAATACCTCTGAAGCTAAGGCCGATCGCCAGCGTGATTCAAGCGACTTTGCCCGCTCACAATTGCATTTGCATTTGGCTACAGAAGACTAAAAACAACGATCGAGTTCCTCAGGCATGCGTGTCTGAGGCAATTCTGTAATTCGGTGTCAAAATAGCGGTATGAAGAGTAAAACCACCCGCAAAAAACCTGATTTCTCAAAGCTTGCGCTTGAAACCTTAGCGGTTCGCGCTGGAACCCGCCGCACAGCTGAATATCAAGAGCATTCAGAAGCGATGTTCCTGACCTCTAGCTTTTGCTTCGATAGCGCTGAATTGGCTGCTGATGGTTTTGCTCATGCAGATCAAGGCTTTATTTATTCTCGTTTCACCAACCCTACAGTCAGCATGTTTCAGGATCGTCTTGCTGCCTTAGAGGGTGGTGAGGCCTGTATTGCAACTTCCTCTGGAATGGCTGCTATTTTGACAATGGCAATGTCCCATCTTCAGGCGGGTGACCATGTGGTTTGCTCTCGCTCTGTTTTTGGCGCCACTATCCAATTGTTCAGTAATATTTTGGGGCGCTTTGGCATCACCACTACTTATGTAGATTTGTCCGATACCAAGGCTTGGCAGAATGCAGTCCAAGAAAATACCAAGCTGTTTTATTTGGAAACACCTTCTAATCCATTAACTGAGATTGCGGACATTAAAGCAATTTCAAAGATCGCCAAAAAAGCAAAAGCATTATTTGCTGTAGACAACTGCTTCTGTACACCAGCCTTACAAAAACCATTGGCACTTGGTGCTGATGTTGTGATTCATTCGGCTACTAAGTACTTGGACGGTCAAGGCAGGGTAGTTGGTGGTGCCATCGTGGGTAGCAAGGACTTCATTATGGGTAAAGTTTTCCCATATGTGCGTACCGCAGGTCCAACGCTGTCTGCATTTAATGCCTGGGTATTCCTAAAGGGCCTAGAGACTTTAGAGCTTCGTATGAAGCAACAAAGCCAGAATGCGCTCGCCTTGGCTCAATGGCTAGAGAAGCAGCCTGGAGTCGAGCGTGTTTACCACCCAGGCTTGAAGTCGCATCCTCAACATGCATTGGCTAAGCGCCAGCAAAAAGAGGGCGGTGCGATTCTGTCTTTCACGCTGAAGGGTGGAAAGAAAGCCGCGTTCAAGCTCATTAACCAAACTAAGCTTTGCTCGATAACAGCAAACCTAGGTGACACGCGCACAACCATCACCAATCCAGCAACAACAACGCATTGCCGCGTACCGCCTGAAGCCAGAAAAGCTGCCGGTATTACCGACGGCTTAGTGCGTATTGCAGTTGGTCTAGAGAATATCAATGATCTCAAGAACGATTTGGTTGGCGGCCTAAAGAAATAAGTCCCACCCCTCATCAAAAGATTAAAAATATGAGTTTTGCTGATGCAACCCAGTTCTGGAATGAGCGCTTTGATAAAGAAGAATTCATCTTTGGCAAAGAGCCCAACGAATATCTTGTTGAAAAGACAAGTCAGTATCTGAAGTCAAAAGATAAAGTCCTTTGCATCGCCGATGGTGAGGGGCGCAATGGTGTCTGGCTTGCTAAACAAGGAATGCAAGTTATTGGATTTGATGCATCGGATATCGCGCTAGCTAAAGCAAAGCAGTTTGCCAAAGACAAACAAGTTGAGGTTGAGTATTCATTCTCAGATACCGATAGTTTTACATGGCAAGCCAATACTTATGATGCAGTGATTGGCATCTTTATTCAGTTTGCAGATCCAGCAATGCGTGAGCGTATCTTTAAGCAAACATATCAAGCACTCAAGCCAGGCGGCATCTTTATTCTGCAAGGCTACACACCAAAGCAGTTGGAATATAAGACTGGTGGACCAAGCTTAATTGAGCATCTCTACACTGAAGAATTAATTAGAAGCCTTGCTAAAGACTTTCAGATTCTTGAGCTAGTAAGTTACGAGAAAGAGCTCTCTGAGGGCCCAAGGCATACCGGTATGTCCGCAATCTTAGGTTTGGTTGCTAAAAAGTGAGTTTTCTCTTATGAAGACCATTGAAATTAAAAGTGCATGGCAGGGTAACAGCGATTGCAATGCATGTTCTATTCGTAGCTCGGCACTATTTGCCGAGTTGAATGAGGAAGATTTTTCCAAAATTCATTCACCTATTGATGATCTCCGCTTTGAAGCTAATTCAGGCATTTACATACAGGGTGAGTCTGCAGAGCATCTGTATACATTGCGAGAAGGGTATATCAAGTTATTGCATGTTAATTCTGATGGTTCCAGCAGAATCGTACGATTAGTTATGCCTGGAGACTTATTTGGTATGGAAGCGTTGCTGGAGGAGAGTTATGCTCATTCCGCTAGCGCTTTATCGAATGTTCATTTATGCCGCATTCCAAAAGCAATCATCTCCAGCCTAGGGGAAGAGTCGCCACGTCTACACCGCCAGATAGTTAAAAAATGGGGCGAAGCTTTAGCTCAATCTGAATCCTGGTTTTCTGAAATTAATACCGGTCGAATTGAAGTGCGTTTGGCGCGCTTTTTTCTTAGAGTTGCCAAGGCGTCTGGAGAGATGGCGGTTGCACCGCTCTTTAAGCGTGAAGATATGGGCTTAATGATGGATGTGAAGTTTGAGACTATTAGTCGAGCCCTTGCCTCAATGGCCGAGCAGGGGCTGATTTCCAATATCAGCAGATTAAGTATTCAGATACCGAATATGGAAAAGCTTAAAAGCTTTTCTCAAGCAGGGTCTTAAAGCTAATAGAAGATAAGCAAGAGGAAATAAAAAAGACTGCCGTAGCAGTCTTTTTTACCTTAGTGCTTAACTAAATATTTAATTAAGCCTTCTTAGCATATGCAGAGCACCAGCCTTTACCGGCAACTTGCTTACCAGCAAACAAAGAGCATCCGCCAGCAGCTGAACCAGCTTTACCTTGGAACAAAGCGCAGTTATCGCACTCTTGACCAGCAGCGTATTTAGCATATTTAGCTTTATCTACAGTAGTTGCAACTGCCTTGTAACCCAATGCAGCAGCTTGTGGATCAGTTTCAGCAACCATTGCTTGAGCTTGAACTTTGCCGTTCAATGCCAAAGTACAGGCACCAGCAGCAGACAAAATCATAAATTGACGACGACTATTCTTCATAAAGACTCCAGTGTTCAGGTAAGTAAAAAAATTCAAATAACTAGCTATGTTGGATATTAAAGGGGGTAACACCTTCAACAATAGGGGTTTCTCTGTATTAAGTTTAGCAAGTCTAGGCCTCACACTACGAAAAATATGCATAAATGCGTATATAAACATTTAAATCACTGTTTTGCGACAAAATAATACATAGAGGGTTTTATGAAAAAGTTTATTTCTCTTGGTCTGATGTTGTTTTCAGGTCTTGTATCAGCACAATCTGCTGCGCCTGCAAGCCCTGAGCTGCTGCAAATTATCGATAAATCCACCAAATTTGTAGTGAATACCCCAAAGGGCCCGATAGAAATCACTCGCGTGATGACGCCTTGTGCCAAGAATAAAGGTTGGTTGCAGCCATTGATTCCTATCAAGGGCGTTGTGCCAGTTGATGAGATCGATGTGCTTAATGCATTGAATGACAAGGATTCAATAGTGGTAGACATGCGCGTTGTCGATGACCGCGTAAAGGGAACAATCCCTGGTTCAGTCGGCATACCGTACACCGAAGTAGCGATGCGTATGGATGAGTTAGGTTGCAAAAAGCCTGCTGCTGGTTCAACCAAGTGGGATTGCTCTAAAGCGAAGAAGGTCTATGCATTCTGCAACGGTCCTGTTTGTCCACAAAGTCCAATGGCAATGGCTGCGATGACACGCGACGGCTTCCCAGCAACGAAGATTCATTATTATCGCGGCGGCATGCTTGATTGGGATGCGCTTGGGTTAACCACTGTTAAAGGTGAGCTCTAATACTTTCCTCTAACTTTATTAGTTAAAAAAGTGGGAGTAAAGGTGAGCTGACCCACAAAAGTTGGACAGTTTTATTAGGTTGCCAGAAGGGATTGAGTTCGGAATTGTACTGGGCTCAATCCCTTTAGTTTTTGCTTGATCCATATCAAATCATTAGCGTTTGATATGGATCAATCAATTGGTATGTATTTATTCCAAAATCTTGACTTACCGCAAGCGTGGTCAATAGAATACTATTAAATATATTATTAATGCATTAAATAATAACCAAACAATGATCGTCATTAGGAAGACTTGTTTAGAGGGTTATGGATTAAGTAAGCTATAAGATGACTTGGAATATTGAGGGCTTCCATTGATTCGTGTTGCACTAATTTAGCAATGAGGTTAAAGATACTTTGAATCTCAACATGAATTTAAAAAAAATGCAGGCGTCTGCTGATGATGCCTGCCGCTTAATGAAGGCTCTCTCTAACCGAGATCGAATGATGCTCTTGTGTCAAATTGGTCAGGGAGAAAAATGTGTGCGTGAATTGGAGAACTGCTTGGATATTCATCAGCCCACTTTATCGCAGCAATTGGCTGTATTACGCAATGAGGATTTAGTGAAGACCAGAAGGGATGGTAGACAAATCTACTACTCACTCTCAAGTCAAGTTGCCCTAGCTGTTATGAGGGTGTTGAATCAAAATTACTGTAGTGAATAACCAAAAGGGATCTTATATGAAATGTAATGTTGGCGGTATTGATCGCATGCTACGCATGGTTGTGGGTTTGGTTCTAATCGGTCTTGCCCTTACCGGAACGGTGGGTGTATGGGGGTGGATTGGTATCGTTCCTTTGGCTACAGGATTATTTAGATTCTGCCCAGCATATCCGTTATTGGGAATAAGTACTTGTAGCACCGGCTCTTGTGATGGTGGCGGTTGCTGTAAGTAATCTAAAAAGAAGGTACTAAGCGGCCCACAAAGGGCCGCTTTTTTTCTGCCTATCTTATTTGAAAGATTAGGCCTAGCAATATGCAGAGTGAGTAAAAATGAACCCCAGCCATATTGGTGATGATGAGAGCTTTTAGTTGATTCTTTAGCGACTGACTTTTAGTTAAGTTGTTTGCGCAGAACCAGAAAGCGGGTAGCATAAGCAGGCTTAGTAATGTAGTTTTTGGTAAAAGGTCTAGATAGATTGCTGCCAATTGTGTTACATAAGCCAATAAGCAAATTGCCACATACCAATTTCTTAGGCCTTGTGCTGTGTAGATGGTCGCTAAAGTAAATTTCCTGGCTTGTTTATCGGCGTCAATGTCAGGTATTTGATTGATTAGTAAAATATTGGATGTCATTAAGCCGAAAGAGAGGCCAGTAAAGAGTGCTTCATTACTAATACGGCCGGTATCTAAGGTAGAAAACCCAATTACTATTAATGACTAAGCAATCGCAATTGCTATTTCGCCCAATACCCCTTTTGACATTAATTGCAATGGCGGCGCTGAATATGCCCAAGCAAGTAGAAGCCCCAGTATCCCAATCGGCATTAGTAGCCAAGTAGATTGAGAGCAAATATAGATGCCCAAAATGCAGCAGATCAACATAAGCGCAATTCCAAGTGCATATATTTGAGTTGCTGAAACAATCTGGTTTTGGATGTATCGACTTCCACCAGTAAACGGACTAATGCGCCCATAATTATGGTCATCACTGCCGTTAAGGTGATCGAAATAATCGTTTAGCAGATTAGCGGCCGCATGCATGCAAAGAGCGAGGATGAGTGCAAGAAGTACAAGGCCATCTATTTTTATTGGGCCGCCAGCAGCCATAAGCCCAATAAAGCATCCAATAATTGTGATCGACAAGAGGGCGGGTCTAGATGCAAGGAAGAATGTATATGGCTTTGTCATAGCCGTGACGTATGTTGCATTACGTCAGAAGATTTTCGGCATATGGAATTAATGCCCTACAAATCGTCGTGGATCATTAATCGTGCGTAGGGGCATGATGTGAATTTTTTTGCCATCTAGTTCAATATGCATTTGATTGCCAACCGCCATATTTAACCTGTTAATTTCGGCTGTAGAGGCTTCCCATTCAATTCGGTGCTCACTGTTCTCTACGCGCAACTGAATAACTGCAATCTGTCCAAGGCTGCTCATTTTTTCAACGGATGCAGGCACACTTATTGACGAGGGTTTGTCGTGAACGCTCAAGCCACTCTGAGGAATAACCCATGCCACTTGTGCATCTGGCGGAATTTTTCCTTTATCAGCAACATTAAAGCTTTGTTCACATCCATCCCAGGTGAGTTTTCCAGCATTAAATCTTCCATGAAACATATTGCTAATTCCAACTAGCTCAGCAACGCGAGAGTTTCTGGGTCTTTGAAAGAGCGTTTGGGGGGCTGCTGTCTGAAGACTAACCCCTTGATCGATTACTGTAATTCTGTCGGCCAGCAAGTCCGCTTCACGTAAATCGTGCGTAACCAAAAGAATTGGAATATTTAAATCTTTGCGTAAGTCGGCAAGTGTTTTATACAGGTTTTTACGTGTTGGAGCATCAATTGCCGAAAAGGGTTCATCCAGCAATAAAATTTTAGGCTGTCTCGCTAAGGCGCGAGCCAGTGCAACGCGTTGCTGTTGACCGCCAGAAAGTTGATCTGGCATTCGATCTGCTAGATCTGCGATACCCATTTTGACCAACCATTCCTTAGCTACCAACATCCTTTCCTTTGGGTTGCGTTCAGAATTTTGCAATGGAATACTGACATTCTCGGCAGCCGTAAGATGCGGAAATAGCGCATATTGTTGAAATAAAAAACCACAAGAGCGTTGCGCCGGGGTCAGATTCTTGCTTACGCCATTCAGTTCATTGGCTTCAAACCAGACCTCATTAGCACACACAACTCTGCCAGTCTTGGCTTGACTTAGACCTGCAATGGCTCGAAGTGTGCTGGTTTTGCCGCTCCCAGATGGACCAACCAGCGCGTGCAGTTCTCCTGCCGCGCATTCAAGACTAATTTGCAGAGGGTTGGGGAGGGTTTGGGCAATCTTTAGCTTAAGCATTAAGTCCTCCTTTGCGTTGGTAACGCGAGCTTTTGCCAAAGACCCCATAGGAGAGCGCAATTGCGATCAATGAAACTCCCAAAAGAAGCAGCGCCAAAATGCCTGCGCCTGAGGAATCAAAGCTTTGTACTTTGTCATAAATAGCGATTGAAACCGTCTTAGTTTCCCCGGGAATAGCGCCGCCAACCATGAGAACCACTCCAAACTCCCCAAGGGTGTGTGCAAAAGTCAGCACGGCAGCACTTGTGATACCTCGCCATGCAAGTGGTAGCTCGATCAGGCGAAAGATTTGCCAATTTGAAAGTCCGCTAACCTGTGCGGCTTCACGTATATCGGGGTTAATGGATTCAAATGCCCTCTGGATTGGTTGAATGGCAAATGGTAGGTTTGTGATGAGCGATGCAATCAAAATGCCTGCGAAGGAAAAGA
Organism: Burkholderiaceae bacterium; assembly: GCA_947455485.1. Classification (GTDB taxonomy): domain Bacteria; phylum Pseudomonadota; class Gammaproteobacteria; order Burkholderiales; family Burkholderiaceae; genus Polynucleobacter. The sequence goes on along the minus strand of CANGNV010000011.1, from coordinate 18,078 downwards.
CCAGAGGAATCCCAAACAAGGCTTTTCCGCTTAATCCAGTTAAGAGATAAAAGCCCAAAACTGTAGGGGGTAGAACCAAGGGCAATGCCAGTGCAGCTTCGATCCACGGTTTGCTTTTGTGGAGATTTAAAAGTGAGTAGGCTACCCAGACCCCAAAAGGGATGATGAGCACCACAGTCCATAGCGCGAGCTTAATAGAGAGAAAAATTGCATCTACATCCATCGTTTTATTGTATTGCTTATTTAAGGGTGGAATCCTGTAAGATTGACCTCAATTTAACGGATTTGCATGGCTAAGCTAACGATATTTATTCGAATCTAATACCACTATTTACTCCCTTATGGCCAAACAAACAAATTCAAGCGCCCTTAAAGCTGTGCAAAAGTCTGCTCTTCAGGCTACTAAATTAATGAAGGTTCTAGCAAACCAGAATCGTCTTTTATTATTGTGTGAAATTGCTCAAGGTGAAAAATGTGTGAGCGACCTAGAGTTAAGCACTGGAATAACGCAGCCGACCCTTTCGCAACAGCTTACCGTCTTACGTGAAAATAAAATCGTACAAACTCGCCGTGAAGGTAAGCAAATTCACTACACCGTCAAAAGCCAAGCAGCATTGGCAATAATGGAGGTGTTATATGTCCAGTTTTGTAAAAAAACGCCTTAATACTTAGAGTTCCAATATTTACCCTTTACATTCTCAGATCATGCATGATGAATATTTTTGTCGCGCTTAAGAAAGCATTAACACCAAGTCCACCTGAATCACTTCCTGAAGGGGCGGTATTTATTGATGTGAGATCGCCGGTGGAATTTACTGGAGGAAGTATTTCTGGTGCTGTAAACATTCCGGTGAATCAAATTCAACTCATTACAGCTCACAAACCTGCTATTCACAAGCAACAACCTATCGTTGTGTTTTGTGCTTCCGGAATGCGCTCTGGTGTTGCAAGGCGTCAATTAATTTCGATGGGCTATGAGACCGTAATCAACGGCGGTGGCGTATCTCAACTTGCGATGCGTTTGGCGCAGCCACGCTCCTAAGTACTGCACAGCGCGAGAGTTAATAAATTAACTCAAAAACAACTCTGACTCGGGACTTTCGTTTTTAGTGCTGGCTTAGCACAAATCCAATAGAGCATAGCGTTTCTCCTAACTAGCATTGCAACCATTGTAAGTTCATTATCACTTTATACATAATATTTTTACTGATAAAACAGCACGATTGGAGCTCGCATGAACTTGGTACTCAAAGTAGTTTTAGCATTTACTTTCGTAGCGCTATCTACATTTGCGCGAGCAGATGCAGAGGTTTTGCGACCTTTTATTCTGGCCTCAAAAGTAGTTGGCGCTCTAGACGGCATAACGGAAACAACCAGGACAGCTTTAGTTAGTAATGGATTTGAGGTAGTTGGGACATACAAGCCTTATAGCAATGCTGTGATCTTGATTATTACCAATGAAGAATTAAAGAAGAATGCTGCCAGCTCAGAGTATGGTGGCTTTGGAGCTGCTCAGAGGGTTGCTTTAACAAAGGTTGGGAATGAAGTACAGGTCAGCTTTACCAATCCTGTGTATATGGCCAATGCTTATCGCATGAAAGATCAGATGGAGGGAGTTAAGACAAAGTTAGTGACGGCTCTTGGCAATATTGAGAGTTTTGGTGCTAAGGGTATGACCGCTGATGATGCTCGCTCATATCACTACATGATTGGCATGGAGTATTTCACCGATCCAAGCATCTTGGCTACCTATAGGACGCATGAGGAGGCGGTTGCGGCAGTGGAGGCGGGCTTATCCCAAAATAAATATGGCGTGAAGCAGGTTTTCCGTATTGATGTTCCTGGGTCCAATGAAACATTATTTGGAGTTTCATTAAAGGGTAGCGGGGACTCTAAAGCACAAGATGATAAGTTCATCATGAGTGAGATTGATTTTAAGGATCTGAAATCAACCGCCCATCTCCCATATGAAATCCTAGTATCTAAAAATACAGTTATGGCCCTCTATGCTCGTTTTCGCATTGCAATTAATTTTCCAGATTTAGCAATGATGGGGTCCCATAGCTTCGTCAATATTATGAGTACCCCCGAGGCGATCCGAAAAGCCTTGAAAGCTACTGTAACTGGCGTGCCAGAGTAATCAACCCTATTGCATCGCATCATTCTTTTTAATTTTTTACTCAGAGGCTGATGAATTGACTCTAAACCCTAGGGTGACTAGGGAAACTCAGTAGAAAACATTATTGTTTTTTATAGAATGTTATGTTGGAATAAGGTATTAGTAATTTAATTAAAGTGAAAAGAAAAAGCGTGAGTACAAATTCTCAAGGAAATCAAGTCAAGCCATACTGGAATCCTCTGGTAGCTGGTTTATTGCTAGGCGTTGTTCTATTGCTGACCTTTGTTATTACCGGTCATGGATTGGGGGCGACGGGTTTCACCACTCGTTTAACAGCTTGGTTAGGCGTGCATGTGGCTCCACAAGCAACCTTGGCAAATGATTACCTCGGCCCCTTGGCGGAAGAGGCAAGCCCACTGAGTTCTTGGATTAGCTGGCAATTTCTGGGGGTTGCTCTAGGAGCTTTGCTTTCAGCATTTTTAGCGCACCGCTTAAGAATTCAATTGGACGGCAAGCGCTTCTTGGGCGGTGCAAGTCGTCCATTTACCGCTTTAGGTGGCGGTATCTTGGCGGGATTTGGTGCTCGAATTTCAGCTGGCTGTACAAGCGGATTAGGTTTATCGGGGGCTGCCACCTTGAGCTTGGCAGGCTTTGTATTCTTAGTGACCTTCTTCGCTGTTGGTCTGATAGCAAATCGCTTTATGAAGGAGTCACACTAATGAGTGAAATTATTTCAGGCCTATTATTAGGCGGTGCTTTTGGTTTTGTCCTAGAGCGTGCTGGCTTTGGTAGTCCATGCAAATTGACTGCTCAATTTCGATTAACGGATTGGTCGGTATTTAAAGTGATGTTCACTGCAATCGTATTTACAGCAGTTGGCCTCATGATTCTGGAAAAGATGGGTATCGTTGCATCACAAGAACTTTTTGTACCGCCGGCCTTTTTAGGTGCCGCGGCACTTGGCGGTGCGCTGGTTGGTGCTGGGTTCGCTATCGGCGGCTACTGCCCAGGTACTTCTTTAGTTGGATTTGTATCTGGCCGTTTAGATGCCGCAATCTTTTTGATTGGGTTAGTAATCGGCACTGTGGCTTTCTCCATGCTGTTTGGAAGTATCGAGTTTCTGACCTCTGCTGGCGAGTATGTACAGGCAAGCACCTTGCCTGAGGCACTTAATTCTTCTGACGTCATCATTAATGCTTGCATGATCGGCGCTGCGATTGGCGTCTTTATTCTAGGCTCCTGGATGGAAAAGAAGGCGGGCGGGCCCATTCAGGCGGTTGATGCGATGAACGGCTGCGAGATTCGTAAGTAAGTTATAAGAAGTTTTTTTGAAATTCATTATGCAAAGGCACAAAATGAAAAAGATTCAAATCATGGTGGCATCTATTTTATTTGCCCTCTCAGGCTTAATTCAGGCTGCGGGTCTTCCGGGTCCGATTGTCAGCGCTGACTGGTTGGCAAGTAATTTGGCCGATGTTCAAGTTCTTGAAGTTACCGGACTGGTAAAGAGCTTTGTTAAGGCGCCAGAGTTTGAAGTGGATAAAAAGACTGGCAAGAAAATGTTGGTAGAGGTCGGTGGCCATATTGAAGGTTCTCATTTGTTGAATTCAAAAGATGTGCGTGTTGAGCGTCTTTTGGATGGCGATAAAACTAAATTCCTCATTCCAGAACAAGCAGACTTTCAGAAGTTGATTCAGTCTGTTGGCATCAATTCCAACAAGCCGATTGTGATCGTACCAATTGGACAGGATATGTCTGATGTTGATGAAGGCCTGCGTGCTTTTTGGCAATTCAAGGTGTATGGAGAAAGCAATATTGCCGTATTGGATGGCGGTCTTGCGGGATGGTTGGCTGAAGGCCGTGCATTCTCTACAGCACCTGCTCCAACAGTTGCCGGTAATTGGGTTGCTCAAGCGGCCAACCAGGATTTGATTGCTACTACAGCTGAAGTTGCTCAGGCATCTAAATCGGGCAATATTCAATTAATCGATTCACGTCAACCTATGCAGTATCTAGGTGTTAACAAAAAACCTGACGTAGCTGGTTTTGGCCATATTCCAGGCGCAAAAAATTTCGCACCTGAATTGATGTCACGCTCTGCAAATGGTGCGGTGTATTTCTTAAAGCCAGCAACTTATGCTGCAGTTTTAGAAGCAAACGGCATTAAGCCTAAAGAGCCATCAATTAGTTACTGCAACACAGGTCACCTCGCATCTGGTTCATGGTTCATCCTGACTGAGATCTTAGGCAATAAGTCTGCACAGCTTTACGATGGTTCAGCGTACTTATGGACTAAGCAGGGAAATAAATTAGAGGGCGTTCCTCTGAATTAATCGGTTATCAGCTAAGCCCGTTGCCACAATAGCAGCGGGCTTTTTTAATGTGTTTTAGAAGAAGCAAAGCAAGAAGTAGGGCAAGAAGCAAAGTAAGAAGTAAAAAACAATAATTCCAAAGAGAAGGGGTTCAAATGAAGGTGGCAAAAATAGCAAGCGCAATGTTATTGGGTGGTTTGATTTCTACGGGTGCACACGCAACCAACGGTTACTTTGCATCAGGTTACGGTATTCAATCGCAAGGTATGGGTGGCGTAAGTATTGCTTTCCCACAAGACTCCCTCGCAGCAGCAAGCAACCCAGCAAGCATTGGCTTTCTTGGTGACCGTTTGGATGTGGGTGTAACTTATTTCCAGCCAAATAGAAGTGCGACAATTACCGCGGGTGGCGTTTCAACAAATTATGATGGTAATGGCACCAAGAGCTTCTGGATTCCTGAATTTGGTATTACTAAAGCCATCAACAAACAATTTTCTGTCGGCTTGAATGTCTTTGGTAATGGCGGTATGAATACTCAATACACAACAGTGATTCCCCAGTTCAACCAACTTACTAATCAAACCCCAGGTGTTAATTTAGAGCAGATGTTTATTGCCCCTACTGCGTCTTGGAGGCCTATTGAGAGTCAGTCTCTCGGTGTTACTTTGATTTATGTGAATCAAACGTTCTCTGCAACAGGTCTAAATAATTTTGCAAATTCTTCATACTCTGCTAGCCCATCAAATGTCTCCAATAACGGCAACTCAAACTCAACCGGATTTGGTTATCAATTGGGTTGGCTTGGTAAATTCACTGATTATTTGAGCGTTGGTGTTCGCTATCAGCCAAAGATTAGTATGTCGAGCTTTGGCAGCTATAGCGGCTTATTTGCTGGTGGCGGATCATTCGATATTCCTGAGACCTATGGTGCTGGCTTAGCATTTAATCCAACCAAAGATATTACCCTTGCTGCGGATTATCAAAATATTAAGTACGGAAATGTACCTTCTATTGCGAACCCAATTTCTAATATGGGCACCTCAACACTTGGGTCTGCTAATGGCGCTGGCTTTGGCTGGCAAAATATTAACGTTTACAAACTCGGAGCAAACTGGCGCATTAATCCAAGTTGGGCGGCACGAGTCGGCTATAACTTTAATAATCAACCGATTCCTAGTTCGCAAACCTTGTTTAACGTGCTTGCCCCAGGCGTCATTACACAACAAGCTTCTATTGGCGCTACCTACTATATTGGTAAAGAGTATGAGATCTCAGGTTTTTATGCTCGCGGATTTAGTCAATCTGTGACTGGTTCTTACAATATGGGTGGCGGAAATAGCGGCACCTCAAAAATCTCTATGTATCAAGACTCTGTTGGTCTAGCCTTTGGCTGGAAGTATTAATACCCCTGTATTTGTTTATTTTTAGCTTCGGCTAATCTCAGCCCCTCGCTTAGGTGAGGGGTTTTTTATTTTTAGATGACTGCATACATTCATGATTTAGATCATGAATATGGCTTGACTCCAGAAAGCAACTTTTTTAATATATAAAGTTATATATTATTTGTAATTCCCGAGTAAAAGGGGCTATTTAAAGACGCATATTTGTGTTTATATATGAGCTGTTGCCCTGTTATCTTGTTGGCGCAACAAACAATCGTGTAGTTATTTATAAAGAAGGAAGAGATCCATGACCAAGAAATCCACCGTAGCAGCATTAGCGCTTGCATTAGCTGGACTGGCTTCAGCTCCTATTGCTCATTCCGCAGATGCTCCAGCAGCACCCGCTGGTGCAGAGCAAAAAAAGCCTTGCGCCCCTAAAAAGGAAGCTTCAAATCCTTGTGGACCTGCGAAGAAAAAAGCTGCCAATCCTTGCGGACCATCAAATCCTTGTGGCCCAAAGAAGCGTAAGTCAGCAGATTAATATCGTTATTTTCGATGTCGATTGAAACGACTCTTTGTTTGGCGGCCCAGCAGGTTTCCGCCATTCAAATGAGTTATGCCCAAAAAGGGCTGACCTTAGGTCAAGTCGCATTATGTGGTGCCAAAGAATTTATAGAATGGCAGCACTATCCCCGCAATGATTTGATTGATGCGGAGAGTGGCTATGAGTTTTATTACCACGCCCATTCAGCAGACGAAATGCCCAAGAATGAGCATGGTCATTTCCACTTATTTAGTCGAAACCCAGATCATCCAGAGAGGTTTTGCCATTTGATCGCAATTTCTTTGGATCAAAAGGGCTTGCCAGTCAGAATTTTTACTACGAATCAATGGGTTACCGACGAGTCTTTTGAGGAAGCCGAGGAGGTCTTGTTGAGGTTAAGGCTTTTTGATATGGCCATCATGGGTCGCATGAGTAGGGTTGCTACTTGGATTACTGCATTTACTAGGTTGTTCTATCGTGATATGGAGACTCTGATTAGGGAGCGCGATCGCGTTATTAAAGGGCTCTCGGCAGAACTCGGAGATTTGAAATCCGCATTGGAATCGAGGGAACATGCTGTTTTGACGCACTGCAATATAAATTTGATGGAGCGGCTTTCTGAAAACCTCTTAATTGAGTGTTGAGTTGTACGTTTAGCCTTATGAACTTTGTTATTTAGGGTTTATCGCTATTTAAGAAAGCAGTAAAAATGGTTCAAATATGTGTTCATATGCATATATTTACGAAATGAGAAAAGTGTTGAGAAAAAGAGCGGTTGAAGTAACAAAGGATTTAAGCCCTGCGTTAATGGAGCAATTATTTTCCGGAATGGCCAGTTACTTTAGCGTCCTCTCTGAATCCTCACGCTTAAGAATCATGTATGCCATTTGTGGTGGAGAAAAGTCTGTCTCAGAAGTGGTTGCATTATGCGGCTCTAGTCAGGCAAATATCTCTCGTCAACTTATGGCGCTGCATAAGGCCGGAATTTTATCTAGACGTAAAGAGGGTGTGACTGTTTATTACGCTATTGCTGACGAGGGGACGGTGGACATGTGTCAGCTGATTTGCGCAAAAATAGCTCAAGATTTACATTAATTTTTTTCGATATCTATTAAATTTAATTAGAGGTTAAATGTCTAAAGATCAAATTGAATTGAGTGCAAAAGATGTTTCAGCAGTTGAGAAACCTCTTGATCGTGCTCGCTTAATAAAGGCGCCAGAAAATTTTCTGTCAAAAGAATTCATTTCTGACATTAATAAAAATGGCTTAGATGAGAATCGCCGTGGCTTTTTGCGTAAGAGCTTTATGGCGGCTGCGGCTGCTGGTGTTTCGACTGGACAAGCATTTGCAGGCACCATGCCGGTTGAGGGTGATCCAGCAATTTTAGAAAAGCAGCCTTGGCAAACTACTCTTGGTAAGAACGTGGCCACTATGCCTTATGGCCTACCATCTATTTTTGAAGCGAACGTGGTTCGTCGTGAGTTGCCAGGATTGACGCGAGTGTCTGCTGCCTCTGTTGCATTTGCTCCTTTGCAAAGCTTGTTCGGAATTATTACTCCGAATGGTTTACATTACGAGCGCCATCACCAAGGTTGGTACAACATTGATCCCAACATGCACCGTTTGATGATTAATGGTTTGGTGAAACATAATCGTGTTTTTACGATGTCTGACTTGATGCGTCTGCCTTCAGTATCGCGTATTCATTTTATTGAGTGCGGTGCAAATACTGCGGTTGAGTGGGGTAATTCAGCGGTGCCAACCGTTCAATATACCCACGGCATGTTGTCTTGCTGCGAATTTACTGGCGTACCACTTTCTGTTCTTTTGGAAGAGTGCGGTGCTGATCTGAAAAAAGGTAAGTACCTCATGGCTGAGGGCAGCGATGGCTCAGGCGAAAATCGCACTATCAACATGGAGCAAATTGATGAGATTATGGTTGCATGGGCAATGAACGGCGAGATGTTGCGTCCCGAAAATGGCTTCCCATTGCGCTTGGTTGTTCCAGGCGTTCAAGGAGTGAGCTGGGTGAAGTGGTTACGTCGCCTAGAATTGGGCGATATGCCTTATGGCACCAAAGACGAGTCTGCCCAATACGCGGATTTAATGCCAGACGGCACGCAACGTCAATACACCTCAATTCAGGAATGTAAATCTGTGATTACTACCCCATCGGGTGGACAGCAATTACTTGACAAGGGTTTCTATAACGTTTCTGGTATGGCTTGGTCAGGTCGCGGAAAAATCCGGAAGGTGGATGTTTCGTTTGATGGTGGCAATAACTGGCGTACCGCTAGGTTGGAGACTCCAGTGCTTTCTAAAGCTATTACCCGCTTCAATATTGGTTGGAGCTGGGATGGCGCACCCGCCATCATTCAATCCCGCGCTACCGACGAGACTGGCTATGTTCAACCAGCAATTAAGACCCTGCGCGATGTTCGTGGTTCAAGGGGTATCTATCACAATAATTCGATTCAATCATGGAAAATCGAGAGCAATGGGGAGGTTAGCAATGTCCAAGTTGGTTAAACCTAGCATTGCAGCAGCGCTACTATCCTTATTCATTGGGCAGGGAGCGTTTGCACAAACCAGTAAATATCCTGGAATTGGCAGAGATGCCACTCCGGCTGAAGTAAAGGCTTGGGATATTGATGTTCGCCCCGACTTCAAAGGCTTGCCGCAAGGGTCTGGTTCGGTTGCAGACGGTCAAGTAGTGTGGGATGGCAAATGTGCTGCATGTCACGGATCATTTGGTGAATCAAATGACATCTTTACACCACTAGTTGGTGGCACTACTAAAGAAGACATCAAGACCGGCAGAGTGGCTAGCTTATCGGATAATAAGCAACCACATAGAACCACCATGATGCGCCTTTCAACTGTGTCAACTTTGTGGGACTTTATCTATAGGGCAATGCCTTGGAATGCGCCTAGATCTTTAACTGTAGACCAAACATTTGCTGTGGTTGCATACATTTTGAACTTGGCTGAAGTTGTGCCTGATGATTTTGTTCTCTCGGACAAAAATATTGCCGAAGTGCAAAAGCGTATGCCCAACCGAAATGGTATGGTGATGGCGCCTGGTTTATGGCATGTTAAGGGCAAGCCTGACGTCACTGGTAGTTCTTGCATGACCAATTGCGTCAAATTTGTACAGGTTGGCTCTAGTTTGCCGCCTGAGGTCCGCAATGCTCAGGGTAACTTGGCAGAACAAAACCGTACATTTGGCCCATTTGTGGGTGTTGATACCACTAAACCCCCATTAAAGGCTTTGCCTGGCGCTGACGGAGTGACTCATTCCGCGGCTGCTAAAGTGGCAAAAACGCCTGCTGACTTGTTTAAAGACAATAATTGCTCCGCATGCCATGCACAAGCAACCAAACTAGTTGGTCCCGCTACAAATGATGTGGCAGCTAAATACAAGGGTCAGTCTGGTGCGGAAGACATGTTGGTCAAGAAGGTAAAAAATGGAGGATCTGGTGTTTGGGGCTCCATCCCAATGCCACCACAGTCTGATATTCCAGATGAAACCCTTCATAAGTTAGTGCATTACGTTTTGACAGGGCAGTAAGATAATTTGCTAAAAGCTATAAAAGTAATATTACTTATTGATATGACGAACAGCATCGGCTACATTGGTGCTGTTTGATGAAGATTTGAATTACCGTTAAAAAGATTTGAAAAGGAGTTTTTATGAATGAGCAACGCCGTGTTTTGCTGAAGTATTCAGCAGTTTTTGGCTTAATGGCCTCAGTAGGTTTGATTACTGAAGCGCAAGCTGCAGAATGGAATAAAGCTGCATTTGATGGCAAAAACATCGATGAAGTTTTTAGCGCATTGAATGCTGGTACACCAGAAAAGTCTGCTGAAGTGGTAATGACTGCGCCTGATATCGCAGAAAATGGCGCCGTTGTTCCGGTGAACGTTTCTTCCACAGGTAATGCTACGCAATTGGCGGTTTTGGTAGAAAAGAATCCAGGTACTCTTGCTGCTCAATTCTTTATTCCTTCTGGAACTATTCCAAACGTAACAACTCGCATCAAAATGGGTCAGACCTCTAATGTCTATGCCCTCGCAAAGATTGGTGACAAGTGGGTAATGGCCGTTAAGGAAATCAAAGTGACATTGGGTGGTTGTGGCGGTTAATTCCCGCAATACACAATTTACTTTTAAATATTTTTAAATAAAGGAATAAAAAATGCCAGATCCAATGCGCGTAAGAGCTGCTGAGAGCGGTGGTGTAGTTGACGTTAAAATTTTGATGAAGCATGACATGGAGTCCGGCCTGCGTAAAGACGCTTCAGGCAAGGCTGTTCCAGCTTGGTTTATTAAGAACCTCAATGTAAAGGCTCAAGGAAAAGATGTGTTGAATGCCGAATTCGGTACAGCGGTTTCTAAAGACCCATTCTTGAATTTCAAGTACAAGGGTGCTAAGGGCGACAAGATTGTGGTTAGCTGGACTGACAGCAAGGGCGAAACAAGAACTGATGAAGCAACCGCTTCTTAATTTGGTATCGTCAAAATATAACTAAAAAAGGGTTACCATGAAGACACGTATTTTATACGGCACAATTATTGGGGTTTTTGTAATGCTGCAAGGATTTTCTAGTCTTGCTTCAGCGCAGGCCCCCGGTTCATCAGCGGCTCCCACTGATGAGATTGAAAAATATCGAGCAATGATTGCTGATGGTAACCCTGCAGATTTATATGAAGCGGCAGGTGAGGATCTTTGGAAAAAACCTATGGGTCCAAAAAATGCCTCATTAGAAAAGTGTGATTTAGGTATGGGTCCCGGTGTAGTGAAGGGTGCCTATACACAGTTGCCTAAGTATTTCAAAGACACCAATAAGGTTCAAGATTTGGAATCTCGTTTAGTGACTTGTATGGTCAAATTACAAGGCTATGACGATCAAGAAATCATTAAGGCGGGCTTTGAAAAGGGCAAGCGCAAAGATCTCGAAGCTGTGGTTGCTTACGTGGTTGCCGAGTCCAAAGGTATGAAAATTGATACCGTTGCCAAGCACCCCAAAGAAAAAGAGTTGTATGAAATGGGTAAGAGGTCATTCTTCTACCAAGGTGGTCCAATGGACTTTTCTTGCGCATCATGCCACGGTGCAGATGGCAAGCGTATTCGCTTGCAGGACTTACCAAACATCACTACACAAAAGGGTGCGGAAGCTGGATGGGGCTATTGGCCTGCATATCGTGTTTCAAGCGGAAACTTCTGGACTATGCAACGTCGTTTGAACGATTGCTATCGTCAACAACGTTTCCCAGAACCAATCTTCATCTCTGAAGACACTATCGCTATTTCACTCTACATGGCTGTGAATGCTAAGGGCGGAACTATGAATGCACCAGGACTGAAGCGTTAATCGCTGGAGATAAATAATATGAAAAATAAATTATCCTTTTTAATGCTTGCACTAGGCTTGTCTATCGGTGTTGTACACGCTGCTTCACCATTTGACAAAATGATGTCCACTAGTTTTGAGGCTAAAGGTATTGCAGGCCTCGATCGCTTAGATCAAGATGCTGCACAAAAGTTTTGCTCTAACCCAGTTAATTTAGGTGGTGGTGGCGATCCAAAAGTACGTGAGAAAATTCAAAACGAAAATATGGCTACTATTAAGCAGCCATCTGATGGCAAGTACATCGGCGATTGGAAGAGCGGCGAAAAAATAGCACAAAGTGGTAAGGGTGCAACTTGGTCTGATAAGCCGGGAGCAAAAAATGGTGGCTCTTGCTACAACTGTCACCAAATTGATATCCAAGAACTCTCTTATGGGAATATCGGGCCATCTCTATGGAATTACGGCAAGGCAAGAGGTTATTCAAAAGAGGTTGTTGAGTACACTTGGAATCGTATCAACAATGCAAAAGCCTATAACGTATGCAGCAATATGCCACGTTTTGGTCATTTTAAATTGTTGACGGAGACGCAAATGCAAGACGTTATGGCCTTGCTTTTAGATCCTGAATCACCCGTTAATAAATAAAAAACAAAACGGGCCGTAAGGCCTGTTTTTACTAATAGGAATTGCTATGTCACTAAGTCGTCGTGAATTTTTACAGGCGCTAGCCGTCGCATCAGCTGGCGGTATGAGTTTGCAATCTGGTTTTGTAAATGCCCAAAGCTCTGCGCAAAAATTTTATGACTTACCCAAGTTTGGTAATGTTCATTTCTTGCACTTTACAGACTGTCACGCCCAGTTGCTGCCGATCTATTTCCGTGAGCCAAACGTTAATCTAGGTATTGGTGCACAAGAGGGTAAAACACCTCACTTAGTAGGCGAATATTTCCTAAAAGCAAATGGCATTCAACCGGGCACTCGCGATGCACATGCATTTACTTACTTGGATTATGTAGCAGCTGCACAAAACTACGGCAAGATGGGTGGCTTTGCTCACATGGCCACTTTGATTAAACAATTAAAAGCGAATCGTCCTGGCGCATTGTTGCTTGATGGCGGTGATACATGGCAAGGGTCCGGTACTGCGCTCTGGACAAATGGTCAAGACATGGTGGACGCGGCACTTGCTTTGGGGGTTGATGTCATGACTCCTCACTGGGAGATGACGTTAGGTGAGAAGCGCGTCATGGAGATCGTCAATGGCGACTTTAAAGGCAAGGTTTCTTTCGTAGCGCAGAACATTAAGACCGCTGATTTTGGTGACAATGTCTTTAATCCTTATGTCATGAAAGTGCAAAACGGAATTCAGGTGGCCATTATTGGTCAAGCATTCCCCTATACACCGATTGCAAATCCGCGTTACTTCACCCCAGATTGGACTTTTGGTATTCAAGAGGAGAACCTTCAAAAAACCATTAATGAAGTAAAAGCCAAAGGCGCAAAAGTGGTCGTCTTGCTCTCTCATAATGGCATGGACGTAGACTTAAAGATGGCATCGCGGGTAAGTGGTTTAGATGCAATTATGGGCGGACATACGCATGATGGTGTGCCTATTCCAGTGAAGGTTAAAAATGCTGGTGGCATCACTTTGGTTACCAATGCAGGATCAAATACTAAGTTCTTGGGCGCTTTGGATTTTGATGTCAAGGGCGGCAAGGCAGTAGATTTCCGTTATAAGTTATTTCCAATCTTTTCAAATATGATTCCCGCCGATCCAACGATGAGTAAGTTGATTTCGAAGATGAGAGCTCCATATGAAGCCAAGCTCAATGAGAAATTAGCCACAACTGAGGGTCTCTTATACCGTCGTGGTAACTTCAATGGCAGTTTCGATCAACTTATTCTGGATGGCTTAATGTCACAGAAAAATGCGGAGATTGCTTTCTCGCCGGGCTTCCGTTGGGGCACCAGTTTGTTACCGGGTCAAGCCATTACTCGTGAGAACTTACTTGATCAAACGGCCATTACTTATCCTTACACCACTGTTACCAATATGACTGGTGAAACGATTAAGACTATTCTTGAGGACGTTGCAGATAATCTTTTCAATCCGGATCCGTACTATCAGCAAGGTGGCGATATGGTACGTGTAGGTGGGTTGCAATACACGATAGACCCAGCTGAAACTGCTGGCAAGCGAATTACTGATATGCGTTTGAACGGCAAGTCTATTGAGGCTAGTAAGATATACAAAGTAGCCGGTTGGGCGCCAGTTAGTGAGGCAGCAAGAGATGCGGGAACGGAGCCAATTTGGGATGTGATTGAGCGGCACTTGCGTGATGTTAAGGTAGTTAAAGCTGTTAAATTAAATGAGCCAATTATCAAGGGTGTGAATAACAATCCTGGTATGGTTTCGATTACTTAATACCTGGAAAAATTCTCATGAATAAAATATTTCGATTGATTGCAGTCCTTATGATCTCTTTTGCTGCTATGGCTGCGCAGCAGTCCTATGCCGCTGGTTCAGAAGTTGTCTATCACATTGATGATGCAGAGTCTCAAGGTCTCAAAGGTCTTAGAAATATACGTAATCACATGGATATTGCCCCAGACACCAAGATTATTGTGGTCACTCATGCTAATGGGGTGGATCTTTTGATGGAAAATGCAAAAGATAAAAAGAACAACGTGGAGTACGCTCCTTTGATTTCTGCATTGAAATCACGGGGAGTTCGTTTTGAGGTCTGTGAGATTACTTTAAAGAATCGCAACCTTAAGAAAGATCAATTTATTCTTGATGCCGACTTCACTCCATCTGGCGTAGTCCGAATTGGCGATTTGCAATACAAAGATCATTTTGCCTACATTAAACCTTAATCTTTCGTAGACTCATTCTTCAAATGTTATTCAGGCTCATTAAAATAGCGCTCATTGGGAGCGCTATTTTTCTTGTTGCTTCCATTTCTCAAGCTGCTGAACCAAAAAATGATCCTGCCGGAATCTTATTAAAGCCTATCAAGGTAGCTCCAAATACCTATTTTGTGCAAGGTTTGGCAGAAATGGGTACCAGTCAAAATCAAAACTTTATCTCGAATGCTGGCTTTGTTGTTACGCCTAAAGGGGTGGTGGTAATTGATGCTCTTGGATCTCCGGTGCTAGCTCAAAAGCTAATCCAAGAAATTAAGAAGGTAAGCGCACAAAAGGTGGTTGCGGTTATTGTGACTCATTATCACGCTGATCATGTTTACGGCTTGCAAGAGTTTAAAAAGATTGGCGCGAAGATATACGCACAAAGTGAAGGAAGAAGTTACATTGCTTCCGAAACTGCCAAACAAAGATTGATCGCCTCCCGTGTTGATTTTGCTCCTTGGGTGAATAAAGACACTCATTTAGTGCCAGCGGATATTTGGTTCGATAAGCAATATAAACTCAATATTGCCGGACTTGATTTCATTATTAGTAGGGTGGGTCCAGCGCATTCACCTGAGGATATTTTGGTGTACGTTCCTTCGGAGGGTGTGCTATTTGCAGGGGATCTGGTCTTTCAAGGCAGAATTCCTTATGTAGGCAACGCCGATAGCAAGGGTTGGTTGTTGGCCCTTGATGAGTTTGAGAAATTCAACCCTAAAGTGGTCATCCCTGGTCATGGGCCCCAATCAATTAACCCAATCGAAGATATTGGATTTACGCGCGATTATTTACGCTTTTTGCGGGAAAGTATGGGTTCTGCAGCTCGGAATATGGACCCGTTTGATGAGGCCTATAGCGCAGTAGATTGGTCTGAATACGATGGAATCCCTTTATTTAAGGCGGCCAACCGAATGAACGCATACAACGTCTACCTCTCGATTCAGGGCGAATAGGGCAAATTAAGTTTCTAAGCCTTAAAATAGCCAATTCTTGGGCTAAATGATGGATTTGTCATGAAATTGAATCGATTACATCCTACCTTTGCTTTTTTGGTAATTTCTAGTTTTGCTCTCAGTTTTTCAGTTTTCGCATCTAGTGATTTTGATCGTGGCAAGAAAGTCGATGAGGAGAAGTGTTACTCCTGTCATGCAAAAAAAACAGGTTTTGGCAATGGCGACATGATTTACACCCGTAAAGATTCTAAGGTGCAAAGCCTTAGTAAGTTAAAGACCATGGTTGGAATGTGTAATACGGAGTTGCGCTTGGATCTTTTTCCGGAAGACGAGGTGGATGTGGTGGCCTACTTAAACAAACAGTTTTACAAATTTAATAAATAGTCAAAGTATTCTAATTATGCAAGCAGTAAATATTGATGTATTGGGCAAGTCTGTTTTATGGTGTACCTTTGCGATCACATTCGTGTTGGGCGCTGTGATGCAAAAGACAGGCTTTTGTAGCATGGGCGCAGTCTCTGATGCATTTATTATGTCGAGCTGGGATCGCATGAAGCAATGGTTTTTGGCAATTGGTGTGGCAATTATTGGATTTACGCTAATGTCCTACGCTGGACTGATTGACCCGTTAAAAAGTTTTTACACAGGAAGCAAGTTTTTGTGGCTATCTACGCTAGTAGGTAGCTTGCTTTTTGGTTTTGGTATGGTGCTTGCGTCAGGCTGCGGGAGTAAGACTCTAGTGCGTATTGGCGGCGGAAATTTAAAGTCCGTGATTGTTTTCTTGGTGCTTGGTTTGGCGGCTTATATGACAATGCGCGGATTCTTGGGGGTGATTCGCACCAATACATTGGACTCAGTATTTTTGTCTCTTGCGACACCTCAGGATTTGCCTAGTCTTTTAAGCGGCCCAATTGGTATTGCACGCTCCAACCTTCACCTAGGTTTGGGTCTATTCATAGGCCTTATATTTATCGCCTTTGCTTTGGCAAAAAAGTCATTCTGGACTTTTGAGAATCTTTTCGCTGGCATAGTAGTAGGCGTAGCAATTTGTGCAATATGGTGGGTTAGCGGTAATCTAGGTTACGTCGCTGAGGATCCCAATACATTAGAAGAAGTATTTTTGATGACGAATTCTGGGCGCATGGAAAGTCTATCGTTTGTTGCGCCATACGCATATTCGTTGGATTGGCTAATGATGTATAGCGATACTTCTAAAGTTCTCACACTAGGAATTGTGGCTGTGATTGGAATGATTTCTGGCTCAGCTCTCATTGCGCTTGTCACTAGATCATTTCGCTGGGAATCTTTTCGAAATACCGAAGATACAGCCAATCATTTGGTGGGTGCGCTACTCATGGGGTTCGGCGGTGTTACAGCACTAGGCTGCACTGTTGGGCAGGGCCTCAGTGGTATCTCCACATTATCTTTGTCGTCATTCTTGGCTTTACCAGGATTTATTCTAGGTGCCTACTTGGCCTTGCTATATTTGCAATTTAGGCTAGCACCCAACCCTTGTAATTAATTTTTAGCTTTTGATTGGAATAGCATGCAGATTGATTGGATTTCATTCACCCCAATACCCTCCTCAATTGGTGGAATGTTATTAGGCGTAGCGGCAGCCTTTTATATGTTATTGCATGGCCGAATTTTGGGAATCAGCGGTATTGTTTCTGGCTTATTGAATCCGCAGAAGGGCGATGTAGATTGGCGTGTTTCAGTTGTGCTGGGAATGATGTCCGCACCAATCTTGGCGGCTGTAATTCTGGATATGCATACTATTCAAGTTATTGATTCAGACTGGTTCAGCATTATGGTTGCAGGCCTCCTCGTTGGTTTTGGAGCCCAATATGGTTCTGGGTGTACGAGCGGTCATGGAATTTGTGGTTTGTCCCGTCTATCGCCTCGTTCAATGGTGGCAACAATGCTTTTCATGTTTTCAGGATTTATGGCGACGTTCATTATTCGCCACATTTTGGGGGCTTAATGATGAGAAGACATTTCAATTTATTTAGTCAATATCTTATTGGCTTGTTATTTGGTTTTGGTTTAATTCTTTCGGGAATGAGCAACCCACAAAAAGTATTGAATTTCCTGGATATCACAGGCTTATGGGACCCATCCCTATTGTTTGTGATGGGGGGTGCTGTGATTGTTGGTTTGGCTGGTTTTTACGTAGTCACCAGACGTAGCGAAGCTTTTTTTAGTGGAGCCTTTCATCTGCCGCATCGTAAAGACATTACAAGACCCTTGGTTTTGGGGAGCTTAATTTTTGGTGTAGGTTGGGGTATTGCCGGTTTCTGTCCAGGCCCCGCTTTGGTTTCCCTAGGCGCTGGTCATCTAAAAGCACTGGTATTTGTAATCTTCATGTTGATGGGCATGTCTTTTTGCAATCGATTTTGTACTGGCCATAAGCATTAAGGCGGTTTTCTTGAGTCGTCTCGATGGTTAATTTTCTACAGTCTTAAAAAAGGAGTTTTTTGTGAGTCTTCCTATTTCTTGTCAT
>CANGNV010000010.1 GCA_947455485.1 Burkholderiaceae bacterium | reverse complement strand
TGGCGAAGATCGTGCAACGCTTCTTGAAGAAATTCAGGGTCAAAGGCGACCTTTTCCCGAATGGCGACCGGCGCTGTGTGATGATTGATGCCGAGTGTCAACAACTTCATAATGGTGATTATAGATTTGATGGCAGCAACAATGGGGGTGGTAATGGGGTTTTTAGCTTTTCTGGTGATTGGTGGTTTAACTGGCGTATTCGCCTTAGCTTTTTACCCAAGAGAGCGTAAAGCTAAGCCCAAGGCTAAGAAATTCCTCGTCGCTGCCTTAATTGGCTTCATAACTGCCTTAGCGAGCTCTTATATAGGGCAATTTACAGGCCTTTTTCAGTCTGGACAGGTGATCGAGTGGCTAAGTGCCATAGTGGCTTCTTGTCTGTCGGGGGTTTTATACGCGAGCATAGATAAATAAGTCGAATTATGCTGCTATTGGCTTTATCGCATCATAATTTACCCCTATTTAATGTGTAATATATTACACATTTTTTATGGGTTTGTGGCACAATACATGCTATGAATTTACGTGAAATTGGACTGCAGGTAGCAAATCGCAGAGTTGCTCTTGGTTTGACTCAAGATCGCTTAGCCAAGCTATCCAATTTGTCCAGATCAACCATTCTTCATTTAGAAAATGGCACCCTAAAGGATTTAGGGGCTGCCAAATTATTAGCTCTACTCGGGTTGCTTGGGATCGATGTTTTAATGCAAGGGCGGCATAAAAAGCAATATGCCCTAGAGGCAGCCGGCCAAACTGCAAGCGTGAGTTACAAAAATAAATTAACTGCCTCACAGTTAGCAAAATCATTGGTGTCAGGAAAAATTCCAGAACCCATCTTTCCCTACATAGCTTCCTTGCTTGATGAGGCCCCATTACCTCTAATTGTTTTGGCAGTTGAGGAGGCAGCGAAAGCAAGTAATATCTCCCCAAAGAGCATATGGAAAAATATTGATCGTTGGGCTCATGAAATGCACTCGCCAAGAGTGGCTTGGCGGTAATGCTAAATGAGTAAATCAATTCACGGACGTGATCTGCCTGATGGTGTTTGGAAAGAGTTATTTCCCCATGCACTTCGAATCATTGCCGAAATTAAAAAGCATGGAATGGCTGACCCCTTTTGGACATTCGGGGGAGGAACTGTTCTGATGTTGCGCTATCAGCATCGGCTCAGCAAGGATATTGATATTTTTGTTCCTGATCCCCAGTACCTGGGTTTTGTCACTCCAAGGCTGAGTGATGTAGCTGCTGATATTTCTTCACAATATGTCGAAGACCAAAACTCCTATGTCAAGTTAATTCGTCCAGAGGGGGAAATTGATTTCGTGGCATCCCCTAATCTCACTAAGCCTGGATTTGAAATGTGGAATATTTTTGGCGACACCATTCGTGTTGAGACTGCTGTAGAAATTGTGGCAAAAAAACTTTGGCACAGAGGGGATAGGGCGGCGGCTCGAGATTTATTTGATCTGTCACTAGTAATTGAGCGAGAGCCCCAAGAATTGCGAGTCGCTAAACATTTTTTGTTGAGACATGCTGATCAATTTATTAAACAAATCCAAAGTAGGGCTCATGTACTAAAGCCCCAATTTAATGAAATTGATGTTTTGAACTATAGCCCTAGTTATGACGAAGCGGTAGAGCGAGTAACAGGTTTCTTGGAGGGCTTAAAGCATGACTGACTAAGGTCATCTCGATGATTCAGGCTAAGACATCCTTATTCAGTATCCAGAACGATTTGGTCTAGAAAATTCATTAAATCGATATCGGCCTGATCTACGGATGACGCTAGCACAGATTGGCGTCGATATTCCTCAATCATCTCTGTTGAAGTTGCTTTGTAGTCGGTGATGGAGTGTAGGTTGTTTAATGGCATTTTTAACTATGCTTAGTTGCGAATTTTAATATCCCAAGTTAACTGCTTAGCGAAAATAAGTCTTTATCCGTAGAGCTGTTATGGTCACCAACCCACTGAATCGGCGATTGCTGGTGTGCCACCAGCCATGCATTAGCCTTGGTGAAATGCCCGCAACTTGCCATCCCGCCTGGCTCCAGAAACGGCCGATCCGTTTTGTAGACCCCAAGCCCAGAGGGGTGGGAGGATTGCAGAAGCAATTGATCCGGGGCTGCCTCAATGAGGGGTAGCTTAGATTGAGCATGACCACCCCACAGCATCCAGACTAAATGGGGCTTTTGGAGGGCCAAATTGCTAATCAGTGTATCGATCAGAGATTTCCAGCCCAGGTTGGCATGACTGCCAGCCTCACCCAATTTGACGCTGAGAGCGGTATTGAGTAGTAATACGCCTTGTTCAGCCCAAGCATAAAGATCGCCGTTAGGAAGGGTGCCAAAACCCTCCAGCGCCAGTGCTTTGCTGATATTGCGTAAGGAGCTAGGGAATTGCCGAGAATTGGTCGGAATATCGCTGGGAATCGAAAAAGCTAAGCCCTGTGCAAGTCCTGGGGAGTGGTAGGGATCCTGACCCAGTATGACAATCTTGACCTTGCTGAGCGGAGTAAGAGTCAGTGCTTTAAAGTAATTCTGGGATTCAGGGCAAATCTTCTCTGCATCTTTATTCAGCTCAGTCCTGAGATTAGTCTGTAGCGTTTGCCATTCTGAGGATTCAAAATAATCACCGAGTAGGGCGCGCCAGTCCTCAGGAATATCAGCAGCAGAAAACGAATGCATTACTCAGCTGGAGTGAGCGTGTACTGCTTTGGAATTTGATCATCCTCAAGGACGGTCATGCACTCATGCTCTAGATCATCTCGGTAAAAGCAAATATGGATGACTTGTCCCAAGATCAAACTAGAAAGAACCTTATCCCAACGAGAAGCAGTAATTCGTTCGCCATTAATGCTAGCAAGAAGATCTCCAGCTGACAGACCTGCTAATTGCGCAGCCCCACCATCGAGCACATGCGTTACCTTTAGCCAGCCATTCGCATCGCTAGTACGCAATCCTAATTGCAATTTAATTTGCTCAAGCTTCGAGTGAGTTTTTTGTTTGACTGAAATGATCTTCGAATTAATCCACTTCTGAATCGGAATATCCTCAACACCAAAAATATAGCGAGACTTAAATTCATTCCAAGTCTTATTAAATTCTTTACCCAGAAGTGCGAATATCAAGTCATCCAAGCCATCTTCAGCAATGCCGTCTAGTGTGACACCATGTGTTTGCCAGATGAGACGCACCAAATCATCTAGAGATTGACGGTTGTTAGTGAATACGCGAATCTTGAGATCTAAACCTAAGGCAAGCAATGCACCCTTACCGTAATAACTCACTACGGCATTCGGAGTGTTCTCATCGGCTTGGTAATACTTAGTCCAGGCATCAAAAGAACTATCAGCCAGGCTTTGCTTGAATCTGCCTGGTCCACGCAAGATACTATTCCAATTATTAGCAACTAGCTTGAGATAGGTTTTCAGGTCAATGCGTTTACTGCGAAACAGTTGCAAGTCATCGTAGTAACTCGTAAAGCCTTCAAATAACCACAGCAAGCGGGTGTGGTTTCTGCGATCGAGTTGATAGGGTTGAAATGCTTTAGGCTGAATCCGTTTGACTAGCCAAGCATGAAAATACTCATGACTACAGAGACCTAAAAACTCACGATAGGATGCTTCATCCAAAGGAGTGCTGACTTGTGGAATCTGATCCCGACGGCACAGCAGTGCAGTGCTATTGCGATGCTCAAGTCCACCATATCCAGAAAGAACCGCGTTGACTAGAAATAAATAATTTTGGAAAGGTGCTTTCTTTGTCTTGGGCTCAAAGAGATTAATTGTGCAAGCGCAGATTGCTTGAAGATCTGTTGCTAGGCGCTCTAGATCAATTTCATGAACGCAGCCCTGAATCGCCATGCTGTGTGACACGCCATTGGATTTCCAATGGGCAATTTGAAACTCACCCATAGCAATCGGATGATCAAGAAGATCATCATAATTTTTGGCAAGATAAAAGCCATAACCTTGGTTATCCACTTTAGCTGGCTGCAAGCCTGTCTGAACAGTCCAAGAATTCGCACAAGCATCTCTAGGTGGGATCAACACCAAGGCGCATGGAAGTGCCTCTTGACCTTTGACTGCCAAACATAAACTGCTTGGATTAACAAACGCGCGTTCAGTATCAAGATAGGCGGCGCGTACCGAAGAATCAAATGCATATACCGTTGTCAGAATCTCTACTGGGCCAGCGACTATTGGAAGGCGCCACTGATCGTTGTCGATGCGCTCTAGTGGTAAAGATTCGCTGGGGTTGCTGACTGCAAACGCTTCAATCGTTTCAATTTGCTTGCTGAAATCCCTTATCAAATAACTGCCTGGAATCCATGCAGGCATTTGCAGAATCTGCCCATTCGGCAATGGGTTCTCAATACGCAATTTCACATGAAAGCAGTGACCATGCAGATCTGCCGCCCAAATGGTGTATTGGATTGCTGGTAGATCAGAGGTATTTAACTCGTTCATAAACTTGACCTATTACTTCAGACTGTTAAATTTCTTTTCAATGTCGGTGATTTGCACGGCGCCCGGGAAGCGGCTGCCATCAGTAAAGAAAATAGTAGGGGTACCAGTAATGCCATAGGTTTTGGCAAAGGCCATATTCTTGTCTAAAGGAGTAGCACAGTCGCTTTTGCCGCTCGGCGCAATGCCATTGATCATCCAATCAATGTAGGCTTTTTGTGGATCAGCGGAGCACCAAATTTGTTTGGACTTCTGCGCAGAGTCAGGTGACAGAATCGGAATGAGGTAGGTGTAGATAGTGACGTTGTCTAACTGTTGGAGTGATTTCTCAAGACGCTTGCAGTAACCGCAGTTGGGGTCAGAGAAAATAGCCAGCTGTCGACTGCCATTGCCACGTACTGCTTTTAAAGCATTTGATGGATTCAGTTCGGACCATTTAATGCGATTCAGGTCCGCCTGTTTTTGCTCGGTAATATTTTTTCCTGTGGCAATCTCAATGATTTCACCCTGAATTAAATATTTACTGTTCGCATCGGTATAAAACACATCATTCCCAACCAACACCTCATATATGCCAGGAATAGGTGATGGGGAAACACTTTTAATTTTGGTATTGACGCCAATTTTCTTTTGTAATTCAGTTCGGACCTGTTGTTCCGATTGTGCGTTGACTGTTCCCACTAGAAGGGTGAGAGAGCAAGCTAAAGCAATGATAGAAATTAATTTATTCAAAATCAGCATCTCCAAGGGCGCGTTCAATAAGGCGCCGTTTAATAAAGTGACTACGATTGACGAGGCCTAAGCCCCAATTGCGCAATTGTTTCTCTGTACCGCTGCTAGCTGAGAATAACTTCTTGAGCTTGTCTGTCACCCAGAGGAGGGCGCTAGTATCGCCTTGACGCTGACGCTCATAACGACGCAACAATACTTTGTCGTTTGGTAGGCGAAAGGATTCTCGCTTACTCAAAATATGCAGCAGTGTTGCTACATCTCTTAATCCTAGGTTCAGTCCTTGTCCAGCCAGTGGGTGCATCACATGAGCGGCATCCCCAATCAGTGCAACCTTGGGATTGTCATCTGGTCCGATAAAACGGCTCGCACGAATTCTTCTGAGAGGAAAGGCGGCTGGCATTGAATTTAGTGTGAGCAATCCAAGTTGCTTAACTATTGCTCCATTAGCAATTGAAGAAAACTTTTCAGTCCAAGCTGCTTGATCTAGCTTTAAAAGTTCGGCAGCATTTTCTGTTGAAGTTGACCACACCATCGAGACTTGTTTGTTCGGTAATGGCAACATTGCTACGATATCGCCACCTGACAAAAACCATTGATAGGCAGTTTCTAAGTGTGCGTTACTGCAAATCCAATTTGCTACCACGCCACTTTGTGAATAACTTTCTTCTTTTGTGGAAATGCCTAGCTCAGCACGTATCGCTGAATTAGCTCCGTCAGCGGCAATAACGAGTTGGGCACGCAAGGCGGATCCATTTTTCAGTTGCAGCGTTGCTCCATCTGAATCTACTTGAATGTTTTCTACCGAATCATTGATGCGCTCTAATTTATTTTGGAAGCGTGAGGCCTGATCTAGGGTGTGTTCGATTACGTTCGATTCGCCAATCCAAGCCAACTGAGGTGTCCCCGCTTCAAAAGCAGACAAATGCAGTTGATCATGTTTTTCTCCACGATCGCCATAAATCCGCATATCCCGAACAGGTTGCATGCGGCTGTGATCAACGGCATCCCAAATTTGAAGATGAGCTAATAGTTTTTGAGTGCTGGGAGAAAAAGCGTAAATGCGTTGTCCCCATTGACTCCCCTGTGGAGCAGAAACGGTTTGCCCTAAGTCTGGGGCAATTTGAATAGTTTGCAGGCCCAGCTGAGCAAGGCCTAAGGCGCAGGCCTTACCCGCTATACCTCCACCCACTACAGCGACATCGATTGTTCGCATTTGGGAGGTATTTTTGGGTAATTTAGCTGAGGTATTTTGGCTAACTTCTGACATATCTCGATGATATCGAAACTAGCCCTTTACAATACGGCTATGTCTTTGAAATGTGGCATCGTCGGCCTGCCTAACGTCGGCAAATCTACCCTCTTTAACGCGCTTACCAAGGCTGGAATCGCGGCGGAAAACTATCCTTTCTGCACGATCGAGCCTAATGTGGGTGTAGTCGAGGTTCCTGACCCCCGTCTTGCCGCTTTGGCTGAGATCGTCAAGCCTGAGCGCATCCTGCCTGCAGCTGTCGAATTTGTCGATATTGCGGGCTTGGTAGCTGGAGCCTCTAAAGGCGAAGGTCTCGGGAATCAATTTTTAGCGAATATTCGAGAAACTGACGCCATTACCCATGTGGTGCGCTGTTTTGAGGACGCTAACGTAATCCACGTAGCGGGCAAGATCGATCCGATCTCCGATATCGCAGTGATTGATACCGAGTTGGCCTTATCCGACTTAACCACTGTAGAAAAAACTCTCCAGCGTTCTAGTAAGGCAGCCAAGTCAGGAAATGACAAAGAGGCCGCTGCTTTGGTGGCTGTGCTAACTAAGGTGCAGGCCCATTTGGATCAAGCTCAGCCAGTTCGTAGCTTGAAGCTGACTGACGAAGAAAATTTGCTCTTGAAGCCACTCTGCTTGATCACAGCAAAACCAGCGATGTATATCGCCAACGTCAAAGAAGATGGCTTTGCCAACAATCCGCATCTAGAGGCAGTGATTCAGCACGCAGCTAAAGAGGGTGCACCAGTTGTTGCTGTTTGTGCAGCAATCGAGGCTGAGATTGCGGATTTGGATGATGCTGACAAGGTTGAGTTCTTGGCAGACCTCGGCATGGAAGAGTCTGGATTAGATCGTGTGATTCGTGCGGGTTATAAGTTACTGGGCTTGCAGACTTACTTTACAGCCGGTGTTAAAGAGGTTCGCGCCTGGACTATTCATCAAGGTGATACCGCTCCGCAGGCTGCTGGGGTGATTCATACAGACTTTGAGCGTGGCTTTATTCGTGCCCAAACCATTGCATTTGAAGATTTTGTTCAATTCAAGGGTGAGTCTGGTGCAAAAGAGGCTGGAAAGATGCGGGCTGAAGGTAAAGAGTATGTTGTTAAAGACGGCGACGTCTTGAACTTCCTGTTTAACGTATAAAACCAGTCCCGCTAAGTAAAAAAGCCCTTACTAGTTAAGGGCTTTTTTAGTTCTATAGCATTGATGAATTAGCTAGCTTTGACAGCCTTTTCTAAGCACTTGGCAATTTCTTCATAGCGCTTGATAGCAATCTTGCTCGGAACCACTTCCTTTTTGCGCCCATCTTCATTCGCTGCCATCTTGATATATCCCATAGCACTGAGATTCTTGAGCCGTCCGTGAAGGGTTGCCTGAGAACCAAGCTCTGACATGGAGATAAGGTCCCCTACCAAAATGGACTTTTTGGCATGAAAACTCAAAACAATTTTATCTAGAAGACTTTCTTCAATAGAGTCGAGCTTTTTCCCGGGATTGATGCGGTCAAGAACATCAATCAGGTTTAAAAAACGAATGTAGCAAGAGGATTTAATGGTGGACATATCTTTATATCGATGTTTAGAAGGCTATTAGCCTCAGGGTTAATCTTAGTATATTCCCTAATTCAAGGGCGGTAGTATGAGCTAATAATCAATAAATAACCATGCTGACAGTCATGAAAAGAATATTCTCGGAATCGACAACAGGCTTTTTGGTTAGCATTTTCCTTTATACGACCCTGTTTTATCTCAATGATTGGCTGACAAGCCACCTGACATTTGGTCTGGGAGTGAGCTGGATTTATCTGCCTGCTGGTCTACGCCTATTTCTTACCCTGATATTTGGATTGCCAGGAGCTTTGGGAATAGCCATGGCATCCTTTTTCATTAGTTATTTAGGACCATTCCCGCATGAACTCACAACTTGTGTTGGCGTAGGGCTGATATCAGGCTTTGCCCCGTATTTGGCCACGATCTTTGTATTGAGCAATCTAAAAATATCACCGAATCTGAGTAACTTGAGTTTGCCTAAACTAGCAATTTGTACTTTGATCTACGCAGCTCTGAGTGCTGGTTTGCATCAATGGTGGTTTGCGGTCAGAAGTCTTGATGAGGCCGGGAGTTTTAATCACTTCTTAGTGATGCTAATTGGTGACGTGATTGGCACAATAGTGCTCGTTGGGTTGATTAAGATGGGGCTAGATTTGCTGAAGCCCTCCAAGCTTGCCTAGTTAAACAGTTCGCCTAAAGCTACGCCCGGATCGCTGGCACGCATAAAGGCTTCGCCGACTAAAAATGCATTAATTTGGTGATCACGCATCAACTGCACATCAGCACGGCTCATGATGCCTGACTCAGTAACCAAAGTTTTTCCCTTTGGCACCATTGATAACAAAGACAGGGTTGTTTGAAGGGTCACTTCAAATGTTTTGAGATTGCGATTATTAATTCCGAGTAGTGGGGTTTTTAACTCGAGAGCTTGCCCCAGCTCAGGAGCGTTATGAACCTCAACCAGAACATCCAAGCCCAGCTCATGTGCACAGGCCTCCAACTCTTTCATTTGATTGAGTTCTAAGCAAGCCACAATTAATAAAATAGCATCAGCGCCAATCGCTCTTGCCTCATAGACTTGATAGGGATCAATCGTAAAGTCTTTACGTAAGGCTGGAATGCTGCAAGCGGCTCTTGCGGCTTGAAGGTAAGCATTCGCCCCTTGGAAATAATCTTTGTCCGTAAGAACGGATAAGCAGGCGGCGCCATTTTTTTCATAAGATTGAGCAATCTCAGCCGGCTGAAAGTTTTCTCGCAAGATGCCTTTACTAGGACTCGCTTTTTTTATCTCGGTAATCACGCCAGCCTTACCTGCCGCAATCTTATTTTCGATAGATTGAATAAAGCCCCGAGGCTTTAAGAGCGCGTCGCGATTATTTTCTTCAGCCTGATCGCGTTGATTAGCCAAAGAGATTTTTTTTGAATCAGCGGCAACCTCAATTTTTTTGGTGGCAACAATTTTGTCGAGGATATCGCTCATGAAGATCTTAATTAGTTTTGGGTTGCGGCTACAAATTGGTCTAGCTTTTGACGGGCAGCGCCAGAAGCGATGGCTGCTTGCGCCATCTGAATGCCGCTAGCAATGCTTGGCGCCACATCAGCTACATACAGCACTGCACCAGCATTGAGGCAAACAATGTCACTCGCTGGGCCAGATTTTTTGTTGAGTACATCCAGCACAATCGCTTTAGATTCTTCGGCGTCAGCCACCTTAAAGCTATTGGTCAGAGCGGTGCTTAAGCCAAAGTCTTTTGGATGAATTTCATATTCACGGACCTGACCATCTTTCAATTCGCCTACGAGGGTGGGGCCTTCAAGAGAGATCTCATCTAAACCATCACGGCCATAGACTACTAGTGCGTGATCCATGCCCATGGCCTGCAATACGCGCGCCTGAATTCCGACTAAGTCTGCATGAAATACGCCCATCAGGATGCGCTTAGCATCCGCTGGGTTTGTAAGGGGACCTAGGATATTGAAAATAGTGCGTACACCCAAATCTTTGCGAATTGGGACGACATTCTTCATTGCAGGGTGATGATTCGGCGCAAACATAAACCCTGCGCCCACTTCTGAAATGCATTTTGCGACTTGCTCTGGTGAGAGCGATAGCTTCACGCCTAGCGACTCCAGAATATCTGCGCTTCCGGATTTACTGCTGACGCTACGATTACCATGCTTAGCAATTTTTGCACCAGCTGCTGCCGCTACAAACATCGCGGCAGTAGAAATATTGAAGGTATGGGCGCCATCACCACCAGTACCCACCACATCTACCAAGTTTTTTCTATCTTCGACGTGTACTGGCGTCGCAAATTCACGCATCACTTGAGCGGCAGCGGCAATTTCGCCAACAGTCTCTTTTTTGGTGCGGAGGGCAACTAGTAGGCCAGCCACTAGGGTTGGCGGCATCTCACCACTCATGATCAGACGCATCATTGCTGTCATCTCATCATGAAAAAGTTCACGATGTTCAATACAACGTTGTAGTGCTTGCTGAGGCGTAATGGGCATAGGGATCGATTTAATGCTTTTGAGTTATTTGGCTTGCAAGAAATTTTTCAGCAGTGCATGACCATGCTCAGAAAGAATGGATTCTGGATGAAATTGCACGCCCTCGACTGCAAGTTCCTTATGACGCACGCCCATGATTTCACCATCAGATGAGGTGGCTGTTACTTCGAGAACTGCCGGCAATGAACTCTTCTCAATGGCGAGGGAGTGATAACGCGTTACTTTGAATGGGTTTGGCAAGTCTTTAAAAACGCCAACACCAGTATGGTGAATATCATCCGTCTTGCCGTGCATCACTTTTTGGGCGCGAATAATTTTGCCGCCAAAGGCCTCGCCAATTGCTTGATGTCCAAGGCAGACACCGAGAATTGGAATCTGTCCGGCATAGCGTTGAATCGTAGCTACCGAAATACCTGCTTCAGCTGGACTGCAAGGCCCTGGTGAAATACAAATGCGCGCAGGATTGATTTTGGCAATCTCATCAACGGAAATTTCATCGTTACGGAAAACTTTGACCTCTTCACCAAGCTCCGCAAAATACTGAACGAGGTTGTAGGTAAATGAATCGTAGTTATCAATCATGAGGAGCATCGAGTCCTCCTTGTACTAAATCAGCCGCCATTAATACTGCTCGGGCTTTGGCTTCGGTTTCTTTCCACTCGGCAGTAGGGTCGGAATCTGCAACTACACCAGCGCCAGCCTGAGAATGCAGTACGCCATCACGAATCACACCAGTACGAATGGCGATCGCTACATCCATGTCTCCAGAGAAGGAGAGGTAGCCTACTGCGCCACCATAGACACCGCGTTTCACAATTTCCATCTCATCAATAATTTCCATCGCCCGAATTTTTGGGGCGCCCGATAAAGTGCCGGCTGGGAAGGTTGCTCGTAGAACGTCCATATTGCTCATATTGTCTAGTAATTCACCTTCAACAGAGCTCACAATGTGCTGTACATGAGAATACTTTTCAATCGACATCGAATCAGTCACCTTGACGGTACCTGTCTTTGCGATACGACCCACATCGTTGCGCGCTAAGTCAATCAACATGACGTGCTCAGCAATTTCTTTTGGGTCGGCAAGCAATTCGGTGGCAAGACGCTCATCCTCTTCAGGTGTGGCACCACGAGGACGTGTACCAGCTAGCGGACGAATCGTCACAATCTTTTGGTTCTCACGTTGCTCTTGGCGCACCAAGATCTCAGGAGATGAGCCTACTACTTGCAAGTCACCAAAGTCATAGAAGTACATGTAAGGTGATGGATTCAACGATCGCAACGCACGGTAGAGGGCGAGAGGTGAATCTGTGAAAGGTTTGCTGATACGTTGACCGATCACTACCTGCATGCAATCGCCAGCCAAAATATATTCTTTAGTTTTGAGAACGGCATTTTCAAAATCAGCTGCTTTGAACTTGCGTACCAATTCTGTTTTGGTGCTTGGTAAGGACGCTGGCATACTCACTGGTTTGCTGAGGCAAGCAAGTAATTCTTTTAAGCGAGCTTGGCCTTTTTCAAAGCTATCGGTAACACTGGGGTCTGCATACACGATTAAATAAATACGACCCGCAACGTTATCAACCACCGCCAACTCTTCGGTGAGCATCAATTGAATATCAGGCACACCTAATTCATCTGGCAGATTGTGTTTCGCTAAACGTGATTCGATGTAACGAACGGTGTCATAGCCAAAGTAGCCAGCAAGCCCGCCACAGAAGCGCGGGAGGCCAGGTTGCACTGCTACTTTGAAGCGCTTGAAATAGGCGTCTACAAAATCCAATGGGTTGTCATGATTAGTTTCAATCACTTTGTCATTGAAGAGTACTTCAGTTAGTGGCGCATCTGGTGTGCCAACCGTTCTTAAAACAGTTTTGGCAGGCAGGCCAATAAAAGAGAAGCGACCAAAGCGCTCGCCACCTAGAACAGACTCAAGTAAATAAGTATTTTTTTGTCCAAAAGCTTGTGTGAGTTTGACGTAGAGTGACAGAGGCGTCTCGAGGTCCGCCAATACTTCTTTTACTAAGGGAATGCGATTGAAACCCTGTTTTGCTAGGGCAAGAAATTCTTCGTGCTGCATTACGCTTTTCCTGACGTCGCTAGTTCTGCGCGCATCGCTTTAATCACATCGGCATAATTTTCTTTGCCAAAGATTGCGGAGCCTGCAACAAATGTATCTGCACCAGCTTTAGCTACTTCTGCAATATTGTCGACTTTAATTCCACCATCCACTTCAAGTCGAATATGGCGACCCGTTTCTTGTTGATGGCGATCTAAGCGTGCACGTACCTGTGCAATCTTATTGAGAGTACTTGGAATAAATGATTGACCACCAAACCCCGGGTTCACTGACATCAACAAAACCAGATCAAGCAATTCAAGCGTGTGATCGAGGTGATCAAGCGGAGTGGCTGGATTTAAGACTAAGCCAGCTTGACAACCTTGATCGCGAATCAAATTAATTGTGCGGTTCACATGAGGGCTTGCCTCTGGATGAAAGCTAATCAGGTTTGCACCAGCTTTTGCAAAGTCTGGAACGAGGCGGTCTACCGGCTCAACCATTAAATGCACATCAATCATCGCTGGCTTGCCATCTTTTGTTGCATGCGGGCGTATCGCTTCGCAAACTAAAGGCCCAATAGTCAGGTTCGGAACGTAGTGGTTGTCCATCACATCAAAGTGAATCCAGTCGGCGCCTGCCAATAGAACATCTTGAACTTCTTTGCCTAGGCAGGCAAAGTCAGCCGACAAAATGGAGGGGGCGATGACAAACTGGCTATTTGAGGGTGATTTCTGGCTATCCATCCCTAGATTCTAGCTTGCAGTTGGGCTTAGGATGGAGCAGAATTCGAGCATGAATCCTCATGAAATCAGCATTACGGTCAAAACCCAGTATTTGCCCGACCAGTCTGACCCCGATAACCGCCAATTTGCGTTTGCTTATACCGTCACCATTAGAAATACGGGTACGGCTAGTATTCAGCTCATTGCCCGCCATTGGTTCATCACTGACGGGGACAATGATGTCCAGGAAGTCCGTGGCTTGGGGGTTGTAGGGCAACAACCGCTTCTGCGGGCGGGTGAGCACTTTGAGTACACCAGCTGGGCCACTTTGCCAACGCCAGCAGGAACTATGCGTGGTGAGTATTTCTGCGTGACTGAAGAGGCTCAGTTTTTCCAGGCCCCAATCCCGGAATTTGCTTTAGTAATGCCAAGAACCTTGCATTGAGCCCTCAATAAACCCTATTTTTTGCCCTTACCAGTCCAAAGGACAATAAATAGCAGAAGGGCTAAAGCTAGGCCACCCTCTAATGCAAACAAGATCATTGGGTATTCATCTAGTAAATTGGCAATCATGATTTTTATATCCAAATTAATAAGTCTCAAGAATCCTTCTCGAATCCTTTTCTGCAGTGTATTCGTAATCAGCATTGCCAGCTTATTAGCCGCTTGCTCTACGCCTTCTACTCGTGGATCTGGTTATCGGTCTAGCGGTAGCGCCCCATCTTCCTATACCTCCTCGATTGCCAGCTTTAGATCAGTTTCATGGCAAGACTTGCCCGGCTGGCAAGAGGATGATTTAACGCAGGCTTGGCCAGCTTGGCTCAAAAGTTGTGATGCCCTGCGTAAACGCAATAGTGAAATTAATTGGCGCCAAGCATGTGCTCAAGCTGGTAACGTTTCAGGCCGGGATGGACGTGCAATTCGCCAATATTTTGAGGGGAATTTTCAGGCATATGAGGTGCGTAACAGCGCTACAGGCAATGAATCCGGCCTTATCACTGGGTATTACGAGCCGGTGATGAATGGCTCCCAGACCCGCACGGCTACTTACTCTGTTCCCTTATATGGCTTGCCAGCTGCGTGGAAGACCTCGAAGCCAAACCCTGCGCCGACACGTGCAGAGTTAATGAGTTCTGGGGTGCTGCGTGGTTCTGAGATTGCTTGGGTACAAGATCCTGTAGCTACCGCTTTTATGCAAATCCAAGGCTCTGGAAAAATTCGTTTGGAAGATGGGCGCGTATTGCGACTCGGCTATGCCGGCACCAATGATCAGCCATTCAAATCATTTGCACAGTGGTTGCTGGACCGGAAAGAAATCACCCGGAGCGAAGCAACGATGCAAGGCATTTCTGCTTGGGCTAAGCGCAATCCAGGACGTGTAGAGGAGATGCTGAATGCTAATCCTCGCTTTGTGTTCTTCAAAGAGCTTCCTGGGAATGTCAGCGCAGATCTTGGCCCTAATGGCGCTTTGGGAGTGCCTTTGACTGCTGAGCGCAGCATTGCCATTGATCTGAAGGCCATGCCTTTAGGCGCCCCAGTATTTTTGAGTACAACTAAGCCCTTAAGTAGTCAGGCATTGCAGAGGCTGGTGATGGCCCAGGATACGGGCAAAGCCATTGTAGGCGGGGTACGAGCGGATTACTATTGGGGATCAGGGGATTCTGCAGGCGAATTAGCAGGACGTATGAAGCAAGATGGCAAGATGTGGTTATTGTTGCCGCGCTGAACCAATCTATTTTTGAAAGAGATCGATGACTTACAACACCATATTGACTGAAGTGGATGGCAAGGTTGCTGTCATTACCCTCAATCGCCCGCAAGTATTAAACGCCCTGAATGATGAGCTAATGGATGAGTTGGGTGCAGCGTTATTGAGTTTTGATGCTGATGACAACATTGGTTGCATCATTGTTACCGGTAGTGAAAAAGCATTTGCTGCTGGTGCAGATATTGCAACGATGGCGAAATATGGATTCGCTAATGTTTATCGCGGCGACTTTATCTCTCGCAATTGGGAAGAGATTAGAAAAGTGCGTAAGCCAGTGATTGCGGCAGTATCTGGATACGCTCTTGGTGGCGGATGTGAATTGGCCATGATGTGCGACACCATCATGGCGGCTGATAGCGCTAAGTTTGCGCAACCAGAAGTGAAATTGGGAATCATCCCTGGTGCTGGTGGAACGCAGCGTTTACCGCGCGCTGTTTCCAAAGCAAAAGCAATGGACTTGGCTTTGACTGGCCGCATGATGGATGCTGCTGAAGCTGAGCGCTCAGGCCTTGTTGCTCGCATCTTCCCTCAGGCGGATTTGCTAAAAGAAGTAAAAGCGATTGCCAAAACAATTGCAGACATGCCATTGCTTACTGCAATCATGGTGAAAGAAGCAATCAATACCGCTTATGAAACTACGCTCTCAGAAGGCATCCATTTTGAGCGTCGTTTGTTCCATTCTTGCTTTGCAACCAATGATCAAAAAGAAGGTATGGCAGCTTTTATGGAAAAGCGCCCCGCTAAATTTACGAACTCGTAAAACTAAAATACTCGGAGCAAATTATTTTTCTAAGTAGCGCTGGGCTAACTTGACCCAGTAGCTCACGCCAACAGGGATCAATGCATCATTGAAGTCATAAGAGGGATTATGAAGATGGCATGGACCCATGCCATGACCTACTGCACGGTGATCGCCATCACCATTCCCTAGGAACACATAGCAACCAGGTTTCTCCAAGAGCATAAATGCAAAGTCTTCTGCACCCATCGTGGGATCGATTGAAGTGTTGACGTTTTGCGTCCCAACCAATTCACCCATGACCTCGCTTGCGAAGTCTACTTCCTTGTCATGATTAATGAGCGGGGGATAGTTGCGAGAAAAACTCACTTCCGCTTGACAGTCAAATGCACTGGATACGTTGTGAGAGATTTCTCTCAAACGTTGTTCAATTAAATCTAAAACTTCTATCGTGAATGTGCGAACAGTTCCACCGATAAAAGCGCTATCCGGAATAACGTTGCTAGTCTCGCCTGCATGAAACTGGGTGACTGATAACACTGCTGCATCCACGGGACGTTTATTTCGGGTAATGATGCTTTGTAGTGCTTGTACAACTTGAGTTCCTGCTAGTAGTGGGTCAGCGCTGTTGTGTGGCAAAGCAGCATGCCCACCTTTACCGCGGATAGTGATTTCAAAAGTATTACTTGAGGCCATCATCGGGCCAGAGGTCACGCCAAAATGGCCTTCGGCAAGACCGGGCCAGTTATGCAAACCAAAAACAGCATCGCAAGGAAATTGTTTGAATAACCCATCGTTAATCATTTCTTGCGCGCCGGCACCACCTTCTTCAGCTGGCTGAAAAATAAAAATAACTGAGCCTTTGAAATCGCGATGGTTTGATAAATATTGGGCGGCACCTAAGAGCATTGCAGTGTGACCATCATGGCCACAGGCATGCATCTTGCCGGGATTCTTTGAAGTGTGTTCAAAGGTATTGTGTTCTTGTAGTGGTAGCGCATCCATATCGGCACGCAAGCCAATCATCTTGCCTTGACCTAAGTCGCCATCGAGTTTGCCAACAACCCCAGTTTTTCCTAGGCCGCGATACACCGTAATACCCCAACTTGAAAGTGCTTTTGCTACCAGATCGGAAGTGCGATTTTCTTCAAAACGCAATTCTGGATGCGCATGAATATTGCGTCGAATCTCTTGAATGGCTGATGCGGAGTCGATGATTTCTGGAAGTAATCGCATAGCTTCATCTTATCTGAATTTACTCAGGCAGTTTTATGTGCTCCGCAGCAAATCGTAATACCTCTATGGAGTAGGGGGCATTCTCTGGCTTCTGAAGCTGCTTAGGAAGGGTGGGAATAACGCCTAAAAAAGGCGCAAAAATTCGCTCTTTTAAGGTTTGAATATTCTCTTCTAAAAAAGGCATTTCCTCTGAAAGCGTATTTGCTACCCAACCGGCAATCGTCAACTGGCGCGACACAATTGCTTCACATGTGAGCAGAGCGTGATTAATGCAGCCCAAACGCATGCCTACTACGAGGATCACTGGCAAATCTATTGCCTGAGCGAGATCACCCAAATCTTCCTGCTCATTTAGAGGGACTAAAAAGCCACCCGCACCCTCAACAACGACCGCCTCAAATTGTTGGCCCAAGGAATGTAAATCACCCAAGATGATGGAGGAGTCTAGGTAAATATCATTTTTCTTGGCAACAAGGTGCGGAGCGGCTGCATCATCCAGAATATAGGGGCAAAGACTTTGCTCCTGAAGATTTAATCCTGATGCGATCCGTAATGTTTCTAGGTCTTCATTCAGTTTCTGACCGTTGGAGTCAATATAGGTACCGGCGACTACAGGCTTAAAACCGACTGCACTGATCCCCACCTCTCTTAGTTTGAGAATGAGCGCACCACTAAGCAAAGTTTTGCCAACTTCAGTATCCGTGCCAGTAACAAAAAATCCAGTAGAGGTATTGATGGTCATAAATCACTTCCTACTATTTTCTCAATGGCCTTCAATGCCTGAATCAACTCACGTAAGTCATCAAC
This sequence comes from Burkholderiaceae bacterium, assembly GCA_947455485.1. GTDB lineage: Bacteria > Pseudomonadota > Gammaproteobacteria > Burkholderiales > Burkholderiaceae > Polynucleobacter. Next base: position 46,455 of record CANGNV010000010.1, on the reverse strand, counting down.
ACTATGGTTTGCAGAAAAAGTAATACGCAGGCGAGAAGTGTCAACAGGAACGGTGGGCGGGCGGATTGCTGGAATCCAATAACCCGCTTCATCCAAGAGCTTAGCTACTGCTAATGCGTTGGCATTGCTTCCTAAAATGACTGGCTGAATTGGGGTAGATGAAGGAGTTTTTTCCCAGCTTGAGAAAATCATTTCATCACGCCAAACCTGAATCAGTTCATTCAGTTTTTTACGACGAGTAATACCTTCATCGCCTTCGATCAACTCAACGCTGCTGAGTAATGTGTGAGCAATCGCCGGTGGTGTAGCCGTACTGTAAATGTAGGGCCGTCCTTTTTGGATGAGCCACTCAATAAACGGTGCAGCTGCACAAATAAATGCACCACTAACGCCAGCCGCCTTACCAAGTGTGCCGACATAGATAATTCGCTCTGAATGCACGCCTGCTTGTTCCAAAATACCGTGGCCTTGTTCGCCAAGCACCCCAAATCCATGTGCGTCATCTACCATCAACAAGGCATCATATTGTTCGGCAATGTGAAGTAGTTTTTCTACGGGCGCGATATCCCCATCCATACTGAATACACCATCGACCACAATCAACTTGAGGGGGTGAGTATCTTGCTTGAGCGATTCTTCCAGTGAGTCGAGATTTTGATGATCAAACAATGTCACCTTGGCTTTATTTTGTGCACTTGCTAGGCGAACACCATCAATCAAAGAGGCGTGATTGAGTTTGGCCGAGTAAATACTGGCTTGCCCCTGCTCGGCAAGCCTAGAAATTCCAGTGATGGCATTGATGTTTGCGAGATAGCCAGTGCTAAAAAACAGTGCTCTTGCGTTGGGTATGTGTTTTTCCTCGCAGGAGGCTAATTTTTTTTCAAGCAATTCATGCGCAATGCTATGACCGCTAATTAAGTGTGATGCGCCACTCCCAACCCCATAGAGGTTTGCACCTTCCGCAAGCGCAGCAACTAATTTGGGGTGGTTTGCTAGGCCTAGGTAGTCATTACTACAAAACGCTTTAAGCTCACGCTTGCCAACGCGGGCCTTGGTGTCGCAGGGCGATTCGGTAGTACGCAGTTTGCGTCTGAGTAACTGCTCATCCAGGTCGGCAATCTGGTGCTCTGCCATATTGCGAGCTCTAAAGTTTGTACTCATGCCAAGACCTGATTGAGCGCGCGTTGTACGGAGGCACCCATTTGCATAGCTTCCTCTGAAGAGAGAATGTATGGCGGCATGACATAAATCGTATTGCCAATTGGTCTAATCAGAATACCTTCTGCCATGCTTGCTGAAAACATATCTCGTGAAAACGTAGTTGAATTTTTTAGTGACTCTGGTTTGATATCAAATGCTAGGATCATGCCTTGCTGGCGCCAATATTCAATGCGAGGATCTGCTTTTGCCCAAGAAAATGCAGTGGCAAGATCTTTGCTGCGTTCAAGATTTTTTTCAAGAACAGATTCAACTTCAAAAATCTCTAGACATGCAAGTGCAGCAGCGCATGCCAATGGATTGCCTGTATAGGAATGCGAGTGTAAGAAGCCTTGTTGCATTTGATCGCCATAAAAGGCGCGATAAATTTTGTCAGTTGTCATGGAGAGCGACAGCGGAAGATAGCCGCCACTAATGCCTTTAGACAGTGTCAAGAAGTCTGGCCAAATTCCTGCATGTTCACAAGCAAAAAATTTCCCTGATCGACCGCAGCCTACCGCGATCTCATCGGCAATGAGGTGAATGTTATAGCGATCGCAGAGTGAGCGCACTAAGCGTAAATATTCTGGTGAGTACATCGCCATCTGTCCTGCGCATTGAACGAGTGGCTCAACAATGATGGCTGCAATATGGTGATGCTCTGCTTCTAGTAGCGCCTCTAATTTTTTTGCGGCTTGCCTGGCGACATCATCAGCGCTTTCACCAGGTTTTGCTTTTCGTAAATCGGGTGAGGGGGCAGTAAAAACATCTTGTAAAAGTGAGCCATAGGCTTCACGAAAGATTGCAACATCTGTAACCGCTAATGCACCTAAAGTTTCTCCGTGGTATCCATTCTCTAAACAGACAAATTTTTTCTTTTGCGGTTGATTGTTCAGGCGCCAAAAGTGATGGCTCATCTTCAAAGCAATTTCTACTGCAGAGGCGCCATCCGATGCAAAAAATACGTGACCTAAATGACCTTGAGTTAATGCGGACAGTTTCTCGGAAAGCTCCACTACAGGTGGGTGTGTAAATCCAGCGAGCATGACGTGCTCAATTTTTTCAAGCTGATTAGTAATGGCTTGATTGATGCGTGGATTGGAGTGGCCAAACAAATTGGTCCACCAAGAGCTAATGCAATCAAGTAGCGCATTTCCCTTGTCATCAAAGAGCCAAGCACCGTTGCCCTTAGTAATGGCAATTAAGGGCAATGACTCGTGATGCTTCATCTGAGTGCAGGGATGCCAAACGGCATCTAGGCTGCGATCAACCAGCGAGGTTTGATTTGGGTCAGAAATAAGCTTCATGTTTGGTATTTGACCACTAGTTTTTCCTAATTTAAGTCTGTATCTGTTATGTTTATGCCTTGAATTGATCTATTTTCTGGAATTCGACCATGCAGGCCACCCAAACTACTGAAAAACCCCTCACCCAAGTCAAGTCTCAAAAGGATTTGCATAAAGAGGTCGATGCATCGGGCGCTTGGTCGATTGCTCAAATTGAGGCTCTATTTGCCCTTCCATTTAGTGAATTAATGTTCAAGGCGCAAGAGACCCATCGCGCCAACTTCCCTGATGGCGATGTGGAATTGGCCACGCTCTTGTCAATCAAGACTGGTGGCTGCCCCGAGGATTGCGGCTATTGCCCTCAAGCAGCACGTTACGACACTGACGTGAAGGCTAATAAGTTGATGGATCTGGACGAGGTGCTTGAGGCAGCTAAGGCCGCCAAAGCTGCTGGATCAAACCGTTTTTGTATGGGCGCCGCTTGGCGGGAGCCCAAAGACCGCGATATTGAAAAAGTTACCGCCATGATTAAGGGCGTGAAGGCCTTAGGACTTGAAACCTGCGCCACTCTAGGGATGCTGGAGGCTAATCAGGCTCAAGCCCTGCAAGAGGCTGGCCTGGACTTTTATAACCACAATTTGGATACCAGTGAAGACTTCTATCGATCAGTTATCTCCACTCGGGGCTATCAAGACCGTTTGGATACGATTTCTAATGTGCGTGCTGCCGGCATGTCAGTGTGTTGCGGCGGTATTGTGGGTATGGGTGAGTCTCGTGAACAGCGAGCAGCTTTCTTAGCTCGTTTGGCTAATTTAAGCCCATATCCAGAGTCAGTTCCAATTAACCATCTCGTCCCTGTGGCGGGAACTCCACTGGCAGATCAAAAGCCTTTGGATCCACTCGAATTTGTCAGAACAATTGCCGTAGCCCGCATTACGATGCCGCGTGCGCGAGTACGTTTATCGGCTGGTCGGCAGGAGCTCGGCAGGGCAGTTCAGGCCATGTGCTTCCAGGCTGGCGCGAATTCTATTTTCTATGGTGAGCAACTACTCACTACCGGTAATCCCGAGGCAGAACAAGACCGGGAGCTTTTGGCTGAATTGGGTTTGAAGACTAAACAAAGCTGCAAAGCAGAGGTTTTGGTCTAGTTTTTACAAGCCCATGGCGCTAATTGACCGCTTCATTATTGAGTTTGATACAGCCTTGCGCTCGGTAGTTGGGGGTGCTCATGCTCATCGCCCAACCCCCGGTTCGGATATTCAATCTACCGCTTTGCTGGACGTCAAAGAGCGAGAGCACGCTGCTGGATTAATGCGTGTCAATCATGTGGGTGAGGTTTGCGCCCAGGCCCTCTATCAGTCGCAAAAATTAGTGGCCCGCAGTCCTGAAATTCGGCAGATGTTGGATCACTCCGCTCAAGAGGAAATGGATCACTTGGCTTGGTGCGAAACACGCCTTCAGGAGTTGGGTTCTCACACGAGTTATCTCAACCCAATTTGGTATGCGGGATCCTTTGCAATCGGCTTGGCTGCTGGCTTAGCGGGCGATAAGTGGAGTCTTGGATTTGTTGCTGAAACAGAAAAACAAGTAGAAAATCATCTCGAGAGTCACCTCCATAAATTGCCTGTTGAGGATCAGCGTTCTCGCGCCATTGTTGATCAAATGCGCGTCGATGAAATCGAGCATGGACAGGCCGCACTTTCTGCTGGTGGCGCGGTCTTGCCGGAGCCGATTCAGAGGCTAATGCAGGCGATGTCAAAAGTCATGACAAACACTGCTTACAAAATTTAGTTCTAAATTAATTATTTTGTGTATTTTTATTTGAAATACTGTTTATTAATACAGTATATTTATCCATTATTGGGCCAAATAGCTAAGACCTATTCTTAAGTATATTTTCCAAGCCGTTGTTTCAAGTAGCATTTTTATAGTCACCATTTTATCAAGACATGACGCTAAGTGTTTGTAATCACTAGGAAATTTCCTAAAAAATTACCCAAAAACACTTGACCCTCTTATTGCGATCCTCTAAAGTGGGAGGAAGTGTGAAAAAGTGGGGTAAATGGTGTTTCAAGGTGCGTCAGCTCTCAATTTAGATGCAAAAGGCCGCATGTCTGTGCCGGCAAAGCATCGTGACGCCTTGTTAGTTCAAGGTGAGGGCCGAATTACGCTCACAAAGCACCCTGATGGATGCCTCTTGTTGTTCCCTCGCCCTGAGTGGGAAACGTTCCGCACACGTGTCGCCCAATTGCCGATGGATGCCCATTGGTGGCGCCGAATCTTCCTTGGTAATGCTGCAGAAGTAGATTTGGATAGCGCAGGAAGAATTTTGGTGAGCCCAGAATTGCGATCAGCTGCTGGTATTGAAAAGGAAGTGATGCTGCTCGGCATGGGTAGTCATCTGGAGTTGTGGGACGCCGCTACTTACGCTGCAAAAGAACAGGCTGCCATTGCACAAGGTATGCCTGAAGCCCTGAAGCAATTTAATTTTTGATGACAGGGTGCCATGAACATAACTCATCGCCCAGTATTACTGGCCGAGGCGGTGACGGCGCTGATCAGTGGCCCACGCATCACCTCTCCCGAAACCTCAAAAAATCTACTCTTGATCGATGGAACCTTTGGGCGTGGCGGGCATACGCAAGCACTGCTTTCAAAATTACCTTCGAGCGCGCGCATGATTTCCTTCGACAAGGATTTGGATGCGATCGCAGTAGCGGGAAAAATCAACGATCCTCGCTTACGAATCGTGCACGACAGTTTTGCGCAGATGGATCAATACGCAGAGCCAGAATCAGTCGATGGCATTTTGTTAGATCTTGGCATCAGCTCTCCACAGGTGGACGAAGCACATCGTGGATTTTCCTTTCGCAAGGATGGTCCGCTCGATATGCGCATGAACACGGATCATGGTTTCACAGCAGCAGAATGGTTAGAGCAAGCATCACAAGAGGACATCACGCGCGTGATTAAGACTTATGGTGAGGAACGTTTTGCATTTCAGATCGCAAAAGCTATCGTAGCTAAGCGAGAAGAGGGTTTGTCGCCAAAAACAACTTTGCAACTAGCAAGCTTGGTGGCCAGCGTTGTACGCACAAGAGAAGTTGGACAAGATCCAGCTACTAGAACATTCCAGGCGCTACGCATTTTCATTAATCGCGAGTTAGAAGATCTTGAACTTGGATTAAAAGCAGCGCTTAATTTACTAAAGCCAGGCGCACGCTTAGCGGTGATTAGTTTTCATTCGCTAGAAGATCGTATCGTTAAGCAATTTTTGCAGTCACATGCGAAGGTTGAAGTGCCTCGGGGTTTGCCGGTCCGCGATAGAGATTTACCGCAAAGCGCCTTAGAGATTATTGGACGCGTTAAGCCAAGTGATGAAGAAGTCCGAGAGAATCCTCGTGCTCGTTCAGCCATCATGCGAGTTGCTGAAAAACGCACAGGAGTGCCAGCTTGAACCGCGCTACGCTGACCTTACTTGTCTTGCTATTGGTGTGCGCCCTCTCTTTGGTTGCAGCCCAGCAGCGTGCACGTAAATTATTTATCTCCTTAGAGCGAGCGCAAATTGAAGAGCGCAAGCTGAATCAAGATTGGTTGCGCCTAGAGTATGAGCAGCGCAACCTTTCTAAGTCGGCACGTATTCGTGATGTTGCTCGTAATCAGTTACATATGGTCCCCATATCTCCAGAGCGTACTTTGTACCTGAAGGAGGCTAGATGAGGCCGGTAGGTTTTTCAACCACGCCAAATTTAGTATTGCGTTTGCCAATGTGGCGGTCACGCCTGATGCTGTTCATGCTGTTCTTCGTTTTCATGTTGCTCTTAATCAGAGCCTTCTGGATACAGGGTCCAGGAAATGCCTTCTATGAAGCCAAAGGTGTGCGCGGTACACAGCGTGAGTTGGAGTTGCCTGCTTCCCGTGGAAAAATATTGGATCGCAATGGTCAAGTGATTGCTACCAGCTTGGAAGCAAAGTCAGTGATCGCCTATAACGACACTGTTCCTGATGATTTGGCTGCAGATAAGGTGCAGAAATTAGCAAATCTTTTGCAGATTAGCGAAGCAGAGTTGCGTAAAAAGCTCAGAGAAGAGCGTAAACAAGTTTTCTTGAAGCGCCAAGTAGACCCAGAAGTGGCGCAACAGATTAAGCAATTAGAAATTCCGGGCATTGGCTTGAATAATGAATACCGTCGCTTCTATCCTGAGGGTGAAGCGATGGCGCACGTTGTTGGCTTTACTAATGTGGAAGATCGTGGTCAAGAGGGTATGGAACTCTCTAGAGAAAAAGAGTTGGCTGGACATCCAGGTGCTCGTCGAGTGGTTGTGGATCGCCTCGGTCGCGTTGTTGAAGATGTTGCAATTTTGCAGTTACCGCAAAACGGTAAAGATTTGCAACTTTCTATTGATAGCAAGATTCAATTTCTTGCGTACAACGCTGTTAAAAATGCAGTTGAACAGCACCATGCAAGCGCTGGTGGTGCAGTCGTGCTGGATACCCAAACTGGCGAGATCTTAGCCCTAGCCAATTACCCAAGTTACAACCCTAACGATCGTAAGAAATTAACAGGTGAGCAGTTGCGTAATCGCGTTTTAACTGACACCTTTGAGCCTGGCTCAACGATTAAACCCTTAACGGTATCGATTGCTTTAGAGAAGGGTGCAATCACTCCTAGTACCAATATGGTGATTGGCGCTAAATATCTGGTTGGTCCAAAGCCAATTACAGACACCCATCCTTACGGTAACCTCACCGTTGCGCAAATTATTCAAAAATCGAGCAATATTGGTACGGCCAAAATTGCGATGAATAATTTATCCGCAGAAGAGATGTGGAATTTCTACACATCAGTTGGTTTAGGTCAGGCGCCAAAGATTGGCTTTCCTGGTGCTGTAGCTGGCACGGTGCACCCTTTTAAAAAATGGATGCCAACGGATCAGGCGCGGATTGCGTTTGGATATGGCATTTCAGCTTCACTCTTTCAGGTGGCGCGTGCTTACACGATCTTTGCACGTGATGGTGAATTGGTGCCACTTACGATTGAGCGTAGTCCAGAATTTAAGCCAGGTACACATATCATTTCTGCTAAGACGGCCATTGAGATGCGTAGCATGATGGAGTCAGTAACTGAGCCAGGTGGCACCGCAATTAAAGCGCAGGCTGAAGGTTATCGAGTTGGTGGAAAAACAGGTACAGCCCATAAATTAGTAGGTAAGGGGTATGGCAATAAGTACCGCGCTTACTTTGCGGGCTTGGCACCCATTAGTGCGCCACGCATTGTAGTTGCCGTCATGATTGATGAGCCGACTGGTGGCAGTCACTACGGTGGTGATGTTGCAGCACCAGTGTTTTCGACTATTGTGAGTGAGACTCTGCGCACCTTAAATGTCTTGCCAGACAGCCCTCTTAAGCAGAAAGCAATGCAGGACCAAAGCCCTGCAGAAATACAGAGTGCCGCAGTCAAAACAAATACAGCGGTTTTAAAAAGATGATGGCTATGATCAATATCGAACCCCATCTCTTGGTCTCTCATTTACGTGATCTCACATCCGCAGCTGCAAAAGTAACTGCTGATAGTCGTCAAATTCAATCTGGCGATATCTTCTTTGCATACTCCGTTGGTCATGGCAATGCCTTGCGTGACGGTCGTGATTACATTGCAGCTGCCTTAGCAAATGGAGCGGCAGCTGTCGTATTTGATCCCGCAGATGGTGTTGCCAACGAATACCTAGATCGCTCAGAATGTTTTGCTGTTGATAATTTATCTAGCTTAGCTGGAGAACTCTGTGCCGAGTGGTATGGCTACCCAAGTAGACAGCTGAATGTTATCGGCGTTACCGGCACCAACGGAAAAACCAGTATTACTCAGTGGCTGGCACAGGCCTTGGATGAATCTAATCATCGAGCAGCAGTTTTAGGTACTTTAGGTACCGGCTTCCCGGGTGCATTGACCGAGACTGGCTACACCACACCCGATGCACCGCGTTTACAGACTCAATTAAAAGAATTGCTTGAAGCGGGTGCTCAGCAGGTGGCGATAGAGATTTCTTCCCATGCGCTCGATCAAGACCGCATTTCTGGTTTGGATGTGCGTACTGCGGTATTTACCAATTTGACTCAAGATCATTTGGATTATCACGGCACGATGGGTGAGTACGCTGAGGCAAAAGCAAAGCTATTTCAGTTGCCCCAGCTTGAGAATGCCATCATCAATTTTGATGATGCATTTGGGCGCGAATTAGCAATGAAGCTTCTCGCTGTCGACGGTCCTCAAGTATGGGGCTACGCATTAAGTAGCAATGCATTTGCCGGATTTGAAAAATTTGGCGACCGTTTGAAACGTGCTTATGCAGAAAATACTCTGTTTACAACTGCGGGCTATGAATCTCAATTTAACTGTGATGCGTCAGGTTCAAGCGCTGTTCAGCTTGCAGTATTGGGTGAATTTAATTTAAGTAATTGCCTTGCTGTTTGGACAACTCTATTGGCCCAAGGCTTAAGCCCCAGCGAAGCCTCTAAGCGCATGAGTAAGTTGAGTGCTGTTCCAGGCCGGATGGAGCTGATTCACTTAAATAAAACACAAAGAACTGAGGGGCCATTAATTGTTGTGGACTATGCGCATACACGAGATGCTCTCGTTAAAGCATTAAATGCATTACGCCCCATTGCAAATCAACGTAACGGAAAAGTATGGTGTGTGTTCGGTTGCGGTGGCGATCGAGATTCAGGTAAGCGCCCACAAATGGGTCGCGCAGCGCAAGAGTTTGCTGATCATATTGTGATTACGAGTGATAACCCCAGATCTGAAGATCCAGCTTCTATTATTGCCATGATTCAAGCTGGTATGTCAGGCGACCTATCGAATGTGCAGGCGCTTCCTGATAGAGCGGCTGCCATTATGGCTGCGGTACGACATGCCGATACTAAGGATATTGTTCTGGTTGCAGGCAAGGGACATGAGTCTACTCAAGAAATCAGTGGCAAGAAATTTGATTTTTCTGATCAAGAGCATATTCGTTTAGCTGCAGGGGGTAGCGTATGAGTACGCCCATGACTACTCTCGCCCAAGTCCATGCTATGTTGCCAGGCAGTCAGTTGATTCATGCTGACGCAAAGTCTGCTGAAGGAATTTCCATTTCTCAGGTTGGGAGCGATAGTCGTCAGATTCAGTCTGGCGAATTATTTATTGCTTTGTCTGGCGATCGTTTCGATGCGCATGATTTCTTGGGTGATGTGGCAACAGCGGGCGCAAGTGCAGCACTTATTAGCCATAAAGAAGAATGCCCTGCAAACTTACCTGCAGTATGTGTCCAGGATGTTAAACAGGGTTTGGGTGAGTTGGCAAAGGCATGGCGTGCACAGTTTTCTATCCCAGTAGCTTTGGTAACGGGATCTAATGGCAAGACCACTGTAAAAGAGATGATTGCTTCAATCTTCAAGGCAGCTGCCGGTGAAGAGCGCACTCTGGTGACTAAAGGTAACTTCAATAATGATATTGGCCTACCTTTAACCTTGCTACGCATGCGATCAACCGACCGCTTAGCAGTGATTGAGTTAGGGATGAATCATCCTGGCGAAACAGCGGAGTTAGCCCTGATTGCTCAAGCCAATATTGCCCTTATCAACAATGCCCAGCGCGAGCATCAAGAATTTATGGCGACTGTAGAAGCGGTCGCAAAAGAACATGCGAGCGCTTTGATTGCACTTCCTGCGGATGGTGTTGCAGTATTTCCAGCTGACTCCGAATTCTCTGCGGTTTGGCATCAAGCTGCTGCAGGACGCAAGGTAATTGACTTTGCTTTATCTGCGGATTCGGCGTTAGTCAAAGCCTCTGTAACTGGAAAGTTATTAGCTAGCGGAAGAATTGAAATTTCAACTGAACTTGGCAGGGTTGAAGTTCAGCTCAATACCTTAGGAAACCATAATGTGCGCAATGCTCTAGCGGCTAGCGCAGTTGCTTTAGGTGCTGGATTGAGTTTGGATCAAATCAAAGCCGGTCTGGAATCTTTTGTTCCGGTAAATGGACGCATGCAATCAAAGCCTTTGAATGCGGGTCGCACCTTGATTGATGATAGTTACAACGCGAACCCAGATTCTGTAAGGGCTGCTATTGATGCGCTTAAACAGTCTGGCAATGCTTCTTGGTTGGTATTGGGTGATATGGGCGAAGTAGGTGATCAAGGTCCTGCGTTCCATGAGGAAGTTGGAGCCTATGCTGCTGAGCAGGGAATAGTTAAGTTATTTGCGCTCGGAGAGCAGTGCAAATTTGCGGTGCAGGGCTTTAATGATTCAGGAAAGACTCAGTCTGCTAGCAGTGCTACTCACTTTACCACGCTAGATCAGTTGCTTGAAGAGCTTAATGTGGCGCTCGCAGATCAAGAGTCAGGTAAGCAGTTGCACTTAGATATTTTGGTTAAGGGATCTCGTTTTATGCGTATGGAGCGTGTAGTACAGGCCTTATTAGAGGAGGCTAAAACATGCTCTTGATATTGGCGCAATGGTTGCAGGATGATTTTGGATTCTTCCGAGTCTTTAACTACATCACTTTTAGAGCGGTTATGGCAACAGTGACTGCTTTGCTGATTGGCTTGGCGGCTGGTCCATGGGTTATACGCAAGTTGACTGCATTGAAGATGGGTCAAGCGGTTCGTACGGATGGCCCGCAAACCCATTTAGTGAAATCAGGTACCCCAACAATGGGTGGCGTATTAATCCTTTTAGGTATTTTTATCTCCTGCATGTTGTGGGCTGATTTGAGCAATCGCTTTATTTGGATTGTGATGATTGTGACCTTTGGATTTGGTTTGGTGGGTTGGGTTGATGATTACCGCAAAGTAGCGCGTAAAGATCCCAAAGGAATGGCCTCACGCGAAAAATTCTTTTGGCAGACTTTGATTGGATTATTTGCCGCTATTTATTTAGCCTTCTCCGTATCTGAAGTAAATAACCTCAAAGTCTTGCAATTATTCTTTGAGTGGCTCAAAAGCGGATTTGCCTTGGATCTGCCAGCAAAATCAAACTTGCTGATTCCTTTTATGAAAGAGATTAGCTACCCGCTGGGCGTAATGGGCTTCATCATTTTGAGTTACTTAGTCATTGTTGGCAGTAGTAACGCCGTAAATCTCACAGATGGACTTGATGGCCTGGTAATCATGCCAGTGATATTGGTTGGTGCCGCTCTGGGTGCTTTTGCTTATGTAATGGGTAACGCAATTTACGCAAAGTATTTATTGTTTCCTTATATCCCGGGTGCGGGTGAGCTCATGATTTTCTGTGGTGCCATGGGTGGTGCGGGACTAGCATTCCTTTGGTACAACACACATCCTGCTCAAGTATTTATGGGTGATGTTGGTGCACTCGCATTGGGTGGAGCACTCGGTACTATTGCGGTGATTGTTCGCCAGGAAATTGTGCTCTTTGTTATGGGCGGAATCTTTGTGGCAGAAACACTATCAGTAATGCTGCAAGTGTTTTGGTTCAAATTTACCAAGAAGCGCTTTGGTGAGGGTCGTCGTATTTTTAGGATGGCACCACTTCATCACCATTTCGAATTAGGTGGCTGGCGCGAAACACAAGTAGTAGTTCGTTTCTGGATCATCACCATTTTATTAGTTCTCATTGGCCTCTCCAGCCTGAAATTACGGTAAGCCAAAGAATATGCATAACTTAGACCAAGCCTTCGCTAACCCAGCTCTGATCGCAGACGAGGGCTATCAAGCACCTCAGCATTTCTTAATCTTAGGATTGGGAGAGTCTGGCTACGCAATGGCTAAGTGGTGTTTGCGGAACGCTGCCAAGGTTAGCCTAGTTGATACGCGTGATCGCGAAAAGCTAAATGAGCGCCAAAAAGCTTGGTTGGCTGATCTTGAATTTGCAGGGCTTCAAGAGGTCTTCTTTGGACCTCTTGATGACATTAATTTAAAGAATATTGATGTCATCGGAATTAGCCCTGGCTTATCCCCACTTCAAGAGCCAACAGCCTCTTTCTTAACTAAGGCGCAAGAAGCTCATATTGATATCTGGGGTGAATTGGAATTCTTTGCCAGAGCTATTGCTGCATTAGATCGTATGGCCCAAGTCGCAGAGTCTGAATATAAGCCAGCCTTATTGGCAATCACCGGAACAAATGGCAAGACAACTACGACTGCGCTGACAGGGCGGTTGTGTGAGCGTGCCGGTAAGAAAGTTGCCGTAGCTGGAAATATCAGCCCAGCAGCTTTAGATAAGTTGATGTCTTGTCTAGATGAATCTGATCAAGTTGTTGATATGCCTGAGATTTGGGTGCTGGAACTCTCCAGCTTCCAATTGGTTTACACGAGCACCTTTAATGCAACGGCGGCAACTGTATTAAATATTACGCAAGATCACTTGGATTGGCATGGTGATATGCAGGCCTATGTTGATGCAAAAGCGAATATCTTTGGCCAAGACACTATTTGCATTCTGAATCGTGATGATTCACTGGTAATGAATCTGCTGACTGACGAGCAAAAAGCAAATAAATTAGTTATTACTTTTGGTGCAAGTCGACCTGATGAGCAGGGTGCCTTTGGGATTGAGCATGATCTACGCGCCGGTGGAATTGATTGGCTAGTCTGGGCTGAGGTGGATGAAGATCTTGAGCCTCAACCTAAGCGTCGTCGTAAAGCTGCTGCTGTAGAGGAAGAGCCATTAAGACTAAAGCGTTTAATACCTGCTGATGCTTTACGCATTCGTGGTCGCCACAATGCCTTAAATGCATTAGCTTCATTAGCCTTGGCGCGCGCAGCTGGCTTGCCAATGAATGTGCTTTTACATGGTTTGCGTGACTACCATGGTGAACCGCACCGCGTTCAAAGTGTTTCGATTGTGTCGAATGTTGAGTATGTGGATGACAGTAAGGGCACCAATGTAGGGGCAACTGTTGCCGCACTCAATGGTTTAAGTGCCAATGAGTCTGGCAAGCGGATCTGGCTGATTGCTGGTGGTGAAGGAAAGGGTCAAGACTTTAGTCCTTTACGCGATCCCGCACTGCGTTTTGTAAAAGGTGTTTTCCTGATTGGTAAGGATGCGCCAATTATTGCCGAGGCTTTGGCTGACTCAGTACCCTGTGTGATGAGCGAGACTCTCCAAAACGCAGTGTCAGAAGCCGCAAAACAAGCTCAGTCTGGCGATATCGTTTTACTCTCACCAGCTTGCGCTAGTTTTGATCAGTTCAGCGATTATGTAGCGCGAGCTGAAGCATTCGTTGCTGAAGTTCAAGAATTGGGAATGCAATTCGAAGGAGTCCATGCATGAGTTTGAAGGAAAAACTTTTTCCTGAGAATCGTTTGGGCCTTGGCCGCTTCTGGAATATCTCCAGAGGCGGGATAGATAATTTCCGTAGCGGCTTGAGAGATGCAGTTTCTGGTGTTGAGCAAACTCGCTCACGCATGATGGACTATGACCAGTTATTGGTTTGGGCGGTGCTATCTTTAGCTTTGATCGGCTTGGTCATGGTCTACTCCGCATCCATTACTTTGGCTGATGGTCCTAAGTACGCAAATTACAGTAGCAACTTCTTCTTAATTCGGCATTGCATTTCATTGGCAATTGCTATTGGTGTTGGTATTTGGGCATTTAAGATTCCAACCAAAGTTTGGGATCGTTATTCACCAGTCATTTTTGGCTTTACGGTTTTACTCTTGATTGCTGTTCTCATCCCTGGTGTAGGTAAGGGCGTAAACGGTGCGAAGCGTTGGATTCCATTGGGACTCATGAACTTCCAGCCATCTGAATTAATGAAATTTGCTGCAGTAATTTTTGCCGCAAGCTACACAGTGCAACGCCAAGAGTATCTCCACTCATTTGTTAAGGGCATGTTGCCCATGGGTATCGCTGTTGCCTTGGTTGGTGGCCTACTGATGGCTGAACCTGACATGGGCGCATTCGTAGTGGTCGCCTTAATTGCTTTTGGAATTTTGTTCTTGGGCGGTATTAACGCTAAATTGTTTGGCGGCTTAATCTTAGTTGGCCTAATGAGTGGTGCCACGATGATTGCACTTTCACCATTCCGTCGTGGCCGTATGTTGGCGTTTATGGATCCATGGCAAGTCGATAATGCAGCGAATAAGGGATATCAGTTAACCCACTCACTTATGGCATTCGGCCGTGGTGAATGGTTTGGACTAGGTCTAGGTGGTAGTGTTGAAAAATTACATTACCTTCCTGAAGCGCATACCGATTTCATCATGGCTGTGATTGGTGAGGAGCTCGGATTTGTTGGTGTAGTAGTGATGATCTTCTTGTTCTATTGGATCGTACGTCGCGCATTCCTGATTGGCCGCACTGCTTTGCAATTAGATCGTAGTTTTGCTGGCCTTGCCGCTAAGGGCGTAGCGATATGGATTGGTTGGCAGGCATTTATCAATATGGGTGTGAACTTAGGTTTGCTCCCTACCAAAGGCTTGACTCTTCCTTTGGTCAGTTATGGTGGTTCAGGAATTTTGATGAATGCAGTGGCACTCGCCATGCTCCTGCGTATTGATTATGAGAACCGAATCTTGATGCGAGGTGGCAAGCTATGACCAAGCCATCTATCTTGATTATGGCTGGCGGTACTGGGGGACATATTTTCCCAGGCCTCGCTGTTGCTGAATATCTACGCATCTGTGGCTGGAAAGTTTTTTGGCTTGGCAATCAAAGCGGTATGGAATATCGCCTAGTAAAAGCTTGTGATTTCCCATTCGAGGCGGTTGAGTTTGGCGGCTTGCGTGGCAAAGGCATCAAAGCAAAATTGATGTTGCCATTTAATCTCGCAAGGGCGAGTGTTCAGAGTTTGAAGATCATGCGCCGTATCAAGCCAAATGTCGTTTTAGGTATGGGCGGATACATTACATTTCCTGGCGGCTTAATGACGAAGTTTTTGAAGAAGCCATTGGTTCTGCATGAGGCTAATTCTGTAGCGGGAAGTGCTAATCGTGCTCTAGCCAAAATTGCTATGCGTACCTTGACTGGTTTCCCGGATACGATGGCTCATGCCGAGTGGGTTGGCAATCCAATCCGTGAAGAATTTGAAGCTGTGGGCGCGCCAGCAAAACGATATGAAACACGCACTGGACCTTTGTCGATCCTAGTAGTTGGTGGCAGCTTGGGTGCCGCAGCTTTAAATGAAGCAATTCCGGCAGCCTTGGCATTGATGGATAAAGACGCACGTCCACAGGTGATTCATCAGGCGGGCGATAAACATCTCGCAGATTTACAACAGCGTTATGCTGACTTAGGCGTTACTGCTGACATTCGTCCTTTTATTGACGACATGCCAACTGCTTACGCTCAAGCAGATTTAGTGATCTGCCGCTCTGGAGCAATGACTGTTTCAGAAATCGCAGCATGTGGTGTTGCATCCTGCTTGATTCCATTCCCATACGCAATTGACGATCATCAGACGGCGAACGCTCGCTTTTTGTCGGATGCAGATGCAGCAATTCTGCTCCCACAACAAGATCTCAATCCACAGGATCTCGCATCCATGATTCAAAACTTTAGCCGCCAAGATTTGCAGGCAATGGCTGAACGTGCCCATGCTTTAGCTAAGCCTCATGCAACTCAGCGTGTGGCTGAGGTATGTGCAGACTGTGCAGGAGTAGGTATATGAAACATATTGTTCAGCAAATACATTTTGTTGGTATTGGCGGCGCAGGCATGAGCGGTATTGCTGAAGTGCTTCTGAATTTGGGTTATCAGGTATCTGGATCCGATTTGGCTGAGGGTGCTGCAACTAAGCGCTTAAAAGACTTAGGCGCAGTCATTCATATTGGCCATGATCCTAAAAATATTAGTACCGCAGAGGCGGTAGTAATTTCTACTGCAGTTGCAGGAAATAATCCGGAAGTGCTAGCTGCCCGCGCAGCTAAGGTTCCTGTGATTCAACGCGCTGTCATGCTCGGTGAACTCATGCGTTTAAAACAGGGCATTGCGATTGCAGGCACCCATGGCAAAACAACGACCACCAGTTTGGTTGCCTCAGTCTTGGCCGAAGGCGGCTTAGATCCAACCTTTGTGATTGGCGGCAAGTTAAATTCTGCAGGTGCTAATGCGCGCTTAGGTCAGGGCGACTTTATTGTGGTGGAAGCGGATGAGTCTGATGCCTCATTCCTGCAATTATTCCCAGCGATGGAGGTAGTCACCAATATCGATGCTGATCATATGGATACCTATCAGCATGACATGGCAAGATTGAAGCAAGCGTTTGTCCAGTTTATTCAGCGTATGCCTTTTTATGGTGTTGCTGTGCTTTGTATTGATGATGCGAATGTTCGCGACATTATTCCATTTGTGTCACAGCCAGTATTGCGCTATGGCTTATCTGAAGATGCGGATATTCGTGCAAGTAATGTGCGCGCTGAAGGTACTCGCATGCACTTTACGGTTGATCGTAAAACTGTACGCCGTCATGGAAATAAGCCAGGCCAACTTGAAGTGCAATTAAATTTACCGGGCTTGCATAACGTTCTTAATGCCTTGGCGGCGATTGGTATTGCTACAGAGCTTGGTGTGGGTGATGAAGCTATTGTGAAGGCCTTGTCTGAGTTTAGTGGCGTTGGTCGCCGCTTCCAAAGATATGGAGAGATTCCTTTGGCATCTGGTGGAAGTTTCACATTGATAGATGACTACGGACATCATCCTGTTGAAATGGCGGCTACATTATCCGCAGCCCGTGGCGCTTATCCTGATCGACGCCTAGTGTTGGCATTCCAACCCCATCGTTTTACAAGAACACGTGATTGCTTTGGTGAATTTGTACAGGTGCTCAAAAACTTTGATGCCCTCGTATTGACTGAGGTCTACCCCGCCGGCGAAGCGAAGATTCCAGGCGCTGATGGTCAAAGCCTTATGAAAGCTGCGCTAACAGTTGATAAAGCTTTAAAGGCCTCTTTGGATAGCTCAGCCGTAGCTTTTGCTCCGAGTGTTGCTGAGATGCCAGAAAAGCTCGGCAGCTTATTGCGTGATGGTGATGTCTTAATCACGATGGGTGCAGGATCTATTTCTGGATTGCCTCATGTATTAGCGGAGGCAAAACATGTCTAAGCAAAATCAACAGTTGCTTTCTTGGGGCGAGCGAGTGAAGCAAGACCTCGCAAGCTTAGATGTCAAATCTCTTGGTCGGGTTGGTGTATTGCTTGGCGGTCGTTCTGGCGAGCGTGAGATTTCCTTGATGTCAGGTAATGGTGTGTTGGATGCGCTGCTGTCTAAAGGAGTTGATGCGCATCCATTTGATCCGGGGTTACGTTGCCCAACTAAATTGGCAAATGAAAAATTTGACCGCATCTTTATTTCTTTGCATGGACGTTATGGTGAAGATGGCACGATCCAAGGATTACTCGAGCTTTTAGGTTTGCCTTATACCGGTAGTGGTGTACTGGCCTCTGCATTAGCGATCGACAAAATTGCAACTAAGCTTGTCTGGCTCAGTAGCGGTCTTTCAACTCCTGAGTTTCAGGAGCTAAAAGCTGATAGTGATTGGAACGCAGTGGTAAAGCACTTGGGTTTGCCATTAATTGTGAAGCCGGCACATGAGGGCTCTTCACTTGGCTTAACTAAAGTGAAATCCGTCGACGAGTTGCCTGCAGCCTATAAGTTGGCTGCGGGGATGGATAAAAAGGTAATTGCTGAAACTTGTATTGTTGGTGATGAGTTAACTTGCCCATTGGTTGGTTTTGAAGAAAATGCTGAGGCATTGCCTGTGATCAAAATCATCCCGCCAGAAGCCAATTACGATTTCCACAATAAGTATTTTTCTGATGAGACTAAATACTTGTGCCCAACTGGCTTAGAACCAGAAGTAAATAAAGCGGTTCAAGAATTGGCGTTAGCAGCTTATCGCACCCTCGGCTGTAAGACTTGGGGGCGTGCCGATGTGATGCTCGACCAAAAAACTGGCAAACCTTATCTTTTGGAGATGAATACATCTCCAGGTATGACTTCACATTCTTTAGTTCCAATGGCCGCAAAAGCAGCGGGTGTTGAATATGCTGAATTAGTTCTCTGGGTCATTAGCCAGACCTTAAATAACAAAGGGGCTGCGCAAGCATGAGTCGGATGAGCGCCTTCTTAAATGGCTTCGGTGAAGTATTTGCTTCACTGGCATCTCCGCTTTGGAATCATCCAGAGCGGATGCAAAAGCTGAGCCGTTTCTTGATGCGCTGTTTCGCGGTGATGGTTTGCGTTGGTATTTTGGTGTGGTTAAGCCAGCGACCCGTCTTTGCATTGCGCCAAGTAGTGATTGAGCCGGTGGCTGGGCAAACGCTCAAGCATATTAATAAGCCTGTAGTGAAGCAACAAGTCTTAGAGACGGTCCAAGGAAACTTCTTTAGCGTGAGATTAGAGGATGTGAAGCGTGGTTTCGAGTCTATGCCTTGGGTGCGTCATGCCAATGTTCGCAGAGTTTGGCCTAACGGATTAATTGTAAGTATTGAAGAGCAAAAACCATTTGGTACTTGGGGTGGGGCTGATAGTCATACCTTAATGAATACCCATGGCGAGCTTTTTGCTGGTCGTGTTTCTGATGTGGGAGACGGAATTCAGTTGATTGATTTCTCGGGACCAGAAGATGCAAGTAAGGAAGTGATGCGCTTATATGAAAAAGCGAATGCTTGGTTTAAGCCTTGGAGCGCGGAAGTAAAAAGCTTAACCCTCTCTGAGCGCTATGCCTGGCATGTGAAGTTATCTAACGGTATGAAGGTGGAGTTCGGTAGGGACGAAGAAAGCTCCGACAAAACATTAACTGAAGATCGTGTAGCGCGCCTCTTTAAATATTGGCCTCAGGTTCAAGAGAAGTGGGCTAATCGCGTAGATGCAATTGATTTGCGCTATGCAAATGGTTTTGCAGTACATCTTGCTTCGGCAAGTTTGAAAAAGAACGAAGCAGACGGCAAGAAAAGTGAGCAGAAGCAATGAGGAATGAGAATGAGTAAAGACAACCGCGATTTATTGGTCGGATTAGATATTGGTACCTCCAAGGTGGTTGCTTTGGTTGCTGAGTTAGCGCCGGATGGCCAATTTAATGTGGTTGGCGTTGGCCAAACTGCATCCAAAGGTTTGAAAAAGGGTGTAGTTGTCAATATTGAAGCTACTGTCCAATCCATTCAAAAAGCGCTTGAAGAGGCGGAGGTCATGGCAGATCGCCAGATCGTGCAGGTCTTTACTGGTATCGCTGGAAATCACATTGTGAGCTTTAACTCCAGCGGTATGGTGGCCATTCGGGATAAAGAAGTCAGTGCTGGCGATGTTGAGCGCGTCTTGGAAACTGCCAAAGCAATCAACATCCCTACGGATCAACAAATTCTTCATATTCTTGTTCAAGAATTCATTATTGATGGACAAGAAGATGTGCGTGAGCCAATTGGTATGAGTGGTTTACGCCTAGAGGTAAAAGTGCACATTGTTACTGGCGCTGTTAGTGCTGCGCAAAATATTGTGAAGTGTGTGCGTCGCTGTGGCTTGGAAGTAAATGATCTTATTTTGCAGCCGCTCGCATCTAGCTTGGCTGTGTTAACAGAAGATGAAAAAGAGTTGGGTGTTGTCTTAGTTGATATTGGTGGCGGCACAACCGATATCGCTATCTATTGCCAGGGCTCCATTCGACATACTGCTGTGATTCCGATTGCAGGCGATCAAATTACCAATGACATTGCAATGGCATTGCGTACGCCGACAATTGATGCGGAAGATCTCAAGATTCAATATGGCATTGCTCGCCAAGATATGGCGGATCCAACCACCATGATTGATGTACCCGGTGTTGGAGATCGCGAACCACGCCCAATGTCTAAGCAAGCTTTGGCGGCTGTCATTGAGCCACGTGTAGAGGAACTGTTTACCTTGGTGCGCGGCGTAGTTCGTGATTCTGGTTACGAAGATATGGTGTCTTCAGGAATTGTGCTAACGGGTGGAACTTCTTTGATGCCAGGCATGGTTGAGCTTGCTGAACAAGTGTTTTTGCGCCCAGCGCGCATCGGTACTCCTGAGTACCGTGGGCACCTACATGAAGTTTTGCGTAGCCCACGTTTTGCTACCAGCATCGGTTTATTAATGGAAGGCCAGGCGCAGTTATTGCGTGGCCGTCGAGTATCGCAGTCAGGCGCGTTGCAAAGTGTGATTTCGCGCATGAAGGAATGGTTCGCAGGAAATTTTTAAGTTTTTCGTCGTCGTCAATGTAGTACTTATTACCTAGGAGGGTATATGGAATTTGAAATGTTAGATCAAGAAACAGCCGGCAAAACCATTATTAAAGTGGTTGGAGTTGGTGGTGCAGGTGGTAATGCAGTTCAGCACATGATTCGTCGCGGTGTTAACGGCGTAGAGTTTATTTGCATGAACACCGATGCTGGCGCCTTACAGCGTTCTGAGGCATCTGTGAATTTGCAACTAGGCTCTAGCGGACTCGGTGCTGGCGCAAAACCTGAAATCGGTGCAGCTTCTGCTGAAGAAGCGCGTGCACGTATTGCAGATACATTGCAAGGCGCGCACATGGTGTTTATCACTGCTGGTATGGGTGGTGGCACGGGTACTGGTGCAGCACCAATCGTTGCTCAAGTTGCTAAGGAGATGGGTATTTTGACTGTTGGCGTGATCAGCAAGCCATTTGACTTTGAAGGCGTTAAGCGTTTGAAGGTTGCTGAAAACGGAGCTGCTGAACTTGAGTCTTATGTAGATTCATTGATCGTAGTTCTCAACGAGAAACTATTCGAAGTGATGGGTGAAGATGCTGAGTTTGATAAGGCATTCGCATGCGCTGATGATGTATTGCATAACGCTGTTTCAGGTATTGCAGAAATCATTAACGTACAAGGTTTGATCAACGTCGACTTTGAGGACGTGAAAACAGTGATGGGCGAACAAGGCAAGGCAATGATGGGAACTGCAACAGTTTCTGGCATGGATCGTGCACGTTTAGCTGCTGAAGCTGCAGTTGCCTCACCGTTGCTCGAAGGTGTTGATTTGTCAGGTGCGCGTGGCGTATTAGTCAATATCACGGCTAGCCGTTCATTGAAGTTGTCTGAGACTCGTGAAGTGATGGCAGCGATTCGTGGCTATGCTGCAGATGATGCTACTGTGATTTTCGGTACTGTATATGACGAGAGCTTAGGCGATGCTTTGCGCGTTACTGTGGTGGCTACTGGTTTGAATAATCCACAAGCACGTCAACATCATCAACCAGAAGTAGTTTGGAGACAAGCTACTGGTACGCATGACGCTATGCCAACGATGGCTGACTTAAACAGTTTTGCTCCATCAAGTGCTTCAGCAGCGATGAGCAAGGTAAGTCTTGATTCAGCTTTGGGCACTAGCGCTGGGTTGGCAATGACAGGTGCTGGTAGTGCGCCTTCGATGGCCGCTCAGCCAGCAGCTAGCGGAGTTGATTACAGCCAATATGATTTGCCACGTGTATTCCGTAGTTCGCGTGAAGCTACGCCAGCTCCTACATTAGGTGCTGATAGCTCACCACAGGCAAAAACCATGTTGGATAAAGGGGCTGATTACTACGAAATCCCAGCTTTTTTACGTAAGCAAGCAGACTAAACCACTGCTTAATACAATATGTAGTTGCAGAATGCCAGCGCGGCGCCCCTCCGGACGACGAATCCCGCGCTAGCGTTGGCATACTCATGACAACTATTTCATTGGAGATCTTATGATCGCAGTCGGACAAAAATTACCAAACGCTACTCTTTATGAGTTTTTAGATGAAGCGAGCGAAGGTTGCGCTATTGGCCCAAACGCATTCGAAGTTGAAAAACTCACCGCCGGCAAAAAGATTGTGATCTTTGCTTTGCCTGGCGCATTTACACCGACTTGTTCAGCAAAGCACGTTCCTAGCTATGTTGAGCACTTTGATGCAATCAAAGCAAAGGGTGTTGATGAGATTTGGTGTATTTCAGTAAACGACCCATTTGTAATGGGTGCTTGGGGCCGCGATCAAAAAGTGGGTAAAAAGATTCGCATGTTGGGTGATGGTAGTGCTGAATTCACTAAGAAGCTTGGCTTGGAATTGGATTTAACTGCTCGTGGTTTGGGTGTTCGTTCAGATCGTTATGCCATGATTGTTGAAGACGGTGTAGTAACAACTTTAGATCGTGAAGCGCCTGGTAAGTTTGAAGTGAGTGACGCCGCTTCAATTTTGAAGAAGCTTTAAGAAATTATTCCTGAATTTAGATAAAACCATGATGAAGCAACGCACAATCGCCACTCCGATTAAAACCGTGGGGATTGGCTTGCACTCTGGGCGCAAGGTGACTTTGTCTATTAAGCCTGCGCCGATAAATTCAGGAATCTTATTTGTACGTGTAGATACCCCAGAGCAATCGGTTATACCTGCTACTGCTCTGGCGGTTTGCGATACTCGCTTAGCCTCAGTGATTCAAAAAGATGGAGTGCGTGTTTCTACGGTAGAGCATTTACTTTCAGCTTGTGCAGGCCTAGGGCTTGATAATTTATTGATTGAGCTTGATGGTGAAGAGGTTCCCATCATGGATGGCAGCGCAGCTTCATTTTTGTTCCTAATGGAATCAGCTGGTATTGCTGAGCAAGATGCGCCAAGACAGTTTGTAGTTATTAAGAAGCCTATAGAGGTGAGAGAGGGTGACAAACTCGCACGTCTAGAGCCTTTCTTTGGATATAAGTTAGATTTCACAATTGACTTTAAGCATCCGGCAGTAGATAAGACTGGTCAGCGCTTTGTAGTGGACTTTGCAGAACACGCATATCGAAGCGAGATTGGTCGTGCGCGCACTTTTGGATTTGCGCATGAAGTGGAAGCATTGCGAGAGATGGGATTGGCGCGCGGCGGAAGTTTAGATAACGCAATCGTGCTCGATGAGCATCGCATCCTGAATAACGAAGAGTTACGTTATGAAGATGAGTTTGTGCGCCATAAAATTTTGGACGCCATTGGCGATCTGTATTTAGTAGGGCACCCTATCGTAGGTTCTTATGTCGCTGAAAAATCAGGACATGCCCTCAATAACGCGCTGTTGCGTAAACTTTTAGAAGACTCTAGTTCTTATGAAGTTAGCAGCTTTCCTGAGAATAAGGCTCCCTCCGCCTATTCCAAAGAGAGTCAACCCCTCTTTTTCTAGGTTTATTTGGGCTTGCTTTGAAGTAGGCGTTCAACCGCCTTACGCAGATCAGAATCTGGTGCTAATTTATCCAATAAGGATTCCCAGGAAGCTCTCGCTACGGCATTAAAGCCTTTTGGCTTCTGGCTGATCTGCCGACCGTCACGGGGCTTAATGTCCCAGGTGGGTGGGGCTGGCTTTAGGCGCACCTTAATGCTGGTACAAATAACCCCTTTTTTAGCTAACTCATTGATTAGGCTAGGTAAAACCTGCTGAAGACGGGTGGCGATACTAGCCCCATTCACCAGTAAAAACAACTCATTCTGACCGCCAGAACGCCAGCCAGCCTCAATTTTGGGTGCTAAGTTATCCAAATCTAACTCAAAAAGAGCTGCTTTGAGGGCAATTTTGAGTTTGGCGAGATCTTCTGTTTTGGCCAAAATTCCGCCCAAGCCCTCAGAGTCGCGCAAATACTCCAACCACTCATGGGCAGCTTTCGTACGGACGGGTTTAGGGGCGAAGTTCATATAAAAATGGGGTGCGGGTGATAAACTCAAGGTCTTAATTTACTTCAATATCCCATGGTAATCGGTCTTCTTAAAACCCTGGTCGGCAGTCGTAACGACCGCCTCTTAAAACAGTATCGCAAAGTAGTTGCCAAAGTTAGCGCTTTCGAGCCTAGCCTGCAAGCTTTGGGTGATGCCGCACTGCAAGCAAAAACTGCTGAGTTCAAGTCGCGTTTGGCTGCAGGTGAGTCATTAGACGATATTGCTCCCGAGGCTTTTGCGGTAGTTCGTGAGGCAAGTTCACGAGTGATGAAGATGCGCCACTTTGATGCGCAGATGATGGGTGGCCTTGCATTACATCAAGGCAAGATTGCTGAAATGGGAACGGGCGAAGGTAAAACTTTGACTGCCACGCTCCCAGTTTATTTAAATGCTTTAACAGGCAAGGGCGTTCACGTCATCACAGTGAATGATTATTTGGCTCAGCGTGATGCTGAGTGGATGTCAACGCTTTATAACTTCTTAGGTATGAAGGTTGGTGTAAATCTATCTCAGATGGATCACACAACTAAGCAAGAAGCTTATGCAGCTGATATCACCTACGGTACCAATAATGAGTTTGGTTTTGATTACCTACGTGACAACATGGTGCAAGACTTGGGTCAACGTGTTCAGCGTGGCCTAGCTTATGCGATTGTTGATGAGGTCGACTCCATTCTGATTGATGAGGCTCGTACCCCATTGATCATTTCTGGTCAGGCTGAAGACCACACTGATTTGTATATCAAGATCAATGCATTGCCTGCTTACTTGGAGCGCCAAATTGGTGAAGAAAAAGCAGACGGCACTGGTGTTGAAAAGCCAGGTGATTACTGGGTTGATGAAAAGTCCCAGCAAGTCTACTTAACAGAGCGCGGTCACGATAAGGCAGAGACAGTTTTAGTTGAGCTTGGCGCTTTGAATGATGGCGACTCCTTATATGCTCCGCAAAACATTACTTTGATGCATCACGTGTATGCCGCATTACGTGCGCATACTCTGTACAACCGCGATCAACAATATGTTGTGCAGAACGGTGAAGTCATTATTGTTGATGAGTTCACAGGTCGCTTAATGCAGGGTCGCCGTTGGTCTGATGGTTTGCATCAAGCTGTTGAGGCTAAAGAGGGTGTGCAGATTCAGAATGAGAATCAGACCTTAGCCACAATTACTTTCCAGAACTACTTCCGTATGTACGGCAAGTTGGCTGGTATGACCGGTACTGCAGACACCGAAGCTTATGAGTTCAAGGAAATTTACAATCTTGAGACTGTAGTTATTCCCCCAAATCGCATCAGCCAAAGAAAAGATCGTCAAGATCAGATCTACAAGACATCGCGTGAGCGCTACGATGCAGTAATTAAAGATATTGAGGATTGCTACAAACGTGGCCAACCTGTATTGGTTGGTACAACCTCGATTGAGAATTCAGAATTAATTGCTGGTTTACTAGATAAGCGTCAATTGCCGCACCAAGTCTTGAATGCAAAACAGCATGCTCGCGAAGCGGAGATCATTGCTCAAGCTGGTAGGCCAAAGATGATCACCATTGCCACCAACATGGCTGGTCGTGGAACAGATATTGTTTTGGGTGGAAATGTTGGTAAACAATCTTCTTTAATTGAGGCTGATGCTGGTCTCTCTGATGCAGAAAAAGCAGCCAAGATTAAGACCTTGCAGGATGAGTGGCAAAGTTTGCATGATCAAGTTTTAGCTGCAGGTGGTTTGCACATCATAGGTACCGAGCGTCACGAGAGCCGTCGTATTGATAATCAGCTTCGCGGTCGCGCTGGCCGTCAAGGTGATTCAGGCTCTTCCCGTTTTTATCTTTCTTTAGATGACTCTCTCTTGCGTATTTTTGCTGGCGATCGTTTGCGCGCAGTCATGGATCGCCTAAAGATGCCTGATGGCGAGCCGATTGAAGCTGGTATGGTGACCCGTTCGATTGAGTCTGCTCAGCGCAAGGTTGAAGGCCGTAACTTCGATATTCGTAAGCAATTGTTAGAGTATGACGACGTTGCCAATGATCAACGCAAAGAAACTTATCGCTTAAGAAATGAAGTTCTCGAAAGCGCGGATGTTGGTGAGTTGATTGCTAATTTACGTGAAGATGTCTTGCGTGGCATTTGTGCGCTATACGTCCCCCTGGAATCGATGGAAGAGCAGTGGGACCTAGTTGGCTTGGAAAATGTGTTGGCCAGCGACTGGGGCTTAACAGTTGACCTAAAAAATTGGGTTGAAAATTCTGCATCTATGGACGATGAGCAGATTGTTGATCGTGTTTTAGAGGCTGCAAAAGAAACCTACGATGCAAAAGTAGAGCTTTCTGGACGCGCATCCTTTGCTGGATTTGAACGCTCAGTTTTGCTTTATAGCTTAGATACCCATTGGCGTGAACATTTAGCTGCTTTGGATCATTTGCGTCAAGGTATCCATTTGCGTGGCTATGCCCAGAAGGATCCAAAGCAAGAGTACCGTCGCGAAGCATTCGAGCTATATGGTGAGTTGCTTAACGTCATTAAGAATGATGTTGTGAAGAGCATCATGACAGTACAGATTCGTAGTGCAAGCGAGCTAGATGAAGCTTCTGAGTCGATGAATGAAGATTTGGCTAAGCTTTCAGATGTGCAGTATCAGCATGCTGATGCAGATCTTGAGGTGGCTGGGTCAACCGGCGATCGTGGTGCAGCAATTGAAATTGCTCCTGCTCCAATGCGCGCTGGTCCTAAAGTCGGTCGCAATGATCCCTGCACCTGCGGTAGCGGTAAGAAATACAAGAACTGCTGCGGGGCTTTGGCTTAAGTAGCTTGTAATCCTGCAGCATTCAAATTGAATGGGGGCTTAGGCCTCCATTTTTATTCGGTTCATTATCTAGGGCTTTCCCTAGCTATCTAGATGCTCTAAGATCGCTGATGATGTTTTCTTATATGCAAGAAATTGCAGTTATAAGTAAAAGGAACCGGTATGCAAAAGTCCCTGCACATCAATGCAGATAAATGCACAGGCTGTCTTCAGTGTGAGATGGCTTGCAGTTATGAGCACTATGGAGTATTCAATACCTCTAAGTCCCGAATCAAGGTATTTGAATTTCATGACACAGGTAAAAAGGTTCCCTATACCTGTACCCAGTGCTCTGAGGCTTGGTGCCTTCAAGCTTGCCCAGTAGATGCGATTAGTTTAGACATCCTTACTGGGGCTAAAGTCGTTTCTGATGACACTTGTGTGGGTTGCAAGGTTTGCACGATTTCCTGTCCTTTTGGAACAATTAATTATGTTCAAGATACTGGCAAGGTTCAGAAGTGTGACTTATGCGGTGGTGATCCAGCATGCGCAACTGCTTGTCCAACGCAGGCTATTACCTATGTAGATGCCGATTGGACGGGTCTAGACAAAATGCGTGAATGGGCGGACAAGCTCGGCAATCAAAATAGCTCCAATTAAATAGCATAGGAAAAAATTATGTCATGGGCTGGAAAATTACTACGCGTTAATTTAACTGCGGGCACTTGTGTCTCGGAGCCAATTAATATGAAGTGGGCTAAAGAATATTTAGGTTCACGAGGTTTGGCATCAAAGTATTTAGTTGAAGAATTGGATCCCAAGGTAGATCCACTTTCTGTTGAAAATAAAATGATTTGGGCGACCGGCCCCCTGACTGGCACGATGGCATCAACTGGTGGCCGTTATACGGTGGTGACCAAGGGTCCGCTGACGGGAGCCATTGCTTGCTCCAACTCTGGTGGATATTGGGGTGCAGAGCTGAAGATGGCTGGTTGGGATATGGTGATTGTCGAAGGCAAATCACCTAAGCCAGTTTATTTATTTATTGAGAATGACAAAGTCGAGCTTATAGATGCTACCGAGCTATGGGGTAAAACTGTTTGGGAAACAGAGCCTGCAATTAAGACCAAGCATCAAGACCCACAAATTAGGGTGTCCTGTATTGGACGCGCTGGTGAAAATGAAGTACTTTACGCTGCAATCGTGAATGACTTGCATCGTGCGGCTGGACGCTCTGGCGTAGGCGCAGTGATGGGCAGTAAAAACTTAAAAGCAGTTGCAGTTCGAGGCACAAAAGGTGTCGGCAATATTAAGAATCCTAAAGCTTTTATGGAGGCAACCCTCGCAGGTAAGGCAGTGCTGGCTGGTAATGGTGTGACTGGAGAAGGTTTGCCAACGTACGGCACCCAAGTATTGATGAATGTGATTAATGAGGTTGGAGCATTACCCACTCGCAATCACCAGGATGTTCAATTTGATGGGGCCAAGGATATTTCTGCTGAAGCAATGGCGACGCCGCGTGCATCTGATGGCAAGGCTCAGCTAGTAACGAATCAGGCGTGTTTTGCATGCACCATTGCATGCGGTCGAATCTCAAAGATTGATGACACACATTTCTCAATTGAAAATAAACCGCAGTATATGAATGCCTCGGGTGGCCTGGAGTATGAGGCTGCTTGGGCTTTAGGCGCGGCAAATGGAGTGAATGACTTGGAGGCTTTGCAGTTTGCCAACATGTTGTGCAATGAAGATGGCTTTGACCCTATTTCCTTTGGTGCAACCGTAGGCGCTGTCATGGAGATGTATGAGATGGGCGTTCTAACTAAAGAGCAGTTAGGCATTGAAGCTCCATTTGGCTCCGCTAAAGCACTTTGCCACTTCGCAGAAATCACAGCAAATGGTGTTGGTTTTGGAAAAGAGCTCGGACTTGGTTCTGCTCGCTTGACCAAAAAATATGGTCAGCCTGATCTCTCCATGAGTGTTAAGGGTCAAGAGTTTCCCGCCTATGATGGCCGAGTGATTCAAGGTATTGGCTTGGCATATGCAACCTCAAACCGGGGGGCATGTCACTTACGTGGATATACCATTGCGTCTGAAGTATTGGGCATTCCAGTGAAGACTGAGCCAGCGGACACACAAGGCAAGCCAGAGTTAGTGAAAGCATTCCAAGATGCGACTGCTGCATTTGACTCAGCTGGGATTTGTATTTTTACGAGCTTCGCTTGGACACTTGCTGATGTGGCGCCACAGTTACAAGCCGCATGTGGAGATGAGTTTACGGTCGAGAACTTGACTACGATTGGTGAGCGTATTTGGAATATGGAGCGCGACTTTAATAACCGTGCGGGCTTCACCAATAAGGACGATAAATTACCGAAGCGCCTCATGACAGAAGCGGCAAAAACTGGCCCTGGTAAAGGTGCTGTGAGTGGTCTAGACAAAATGCTGCCTGAGTATTACAAGATTCGAGGCTGGGATCCTGAGGGCCGTCCGAGTGCAGAAACACTTAAACGTCTTGGCCTTTAAGATTCTTTAGATGAAGCACGTCATTTTAGGTAACGGCCCAGCAGGAGTGATTGCTGCAGAGACTATTCGCAAGCGCTCTCCTGCCGATCAAATCATCATGATTGGTTGTGAGGATGTACCCCCTTATTCAAGGATGGCGATTCCCTATTTGTTAATGGGGAATATCCAAGAGTCTGGAACCTATTTACGCAAAGATCCTCAGCATTTTGATAAATTAAAGATTGAGCAGGTGCACGGCCACGTAGATTCAGTTGATTGCAAGGCTAAAGAGTTGCTCCTTCAAGGCGGCGCTCGAGTTTCTTTTGATAAGCTCTTAATTGCAACTGGCTCCGTCCCCGTGCAGCCGCCAATTCCAGGTATTCAATTGCCGGGAGTACATTCTTGCTGGACTATGAGCGATGCCAGGGCTATTGCGTCCCTTGCTAAGCCAGGTACTCGGGTGCTTCAGATGGGAGCTGGTTTTATTGGCTGCATTATTTTGGAAGCTCTAGCTAGCCGTGATGTGAGACTTACTGTAGTGGAAATGGGCGATCGCATGGTGCCCAGAATGATGACTGGGCTTGCGGGCGGCATGATTAAAGACTGGGTTCAGTCCAAGGGCGTTGATGTTTTTACTGGCACTCGAGTTGAGGAGATCTCTTCCTCTGGCTCGGCTCTCAGTGTCAAGCTATCTAATGGCAAAGTCCTAGAGGTAGACCTCGTTATTTCTGCAACGGGAGTCAAGCCAAATATTGGATGTCTTCAAAATTCAGGCCTTGATTTGTTGACTGGCGTTTTAGTAAATGAGCGCATGCAAACATCCCATCCAGATGTATATGCTGCAGGAGATGTTGCTGAGGGTATCGATTTTTCAACAGGACAGCGAATTGTTAATGCTATTCAGCCTAATGCAGCAGATCAAGCTCGAATCGCTGGTATTGCGATGACTGGCGGAGATGCCGAAAGCCTAGGGGCGCTCCAAATTAACGTGCTGGATACGCTGGGACTCATATCCTCTTCTTTTGGATTGTGGGCTGGCGCAAAAGATGGCGAGCATGTAGAAATCGTAGATCGTGAGCACTTCAAATATCTCCGATTGGAGTTTTTGGGAGATGTATTGGTTGGAGCTACTTGCGTTGGGAATACTGATCACATTGGCGTGTTGCGCGGCCTCATTCAATCAAAGACTCGACTAGGCGAATGGAAGTCACATTTATTACGTGACCCCACACAAGCAATGGAAGCTTACTTAGCAAAAGGGCAAGCACAATCGGCTTGGATGAATTAAGCTTTACGCATGCAAATTACCTTGAAGTTGTTTGCCAGCTTGGCAAGTTATCTACCACCCTCCAAAAAGAATGGGATTGAAGCCGATATCGTTGTTCCTCAGGGAAGTACTATTGGGGACATGATTGAGCTTTACAAAATCCCCAGCAAATCAGCGCATTTGGTCATGGTCAATGGGGTTTATATAAATCCAGATCAGCGTTTTTCTTATGTTCTCAAGGAAAATGATGCTCTAGCCATTTGCCCTCCTGTCGCAGGCGGTTAATACCTTGTCTGGCAGTGAAATTTTTGTTGTCAGGCGGGAGATGGGGTGCACTCCAGACGATTTGCTGCGCTGGTTGCCCGAAGCTTTGGGGGATTTATACCCACAGACTTCGCTAATGGTTGATGATCAGAATCTTCTTGCCGGGGAGCCCGCCAGGGTTCTGATGCAAGGAGTCACTTTAAAAAGTCGCAAAATTGCCCTTTTACTGATTCCGGTACTAGAGCTTGAGATCATGTTCGATACATCTTTTTCAGCCGAACAGATTCAGTCAATCCTAGCTCGCTTTGATCTTTATACTCGGAGAGGTGGCGGATAACGCCTTTCCTATTAATACCTTTTGATTTAAATGTTTATATGACCGTTAATTTGCCACTCCCCCAAAAAGACCAACTAAAGCCTGTTAAAGGTTTTCAGATGGGTATCGCTGAAGCTGGAATCAAAAAAGCCAATCGCAAAGATTTATTAGTGATGACTTTGACTCCTGGCTCACAAGTTGCCGGTGTTTATACTTTAAACCGTTTCTGTGCTGCACCGGTTCAGGTTTGCCGTGAGCATTTAGCCCTAGATGGCTCCAAGGGTGAGATTCGCGCTTTGGTGGTCAATACTGGTAATGCTAATGCAGGGACTGGTGAGCGGGGTATGCAAGATGCCTTGGCAACATGTGCTGAGCTAGCAAAAGAGCTCAAGCTCAACCCGGAACAAATCCTACCGTTTTCAACTGGTGTGATTCTGGAGCCACTCCCAATTGATAAATTGATTTCTGCTTTACCGAAAGCTGTGGCCAATCTAGGTGAGGACCATTGGTTCGATGCTGCGGAAGCCATCATGACTACGGATACACAGCCTAAGGCTACATCTATGACGGTAGAGACTTCTGCTGGACCCGTGACTATCACTGGTATTTGCAAGGGTGCAGGAATGATTCATCCGAATATGGCGACCATGTTGGGATTCATTGCAACGGATGCTGGTTTTGCACCTGGCTTGCTTTCTACATTAACTCAAGAAATTGCTGATCAGTCATTTAACGCTATTACGATTGATGGTGATACCTCAACGAATGATTCATTCATCATTATGGCGACTGGCCAGTCAGCGGTACAGATTCAATCTACTAGTGATGCTAGTTATGGCCTCATTCGCAACGCATTAATTGATCTTGCTCGCAAGCTTGCTCAAATGATTGTGAGAGATGGTGAGGGAGCAACAAAATTTATTACGATTGATGTGCAAGGCGGTAAGACTGAGGAAGAGTGTCGCCTGGTTGCGGAGGCGATCGCCCACTCACCTTTAGTAAAGACAGCCTTTTTTGCCAGTGACCCCAACTTAGGCCGCATCCTTGCTGCGATTGGCTATGCCGGCATTACCGACCTTGATGTTAATCAAGTGCAAATGTGGCTTGGAGACGTGTGGGTTGCCAAGAATGGTGGTCGCAACCCTGATTACCAAGAAGCTGATGGACAAAGAGTCATGCAGGCTCCAGAAATTACCATCAAAATCAATTTAGGCCGCGGATCAGCACAGCAGATGATGTGGACTTGCGACTTATCGCATGACTACGTTTCCATTAATGCTGATTACCGCTCATAGGAAATCGTTACATGAATGAAAAATTAGAGCAACTCTTAAGTCATCTTGAAACTTTTTTACCAAAGCAGCTAACCGAAGAGCAATGGAAATCCTCGACTGCCTTTAGATGGCGTCGTCGCGATAGTATTTTTGGAAGTATTGGTTTTTTACAACCAGTTAAACATGTTGCCGATATTTCTTTTGAAGATCTAAAAAATATTGATCGTCAACGCGATGCTATTCGTGACAATACAAAAAACTTCATTCAGAAGAAGCCTGCTAATAATATTTTGTTAACTGGCGCACGTGGTACAGGAAAGTCCTCGCTCATTAAAGCGAGTTTGCATGAGTTTGCTAGCCAGGGCTTACGCTTAGTTGAAGTTGAAAAAGAGCATTTAGCCGACTTGGCTGACATCACAGATTTATTAGCTGATCGCCCAGAGCACTTTATTATTTTTTGTGATGACCTCTCATTTGAAGATGGTGAGTCTGGCTATAAAGCGATGAAGTCTGCATTGGACGGCTCTGTATCGGCCCAAGTCGACAATATCTTGATATACGCAACTTCGAATCGTCGCCACCTCTTGCCTGAGCATATGAAAGATAACCTGGGCTACTCCCATAGCGATGATGGAGAAATTCATCCTGGTGAAGTGGTTGAGGAAAAAATTTCTCTCTCAGAGCGCTTCGGTTTATGGCTTTCTTTCTACCCGCCAAAGCAAGATGAGTATCTAGAAATTGTTGCGCATTGGCTGCGTCATTTTGGTTTGAGTGATGCGCAGATTGATGGCGCTAGAGCTGAAGCTTTAGTTTGGGCTTTAGAGCGTGGTTCACGATCTGGTCGCGTGGCTTGGCAGTTTGCCAAGCACTGGGCTGGTTCGCATACTGCTTAAACATTGATGACTCATGAGTGACGCTAATCGCCCTGTTACAGAAGTTGCTGCCGGAATCTTATTGGATGCCGAGGGGCGCTATCTTCTAGGTCAGCGTCCAGCAGGCAAGCCTTATGCCGGTTACTGGGAGGTTCCGGGGGGCAAGATAGAAGCCGGTGAATCCGTTTTCACAGCGCTGAAACGCGAATTGCAAGAAGAGCTTGGAATTGATATTGAGTCTAGTGAAGAGTTGGTTGTTCTGGAGCATGATTATCCACATGCGTATGTACGCTTGCATGTCAGCATTATTCGAAAATGGACTGGAATACCTAAGGGGTGTGAGGGGCAGACACTTTCTTGGCAACTGCTCAGTGATGCACTTCCAACAGTAGAACCTTTGTTGCCAGCTGCATGGCCCATGCTGGAAAAGCTTAAGCTCTTAAAGGTTTAGAGCTGGCAGAGAGTGAGTCTGAAAGGCACATCCTCGTTCATGACTTGAGGCTTTTTATCCCCATCTGCCTTTAAAAAACGAATCGACAGTAAATACTTATTAGCGCTGATTTCAGAGAAGAGAGAGTCATCTTCTACAGTAATGCGCATTAATTGATATACCTTGCCAGATGGTGCTTGTTGATAAGAGCCTTGATGCGCAACAACATCTTTTGCCTCACCAGACTGACGCAGCAATCTCAAGAAAATTTGGCAAGCTTCATGCCATGGCAAAAGTGGTGCAACATATTTTTCTAGTAACTCTCTACGTTGAATTGAGGGAGTGTTTTTCCAAGCATGGTAGCTCGGTAAATCAATCGGACTAGTTCCACCGGGAATATTCAATCGTGTGCGAATGGCATTGAGCCATTCACTCTCAGTAATTGCTGAATTTGGCTTGCCCATTGATTGATTAATATTCAGTGCGGCTTTATCAATTTCAGAGAGCGTTTGTGTCAAAGCTTCTTGATCTACCTTTTGGGAAGACTTTAAGCCGTTCAAGGCATATTTTTGACGCTCAAATTCTTTGAGTAAAAGTGATTTGATGTCGCCTCGAGAGCCAATGTCACCTAAGTCAAATAACATCGCAATCGCATTGTGATGTAGCTCGGGATCATCGGATCGAAGGAAGTGATTAAAGCGGGCGAACAAATACTCCAGTCGAAGCATGCTTCGAACTAATTCATTGAAGGGGTATTCGTAAACAATCACAAGCCTATATTCTATGACGAACTTAAAGGTTCTTCTAAAATTTTGAGTAATTTTTGGTGCAGCTTTAGAACCTCTAATTTGAGCTCATCCATGCTGCCTTGATTTTCAATAACTGTATTTGCAGCTGCTAGACGGGGGGTACGCTTAGTTTGCGCTTTGAGAATATTTTCTACGTCTGAGCGGGTCATATTGTTGCGGTGCATCACTCTTTGGATTTGGGTCTCCTCTGGGCAGTCCACCACTACAAGGTAGTCAATGAGCTTTATCCAAGAACCAGACTCAATGAGTAAGGGGACCACAAAAACAAGGTAGGGCACTCCGGACTTGGCCAGCTCAATGGCTTGCTTGGCAGTTTCTTCTTGAATTAAGGGGTGGGTAATCTGCTCCAGAACTTTGCGGGCGCTGGGATCTTCGAAGACTACAGTTCGCATTTTGGGGCGGATAAGAGCGCCTTGGGAATCAATAAAATCAGCCCCAAATGCCTTTGCAATCAATGGAATAGCTTTTCCACCGGGGGCGGTGATTTGATGAGAAATTAGGTCTGTATCAATAATCCCAGCCCCAAGCTCGCCTAGCAAGTCGCTGACTGCAGTTTTGCCAGAGCCAATACCGCCAGTTAAGCCAATTAAAGGAATTTCCCCCTTTAAGGCTTTTAAATCAGCTTGGGCAGAATCAAGGTTGGAATGAGTTGAGGCCATAACAATTCAATAATGCCAGCAATCACTAAAAAGGGGCCAAAAGGAAAAGCCTGTTGCAGGTGATGGCCCCGCCATTTAAGCCAGATAATGCCACCCGCTATTCCAGTGGCTGAGGCTATCACGAGGATGTTGGGTAAGGAGCTCCACCCTAACCAGGCGCCCAGCGCTGCCAAGAGCTTGGCATCACCCATTCCAATGCCATCCCGGTTTTGTAGAAGACGATAGCCGGCATTTAATACCCACAGTGATGCATATCCTAGGAGCGCCCCAAGGAGCGCCGAGCTTGGATCAGTTAAGCGTAGGTCCGATACCCAATTAAAAGTAATGCCGAAAACAATCAAGGGGAATGTAATGGTATTTGGAAGGCGGAGGGTACGCCAATCAACGTAGGCTAAATAAATCAAAGCTAGTATTAGCAGGGACTTAACGATCCAGATGCTTATTTTGGGATCCACTAAACGATTTGTCCTAAATTAAAGATGGGTAGGTATAGGATTATGACTAAGCTACCAATGATGGCTCCAACAAAAAGAATCAGTGCAGGCTCCAAATTTTGGCTGAGTGCATTGAGTTGACTACTTAACTGTGAGCCTAGTGTAGTAGCGCGCTTATTTAACATTTCTGCCAATGCGCCACTTTCGGCACCAATATGCAGTAGTAACAATGTTTCCACATCAAGAATTCTTGATTTAGGGTCTGCTCGCTTGAGTGCTTCGCCCAAGGGCCAGCCACGAGTGAGGTGTTTGAATATCTCAGCGCTAAAGTCGTGACTCACCCAGTGATTAGATGATTGTGCGGTCACCCTCAGCGCATCTGGGAGTGGTAAGCCAGTCTCTAAAAGATGTCCTAAAGTTCGACACCAATGACTCAGTGTTGCCAGTCTAAATAGATTGCCAAAAAACGGAATGCGTAACAAGAGCCCATCACAGTATTTTTGGAGTACGCTGGATTTGAGCCAGGTACAGGCAAAGCCTATAGCCATCACGATCGTGCTTAGTACTATTTCTAAATAGTAATTATGGATATTCGTGGAGATTGAGATAAGGATTTTGGTTGGTGTTGGAAGATCCGCTTTAAAGTGCCCAAAGACCTCTTTGAATACAGGTACAACCCAAATCATCATTACCAGCACGAGCAGAAAAGAAGTGGCTAAAGTGATTGCAGGGTAGGTTAGTGACTGCTGCACTTTTCTTCGTAGCTCAATCTGGGCCTCCAACTGCTGTGAGATCGTCTTCAGCGCCAGGCTGAGGTCACCCGTTCTCTCGCTCACTCTGATGAGATTAGAAAACTCTGGAGAAAATTTTCCGTCTTGTGCACTGAGGCAAAAAGAAAAGCTATGACCCTTTTGAAGCTGCTTACGAATATCTTCCAGCCAAATTTGCCAGGATGATGGTGCAGACTGGATCAATAGCTGGATAGCATTGAGCAAGGGAAGCCCGGCCTGAAGTAGGGCAAGCATCTGTTGCGCAAAATGTAGTTGCTCAGACTTTCTGAGTTTTCTGTTGAAAAGCATTTGGGCTAATGCCAAGTGCCAAGCTCAGAATCTAGGGATGTCTGATCTATTAAGCCAGACCTCAGTAATTGCATTCCTGCTGAGTAGATATCTAGCGCTTGAGCCGAATCAAACAAGTGTTTGCTTCCCAATACTTCATGGACCCCAATACGACCGAAATATCCCGACCCCTTGCAAAGATCGCAAGATTTTTTATTTGAGCTTGTATTGCATTGCTTGCAGCGTTTTCGAATTAATCTTTGAGAACTGACGCAACGAAGACAGGATTCAATAGACTCTTGATCTATGCCTAGACTTTTAAGTCGACATAAAACGCCAATGGCATTGCGAGTATGAAGGGTGCTTAGGACTAAGTGCCCCGTTTGTGCAGCCTGGATGGCAAGCTGTGCGCTTGCGCAATCGCGTATTTCGCCAATCATGATGACATCTGGATCTTGGCGAAGAAGGGCGCGAATAATGGCTGGGAAGTCTAATCCTGCTTTTGGGTGATAAGCCACTTGATTGACCCCAGGAAGTCGGATTTCAATGGGATCCTCGACTGAGCAAATATTACGTTGCACATGGTTCAGTGCGCTCAAGCAGCTATATAAGGTCCGTGTCTTACCGCTCCCGGTCGGCCCCGTTACTAGGATCAACCCATTAGTTTGACTTATAACCTCTTGAATTATTTCTAGTTGG
Organism: Burkholderiaceae bacterium; assembly: GCA_947455485.1. Taxonomy (GTDB): domain Bacteria; phylum Pseudomonadota; class Gammaproteobacteria; order Burkholderiales; family Burkholderiaceae; genus Polynucleobacter. Next base: position 8,985 of record CANGNV010000010.1, on the reverse strand, counting down.
TCTGGCAGTAAACCAAGCTGATCTAAAGCCAACTCTTCGAGGCGGCTTGGCAAAATCCGGATAACTGCTTTTTCACCATGCAAAGTAGGAAGGATCGATACCCGACAATCAATATTAGGATGGCTAAAATCATGACCAATAGCAAGACGACCATCCTGAGGTAGACGTTTCTCTGCAATATCAAGACGAGCTAATATTTTGATGCGTGTAATTAATCGTTCATGCAGATCAATGGGATATTGGCTTTGTAATGTTAGGCGTCCATCTATCCTCGTGCGTACTACTGTTTCTTGAGTTCTTGCCTCAATATGAATATCCGTAGACCGAGTATTTAATGCATTAACGGCAATCTCATGCCAGGTCCGAATAATGTGAGAGTCATGTAGCGGTTCGCTCAATCTTGATTTGCTTGAGTGAGGGGTCGGTATAACTTTACTGTTTTTACGCCATGCTCATCAAATTGAACAATTTCCATCACTACACCAGCAATTCGAATGCTGACATCGTAATCAGGAATCGCTTCGAGTTTTTCTAAAATAAGACCATTCAATGTACGCGGTCCATCGAGTGGAAGATCCAGTTTTAGCAGACGATTTAAATCTCGTAAAGAGGCAGTACCGCTTGCAAGGTAGGTGCCATCAGCAAGCCAATGAGGATCATTAGACAGATTGGAGAATGAGGTGGTGAACTCGCCAATCAATTCCTCAACAATGTCTTCAAAGGTCACTAGGCCAAGTACTTCTCCATATTCATTTACAACCAGGCTTAAGCGTTGTTGGTTGTCTTGGAAAAATTGCATCTGTTGAAGAACCGGCGTACCACTCGGAATGAAATAGGGCTCATTAAGCAAGGTTCTGAAGTCTTCGTGATGAAGATCTGCATCACCAAGCAAGGAGAGTACTTTCTTTACAGACAGAATGCCAATGATGCGCTCAGAGTCGCCATCGCATACTGGCAGCTTGTTGTGGTAACAAGTTTCTAATTGTTCTACCACCTCACCAATAGGCCTTGAGAGATCCAATACTTCGATCTTGGCGCGAGGCGTCATCACATCGTCAACCAAGATATTTTCGAGATTAAAAAGATTAAGCAAGATATTGCGATGATGGGCGGAAACAAATCGGTTGGATTCCAGAACTAAGCTGCGTAATTCTTCCTTACTCATTACTCTGTTATCGGTTGACGCTTGTAATCCAGAGACTTTCATTAGTCCTGATACAAAACTATTAATAAACCAGAGTAGCGGCTTAAGAGCGAATGTGAGGGGAAGAATGAACCAGCCAACATTGCTGGCAATTTTTTCAGGAAAAGCTGCTCCAATCACCTTTGGGGTGATCTCACTAAAAATAATGATGAGTAGTGCAACAACTAAAGTGGCAATCGACAATACCAGTCCGCTATCGCCAAAAATATGCAAGGCAATGCCGGTAACCAAGATTGGAAGGACGGTATTGATGAGGTTGTTAGAAATCAGCAGCACTGAAAGCAGTGAATCAATGCGTTTCAATAGTCTTTCTGCAAGTGCTGCTCCAGCATTCCCGCCATTAGCCATTGCACGTAGTCGATGGCGATTGGAAGACAGCATGCTAGTTTCGGCCATGGAAAAGAAGCCGGATAGTGCCAGTAAAAAAAGGACTAATGCGACTTGGCCAATAAAAGGCCAATCATCAAAAAAAGTGTCCATCAGTTATGCCTGCAAAGAATTAGGAACAACCAATATAGCAAAGTGCCCTTTCACTAGCTATAGCGATTTCAGAATCCTGTCTGAATTTATCCTTCAATATGTGTCAGAATATTCTTCATGCCTATCCCCACATCAACTGAGTATTGCGTGATATCGGCACCTTTTGGGTGCCTAGGCGTGCAAACGGAGTTGGTCGACGGTAGTTTGATGATTTCAAAAATTGACTACCTGCCCCCCAAAACTGCATTACGTCCCCCAAAAAATCAGCTTGCTAAGATTTTTTCACGTCAGTGCATTCAATATTTCAAGGATGCCTCATCGGTATTTGATGTTCCACTGAAGCCTGCAGGAACCGTTCACCAGCAAAAGGTGTGGAATGCCACTCAAGGCATTGGAGTCGGAAAGACGAGTACCTACGGTGAAATCGCAACAATGATTAAGAGTGGCCCGCGTGCGGTTGGGACAGCTTGCGGCGCAAATCCATATCCTTTGGTCACACCATGCCATCGGATTATTTCAGCGCAAGGTCTTGGGGGCTTTATGAAGGAGGATGCCCCTGGTTTTTACCGCCAGATCAAAGTTTGGCTCTTGAAGCATGAGGGTGCGCTTTAGGGATTCTTTGCGGACAGTCTTCTGAGTTGCTTGGATGTTGCGTAAAAGAATGCCTTCATCAGAAGTGGATTGCTTGCTGCAATTTTTGTAAAGGCATAGAACACCCAAACAGTATTTCTAGAAAGCTTTACCTCAGATTTATTGCTGAATTCTTTTCTAATGGCAATTTTTTCAAGCGTCATCACCGCAAGACCGAAAGCAAGAAAGCAGAAGCGTCTCATGCCTATTTCATTTTCTGGAATCAGAAGAATGTAGCCCATAGAGTCTTGTAGTTTTTCGTAGGCAATCTTTAGCAGCTCGCTTTGGCTCATTGAAGCTGGTTTCCAGGAAACTCCGCGTGCACGATCTTCTGGTGAGTCTTTCAGAATATTGGTCATTTGTAAGGCCTGACCAAATGCGATAGCCAGCTGCTCATGCCCTTTAATGTGTATTGCAAACTCAATCGAGTAGTTGCTAAATATGCTGGTGAGTAGTTCGCCAACTACGCCAGCCACTACATAGCAATACTCCTCAAATTCTGCGAGATCTTTTAGTCCTGCTTGCGTTTGCCTTCCGTGGAAATGCGACATGCCATCAGACATGATTGAAACGCAACGACTAATTGCTGCCTGATCTTTATCGGGGAAGGTATGCAGAATACGAAGAACTGTAGGGGTATGCGCAATTAAATCAAGCTCATCGATATTGGAGTAGCCCTTGAGCGCATCTAGGCAGGGGCTTACAAAGTGCTCTACCGGAATCATTCCTAGAACTGCTTCTAAAAATAGCTTAGATAAGCTTTGCTTTTCTGCTGGACTAAGTTCGGCTGCATCTTCGATAGTGTCGACAATTCGACACAGTAAATAGGTGTTGCCAACCACGACCTCAATTGCTGGGGGCAGGAGGGGGATGGTGAGAGCAAAAGTACGCGATACGGAACCCAAAATCGCCTTTTGATAGGCTAGATCGCTATTCGTGTTCTCTTTGGGGTGTATGGCGGAATTCACCTATGAATTATGTCAGACCAGCTCGCCCAAATTTGGCTCTTATTGATTAAATGACAGAAGTAACAAGGCCATATAATTTGACCAAATTCCTGAAGGAGAAATTAGGCGATGTTGATTTGGTTTGTCATCATCTATTGGGTGATATCTGTGGGCATTGGTCTTTGGGCTGCGCTCCGGGTCAAAAATACGGCTGACTTCGCTGCGGCTGGTCACAGCCTCCCTTTGCCGATTGTTACTGCTACGGTATTTGCTACCTGGTTTGGCTCTGAAACCGTTTTAGGTATTCCGGCCACTTTCCTAAAAGAAGGGCTTGGCGGAATCGTATCCGACCCTTTTGGATCTTCCATGTGCCTGATTTTGGTTGGACTCTTTTTTGCCCGCCACCTCTACAACCGCCGCATGCTCACGATTGGGGATTTCTTCAGAGAAAAATATGGTCGTACTGTTGAGGTTTTAGTGACCCTCTGTATTGTGGTTTCTTATTTGGGTTGGGTGGCTGCCCAGATCAAAGCCTTGGGTCTCGTTTTCAACGTCGTGTCTGAGGGCAGCATTTCTCAAACCGGCGGCATGTTAATTGGTGCTGGTAGTGTGTTGATTTACACGCTCTTTGGCGGTATGTGGTCTGTAGCTATTACTGACTTCATTCAGATGATCATCATCGTGGTAGGTATGCTCTACATTGGTGGTGAGATGACCATCCAAACTGGCGGTGTTGGCGTTGTCTTAGAGCATGCCGCTGCCGCCGGCCAGTTCTCTAATTTCTGGCCGGATCTGAATCTCGCTTCTATCTTGGGTTTTGTGGCCGCTTTATGCACCATGATGCTGGGATCTATTCCACAGCAAGATGTGTTTCAGCGGATTACTTCATCTAAGAACGTCAACATTGCAGTACAAGCAGCCTTATTGGGTGGCGTGCTGTACTTCATATTCGCATTTGTTCCGCTATACCTGGCTTATTCAGCGACCATCATTAGCCCAGATTTAGTGAAACAGTACCTTGATACAGACCCGCAAATGATTTTGCCGAAGCTGATTCTCAACCATGCGCCACTGATTGCGCAGGTGATGTTCTTTGGTGCTTTGTTATCGGCGATTAAGAGTTGTGCAAGCGCTACCTTGCTCGCTCCTTCTGTTACCTTTGCTGAAAATATTGTCAGGGGTTTCTTTAAGCACTTGTCCGATAAGGACTTGTTAAAAGTGATGCGCATCACCGTGCTTTGTTTTGCGGTAGTGGTTACTTTCTTTGCGATTAACTCCCATTTATCGATTTTTAAGATGGTTGAGAATGCCTACAAAGTGACCTTAGTTGCTGCCTTTGTGCCACTGGCTTTTGGGGTGTATTGGTCAAAAGCCAATTCTTTGGGCGGGCTATTGGCGGTAGTTGGTGGTCTGACCGTCTGGATTAGCTGTGAAGTTCTGGCCCCCGGGGCCATTCTCCCCCCGCAATTAGCAGGCCTTATGGCCAGCATTATTGGCATGCTTTTGGGCGGATTGGTACCTCGTGCCAGATTGGCGGCAAATTAATTTAAATTGCTTAAATATTAGGCACAATATTTTGTTGCACCGCAAAATATTCTCCTCTAATATGACATTAATTCAAAATTTTTTATCTTTATGGAGTTTTTATGAAAATCTGTGTGATCGGTGGAGGGGGCGCAATTGGCGGTTACCTTGCTGTCATGTTGGCGCGAGCTGGCAATGATGTCACGGTTGTAGCGCGTGGTGCCACATTAGCTGCGATTAAAGAGCGTGGTCTGGCATTGATTATGGATGACCAGCCTGAGCCTTTAGTGGCGCAGGTAAAAGCAGTTGAAAAAATTCGGGATGCGGAAACTCCGGATGTAGTGATCTTGGCTGTGAAGGCGCATCAGGTTGAGCCGATCATTGAAGATCTTGCTGCAATCATGGGTCCGGAAACTATTTTGATTCCAATGCAAAACGGAATTCCTTGGTGGTACTTCCAGAAGTTGGGCGGCGACTATCAAGATCACTCCGTTGAAACGGTCGATGCTGGTGGCGTTGCTAAGAATGCAATTAATCCAAATAACATTATTGGTTGCGTAGTGTATCCAGCTACCTTCACCCAAGCTCCTGGCGTGATTCGTCACGTTGAGGGCAATCGTTTCCCATTGGGTGAGTTAGACGGTAAGCAGACTGAGCGTATTCAGAAGATGTCTGAAATGATGTCAGCAGCTGGATTTAAATCACCAATCCTAGAAGATATTCGTTCTGAGATTTGGTTGAAATTGTGGGGCAATATGACCTTCAATCCAATCAGCTCTTTGACTCACGGAACCTTGGAAGGCATTTGTCAATATCCACTCACTAAAGAGTTAGCTCGCAATATGATGGCTGAAGCACAAACCATTGCTGAGAAATTGGGTGTGACTTTCCGGGTAGATATTGAGCGTCGTATTGCTGGTGCTGAAAAAGTTGGCAAACACAAAACGTCGATGTTGCAAGACTTGGAAGCAGGCCGTAGCTTAGAGATTGATGCCTTATTGGGTTCTGTGATTGAGCTTGGCAAGATTACCGAAACACCGACGCCTTGTCTCAATACAGTCTTTGCGTTGACGAAGTATCTTGATGAAAATGTCCAAGCCTCCAAAGGCAGCTTGGCTTTGCCATCTGTTTCTGGTTATTAATAATCTACAAAATATTTAGATTCAACGTCTAAATTAAGTAAGCATTAAAAAACCCTCACCACTAATCATGGTGAGGGTTTTTGTTTTTTCAGTCTTAGATTTAGATCAAAGAATTAGATGGCTTATTCAAAACGATTATCTAAGCGTCCAACGCCATCAATGATGATGCTGACATTGCTGCCGGGTTTCATTGAGCCAACTCCAACAGAGGTGCCGCAAGCAATAATGTCGCCAGCTTGCAGTGGTATATCTTGAGAGATCAGGCTGACCAATTTTGCTGGAGGGAAAATCATGTCGGCGATGGGATAGTTTTGACGCTCTTGCTCATTCAAAATGGTTTTAATTGTTAACTTGCTTGGATCTACATCGGTAGTGATGTAGGGGCCAAAGACGCCAAAGGTATTAAAGCTCTTAGAGCGTGTCCACTGTGCGTATCCAGGATCGCGATTCAAAATTTCAATTGCAGTGACATCGTTAATACAGGTGTAGCCAAAAATTGCAGCGGCTGCTTGAGTTTCATCTACTTCATGACATGCTTTGCCGATGACAATTCCGAGTTCGCCTTCATAAACGACTTTTCCAGTGTAGGACTTTGGCGTACGAATCACTTGATTGGCTGCCAAGAAAGAATTATTGCCTTTCAGAAAATACAAGGGCTCGACTGGTACCGCATGCTCAAGCTTGGTCACAAGAGCATGAAAGTTATCCACCATGGCAACCATTTTGGAGGGGGTGCATGGGATATCAATAGTGACATCCGATAGCTTTAATGTCTCGCCGGTAGATTGGGGGTTATTAAATAGATCGCCCATATACACAGCAATTTGATCGCCCTGTACTTGCCCTAAACCGGATTTGCCTTGATGTTGAAACCTGAGCCATTGAGCCATAATGAATTCTCCTGATAGTTAATATTTGATAAGCAATATCTTACAGGGATGGATTGATGACCAAGAATTCTGAATTGCTGTTTGCACCTGAATTGGACCAGCCAGTTCGCTATATTGAGCGTACTCGTAATTACTATCTTGGATTGGGGTATGAGACGCCGTATGTTTGGGCGCATTACCTTGATGTACCTTTTGCTCCACTGCAAAAGCCCCTCAATCAATCGACCCTAGGTTTAGTCACTACGGCAGTACCCTTTGATGCCAGCAAGGGCCCCCAGGGATCTGGGGCAGCATACAACGCTGCTGCGAAGTTTTATGACCCCTATAGTCGATCGATTGATGAGGACGCAGACTTACGTATTGCGCATGTTGGTATTGATAGGCGCAATGCCAACATGCAGGATGGCAATTGTTGGTTTCCATTGGATGCTGCGAAACGCGCTCTTGCAAGGGGTCGCATTCAATCTCTGTCTAAAAATTTTTACGGGCTACCAACTAATCGCAGTCAACGCCATACTCTGGAGATTGATGCACCATTGATCCTCAGCAAGATGCGCGCAGATCAGGTTGACCTTGCTGTATTGATTCCGAATTGCCCTATCTGTCACCAAAGCCAAAGTTTATTGGCGCGTTATTTGGAAGCTGCTGGTATTTCTACAGTCATCATGGGCGCAGCGAAAGATATTGTGGAGTATTGCGGTGTGCCACGTTTGGTCTTTAGTGACTTTCCGCTAGGCAACGCCGCAGCGCTGCCGAATAACATTGAATCGCAAGACTCCAATTTTGAATTAGCTCTGCGTTTACTTGAAGGCGCTCCAGGACCACGAACAACGGTGCAATCCCCTTTAGTTTGGGCTTCTGATCCTGCATGGAAATTAGATTATTCCAATTTGGAGCGACTCAGTGCAGAGGAAATTACGCGCTTGCGTGATGAGGCAGAAAAAGCACGCATCACTGCGCGCGATATCAGAGTAAAGAGTGTTGGTGCTTAGGTCTGTCTAGATAAAGAGTATTTGCACAAAGCATGTAACGCTGAAGTGGCTTCGTTTGCAGGGAAATCTTTGAGACATTCGAGTGCCAAGTCAACTTCTCGTTTTGCGGCAGCTTGGGTGTAATCCAAAGCGCCGGAGTTTTGTACTGCACTCAGAATCTGTTGGAATACATCATCTGGCAAGTCTTGATTTTGTTCAATTGCTGCACGAACTAGTAGGCGCTCTTCGGTGCTGCCATTTTCAAGTAGATAAATGAGCGGTAATGTAGGTTTGCCCTCCCTTAAATCATCGCCAGCATTTTTCCCCATTTGGGATGCATCGGCGGTGTAATCAAGAAGGTCATCCATTAATTGGAAGGCGGTACCAATGTGGCGACCAAAAGCTGCAGACTGCTCTCTTTGTTTGGCATCAGTCCCGGCCAAAATCGCTCCAAGTTCTGTAGATGCTTCAAATAACTTAGCGGTTTTATAGCGAATCACCCGTAAATAGCTCTCTTCGTCTACTTCAGGGTCGTTCATGTTGAGGAGTTGTAAAACCTCTCCTTCGGCAATCGTGTTGGTTGCATCGGACAGGATTTCCATCACTCGCAGGTCGTTGGGCCCAACCATCATCTGAAAGGCTCTGGAATAGAGAAAATCGCCCACCAGCACGCTTGCAGCATTACCAAAAGCGGCATTGGCAGTCTCACGACCCCTTCTCAGGGTCGATTCGTCGACAACATCATCATGTAAGAGGGTAGCTGTGTGGATAAATTCCACTACGGCCGCTAGCTCTAGGGCATGGGAGGTTTCTTTACCATTGGCTAAAGCCTTGCTGACTAGGAGCAAAAGGGCTGGCCGAACCCGTTTTCCGCCCGCTTGGATGATATAGGTGGAGATTTGGTCGATTAAAGCCACTTTTGAGGCTAATCGTAGGCGAATAACTTCATCTAAGGCCTTGAAATCTAAGGCAATTGGGGCCAAAATTTGGCTTAATTCATTGATTTTGACAGTGCTCGTCATGCAAGATATAATAATCGGCTTAGCTCATCCAGGGTGGATTAGCTTAAATGTAGATATTAATTGAGGTTTCAAACCATGTACGCGGTCATAAAAACCGGTGGCAAACAGTATAAAGTTGCTGCAGGCGAAAAATTGAAAATAGAACAGATACCAGCGGAAATCGGCAGCGAAATCA
>CANGNV010000009.1 GCA_947455485.1 Burkholderiaceae bacterium | reverse complement strand
TTAATAAATTACCCTAGCGCTTAAAGACACTCACCTCCCGCACAAACAGTCCTGGGTTGGTCTTTTTGGGGTGTTGAGCGTCGGATGGAGCAGGGACTGGAGATGGTTTGTCACCCTTGCTTCCTTCTTTTCCTCCCGCCGTGTTGGCTCTAGCCGACGGCACCGTATTTCCCGGTCTTAGTATTGGCGCCCCTGGCGAAACTACCGGCGAAGTCGTTTTCAATACCGCACTTACTGGCTATCAAGAGATCATTACTGATCCTAGTTACTCACGCCAAATTGTCACTTTGACTTATCCCCACATCGGAAACGTTGGTGTGAATGGTCAAGATGCTGAGTCGGATCAAATTCATGCGGCTGGCTTGGTCGTAAAAGACCTTTCCAAGCGCGTATCCAATTTCCGCTCTGAAGAAAGCCTCGATAGCTATCTCACTAAAGCGGGTGTAGTTGGCATCTCTGGTATCGATACCCGCAAGCTCACTCGCATTCTGCGAGATAAAGGCGCTCAGTCTGGTGCAATCGTCGCTGGCAAGATGGGTGAAGATGTAGAAGCTCTTAGTAAGAAAGCCTTGGAGTTGGCCAAAGCCTTCCCAGGTATGGCTGGTTTAGATCTGGCTAAGGTGGTTACTACTAAGACTCCATATCAATGGCGCGAAGCTGAATGGGATCTACATGGTCCAGACGGTAAGCCTGCCTACAGAACCTTAGACGCTAGCAAGCCAATCAAGAAAGTCGTCGCTTATGACTTTGGTGTGAAGCGCAATATTTTGCGCATGCTCACAGAGCGTGGTTGTGAGCTCACAGTTGTGCCTGCGCAAACCAGCGCCGCTGAAGTATTGGCGATGAACCCAGATGGTGTGTTCTTCTCAAACGGCCCTGGAGATCCTGGTCCTTGCGATTACGCGATTGCTGCCGCAAAAGAAATTATCGAAAAGGGTGTTCCAACATTCGGTATTTGTTTGGGCCACCAGATCATGGGCTTGGCTGCTGGCGCTAAAACTTTGAAGATGAAGTTTGGTCACCACGGTGCAAACCATCCTGTAAAAGATTTGGATACTGGGCGCGTAGCGATTACCTCGCAGAACCATGGTTTCGCAGTGGATGCCAAAACTTTGCCAGACAATATTCGTGTTACGCATGTTTCTTTATTTGACGGATCACTACAAGGTTTGGCTTGGAAAGATAAGCCTGCTTTGTGTTTCCAAGGTCACCCTGAGGCCTCACCTGGTCCTCATGACATCGCCTATTTATTTGATCGTTTTGTGGAGCTAATGAATGCTGCCGCTGTTAGCAATAAGGGGGGCAAATAATGCCTAAGCGTAGCGACATTAAGAGCATCCTGATTATTGGTGCAGGCCCGATTGTCATTGGACAAGCTTGTGAGTTTGACTATTCTGGCGCGCAAGCTTGTAAGGCTTTGCGTGATGAAGGCTACAAAGTCATTTTGGTGAACAGCAATCCTGCGACCATCATGACTGACCCAGAGATGGCGGATGTGACTTACATCGAGCCAATTACTTGGGAAGTAGTAGAGCGCATTATTGCCACTGAGAAACCGGATGCGATTTTGCCAACGATGGGCGGTCAAACTGCCTTGAATTGCGCACTCGATTTGCATCGCCATGGCGTTCTCGAGAAATACGGTTGCGAATTGATTGGCGCTTCACCAGAGGCGATTGATAAAGCAGAAGACCGTCAAAAGTTTAAAGATGCGATGACCAAGATTGGTCTCGGTTCAGCGAAGTCTGGCATTGCACACTCAATGGATGAGGCGCATGAAGTTCAGCAACGCATTCAGAAGGAAACTGGCAGCTTAGGTTTCCCAGTCGTGATTCGTCCTTCATTCACTATGGGTGGATCAGGCGGTGGTATTGCATACAACCGTGAAGAGTTTGAAGAGATTTGCAAACGCGGCTTAGATTTGTCGCCAACACGTGAGCTCTTGATTGAAGAGTCTCTCTTGGGCTGGAAAGAGTTCGAGATGGAAGTGGTACGTGACCGTGCCGATAACTGCATCATTGTTTGCTCAATTGAGAACTTAGATCCAATGGGTGTGCATACCGGTGACTCAATCACTGTTGCCCCAGCGCAAACATTGACGGATAAAGAGTATCAAATTCTCCGAAACGCCTCAATTGCGGTATTGCGTGAGATTGGTGTAGATACTGGTGGTTCAAACGTTCAGTTCTCCATTAATCCAGTCGATGGTCGCATGATCGTCATCGAGATGAATCCACGTGTTTCACGTTCATCTGCCTTGGCTTCTAAAGCAACTGGTTTCCCGATCGCCAAGATTGCTGCGAAGCTAGCGGTTGGTTATACCTTGGATGAGTTGAAGAATGACATTACTGGTGGCGCTACCCCGGCATCCTTTGAGCCATCCATCGATTACGTTGTCACTAAGATTCCTCGCTTTGCGTTTGAGAAATTCCCGCAAGCAGACTCTCGTCTGACAACGCAGATGAAGTCTGTAGGTGAGGTGATGGCCATTGGCCGCACTTTCCAAGAATCATTCCAAAAAGCATTACGTGGTTTAGAGGTTGGCGTTGACGGTCTAGATGAAGTTTCTACAGACTTGGATGACATCATTCAAGAAATCGGCGAACCAGGCCCAGATCGTATTTGGTATTTGGCAGATGCCTTCCGTATGGGCATGGGTTTAGATGAGATTTACAACGAGACCAAGGTGGATCCTTGGTTCTTGGAGCAGATCGAAGAACTCATCACCATGGAAACCGAGCTCAAGCAGCGCAAGATCGATAGCTTGTCAGCGCCGGAGTTGCGTTTCATCAAACAAAAAGGTTTTTCAGATCGTCGCTTAGCGAAGTTGTTGGGAGTTGATGCTTCCTCCGTTCGTGCAGCACGTCATCGTTTAAAAGTGGTGCCTGTGTATAAGCGCGTAGATACCTGTGCGGCTGAGTTCTCTACAAACACTGCTTATTTGTATTCCACTTATGAAGCAGAGCACGGCGAGTGCGAGTCACAGCCAACCACTAAAGACAAGATCATGGTGCTGGGTGGTGGTCCAAACCGTATTGGTCAAGGTATCGAGTTTGACTATTGCTGCGTACATGCTGCCTTAGCCATGCGCGAAGATGGTTATGAAACCATCATGGTGAACTGCAACCCAGAAACTGTTTCCACTGACTACGACACTTCCGATCGCTTGTATTTTGAGCCATTGACCCTGGAAGATGTTTTAGAGATTGTTGCCAAAGAAAAGCCGAAGGGCGTGATCGTTCAGTATGGCGGTCAAACTCCTTTGAAGTTGGCATTAGATCTTGAGGCAAATGGCGTACCTATCATCGGTACTTCACCAGACATGATTGATGCTGCAGAAGATCGCGAGCGCTTCCAAAAGTTATTGCATGAGTTGAACTTGCGTCAGCCGCCTAACCGTACCGCTCGTGCGGAAGATGAGGCCTTGAAGCTTGCCGAAGAGATTGGCTACCCATTGGTAGTGCGTCCTTCCTATGTATTAGGTGGTCGCGCAATGGAAATCGTTCATGACGGTCGTGACCTCGAGCGTTATATGCGTGAAGCGGTCAAGGTATCTCATGATTCACCAGTATTGCTCGATCGTTTCTTAAATGATGCGATTGAGTGCGACGTTGACTGTATTAGTGATGGTCAACGTGTCTTCATTGGTGGTGTGATGGAGCATATTGAGCAGGCCGGCGTTCACTCTGGGGACTCTGCGTGCTCATTGCCACCGTACTCCCTCTCTGATGAGACGATTGCGGAGATTAAGCGTCAAACCGCTGCAATGGCCAAAGGCCTGAACGTAGTTGGCTTAATGAACGTGCAATTTGCTATTCAGAATGTCGATGGCAAGGATGTCATTTATGTTCTCGAAGTAAACCCACGCGCTTCTCGAACCGTGCCATTTGTATCCAAGGCAACCGGCTTGCAGTTGGCCAAGATTGCAGCGCGCTGCATGGTGGGTCAGACTTTAGATCAGCAAGGCATTAAAGCTGAAGTGAAGCCAGAGTATTTCTCCGTTAAAGAAGCGGTATTCCCATTCAACAAGTTCCCAGGTATCGATCCAATTCTCGGACCAGAGATGCGTTCAACTGGTGAAGTGATGGGCGTAGGTAAAACTTTCGGTGAAGCCTTATTTAAATCTCAGCTAGGTGCTGGTATTAAGCTGCCGAAGAGTGGAACTGTGGTGTTAACAGTAAAAGATAGCGATAAGCCAAAAGCAGTCGAAGTGGCTAAGCTCTTGCATCAGTTAGGTTTCCCAATGGTTGCTACCAAAGGCACTGCTGCAGCGATTGAGGCTGCTGGATTACCAGTACGCGTAGTCAATAAAGTGAAAGATGGTCGTCCACATATTGTTGACTTGATCAAGAATGGTGAGATCTCACTTGTCTTTACTACCGTTGACGAGACTCGTACTGCGATTGCCGATTCCCGCTCCATTCGTACTAGTGCCCAAGCCAATAACGTGACCTACTACACCACAATTAGTGCAGCACGTGCAGTGATGGATGGTTTGATGACATCACAAAATGGCAATAAAGAGTCTCTTGAAGTGTATTCATTGCAGAATCTGCATAAGACTCTCAATTAAATTAAGTTAGGTAAGAAGTATGAACACAATCCCCATTACTAAGCATGGCGCAGAGCTCCTCAAAGAAGAGTTGCATCGCTTAAAGCATGTAGAGCGTCCATCAGTGATTAATGCAATCTCTGAGGCACGTGCGCAGGGCGATCTTTCTGAGAACGCTGAGTACGATGCCGCTAAAGAGAAGCAGGGCTTTATTGAAGGCCGTATTCAGGAGCTTGAAGGAAAGCTTTCTGCTGCTCAAATCATTGATCCTGCAACGTTAGATGTCAATGGTCGCATCGTATTCGGTGCAACTGTAGATCTTGAAGATTTAGAAGATGGCACCAAGCTGACTTATCAGATTGTTGGTGACGACGAAGCCGATATTGAATTTAATAAGATCTCCATTAGCTCCCCAATAGCCCGCGCTTTAATCAGCAAAGAAGAGGGTGATGTAGTTGCAGTCCAAGCCCCTGGTGGTAATCGCGAAGTAGAGATTCTCGCGGTTCGCTACATCTAATAAACCCAAATTAATATGCAGAATCTAGAGACTCCGAACCATATGGGGGCTCAAAGACTTTTTATTTTGATTGCGGGTTTATGGGTGGGTAGCCTCCTCACTGTAGGTTACTTAGTCGCTCCAGCTATTTTTAGTACGATGACTGACCGTCAAGCCGCCGGTATGGTGGCTGGCAGTATTTTTAAGTTAGAGGCTTACCTCAGCTTAATTGTGTGTATCGGCCTAATGGTGTTGGCTAATCTCTTGGTTAATCGTGGTCTTAATCAATTCAGACTCATTCGTTGGCTCTTATTGGCAATGCTGCTGTGTTCGATCGCAGCCGCCTTTATCTTCATCCCTTGGATGAATACCCTCAGAGATAATGCTTTAGCTCAAGGCATGCCAGTCATGCTTTCTCCCTCAGCCACTTTGTTTGGCAGACTACACGGAGCCTCTAGCATTCTGTTTATGTTGCAGAGTCTTTTGGGTATCACCTTGGTTTGGCGACTGACTAAGAGGTAAAGAAAGAGGTAAGCAATAAAAAACGCCGACTAGCGGCGTTTTTTAAAACTCTTTGATGCTCTCTGCATCAAGAGCCCAAGGATTTCTTCTTTGTGCTGCTCATACGTACTTTACGTTTCTTAATTGGCGCAGGTGCTGCAACAGCTTTGCGGTAGCCGGGTGATGACCAGCCAATCTTTGACTCGGCAGCATCGGCACGCAGAACGCGTTTCTTTGGAGTAGCACTTTTTGCAGCCGCAACTCTTTCAAAAGGCGACTTGCTTGCTGCAGAGCGTCGATCTGATCTCTCGGAGGTGCTAGTACGAACACCAGCTTTTGCGACAACCCGATTCGGTTGGCGCTTAGTGCGAGGTGCTTGCAATGATTTCTTAGTTTGCTTGCTAGATCTTCCTAAATTGGAGAGGGCCGCATCAACAATATCAATTGGCTTCCAAAGCACGAGTAATTTCCCAATGTGCTGAACTGGAGCTGCGCCAAGTTTGTCGCAAAGCTCCTCATAGATCGCAATACGTGCATCGCGGTCATCGCCAAAGACGCGAACCTTGATTAGGCCGTGATGAGAAATGGCTAACTTAGCCTCTTTAATGACCGCAGGGGTCAGGCCATCCCCACCAATCATGACGACTGGACTTAGTCCATGGGCGTCAGCTTTAAGGGATTTGCGTTGTGCGGGGGTAATAGTAAGTGCAGTCATGGGCTCGATGATAGAGCATTAGGGCTTGTAAAACAGGGCTTTCGGCCTCATATAGGCTTATATCAAGATGTTTTACGTTGATTCCTTTTGCCTTGTAGGGCATAAACAAGGAAAATGGACGCCGAAAGTGGGTAAGTTGTGGCAAAGAATAAATTTAATAAAAGTTGGTTGCAGGATCATCTGAATGATCCTTACGTGAAGATGGCTCAAAAAGAGGGCTATCGCGCACGAGCTGTCTATAAGCTGAGCGAAATAGATGAACAAGACCGACTAATCAAAGCAGGTATGACTATTGTGGATCTCGGGAGCGCGCCTGGGAGCTGGTCTCAGTACGCTCGTAATCGCCTGACTGAGCTTGGTAAAAACAATCCCAATATTGAATCTGGCAAGCCCGATGGGATCATCATTGCTATCGATATTCTGCCGATGGAGGATATTGCGGACGTTTCCTTTATTCAGGGGGATTTCCGTGAGGATGAGGGTCTAAAGGCCTTAGAGGCGCTTTTGCCAGCCAATGCAGATGGAAAGGTGGATCTCGTGATGTCGGATATGGCTCCTAATTTATCTGGGGTAGGCGTTGCAGATGCTGCTCGAATGGCTTTTTTGGCTGAGATTGCCCTGGATTTCTCAGTTCAGCACCTCAAGCCTGAAGGCGCCTTATTGATTAAGTGTTTCAACGGTAGCGGCTATAGCCAAATCGTGGAATCCTTTAAAAAGGTCTTTAAAACAGTGGCCTCCAGAAAGCCAAAAGCGTCCAGAGCGAAGTCTTCAGAAATCTTTTTACTTGGTCGAGACCTCAAACCACCTAAATAACCCCCTAAAAGAAGGGGTTTATTAAATAAATCGGCTCTCAGCCCTTGAAAAAGGCTGGTAGTAGAATCAAATACTTAGGTATAGCAATCCGCTTTAACTCCCGGATTAATCCGGCAAAGGTCTCCTTTTGAATAGCAATATGTTGCAAAAAATCGGTGTGTGGCTCATTGTGGGTCTGGTGCTGTTTACTGTTTTTAAACAGTTTGACAAGCCTAAAGATCAGAATCAGGTCACATATTCTCAATTCATGGACGATGCCAAAGCAGGCAAAGTCAAACGAGTTGATGTGCAAGGTCGCACACTGCAAGTCACTCCAAACGACGGCAACAAATATTCAATCATCTCCCCGGGAGATATTTGGATGGTTGGCGATCTCATGAAATACGGTGTCCAAGTTACTGGTAAAGCGGATGACGAACCCAATATGTTGGTTTCTGCTTTGTACTACCTTGGGCCGACCTTATTGATTATTGGTTTCTGGTTCTTCATGATGCGTCAGATGCAAGGCGGCGGTAAGGGCGGAGCATTCTCCTTCGGAAAATCTAAGGCGCGTTTGATTGATGAGAACAGCAATACCGTTACTTTTGCAGATGTTGCTGGTTGCGATGAAGCTAAAGAAGAGGTCTTTGAGATTGTTGACTTCCTGAAGGATCCGCAAAAGTTTCAAAAGCTTGGTGGCCGCATTCCGCATGGCGTATTACTAGTAGGCCCTCCGGGAACTGGTAAGACCTTGCTGGCTCGTGCGATTGCGGGCGAAGCGAAAGTTCCATTCTTTTCTATCTCTGGTTCAGACTTCGTTGAGATGTTTGTTGGTGTCGGTGCATCACGCGTGCGCGATATGTTTGAGAACGCCAAGAAAAATTCTCCTTGCATCATCTTTATCGATGAGATCGATGCGGTTGGTCGCCATCGCGGTGCCGGTATGGGCGGCGGTAATGATGAGCGTGAACAGACCTTGAATCAAATGCTCGTTGAGATGGATGGTTTTGAAAGCAATAGCGGTGTAATCGTTGTTGCAGCAACTAACCGTTCTGATGTATTGGATCGCGCCTTATTGCGTCCTGGTCGTTTCGATCGTCAAGTACACGTTGGATTACCAGACATTCGTGGTCGTGAGCAAATTCTTCAAGTGCATATGCGCAAAGTTCCAATTGACCCAGACGTGGATGCAGCTGTATTGGCACGTGGTACTCCTGGTTTCTCAGGTGCGGATTTAGCGAACTTGGTAAATGAGTCAGCATTGTTTGCAGCACGTCGTAATAAGCGTGCGGTAGATATGAAAGACTTTGAAGATGCTAAAGACAAGATCTACATGGGCCCAGAGCGCAAGTCTGCAGTGATGCGTGAAGAAGAGCGTCGTAATACGGCGTATCACGAGTCTGGTCACGCAGTGGTTGCGAAGGTATTGCCTAAAGCGGATCCAGTGCACAAGGTCACCATCATGCCGCGCGGTATGGCCTTAGGCGTCACATGGCAGTTGCCAGAGTTTGATCGTGTGAACTTGTACAAAGATCGCATGATGGAAGAGTTGGCGATTTTGTTTGGCGGTCGTGCTGCTGAAGAAGTGTTCTTGCATTCCATGAGCACAGGCGCATCGAATGACTTTGAACGTGCTACCAAAATGGCGCGTGACATGGTGACGCGTTACGGCATGAGCGATAGCTTAGGTACGATGGTTTATGTTGATACCGAATCTGAAAGCATGTTCGGTCGCACTAGTTCCAAAACAGTTTCTGAGCTGACCCAACAAAAGGTGGATGCAGAGATTCGTGCATTGGTCGATAGTCAATACGCATTGGCAAGATCTATCCTTGAGCAAAACCGTGACAAGGTTGAAGCGATGGTTGCTGCTTTGCTTGAATGGGAAACCATTGATGCTGAGCAGATTACCGACATCATGGAAGGTCGTCCACCACGTGCTCCAAAGCCGCCACCAGCAACCCAGTTTGGTAATTCTGCTGGAACGCCAGGTCCTGCTGCGGGCGCTGCTCCAGCGACTGCTTAATTAGCTTTAAGCTGATAGCAAGGTGATGAAGCAAACTCTGCCCGCAACATGGCGTTGCGGGCGTTTTCTTTTTGACCTTAGTAAACGTCAACGCCCATTAGTCATGGGCATTCTGAATGCCACACCAGATTCATTTTCGGATGGTGGCAAGTTCAGAACTCCAAGTGATGCCATTGCCCAAGCTGAGCGCATGATTGCCAATGGCGCAGACATGATTGATATCGGTGGAGAATCCACTCGCCCCGGTGCTGAACCAGTCTCTCTACAAGAAGAATTAGATCGAGTCTTGCCAGTCATTGAGGCTTTAAAAGATTGTGGCGTAGCGCTATCAATCGATACCTATAAATCCGAGACCATGCGCCAAGCACTCAAAGCTGGAGTGGATTGCGTTAATGACATCTGGGCATTGCGACAAGAGGGTGCAGTAGAGGCTGTCATTGAGAGCGATAAAAGTAATCCAAATAAACAGTGCGGCATTGTTTTAATGCATATGCAACGTAATCCGCAAACCATGCAATTTGATCCCGAGTATCAAGATGTCATCACAGAGGTGAAGGCGTTCCTTCAAGAGCGCGCTACTTTGCTAGAGGATCAAGGTGTTGCTAAAAATAGAATCGCCATTGATCCTGGATTTGGTTTTGGTAAAAGTCTTGAGCACAACCTCAAGATGCTGGCTGATTTTGATCAATTCTCGCAATTGGGCTATCCGGTTTTAGCAGGAATTTCGCGTAAATCGATGTTGGGTAAGTTAACCGGTCGTGATACCAATGACCGAGTGGCGCCTAGTATTGCTGCTGCCATTCTGGCTGCCGATCGGGGTGCTCGAATTATCCGTGTCCATGACGTTCAGGAGACCGTTGACTCCTTAAAGCTCTGGGAAGCGGTCCAGAGTTAACTTGTTTAGCTAAATACACACAAGTTTTATAATCAAGCTTATGAAAAAACAATACTTTGGTACTGATGGCATTCGCGGTGAAGTAGGGCAATTTCCGATTGTTCCGGAGTTCATCACTCGCCTTGGCTATGCTGCAGGGAAAGTACTGAGTAGCCAGGCAAAGCCCGGTGAGCGTTGCAAGATTTTGATTGGTAAAGATACGCGTGTTTCTGGTTATTTATTGGAAGCCGCTTTAGAGGCTGGCTTTGCTGCCGCTGGTGTTGATGTGATGTTATGTGGTCCGATGCCAACCCCTGGCGTCGCTTATCTCACCAAGGCCTTGCGTTTATCTGCAGGTGTAGTGATTTCAGCATCACACAACGCCTATCAAGATAACGGTATTAAATTCTTCTCTGCTGAAGGTGGTAAGTTAAGCGATGAGTTTGAGTTGGCGATTGAGGCTGAGCTTGCAAAACCGATGGGCTGCGTTAGTTCAAAAGAGTTGGGTAAGGCATTTCGTTTAGATGATGCTGCTGGTCGTTATATCGAGTTTTGTAAATCTACCTTTCCAGGTGAGCTCAATCTCAAAGGTATGAAGTTGGTTGTGGACTGTGCACATGGTGCTGCGTACCATACCGCTCCTCACGTCTTTCATGAGCTTGGTGCAGAAGTAATCTCTATTGGTGTTCAACCCGATGGCCGCAACATTAATGATGGCTTTGGTGCGACATCTCCTGAAGCATTAATTGCTAAAGTTAAAGAAACCAAGGCGGATCTTGGTATTGCCTTGGATGGTGACGCCGATCGTTTGCAAATGGTCGATGCTTCGGGTCGATTATTCAATGGCGACGAACTTCTATACGTGCTTGCAAAAGACCGGATCGAACGTGGTCAAGCAATGGGCGGGGTGGTCGGCACCTTGATGACTAACCTCGCTGTAGAAAATGCTATCAAAGGTTTGGGTATTGGATTTGAGCGCGCCAATGTAGGCGATCGCTATGTCCTGGAATTGCTCAAACAAAAAGGCTGGATTATTGGCGGCGAAGGTTCGGGTCATCTCCTGTGTTTAGATCAACATTCAACTGGTGATGGCACTATTGCAGCATTACAGGTCCTTGCCGCCATGAGTCAGGCCAAGAAGAGCCTGGCTCAATTATTAGATTCCATCAAAATCTTCCCCCAAGTGCTTCTGAACATTAAATTCAAGGCGGGGTATGACTGGAAGGCAGACACCACCCTCAAATCGAAGATCAGCCAGGTTGAAAGTGACCTCAAGGGCACTGGCAGGGTACTTATCCGCGCATCAGGTACAGAGCCGGTCCTGCGGGTCATGGTTGAGGCTCAAGATGGCGATGTAGCCATGAGCTCAGCCAAGGACATTGCGAACCTGGTTCCAACGACTTAACTCATTGAATTAAATGAACTTTAATTATTTAAATCCAGTGTCATAAAAGCGTAATACTTGAAACGTATTGTTCATGGTTAGCAGTATTCAAGACTACCTTTATCAAGGACGCTTACAAATGAAACTCGTATTTAAAAATGCCTTAGTTGCTGGTGCCGTTGCTTTGTCATTGAGCTCAAGTGCCGCAATGGCAACTGAGATGACAGGTGCCGGTTCTTCTTTCATCTATCCAGTTCTCAGCAAGTGGGCTGAGTCTTACAAGGCTAAAAGCGGCGATAGCCTAAACTACCAATCCATTGGTTCTGGTGGTGGTATCAAGCAAATTAAAGCGAAAACAGTCGATTTCGGTGCTACCGATGCTCCAATGAAGTTCGAAGAACTCGAGCAACACGGTATGGTGCAATTCCCAGCGATTATTGGCGGTGTAGTGGCCGTGGTTAATATTGATGGCGTAAAGCCCGGTCAGTTGAAGCTGTCTGGCGACTTATTGTCTGATATTTTCCAGGGCTCGGTAACCGACTGGAGCGACAAACGGGTTGCTCTGTTAAATCCTGGTATGAAGATTCCTTCTGGCCCAATTACCGTTGTAACTCGTGCCGATGGTTCTGGTACAACAGCCATTTTCACAAGTTTTTTATCTAAAGCAAGTAGCAACTTTAAGGATGCCGTAGGTTTTGGTGCACAAGTAAAATGGCCGGCTGCTTCTACTGTTAGCGGAAAAGGTAACGAAGGTGTTGCTGCTAACGTTGCCCGCATCAAAAATTCGATTGGTTATGTTGAGTACGCCTATGCCAAAAAGAATAACCTGAGCTATACCCAAGTTAGAAATGCCGATGGCGTGATGGTTTCACCTACATCCGAATCATTTGCTGCTGCCTCAGCTGGCACCGATTGGTCTAAGTTCCCTGGAATGAATACTTTCATCACATATGCTCCTGGTGCAAAAGCATGGCCAATCACAGGCGCTACATTTGTGGTGCTCTATAAGCAGCCAGCAAATAAGGTTCAAGCTGCTGCAGTGTTGAAGTTCTTTGACTATTCGTTTAAGGATGGCAAGAAAGCTGCATCAGATTTAGATTATGTGCCTATGCCTGATGCGACTGTTGACTACATTCGTAAGCAGGTTTGGTCAAAAGTTGAAACAAAATAATATTGCCTTGTATTGAGTATCATTATGACGACCCTATTTATAGGGTCGTTCAAATTTTTTTAGATCTGAATATTTATGAAAATCTTGGATTCATCTGGAGCACCTTCAACCTTAGCTACAAAAATTGCGCGCTTTCAGCTTGTTCAGGATTTCTTATTCCATAGAATTACTCAATTCTTTTCCCTTTCTGTTTTGTTTGCTTTATTGGGAATCATCATTTCACTATTCATTAATGCTTGGCCGGCATTAAAAGAGTTTGGACTTGGATTTTTCTTTACATCTGAGTGGGATATTGTTGGCGGTGAGTTTGGTGGTCTTATTGCAATTTATGGAACAATTGTTTCTTCCGTAATTGCCCTTTTAATTGCTGTCCCATTAAGTTTTGGCATTGCTTTTTTTCTAACGGAAATTTGCCCCCCGGCACTCAGAAGACCATTTGGCACGGCCATTGAACTTTTGGCTGCAGTCCCCTCAATTATTTATGGCATGTTTGGACTATTTGTATTTGCCCCGATTTTTGGCGACTTTATTGAACCAGTACTTCAGGCGACATTTGGGCATATTCCTCTGATAGGTATTTTATTCTCTGGGCCACCCAATGGCATTGGCATGCTGTGCGCAGGATTGATTTTGGCCTTAATGATTTTGCCTTTTATTGCTTCCGTGATGCGAGATGTATTTGAAATTGTTCCCCCAGTACTGAAAGAGTCTGCCTACGGTATTGGTTGCACAACCTGGGAGGTTGTTAAGAATATTGTCCTTCCTTATACAAAGGCGGGTGTAATTGGCGGGGTGATGCTTGGGCTTGGTCGAGCCCTCGGCGAAACGATGGCCGTCACATTTGTCATCGGAAATGCTCAACGTATATCTCCCTCGCTATTTGCTCCAGGAAGCTCAATTGCATCTACTCTCGCAAATCAATTTGGTGAGGCGGAGGCTGGACTTCACTACTCGTCATTGTTTGCACTCGGATTAGCCCTATTTTTTATCACATTCATTGTTTTGGCATTTGCAAAATGGATGTTAATTAATATGGAGAAAAAGCAAGGTCTAAAAACATGAACATGAGTTCCAATATTGATCAAGCAATTTTTGCTAAACGTAAGCGTGCCAATAAAGTTGGCTTGGCCTTATCGATGGCTGCGATGGGTCTTGGCATGGCCTGTCTAGTTTGGATTCTGAGCATCCTTTTTATAAAGGGCTTTTCGGCCATCAGTCTAAATATGTTTTTGGCCAGTACTCCAGCGCCGGGAACTGATGGCGGCGGACTCTCAAACGCAATTGTTGGAAGTCTTTTATTGGTGGGATCTTGCACCTTGATTAGCACTCCAATAGGAGTTTTGGCGGGCTTGTACCTTTCGGAATATGGTGATCGAAGTAGAGTGGCATCATTGACACGTTTCGTAACTGACATCATGCTTTCTGCACCATCGATTGTGATTGGTTTATTTGTCTACGCCTTATATGTTGCTCAAGTTCAACATTTCTCCGGTTGGGCGGGAACAATTGCATTGTCTTTAATAGCTATTCCAGTTGTTGTTAGAACCACTGAGAATATGTTGCGCTTAGTTCCGGGCAGCTTGCGTGAGGCGGCTTATGCCCTTGGTGCACCAAAGTGGAAAGTGGCTTTCATGATCACTTTGAGAGCTGCTCAAAGCGGAATTATGACTGGCGTTTTACTTGCTCTGGCCAGAGTTAGCGGCGAGACTGCCCCTTTACTCTTTACGGCTTTGAGTAATCAGTTTTTCTCTACCGATATGAATAAGCCAATGGCTAATTTACCAGTGGTTATCTTTCAATTCGCCATGAGTCCCTATGATAATTGGGTGGCTCTAGCATGGGGTGGATCTTTGCTAATTACATTTGCAGTCTTGGGTTTGAACATACTCGCTCGAGTAGTGTTCCGTGAAAAGGTTCCGGGTTAGTGGGTAGCATAAAAACATTGTTTGACTTAAATCATATTGATGGTCATGGAGCGAGAGTGGATTTAAATAATAATCAGCAAGTACCGAATAAAGCGATCAATGCTATTGAGGTGCGCAATCTTAACTTTTTCTACGGTACCTTTCAGGGTCTCAAGAATATTAATTTAGATATTGAGGAGGGTAAAGTTACCGCCTTCATTGGACCATCTGGTTGTGGTAAATCTACTTTACTTAGAACCCTCAATCGCATGTATGACCTGTATCCAGGTCAGCGCGCAGAAGGGGAGATTAATTTCTATGGCCAAAATATCCTAGAGCCTGGGCAGGATCTAAATTTACTGCGCTCACGTATTGGTATGGTTTTTCAAAAGCCAACGCCTTTTCCAATGTCCATCTATGAAAACATTGCCTTCGGTGTGCGTCTTTATGAAAAGCTTTCTCACTCAGAGATGGACGAACGTGTTGAGTGGGCTCTAAACAAGGCTGCACTCTGGAATGAGGCAAAAGATAAATTAAATCAAAGTGGTCTATCACTCTCTGGTGGCCAGCAGCAGCGATTATGTATTGCACGCGGAGTAGCTGTTAAGCCATCCGTCATTTTGCTCGACGAGCCTACTTCTGCTTTGGATCCAATTTCCACTGGAAAGATTGAAGAGTTGATCAATGAGCTTAAGCACGAGTACACGATTGCGATTGTTACTCACAATATGCAGCAAGCTGCTCGTGTGTCTGATTACACGGCATACATGTATCTAGGAAGCTTGGTTGAATATGGTAAGACGGATGAAATATTCATTAAGCCTAAACGTAAAGAAACAGAAGATTACATTACCGGCCGTTTCGGTTAATTGGAGATATAAATGCCTGATAAACACCTTTCGTCACAATTTGATGCAGATTTAAATTCTCTTTCCAGTCGTTTGCTAGAAATGGGTGGTCTAGTTGAGTCTCAGATTTCAACAGCGATGCGCGCCTTTACGCAAATGGACATTGAGACTTGCAATATTGTTATTCAGAATGAAAAGCTAGTTAATGATCTGGAGATTCAGATTGATATGGCTTGTACTGAATTGATTGCTCGTCGCCAGCCTACCGCCCGAGATCTGCGCCTAGTAATGGCTGTCTCCAAGGCGATTACTAATTTAGAGCGGGCCGGTGATGAGGCTGAGCGCGTGGCTAAGCGTACTAAGCGATTAATTGAGGCAGGTGCAACTCACAACATTAACGTGGCTGAGATTCGTTTATCAGGCCAAATGGCCATTTCTTTATTGCGCCGTAGTCTTGATGCCTTTGCTCGTTTGGATACTGTCGCTGCTGCTGAAGTGGTTGAAGAAGACCGTCAGATTGATGAAGAATTCAGAGGCTTTGTACGCAAGCTGATTTCTTACATGATGGAAGATCCACATACCATCACTACTGGCTTAGATATGCTGACTATTGCTAAGGCAATTGAGCGTATCGGCGACCACGCTAAGAATATTGCTGAATTTGTAATCTATATTGCCAAAGGTTCTGATGTTCGCCACCTCCCGCACGAGGATCTTGTTCGCGAGGCAAATAGGACATAAGAATGGCCATGACTCACCGTATTTTGGTTGTTGAGGATGAGCCCTCCATTGCTGAATTGATAGCGATTAACTTGACGCATGTAGGTTATCAGGTCGAGAAGGCTCTGCAAACTGAAGTTGCTATGAATATGATGCGGGACGAATTGCCGAGTCTGCTTATTTTGGATTGGATGTTACCTGGTAAATCAGGGGTCCAATTCGCTAGAGAGCTTCGTGCTAATGAACGCACAAGGGGGCTGCCGATACTGATGTTGACCGCAAAAAGTGAAGAGTCCGATAAGGTGCTGGGTCTAGATTCTGGCGCCGATGATTTTGTAACCAAGCCATTCTCTCCAAAAGAGTTAGTTGCCCGGGTTAAAGCGCTTCTTCGCAGACAAACTCCTATGGCAGATACGGGGCCATTATCGGTAGGGCCACTTAGATTGGATCCAGCCTCCCATCGTGTTCTAGCAGTTTGGCCTAATGTAGACCCAAAACCGATTCTTTTGGGTCCAACAGAATATCGCTTACTCCAATTTTTGATGACTAACCCGGAGCGCGTTCACTCCCGAGCAAGCTTGCTGGATCAGGTATGGGGAAGTGATGTCTACATTGAGGAGAGAACCGTAGACGTCCATATCAAACGCTTAAGGGCGGCCCTGGCGCCGATGGATTGCGATCGTTTTATAGAGACTGTTAGAGGTAGTGGTTACAGAATCACTAAGGTCCCAACCGAAATCTAAGTGCTTATTTACTAGGCATTTTTAGATGATTTTGTAGTCCCACTTACAGATGCTCTAAGATTGCGTCATGTTATCCGTTTTAACCCGTTTCATCACTCTTCTTTGCCTGGCATTCCTGGCCGCATATATTGCTCTTGCCAATTGGGGTGCTGATGTTGCCATTGCCGCAGGAATGGCGGTATTGGCCGTACCATTGGTCTACTCCTATATCAATTTGGCGCGCCTCAGAAAATACGTATTGCAAGATGCCGTTGAAAATATGCCGCTTCCTAGCGGCTTTTGGGAAGAAGTTTTTTTTAGACTACAGCGTCTTGTACGTAATCTGAAGCAAGAAATTCGAACGGTTGAAAAGCAGCATGATCGCTTTATAGAGGCCTTTCAGGCCTCTCCTAATGGGATCTTAATGCTCGATGATCAAGATCAAATTGAATGGTGCAATGAGATTGCTGAGCGTTTTTTTGGATTAAATTTCAAGCGAGATGCGCTTCAAAGAATTAACTTCCTTATTCGCCGCCCTGAATTTATTCAGTATCTAAATAGGCGCCAGTTTGAAGATCCCTTATTGCTAGAGCGGATGGGGGCAGATGCCAACTTGAGTTTGATGATTCAAGCTTTTCCATTTGGTCAAAAGCGCCATCTTCTGCTTGTGCAAGATGTGACCGATTTACAAAAAGCCGATGCAATGCGACGTGATTTCGTTGCTAATGTCTCCCATGAGATGAGAACGCCGATTACCGTGCTCATGGGTTTTTTGGAGACCATTCAATCTCTTGACATTGATAAGCAGCAACGTGACCAGTATTTTGACATGATGATGTCGCAAGCTCAACGCATGAAAAGTCTAGTTGAGGATTTACTGACTCTTGCAAATCTTGAAGCGAATACTTTGCCAGCCCCTCTGCAGGAAATTAAAATTGATACGCTAATGGCTTTGGTTAGAAATGATGCTGAGGCGCTCTCGCACGGCCGACATGCTCTGAATTTTGAAATCTCCACTCCTTGTAATTTAATGGGTGAAGAGCGAGAAATTCTTTCTGCATTTAGTAATCTTGTATCGAATGCCATTCGGTATACGCCTGATATTGGTGCTGTCACTGCAAAATGGTCTGTTAATAGTCAGGGGAGTGGTGAATTCTCTGTAACGGATACTGGACCTGGCATTGCATCTGAGCACCTATCTAGACTGACCGAGCGATTCTATCGGGTTGATCGAAGTCGCTCCAGGGATACAGGCGGTACAGGTCTAGGCTTGGCGATTGTGAAGCATATCGCTAATCGCCATCAAGCTCAGCTATTAATTGAGAGCACCCCAGGGAAGGGCAGTACTTTTACTTTGCGCTTTCCGAAAGATCGCATTACATCTTAAGAAAATTGAGGGATCAGTCCCTTTCCTTTTTCTTTCTCTTCTTCTTTTTAGATTCCTTCGGTAGTTTCTCCAGCTTGCCGTTAGCATAAAGACACCACACCTTAATCTCCTCAAGAAGCTCTACAAGCTCCTCGTAAGGTAAGCTCTTAAAATCGGATAAGGTGATTTGCCCTGTCTTCTGTAGCTGTAGGATTGCATCTTCGTAGTGATATTTACTCATTTTTTATTAACCCAGCTTGACGTATGGTGTGATCCTATCAAGCCCATATGACAGTCTCATGTCGTAGTGATGTGACATGAAACTGTCATACTTCAGGTAGATGATTCGAGTGTGACTACATTACCTCAAGAGCATTGCTCTACCATCACATGCCCGATCTGTTTGAATGCTGAAATTTTAGCTTTACCCAAGGGCTCCTCTCAGCATCTATATCGCTGCCATTCATGCAAGACCATATTGAGGCCAAAGTCAGGTGACTGCTGCATATTTTGCAGTTTTGGCAGCATTGACTGTTCAAGCCCAGAAAAAAATTTAGCTGCTTAAGTCTTAGGCTGTAGACTACGTACTAATTGAACTACGCAGCTTCTGGAAATATCGTGATCACTGTTACAGATTCACCCAAAGACAATTCATCAGACCTAGTCGCCGCTGTCGATTTGGGTTCAAATAGCTTTAGGATGTTGGTCGCTCAGGTTGTTCAAACACCTTCCGGGACCCAACTGCGTCCAATCGATACCTTACGCGAATCAGTTCGCCTTGCGGCTGGATTAACTGATGATAAATTGCTGGGCAATGATGCGTATCAGCGTGGTATCACTGCCATACGTCGTTTTGGTGAGCGCATCCGTGGTTTCGATCCCGCCAAAGTTCGCGCAGTTGCTACTAATACACTCCGTGTAGCTAAGAATGCTCCCAATTTTGTTCGTGATGCTGAGAAGGCCTTGGGCTTCCCAATCGAAATCATTGCCGGCGTTGAAGAGGCTCGCCTGATCTACATTGGTGCAGCTCATGAAGTTCCAGCAGTGCAGGGCAATCGCCTGGTGGTCGATATTGGCGGTGGCTCTACCGAATTAATTATCGGAAAGGCATATGAGCCTAAATTAATGGAGAGCCTGTACATTGGCTGCGTCTCTCATAGTCTCCGTTTCTTTCCGAAGGGAAATATTGATTCTCATGCGTTTAAAGAGGCTGAGCTTGCGGCACGTCGAGAGATCCAAGTTATTTCCGGGGCGTTTTTAAAAACCGGATGGAAGCAGGTAATCGGATCCTCGGGAACGGCTCGAGCATTGGCTGAGCTTATTTCTGATAACGACTTTAATAACCATGGTGATGGCTTAACCATGGGTCGAGTCAATGGCTCTAGCGGTTTAATTACACGTGATGGCTTAAAAGCCATGAAAAAGCATTTACTTATGTATGAGCATGTAAGTCAAGTAGAGATGGTAGGACTCAAGGACGATCGACGTGCCGTTTGGCCTGGTGGTCTTGCAATCATGATCGCTGTCTTCGACGAGTTGGGCATTGAGAGTATGGAGGTTACTGATGCTGCATTACGGATAGGCGTCCTATATGACCTCTTGGGGCGCTCTCAGCATGCCGATATGCGCTATGTCACAGTTGAGCAATTTATGCAGCGTTATGCAGTAGATCGCGATCAGGCAAGCCGCGTTGGTAATTTAGCGGCTGAGTTCTTATCTCAACTTCCCAAGCCGGATCTAGAAAGTAGGACGGACAACATTGCCTTACTGCAGTGGGCTGCAAACTTGCATGAAATTGGTTTATCGATTTCTCATAATGGATACCATAAGCATTCAGCTTATATTGCTGGAAATGCTGATATGCCTGGCTTTTCTAAAAATGATCAAGCGAGGTTGGCTGCATTATTAATTGGCCATACTGGAAAATTGGGTAAGTTAGCTAATAACTCTAGCTTTTCAGATTGGCGCATGCTGTTCTGCTTACGCTTAGCTCAGGTGCTTTGTCGTGGTCGCAGTGACGGTGATCTACCGAAAGTCAAGGTCTCAGAAGGCAATGGTGCTTATTCGGTTAGTCTTTCCGAAGAGTGGACTAAAGAGCATCCGCTGACCGAATTTAGTCTAGAAAAAGAAGCGGCCGAGTGGGAGCGAGTCGGCCGACCTTATAGCATCAATCTAAAGTAACCCTACAGTCCTAGGAAGTGCTTGGCATAGCGCGGATTAATTTCTGATAGGCGCAACATGGTGAGTACATCAGCTGTATTGAAGTCTGGATCCCATGCTGGAGCACTACAAATTTTAGCGCCTAATTTAAGGTAACCCTTAATTAGTGGAGGTGGCTCTACTTCTAGACCACCATTTAGTCTATCTAAAGGTAATGGTAATCGCGGGAAAGCATGATTCTCCACGGGGGCTATTTGCTCATTACTAAGTGAGTTGTAGAGACTGGCTGCAAAATGACCGCCATCCGCCATCGGAATGCTTGCGCAACCCAACATGATTTCATAGTTGTGCTTTTGCATGTATTGGGCAAGACCGCTCCACAGTGCCATGATGACGGCTCCAGAACGATACTCTGCATGGACGCAGGATCTACCGAGTTCAACCATTTTTGGGCGTAGATGATTTAGGCGCGATAGATCAAATTCAGAGTCGGAATAGAGTCGACCAATTTCTAGCGCCTTGTGTGGTGGCAGCACGCGATAAGTTCCAACTACCTTTAAGGATGTTTGATCGCGAATGAGTAAATGATCGCAATACGCATCAAAATCATCAATATCTAAGTTTTCTGCATTCCGAGGGAGGTTTGCACCCATCTCTTCGGCAAACACCTTATAGCGTAGGCGTTGTGCTTCTTTGATTTCACTCACATTGCTGGCCCAAGTAATTTGAAATGCGGGGCGTTTTGGTTTGGCAATTGATTTCTCGGGGGTTACGGGTGTTTGGATGCTTAACTCAGCACGTGCTCGAGTGGCAAATTTCTTTCCAAATAGTTTCTTGGCTATTTTTTTGGAGAACAGTTTTTTAATGGCATCTGCCTTGTTCTTGCCTTTGCTTTTCTTCTTCGGCTTTCCTTCAAAACGCGAGTTGAAAATATCAAATGCACCTAATGGATTTGGAATGTCCGACATAGTTTTCCTTTATGAATTCTTCTGATGGTAGAAGCTCTGCATTACCAATTCATGACAATCGGTGTGCAAATCGTGATCCAAAGTAGTGCTGCAATGAGTAGAGCGAGCATGACTGCTGCCGACCCAAAGTCCTTGGCTCTTTTTGAGAGATCATGATGATCAAAGGAGATCCGATCAATTGCCGCTTCAACACTGGAGTTCAGTAGCTCAACAACTAAGACCATGATTAACGAGGTAATCAATGCACATTTTTCGATGGGGCTGATAGGGAGGAAGAGTGCCACTGGTGCCAGTGCAATCAGAAGGGTAAGTTCCTGTCTAAATGCACTTTCTTCCTCAAATGCGTAAACAATGCCGCACCAAGAGTTTTTGGCAGCATGCCAAGCTCTAGTTAAACCCCGGTTTCCTTTATGGGGGTTTTGCTTAATGTCGTAAGGGGTGGTCAAAATTACACCTTAAGCGAGAGCAGTAACGTGAACTTCGGGCGATGGAACTGGCTTGAGGTGATTGGCAAACTGCTCAGAGGCAGCCCTCCAGGAAAACTTCTCAGCATGTGCCCGCGCTACCTCACGTGGGATTCTTAGGGCTTGCAGACAAGCAACGCGCAAATCTTCATTCATAGCACCAGCGGGGGAGCTTCCTAAAACATCAATTGGGCCAGTTACGGGGTAGGCTGCTACAGGTGTCCCACAGGCCATTGCTTCTAGTAATACCAGTCCAAACGTATCTGTTTTACTTGGGAATACAAATACATCAGCTGCAGCGTAGACTTTGGCTAGCTCATGCTGTTGCAAAACACCAAGATAGTTAATGTTGGGGTATTTTTCCTTAATACCAGCCATTGCTGGGCCATCTCCCACCACCCATTTGGATCCCGGTAGATCAATTTCCAGGAAGGCATTAATATTCTTTTCAACTGCGACTCGGCCAACGTATAAAAAGATTGGATGAGCAGAATTGAGTGCTTTGGAATCTTGCATCTTAAAAATATCAAGGTCTACGCCTCTAGACCACAGCACGACATTGTTAAGCCCATATTTTTCTAAATCATCCTTAACCACAATCGTTGGTGCCATAACTGCCATTGAGGGCCCATGGAACCAGCGAATGAATGCATAGGTAATTGCAAGCGGGATGCCTGTCCGGGCTTTGACATACTCTGGGAAGCGGGTGTGATACGCGGTAGAGAAAGGCAAATGATTTTTAACGGCATAAGCACGTGCCGATAAACCTAAAGGACCCTCAGTGGCGATATGCATTGCATCTGGTGCGAATTCTTTAATTCTGCGAGCAACTTCCTTGCCGGGAAATAGTGAGAGTGCAATATCAGGATAGGTGGGGCAGGGAATCGATTTGAAGCCGTTAGGTGTAATCATCTCTACCTGGTGGCCCATACCAATTAATTCAGCACGAGTTTGCTTGAGCGTTCTGACGACGCCATTAACCTGCGGATCCCATGCATCGGTGATGATCATAATTTTCATACGGCAGCCTCTTTAATAAGTGCTGAAACAGCGGGTTGGAGAGTAATTTCAGGAAGCTGGACTGGATCACCTTGAATGTGAGTCCAATAAATAATTTTGAGTTCGCCAGTAGTGGTTTCAACCAGGGCCGAAAGGCTTTCTACCCAATCGCCATCATTGCAATAGAGTAGGCCATCAATTTCTCGGATCTCTGCCTTATGAATATGGCCGCATACGACGCCATCGCAATTACGTAAGCGTGCCTCTCTAGCCATAATGTGCTCAAAATCCGCGATGTAGCTCACCGCATTTTTCACTTGATGCTTGAGATATTGCGAGAGGGACCAATACTGCAGCCCCATCTTGATACGAAGCATATTGAAGTAGCGATTAATGTAGAGAATGAAGGAGTACATGGAGTCGCCTACATAGGCAAGCCACTTAGCGTATTGCATGACCCCGTCAAAGAGATCTCCATGGGTAACCCATAGCTTTCGGCCATCAAGCGTAGTGTGGATTACCTCTTCTTGGACCTGAATGTCGCCAAAGGACATGCCAAAATATTGTCTGGCTGCTTCATCATGATTTCCGGGGATATAAATTACCTCAGATCCTTTGCGAGCTTTGCGCAAGAGCTTTTGCACCACATCGTTATGAGATTGTGGCCAATAAAAAGATCTCCTTAATTTCCAACCATCAATGATGTCGCCAACTAAATAAAACTTATCAGCTTCATTGTGTTTTAAAAAATCGAGGAGGTAGTTTGCTTGACACCCTGATGTTCCTAGGTGTACATCTGAAATCCAGATAGCTCTATAGTGCGTCATGAGTGCTTATTAAGCCCAAGCTTTATGTAAGCTTCATGACGCTTTTAAGTCAATTTGATGACTTGATTTATATTGAGGCTTGATTATGAATAATCTTTCACAAAAAGCCATATCAGTCGAAACGCCTAAGCTCTTGCGAGCTTGGGTTTGGACTCAGATTTGGGTTCATGTGATTTGTGGTGTCTGGACACTGTCTTTTATCTTTCCATTTCTGGATCGCAGAAGTAAAGATCAAAAAATCCAGGAATGGTCCAGGCGTCTGCTGAAAATCTTTAACCTTGAGCTTTCTGTGCTCGGTGCTGGTTTGATTGGTAACACCCCACATCTAATTGCTGCCAACCATATTTCATGGCTAGATATTCATGTGATCAATGCATGTAAGCCTATCCGTTTTGTAGCGAAGTCTGAGGTGGAGCGCTGGCCTATATTTGGCTGGATGGCTAAGCAATTGGGAACCGTATTTATTCAAAGAGATAGCTCCCGTCACGCGAGACAGGTGGTGATTCAGATGGCGAGTGTGTTGAAGGCGGAATCAATTTGTATCTTTCCTGAGGGAACTTCAACTATTGGTGAAGTTGTTTTACCTTTTAAGCCCAATCTTTTTGAGTCAGCTATCCTTGCTCAAGTCCCTGTTTATCCGCTAGCCATTCGGTACCTCTCAACAAAGACAGGGAGGAGAAGTGAATCCCCGGCCTTTATTGGCGACATGGGGCTCTTGGAGTCTATGTCCAATATCATCAAAAACCGTTCTTTAGCGGTTCAAATCACCATCCTTCCCGTATATCCCTATGATCAGAATTCTGCTTTGGATCGCAAGAAATTGGCCGTTTATTGCCAGGAATCAATCTCTAAAACTCTGTAATCGGCTTATGTAATAAAAGTGTCATATCTCTGGGATACAAAGGTAGTATTGCCTTAGAGGAAGATATGACATCAAAACATCAAGAGATGGCTGAGTGGTACAAGCGAGCTCAAGAAGAAATCTTAGACAGCATGGATGAAGAGCTCGAGATGGAGCTGGACGATGATCGCATGTCTCCAGATGGCGATAGCGGCTCTCAGATGTCTCGCCAGCTCTACTTTAAGGAGCTTTTTCGCTTACAGGGCGAATTAGTGAAACTTCAGGACTGGGTTGTAGAAAATAAGCTCAAGGTTGCAGTTCTATTTGAAGGGCGAGATTCAGCGGGTAAGGGTGGTGCCATTAAGCGCATTACTCAAAGACTTAATCCGCGCGTATGTAAGGTCGTTGCTTTGCCGGCACCAAATGAACGTGAAAAAACGCAGTGGTATTTTCAAAGATATATTTCACAGCTGCCTGCTGGCGGTGAAATTGTCTTATTTGATCGAAGTTGGTATAACCGCGCTGGTGTTGAGAAGGTGATGGGATTTTGTACTGATGATGAGTACGAAGAGTTTCTTAGAACAGTTCCAGATCTCGAGCGTATGATGATCAGCTCCGGAATTATTCTGATCAAGTACTGGTTTTCGATCTCTGATGATGAGCAATACAACCGCTTCATGATGCGCATTCATGATCCGCTAAAACAATGGAAACTAAGTCCGATGGATTTAGAGGCTAGGCGTTTATGGGAGGCCTACACTAAGGCCAAGGAGACTATGCTCGAGCGGACACATATTCCAGAGGCGCCGTGGTGGGTTGTGGCTGCAAATGATAAGAAGAAAGCACGCTTAAATTGCATCACCCATTTGCTTGATCAAATTCCCTATAAAGAAATAGATCACCCAGTAATTAAATTGCCAGCACGTGTTCATAATCCAGATTACTTGCGTGGGCCTGTTCCACCTGAGATGTATGTGCCAGAGGTTTACTAGCTAGAAGGTTCCTCTTAGGCCAATCATTAAGCTTCGGCCAGGTTGAGGTGCATACAATCTCACTGCCATTGGAGTGGTGCCGTATCGAATTTGTTCATTGAGCAAATTCTTTAAGTTTGCATACACGGTCCAATTCACATCCTTAACTCTTTCTGTGTAAGAGATCCCGGCATTCAAGAGGTTGTAGCTTGGGGCAGGTCCAATTTCCCAGTTGGCCAATCGGTTTTGCTGATAGCTATAGATATAACTAGCATTAGTTAGCCAGCCATTGTGCTGATGCGCAATCTCAGCGCCTAAGCGTGGGGCAGGTTGGAGTGGTAAATTTCCGCCCGCATCAAAAGTACCTTGAGATGCATCACCAAATACACGCCCACCAACCCCATGCTGTTGCCAGTTGTAAGTGAGCTCGCCCTCAATACCTTTGATAGTGGCAGCAGCTTGCTGCGCAGTGACTACGTTAAAGCCATTGCCTTCTTGCCCACCATTACTAATCACGCTACCAGTGTAATAGCCATAAATATAGTTATTAAACCGGTTGGCATAGATGCTTGCCTTGCTCCTTAACAAGCCGCTGGTTTTTTGAATATTAAACTCTAAGTTATGTGAAGTCTCTTTGGTGAGGTTGGGGTTACCAATATCGAAGGTTGCAGTAGATTCGTGCGCGCCATAAGAATAGAGTTCTTGAGCACTCGGTGCACGTTGCGAAACTGTATAGGCCACGCCAGTTCCATATCCTTGCATAAAGCTCCATAATCCACCCGCAGAATAGGACATGAGATTGAATTTGCGATTTTGCAGAGTAATACCTGGTGTTGTTCCAGCAGGGTCAACCGTTGGCTGTGGCTCTAAGGTCGTTCCTAGATTGGGATTCTGGGCAACGTTGTTATACCGCAGGCCTAAGCTGCCCTGTAGAGAATTCCACTTGCCTTCTTCAATCCAAAATAATGCATTGGAATTCGTTTTTGTTGGCGGAACGATTGCATAACTTCCCGTGCCAACTTCGGTCGCATTCAGAGATGCGGCAGAGAATTGCGCTCCGAAAGTGCCTTTCCATCCAGCAATCGGATTGTGAGCTAACTCAAGGCGAGCCTCATTTGCGATATTTTTCCATTGCGATGCGGCTTCACCCGCATTATTAAATTCTGTGTGGTTGTAGTTGGAGTTAGCAGCACTAAATTTGAAAGATGAAAATCCTGCAAACGGATCTCGAGTTTGATGCTGTAGGTCATATCGATTTTGTGACTGGTTAATCGATCCACCTTCCGGCGTTGGAATGCCGTAATTATTATTGAGGCGTTCAACAGAAACACCGGTATACCCATTCTGTCCGATATAGGAAACACCAACACCTAAATTATTCTGATTGCTAAAAGAGTTAGGTAACTTACCGCTGTAATTGTTTCCGCCATCACCGCCTGGAGGGATGCTCCACCCAGCAGCAGGCTCACCTTGTGATTGTGTCGAGTTACCTGGTATGCGGTAATTATTAGCATTGTTAATTGCAGTATCCACGTGGACTGCAACAGAGCCAAAGGCGCTATCTACCTCAACTGAACCGGCTCTGCCATTGTTTACCGTTTCGTAACTGGTATTGACTGCACCCGTAGGCCTATCCGGTAAGTTGGTGAGGATGCGGTCATTCACTACGTTAACAAGTCCACCGCTGGAGCCGGAGCCATAGAGTAGGGCAGCTGCGCCACGCAAAATTTCTACTTGGTGTGCGTTTTGCATATTGTTTCCAACGGCATGATCTTGCGAGATGTTGGAAACGTCGCCAACGGATAAACCATTTTGTAAAATTTGAACGCGAGAGCCTTCAAGACCGCGAATAACTGGGCGAGAGGATCCTGCGCCGTAGCCTGTTGCCGCGACTCCTAGCTCATTCGCAAGTGTGGCACCTAAAGTCGTGCCTAATTTGTTGAGAAGTTCATCGCCTTGCAAAATCTTGGTCGGCGTCAAAATACTCTGGGTGGCTTCTTGAGAGCCCGTAGCAGTGATTTCTAAACTTGGCGCCGTTGATTGAGCAGCGCTGACTGAACTCAACAATCCTGAGATCAGAATAAAAAGAAGTTTTTTCTTGCCTAGGCAAAGATTGGGGTGACGCATGGTGAAGCTTTCATTCTGTAAGGCACTCTCAAGTTGAGGCGCCTAATAAATCGGTGGACCAAGTATTAGCTTGGTGTGATTAAGGATTACAGAAGGAAGCTAGGTGGAGCTCTAGATTGATATAGCCCAATGTGAGTTCGGGCTGGTGAAGCATCATTGGATGCCAACTGCACTTCATGGGAGAAGTTGGTAGCAATGACGGGATTGGCTGTTGGGGCAATAAAGCCGGCAAGTGTAAGTGCATCTAATAGATGGCAGCCGGCAGAGCTATGACTAAGGGTTGGTGCTTGATCTACGCAACTCAACTCAACATTTTGGTTCTGGATTCCGGAGTGAGAAATGCCATGAGCAAAGCCAATCCAGTGGGTGCCTAGTAAGCTGGCAAGCAGAAAACTAAGGGCAATAAAGCCTTTGAGTTGCTTTCTGAGTTTGCTTAAAAAAGAGGCTTCCATGCACCGAATCTTACAGTATTTGCCCTCCTAGGCCATCTCGGTGTAGAATATCGATTCCGTCGGAGTGTAGCGCAGCCTGGTAGCGCACCTGCTTTGGGAGCAGGGGGTCCAAGGTTCGAATCCTTGTACTCCGACCACTTTCTCTTAGTTTTACGTATTTCAGTCCCAGTACACACTGCCTATAGCTCAGCTGGATAGAGCAACGCCCTTCTAAGGCGTAGGTCGCACGTTCGAATCGTGCTGGGCAGGCCAAAAAATCAAAGCCAGAAGCAAGTAAAACAAAGGCTTGCGGGTGGAAACACCAAATATCTTAAAACCCTCACCAGCCTTATTTATACACCTTTTCTGGCCAATTTAATGACCAGTTTGACCAAGAATTGACCATCGCCTGCGCTTCTTCATCACAACGGGACGCCCACAGTCTTCAATATAGGGATCTGATAACCCCACCCACACCGTACCAACGCAAATTGGGCTAACAATACCCTTGATACATCATCACTGTTTTGCAGCCATATTAGAAAATTTTTGTAAAAGTTGTCAAAGATTTGACTAATGCTATAGCATGGCTTTAGCCAGAAGGTCAGCAGTAGTTATCTTGAGGGCTTGAGCGATTTTCACAAGATTAACCAAGGCTACGTTATGCTCACCGCGCTCAATACCTCCGATGTAGCTACGATCAACCCCAGCCTCGTCAGCCAATGCCTCTTGCGATAGGCCGACTTCAAGACGTAAACCACGTATAGCTTTGCCTAGATATGCAAGTTCTTTGCTGCCGCTGTGGGTTGGTGAAGGTCTTGCCATAGGCAGCATGTTTGCCTATTGACGTATTTAACACCACGGGAGATGATACCCACCAATGAAGAACTGTTTCGCTAGGGGTCTTAGTGAAAAACGTAAACATAACTCAAACTCTGTTGACCAATTGATAACCCATACACCCAATACCTTGTTGGAAAAACAAGTTAAACAGCTTAAAGCGGAGCTTGACATCAGAGTTCAGCTAATCAATTCGATGCGTCTTGAGATCGAAGCTTTTAAAAAAAAGCAGAAACAGCTGGCTACAAAAACAGCGGAACAAAAAAAGATTGAGAGTCTTACAAACTCGTTACACACGCAAAACGCTTTGATCTCAGAGTTAAAGCAGGGAGTAACAGCCCAGCAGGCGAAGATATTGAACACGGTGACAGTAAATAATCTTAAGGAAGATAATAAAAAATTAGAAAATAAGCTTGCCGCTGCCCGGAGAGAAATTGCAAGCTTTAAGGAAATAAAGTCAGGATATGATCCCAAGGAATTTGGATTGGCAAAGAAAAAGGCTTCAGAGTTAGCAGATCTTTTGGTTGATGCCCTTGATGAAGCCTCCCCCTCTATACCTGTAAAAGAATATCTAGAGCGAACAATCCATACCATGCGAAAAACAACTGACATATCGGTACTTGAGCACTTTTTTGTTCAGGCCATTGAAGGATTTGAAAGTAGATCGCAGGATTTGCAAAAGTTTAAAAAACTTAAATGACCAGCATATCCTCATACCAGCTACTACAGTGCTCAAGTTGTGGGCAAAAACACATACTGCCCAATTATGGATCTATTAATTTTACTTTGGGCGATCTACCGTCAATGCCGATGCCAGATGATTTGCGTGTATGTCAACGCTGTTCTGAGAAAAAACCGCTCAAAGCCTTCATTCGGTTGACGGTAATTCAAAAACCAAAACACGACAGTACTCCAAAATGGTTTCAATCGATACGCAAGCTTTTAGACAAAAAGTACAAGCAACAAGAGCCCCATCCTATGCAGCTTTACCCAAATCTTGAATCAAAACCGTTCGATCCAAAAACGTACTTTCCAGATATTGTTAATAAATATATGGATGCGCAAAACGCCTATCCGGAATGGTACAGAGAGCTATCAAAGTCTAAGTAAGGTTGTTTACCAGCCCTTGATTGTTGGCGCCTGTGGGGCCTGTCTCGGCGTGTTGATGGTGGTATTTACTTGTGGCTGCGCTGGAGTCGCTGTGTTGGTGCCCTGATAGGCGCCAGCAGGGCTGTAATAGTTGGTCTGACCGTTATCCATCTGAGATGACCCAACGTTCTGCCCTTGGGTGTTATAGGTATTCGTTACGCCGCTGGGGCTGGTCTGCTGGTAGCCTTTGTACTGGCCATTAGCATCATAAATAGCTTGAGCAAAGGCCCCGGAGCTGACAAATAGGAGTATTAGCACGTATCTCATAGAGTCAGTTTACGCCACCAATAGCGGTATTATTTACTGGTACATAGTAAATACCCCGGAATTCCACATTGAACGCTGTAGAAATAGAAGAGGCAGTATCGGAGCTGTTTGAACAACCCTTTGATGCGGTGACGTTTTCGGTCGCCTTTTTGGAGTCATTTGGTAACAAACCCACCGTCATAAAGCGACTTCAAAGCACGGCAAGTTTGTCTGATATTGAAGGCGCTATTCTGCAGCGCAACAACATACACCTTAAGGTGTGCCCAGAGGGGCAGGTCAACTCGGTTTTTAACCAACTTAAAAACAGTCCGGCCACTGCCAAGAATAAAACGAAATTCATCCTAGCCACCGATGGAGTAACTGTTGAGGCTGAAGACTTGAGTGGCGACGCTCCACTTGTCTGTGACTACAAAGACTTTCCAAATCACTTTGGTTACTTCCTGCCATTGGCCGGCATTGAGACTGTCAAGCAGATCAGGGATAGCTCATTTGATATTCGAGCTACAAGTCGTCTTAATAGGCTCTATATCGAACTATTAAAAGATAACCCAGAGTGGGGCACTGCTGATAACCGCCATGAGATGAATCACTTCATGGCCCGTTTAATTTTCTGTTTCTTTGCTGAAGATACTGACATCATTCGCGGTGAGCGTTTGTTTACGACCACCATTGAGCAGATGAGTGAGCGTGACTCTTCAAATACAAACGAGATTATCAGTGAAATCTTTAGAGCCTTAAACACAAAGACTGCAGACCGAGCTAGCGAAAAGCTTCCTCGCTGGACCGAGCAGTTCCCGTACGTAAACGGCGGGCTGTTTGCGGGCAAGGTAGACGTACCAAGGTTTAGCAAGATTGCTCGCTCCTACTTGCTGCACATTGGCAGTCTTGACTGGACGAAGATTAACCCAGATATTTTTGGCTCAATGATTCAGGCTGTTGCGGATGACGAAGAGCGTGGCTCGCTGGGGATGCACTACACTTCTGTGCCGAATATTCTTAAGGTGCTAAACCCACTGTTCCTTGATGATTTGAGGGATCAACTTGAAGCAGCAGGCGATAACGCTCGTACACTTTTGAACTTGAGAAAGCGAATTGCCAAGATTAGGGTTTTTGATCCGGCTTGTGGTTCAGGCAACTTCTTAGTTATCTCTTATAAACAAATGCGTGAGATTGAGAATGAGATCAATCTCCGCAGGGGTGAAGTGGGTCGTAAGAGCGACATACCGTTGACAAATTATCGCGGTATTGAGTTGCGAGATTTTCCTGCAGAAATTGCCAGACTGGCTTTAATCATTGCAGAGTACCAATGTGATCTCATATACCGTGGACAAAAAGAGGCGCTAGATGATTTCTTGCCACTAGATTCTCAAAACTGGATTACTTGCGGCAATGCATTGCAAATTGATTGGCTCAGCCTATGTCCGCCAACTGGTACAAGCGTTAGACTTCAAACGGATGATCTATTTGAAATACCATTAGAGCAAGCTCAAATTGAGTTTGAGAATGAAGGTGGCGAAACTTATATCTGCGGTAACCCTCCCTATAAGGGGAGCAAATGGCAATCCGCACAACAGAAAGCGGAACTTGCCAATGCTTGGTCAAAGTTTCCATCGCTAGCAAAGAGTACGGATTACGTATCTGGTTGGATAGCGCGTTATCTTGATTTTGCCAGCAAGGTTCCCAATTCAGTTGCAGCTTTCGTTACTACAAACAGTATTTGCCAAGGACAGCAGGCTTCAGATATTTGGCCGATTGTTTACCAGCAGGGTTTAGAAATACAGTTTGCCCATACTAGCTTTAAGTGGAGTAATTTGGCTAGCCATAATGCAGGCGTAACCGTTATTGTTGTTGGCCTGGGGTTTGCAAATAAGAAATCAAAGAAATTATATTTTGATGAGCAGGTTAAAGATTGCGCTTTTATTGGACCTTATTTGGTGCCCAATATGAATGGCGTAATAGAAAAGGCGAATGAACCGATTTGCGAGCAATCCAAAATGCTCTTTGGTAATATGCCACGCGATGGTGGGCATTTGTTTTTGAATGAGGAACAGGCCAAAAAATTGCGCGCCGATCCAGTTGCTAAAAAATTCGTCAAGAGATTCGTTGGTTCTGAGGAGTTGATTAACGGCAAATTACGTTACTGTCTTTGGATTGAAGAAGAGCAGCGAGATATTGCACAATCTGTCCCCGCAATTTCAGAACGTTTGAAGTTATGTGAAGAGAATAGAAAATTATCACCTGCGGCCTCAACAAGAGAATTTGCCCAAAGGCCATATAGATTTGTTCAGATTGCAGGTGTCGCAAGAAACTCATCTATTGCTGTCCCAAGGGTTTCCTCGGAGCATAGGGATTATCTGCCTGTCGATTTTGTTACGGATGAATTTATTCTCGGTGATAGAAATTTTGGCTTATACGACGCACCTTTGTGGAACATGGCAATCATTGCTTCGCGACTACATTGGAATTGGATTGGCACTGTTTGCGTTAGGTTGGAAATGAGGTTTTCGTACTCCAATACTTTAGGCTGGAACACGTTTCCAATCCCGCAACTAACTGAAAAGAATAAGGCTGATTTAACAATATGTGCTGAAGATATCTTACTTGCTCGCGAGGCACATTTTCCCGCGACCATTGCAGACCTTTATGAGCCAGATTCTATGCCCCAGAACCTGCGTGATGCCCACAATCGCAACGACGAGGTGCTGGAGCGTATTTATATTGGCCGTCGTTTTAAAAACGACACCGAACGTTTGGAAAAGCTATTTGAGCTGTATACCAAGATGACAAGCAAGAAATGAGAATTACTAAATGACAGCAATCAAGCCAGTACCGTCAGTTTCAGTTAACTACGCCACTAACGGCGCATCGACTAAGCCAAACGAGCTCGGTATGCGCGTAATGCAAGAGCGAGCATACGAAAAGCGTGGTGAGCAGTATTTGCTAATCAAATCTCCTCCAGCCTCTGGTAAAAGCCGTGCGTTGATGTTCATCGCCCTAGACAAGTTGAACAATCAGGGCGTCAAGAAGGCCATCATTGTTGTCCCCGAAAAGTCCATTGGTTCGAGCTTTAACGATGAGCCGCTAACCAAGTACGGTTTTTATTGGGATTGGGCAGTTGAGCCACAGTGGAATCTGTGCGACGCACCGGGTGAAGATGGCAGCAAAGTTACCTCTGTTAAGTCCTTTCTAAGGGGTGATGCAAAAATTTTGCTTTGTACCCATGCCACATTTAGGTTTGCCGTAAATGAGTTGGGCATTCAAGCATTTGATGATTGTCTAATCGCAGTCGATGAGTTTCACCACGTCAGCGCAAATCCGGACAATAAGTTAGGTTTCCATCTCAAAGAAATCATTACACGAGGCAATGCTCACATCATAGCCATGACTGGCTCTTATTTCCGCGGTGACTCAGAGGCCGTTCTTGCTCCAGAAGACGAAGAAAAGTTTGAGACGGTTACATACACCTACTATGAACAGTTGAATGGTTATAAGTACCTTAAGAACCTTGAGATTGGTTATTACTTCTACTCAGGCTCTTATTTAGATGAGATTCATAACGTACTAGATACAAATCTCAAAACAATCATTCACATTCCAAACGTTAATTCGAGCGCAAGTACCAAGCGCGGTAAGACCACCGAGGTGGGTGAAATCCTAGAAATAATGGGTGAGTGGCAGGGCAAAGATGCTGACACCGGTTTTGATTTGGTTAAAACTAAAGAAGGCAAGATCCTCAAGGTAGCCGATTTGGTGGATGACGGCCCAGATCGCCACTCCAAGGTATTAACAGCGCTAAAAGATCCAAAGCAGAAAAACAATCGCGACCATGTAGATATGATTATTGCGCTTGGTATGGCAAAAGAGGGTTTTGACTGGATCTGGTGCGAACATGCACTAACGATTGGTTATCGCTCAAGCCTTACCGAAATCATTCAGATTATTGGCCGCGCTACTCGTGACGCAGAGGGCAAACTAAGCACCAAGTTCACTAACCTCATTGCTGAGCCTGACGCATCTGAAGAGAAAGTTGCTGACGCTGTTAACGATACCTTGAAAGCAATTGCAGCCAGCTTGTTGATGGAGCAGGTGTTAACGCCTAAATTTAACTTCACTCCCAAGAATCCACAGTCATTAGCGCTGGATGGTTTTGATTACGGCACGGAAGGTTATAAGCAGGACTCAAGTAACGTTGGATTCAGTAAAGAAACAGGACAGTTCCACATTGAAGTTAAGGGCTTGGCAGAACCCAAGAGCAAGGAAGCGCAGCGTATTTGCAGAGAAGATTTGAATGAGGTGATTACAGCCTTTGTTCAAGACAAATCAATCATTGAACGTGGTTTGTTCGATAGCGAGCTAGTTCCCGAAGAATTAACGCAAGTTCAAATGGGCAAAATTGTCAAAGATAGATTTCCTGAGCTTGACCTCGGAGACCAAGAGGCAGTAAGGCAGCATGCAATAGCAGCACTTAACATGACTCAACAAGCCAAAAAGTTAATCACTGAGACAGCTAACCAAGAAAGCATTGGTTCCAGTAACGCGTTTATTGAAGGTGTTCGTAAGTTTGCGATGGACGTTCGTGAATTAGATATTGACCTGATTGACCGAATCAACCCATTCAGTGAGGCCTATGCCATTTTGTCAAAGGCGATGAATGAGGAAAGCCTAAAGCAGGTTCACGCAATCATTTCAGGCAAGAAAGTAAACATGTCTATTGAAGAGGCCCGTGAGTTGGCTAAACGCGCTCTGAAGTTTAAAGGGGAACGTGGCCGACTGCCTTCGATTACATCGGCAGACCCATGGGAAAAGAAAATGGCTGAAGGAGTCGCCTTTTTAGCTCGTATGAAGGCCTCAAATGGCTAAGGCTAAGGCAACCTTCACCCAAGAGGATGACGAGCTCCTAGCCGAGCTTGGGGTCGACGTTGAGGTTGAATCAAAGGGTACCCATACACCTCGTCAAGCTCGCATCATTGCCGGCTTTGAGGAAATTGAGGCTTTTTACGAAAAGAATGACCGCATGCCCCAGCACGGTGAGGGCAGCGACATATTTGAGCGGATTTACGCAACCCGATTGGAAGCAATCGCAGCCTCTCAAGAATGTAGAGATGTTTTAGTGGGGCTGGATAAGCATGCACTCTTGGACAAGGTGGCGGTATCTGTTGCCGAACTGAGCGCAGACATTGATGATGAGGCGCTTTTGGCTGAGCTTGGTGTTGACGTCCCCAAAGAAGGTGGCCTCACAAATCTGACCCATGTCAAAAGCACTGCAGAGAAAAAAGCTGCAGAAGAAATTGGGTCACGCACGCTTTGCGCAGACTTTGACAAATTTAAACCGCTGTTCGCAAAAGTAAAAGACGAGATAAAAGAGGGCGTTCGTAAAACTCTCAGGTTTAAAGAAGATGCAAGCATCAACCAAGGCGAGTACTTTATTCTTAATGGCCAGATTGCCTACATTGATCAGGTTGGGGAATTAACCGAAGATGCCTTTGGCAAGTGGGACGGCAGACTTCGCATTATTTTTGATAATGGCGCTGAAAGTAATATTTTGCTTCGTTCTCTCCAAAAGGCCTTGTACAAGGATGATGCAGGCAGAAGGCTTACTAATCCAAACGCTGGTCCTTTGTTTGATGATCAAGTGGATGACACAGATCACGAGAGCGGTACGATATATGTACTTAGAAGTAAATCTGAGCAGCCTGAAATCAAAGCAAACGTTAATGTCCTGCATAAGATCGGTGTTACAGGTGGCGATGTAGATAGGCGTATAGCAAACGCCAAG
Organism: Burkholderiaceae bacterium; assembly: GCA_947455485.1. GTDB lineage: Bacteria > Pseudomonadota > Gammaproteobacteria > Burkholderiales > Burkholderiaceae > Polynucleobacter. The sequence continues at coordinate 29,315 of CANGNV010000009.1, read as the reverse complement.
CTAGACCCAACCTTCTTGATGGCAGATGTTGAGGTGATCGCAACTTATGATCTATATAACATCAACAGAACTAAACTAGAAAATCTTTTGCACCGTTTCTTTGATGGGGCGAGGCTCGATGTTCAGATTACAGATCGTTTTGGCAACCCTGTGGTGCCAAGAGAATGGTTCTTGGTGCCAATATTTATCATTGATGAAGTTGTTGAGAAAATCAAAGAGGGTACTTTAGCTAACTACCGGTACGATCCAAAAGAGGCAAAGTTAATAAACTCCTAAGCTCGCAGCTAGAATTTTCAGCTCTGCGAATTTCCTTTTTCTTTCTGCCACTGCTTCTTTTGTAAAGCTACCAGTTTTAGTGTTTGCTTTTCGAATTGCCTCAATTCCCTCTTGAGTGCGAGGCCCAGTAGAGGCACCTGAGTGCCATTTGCAGCGTGATGTATTACTTGTCTTCAGGGCAACGTGGCCACACTGTTGTTTGGTCCGAGAGCTGACCCCAACGCATCTTCGGCATTTAATCTTACCGCCTGCCGTTAACAAGAAGGGCTCGGGATTCTTGAGTTGACATTTTTTTGAACCGAATTGGCGGGCCACACTCGGAGTAGTTTCATTGGAATTTGGATTAGTCATAGTCGTAGATCTCAATTCATAAATGCACCCCCTGAGGGTGCTTATTTATATATACCGCCTGCTTGGATAGACCTCAATAAAATCAATTACTTAGAACGGGCAAAAGGCATGCCTGTGCCTGCCCGGATGGCATAAAGCCTAAATTAATAGGACTTCTCCACCCAGATCGTTGCCCGTTCATTTGCCTGTTGCCTTTATGAGTTTGCTAGTTTCTTGCCGCTCTCGGTTACGGTCATCACGCCACGGTTGGGTATTGTGATGAAGCCTTCCCGGCTTAGCTGTTCGAGTTTTTCCAGCAATGCTTTCTCCGCTAGTCCAAACTTCTTTTTGACGCCACCATAAAACTCTTTAAACTGCGTTTTTGATAGATTGCAGACCTCAATCTCCTTAAGTAGGTCATTTTGTTGATGGTCTTTTGCAATGACATCAAACGGTTCTAAGGAGCCATCATCGCGTCTTGCAAGAATCATTGGTTCTGCAGGCCTCCCGTAGTTTGATTTGACTGACTGCAATGTAAGTAGCTGCGGGAGGGTCAATGGGTTGCCATATAACTTTCGTATCTCAGGCTCCAATAGGGTATTTAACTGAAAGACCAGTCGAACTCCATCAATAAATGCGCTTGAACCCCGGGCATTGTTTTGGTTGCCCCCGGTACCAGCCCCCTTATTGACATGGTGGAGGCATAAGACGGAAGTATTGAGCTGGTCGCGTATTTGTTGAAGTGCCTGAACAAATCTCGTGGCATCTGCTGCAAGATTCTCTTCTCCGCCCCTGAATCGGGCAACAGGATCGACAATGACTAAGCCAATATCTGATCCTATTTGATTAATAACTTGATCACAGATCAGTCCCGGTATCTTGGTTATATCAATCTCGCCTTTATTGTTTCTTTCTGTAAAGAGTTCAAATGAATCAGCTAAATCAATAAATTGAAGGTTTTGACTTACTAGAAACCGAGCTTGCGGCGATAGCTCAGCCATTACTTTATGCAGCCGACGCTGTAGTTCGTGTTGATCATCTTCGCCACTAATAAAAATCACCTTAGCTGCAGATCTTGTCTGGTGCCTTGCAAAGAGGGGTGTGCCCGAGGCGACACAAACAGCTATGTGCATTGCAAGATATGATTTTCCTGTTCCGCCTGCCGCGATGACCGCTGCCACAATCTTGCTTGGTAGAAAGTCTTGGATAACCCAATCCCTTTTTGGCGGTAGCGTTGCCAACAGACCTGCTGCAGGTATTAGATTAAAGCGTTCACTACGGACGTTTTGAGTTTGCTCGCCACTAAGGTTGGTGGTTGGATTGTTTCTCAGGTGGGTATTCCAGATGCTGTTATGAGTTCGCTCAACCTCATTGGATGGTAGAGGGGATGGCAGCGTCCGATTCCATTTGCTGGCTTCATCGTATGTTTCTGCGCGTGTGAGCCCCTTTTTAATGAGACAGCCCACAAGAGAAGCAAGGTGCTTGTTACGAGAACCCTCGGTTACATCGCCTTGAAGTATGTTTTGCAGTTGAGATTGAAAGATAGGGCTCTGGCCTGTTACATTTTCTGCAAATATTGGGGTTCTTAAATTTGATGGATCTAACAATTCCCCCATTAAAACGCAGCACTGTGCTTCGTTTGCTTTCTCGGGTGGGTAACTGAACCAGTAGTAAGCGCGCGAGATGTCTGAGCAGGCTTTGTCAACAATGGATGCTAGTTCTGAGTTAAAGAATAAAAAATTGTCGCGAACTACTGCAAATTCCCGGGCTGGTATCTCAGCCTTAAGATGAACTACAAGCCTGTATCTCGGCGCATCTGCACTGTGAGACCATGTTGTGTGAAGGATGCCAAAATAGCCGCTTGTTAACGCAACAATGTCATCAAAGTCATACCCATTAGGATTGTCGATATCAAACACTAGGGCAGAGACTGACTCAATATTCTGATTTGCTCGTCTTTCTTCTGGCCCTAGCTTGTAAGGCCCAACCAGTAATGTGTCTTTTTGTGACGACTCAATGGGGGTACTTAATTGCTGGGTGATAGTTCGCAACGATTTATGCGCCTGTTTTGCAGTAACGCTTTTGATGTTGTTAAACAGTGCAAAGTCACTTTTAACTTCTAGATTTTTCTGTAGATAGGCGTTCATTAGTATGCCTCCACTGCATTGGGTGTAGCGTAGCCCCCACCCATCTGTAAAAAAATATCTAGTAAAAAGGGCTTGATTTCATCAATTTTTACCTCTACCGCATAGCGTTCTGGTGCGAAATGATCAATGATCGTCGCTAAAAACTTGTTTTTTAACAACTCTTCGTCGAGATATTTCTTGTTGGGGAGAATCAGGCTGGCGGTATCACTACCTTCGGTTGTGCAGAAATTCATTTCAATGTGTGTAGCCTCATCATCGTTAGTTGCAATCCCAACGCCGCTCAGCTCATCTGTATTGAAAATTCCATCTGCAGTTAAATAGTCAATTCGTGTAATTGCTTCTGGTCCGTGGCTGGTGTCAATAATCTCTGAAGTTGCCTGGCGCTGCACCACCTTGATTAGGCTTTGTTTTACTTGAATTTCTTCTGCCCCATACTCCCGCTCAATTAAAACCCTGAGGATAAATGTTGGTGCAGTTGGTGTAATGCCAAATAGCTTGTATTGTTTTTTCATTATTTTTCTCATGAAAGTAGACCTGCACAGGCGCGCAGATACAAATTGTTTAAATTAATTTCGATAAGCCGGTAGTGGCGAGCTTTATGACGCGACCTGCCTTGCAGGTGCCAGTAGTTCTGTTTACTTCTGCATCTATTTTTTTGCGCCCGATGAACGGCGGAACAGAGCTTCTACTGTTTTTTACGAAATAACTTTGTCATAGCGTATCCGGACATTTTAAACCTAGAGCTCACGATCCGCAACAGACTATGTTTTAACTTTGGCATGTCAAACACTCTGTGCAACACGTTGCACAGAGTTGCTCTTTATACCTGATTATTTTTACCAATCTTTTCATCCAGCTTTGCAAAAATTGCAGCATGTGAACTATGTACATAGCGCTGGAGCATACCCAAAGTGCGATGGCCGCTAATATGAGATAGTTCGATTACATTCAATCCTGCATCAGATAATCTGCTTAATGCTTCATGGCGTAAATCATGAATGCGCAGATCTTCAAATGGATTAACTCCACTTGAGGTCCAGCTCTGTTTTGCTGTTTTGACTGCTTTTTCAAAGTATCTTCGTAGTGCATCCATGCTTAGTGGAAAGACTTGTTCAGGGTGCTCGCCCCTTACTTCATTCAATATTTGAACTGCTTTTAGTGTTAGTGGAACTTGCCTTGGCTCGCCATTTTTGGTGACGTATAGAAATGCTCTGCGACTGGCTAAATCAATATCTGGCCATTTGAGCCCCATAAATTCACCTCTACGCATACCAGTTTCAATTGCAAACTGAACGATGGGTTTTAAAAGTTTTGAGGCGGATTGTTCGCAAGCTAAAAGTAGGGCGGTTTCACTTTCACCATTGATTCGTTTTGTTCTGCTTGGGTTAGCCGGAAGTCGCTTCATACCCCTTATTGGGTTATCTACAGCCATCGACCATTCAATTTGTAGCATCTGGTAAATCTTTGAGATGGCGTTGTAGTAGTGATTTACGGTATCGCCAGAGCGTCCCCGCGAAAGAAGGTCATCTCGTAAGGCAAAGATTTTGGCTTTATCAATACTTTGTGCAGGTTCCTGACCCCAATGCCTAATTAGCGTTCTGATGGTGCCTGTTTCAGTCTTGCGGTTGCGCTTATGTACCGAATGATTCTTGATGTAATGCTCGGCTGCCTCACCAAAGCTAAGCTGCTTATCTAGCATGCGGTTCGCCAGCGTCTTGCTTGGCTTGATTACGCCCTGGTCGATCTCAGTTTCGATCTTCCTAGCCCATTTTACGGCTTCAATACGGGTGCTAAAGGTTTTGGATTGGGATTGATACCCCTTGCGAATGATTCTGACTCTAAATACGTTGCCACGCTTCTGAATAGCTGCCATGTTTGACCTCAATTGACCAATAATTGACCAAAAGGGTTTTAGTAATGCGGTAGTTCTCCGTAAGCAATTGTTTTATTTATGCTTTTCCCTATGACCCTTTGGGTCAGCAACGCCCTTCTAAGGCGTAGGTCGCACGTTCGAATCGTGCTGGGCAGGCCACCCACCCCATACTTTTCCGCTTCTTTTGCCCTATTAAGGGATATTTGCACTATTCATTTTGATATCTATATATATACTAGTGCTGTTATTTTTGATGTTAATAGACGATAGGAGATATTCGTGAAAAGCAAAAAACTCAGTACTAACTGCTTAATCGCTGCAACATTGTTATTGGGTGCAGTTAATGCCCATGCTGCTAGCCAGACGATGGATAAAATTAAATCTACCGGTACTGTAACTATGGGCGTTCGTGAATCGTCTATTCCAATGTCCTACACCACTGGCGATAGCCGCTTTGATGGCTATCACGTTGAGATTTGCCGCATGATTTTGGCTGACGTCAAAGATAAGTTGGGTTTGAGCACTTTGCGCATTAACTATCAACCTGTTACATCTCAGAATCGCGTGCCTTTAGTTCAAAACGGCACAGTGGATATTGAGTGCGGTACAACTACTAACAATACAGCGCGTGCCAAGGATGTTGGCTTTGCGAATACCCTCTACGTTGAAGAAGTTCGCATTGCAGTGAAGGCGAACTCTGGTATTACCTCTATCTCTCAGTTAGCTGGAAAAAAGGTTGCTACGACGACTGGTACTACTTCAGTACAGTTGCTGCGCAAACATGAAAAAGCTAATGGCGTAAATTTCGAAGAAGTATTTGGTAAAGACCATGCCGACAGCTTCTTATTGCTCGAGTCTGGCCGTGCCGATGCTTTCGTAATGGACGGTTCAATCTTGGCTGGCAATATTGCTAACTCCAAGAATCCAAAAGACTACAAGATTGTTGGTGAGGTTTTAGCAACTGAGCCTATCGCAATCATGGTTCCCAAGAATGATCCAGAATTCAAGGCTGCTGTAAATGCTGCGATTGCGAAGATTGTTGCCAATGGCAAGATGCCTGGATTGTGGAACAAGTGGTTTTTAGCTCCTATTCCACCAAAGAATATTGTTGTAGGTCTTGAATTGTCTCCAGCAACTAAAAATGCTTGGGCAAATCTGAACGACAAGCCTGCTGAAGATTACAACAAGAAGTAAATAGCACATTTACTAAATACGAGTTAACAATATGTCCTTAGATTTGGGTGTTTTTTGTAAGAACACCTTGGATGGAGAAGTGGTGGATCACTGCTTCTCCGCTCTTTTTGGCTTAGCCCAAAACAGCGATCCAAGTTACCTAGACTGGTTGATGAAGGCTTGGGGCTGGACTTTGGCTGTAGCAGGCCTTGGTTTGACAATTGCTTTAATTCTGGGGGCGGTGATGGGTACTCTACGTACCTTGCCAACCACTACCTCTCTTAATCGATGGTTAATTCGTATTTCTACTGCTTGGGTAGAATTATTTAGAAATATTCCCATCTTGGTTCAAGTATTTCTTTGGTATCACGTTATTCCATCCTTTGTATTACCCTTAAAGTCTCTGCCATCCTATTGGTTGGTAAGTATTGCTCTAGGGTTCTTCACATCTGCCCGCATAGCCGAGCAGGTGAGGGCGGGTATTCAGGCACTGCCTAGCGGACAAACAGCCGCTGCAACTGCATTAGGTTTAACTACCGCTCAAAGTTATCGTTACGTTATCTTGCCAATGGCATTGCGGATTATCATTCCACCGCTCACATCAGAGAGCATGAATTTAATTAAGAACTCTTCAGTTGCTTTTGCGGTTTCCGTGCCCGAGTTGACTTTATTTGCAATGCAGGCTCAGGAAGAAACATCTAAGGGTGTCGAAATCTATTTGGCGGTTACCTTCTTATATGCTCTCTCGGCATTCGCGGTAAACCGCGTAATGTCTCAGATTGAAAAGCGTAGTCGCATTCCGGGTTTCATTGTGTCTAATGATGCAAGCTTGGCTCACTAGGTGTTGATAGGGTTGATGATATGTTGAGCTTAGATCTGAGTTTTTACAATTGGGAACTGTTTACTAATTACATTCTGAAGGGCTTGGTATTCAGTGTGCAGTTGACGGTTTTTGCAACAGTTGGCGGCATCCTCTTTGGCACATTCTTGGCCTTAATGCGTTTGTCTGGACGGCCAGCTTTGGTGTATCCCGCCACCTTCTATGTGAATACGATGCGCTCCATTCCTTTGGTGATGGTGATTCTCTGGTTCTTCCTATTGATTCCGATGTTGATTGGCAGGCCGATTGGAGCAGACCTTTCGGCCACGATTACCTTCATTGCTTTTGAGGCGGCATTCTTCTCGGAGATTGTTCGTGCCGGCATTCAATCAGTGTCAAAAGGTCAAACCTATGCAGGAGAGGCTTTGGGAATGACCTATGGTCAGAACATGCGTCTTGTGGTTTTGCCTCAAGCATTTAGAAACATGATTCCAGTATTTATGACACAGACCATTGTTCTGTTTCAAGATACCTCTTTAGTCTATGCAATTGGCGCCTACGACTTACTTAAAGGATTTGAGATTGCCGGTAAAAACTATGGCCGACCAATCGAAACCTATATTTTGGCTGCAGCTACTTATTTTGTAATTTGTTTCTCGCTTTCTAAAGTGGTGCGCAAGATTCAAGCTAAAGTCGCCATTATTCGCTAATCCCATCCAGTGCAAATTAAATAGATCATCATGATTGAACTTCAAAATGTTTCCAAATGGTATGGCTCATTTCAGGTATTAACTGATTGCTCCACATCGATTAAAAAGGGTGAGGTTGTTGTGATTTGCGGACCTTCAGGTTCTGGTAAATCCACCCTGATTAAAACCATTAATGCCCTTGAGCCTTTCCAGGCGGGTGAGATTTCCGTTGATGGCATTGCGCTGCATGACCCTAAAACCAACTTACCGAAATTGCGCTCCCGAGTGGGTATGGTGTTCCAACACTTTGAGCTGTTCCCGCATCTGAGCGTTACTGAAAATCTCACACTTGCTCAAATGAAGGTCTTGGGTAGGTCTGCTGATGAAGCAAAATCCCATGGTCTAAAGTACTTGGAGCGAGTGGGTTTAATGGCCCAGAAAGATAAGTTTCCTGGACAGTTGTCTGGTGGCCAGCAGCAACGAGTAGCGATTGCGCGTGCTTTAAGTATGGATCCGATCGTGATGCTGTTTGATGAGCCAACATCAGCTCTTGACCCTGAGATGGTGGGTGAGGTGCTCGATGTCATGGTGAAGCTGGCGAATGAAGGTATGACGATGTGTTGCGTTACTCATGAGATGGGTTTTGCACGCAAGGTGAGTCACCGCGTTATCTTCATGGATCAGGGAAAAATTATTGAGGATTGCAGTAAGGATGAGTTCTTTGGCAATCCCGAAGCTAGATCTCCGAGAGCCAAAGATTTCCTCTCTAAAATTTTAGATCACTGATCTAAATTCCCATCTCAGCAAAGACTTCTTTCGCGCATCTAAAGCTATCAATCGCTGCTGGTACGCCACAGTAGATTGCAGTCTGCATTAGGATTTCACGAATTTCGTCTTTGGTAAGGCCGTTATTAATTGCGCCTTTTAAATGTAGCTTGAGTTCGTGAGGGCGGTTGAGTGCCGTCAGCATAGATAAGTTGATCATGCTTCTTGAGCGGCGATCTAGTCCAGGTCGATTCCAAATATCGTTCCAGCAGTATTCGGTGACTAATTCCTGCATGGGCATATTAAATTCACCTGCATTCTTGATAGAGTTGTCTACGTACTCAGATCCCAGTACCTCTCGACGGGTTTTTAGGCCTTTTTCAAACGCTTCTTTATTCATCTTGATCTCCTATAGTGGTGCCATATCGAATGGATTCCATATATTGCCACTATTCATGTAGCGTTGTTTGGCCTAGAATGACTTCCATGAAAATCATCATCCCCATGCGCATTGCCGCTCTATCTGTCGCGCTTGCCCTGTTAAGCGCCTGTTCTGTTGATAAGCTCGAGGCAAGACTGCAGGCTGACCCTGAATGTAAGCCAATCATGAATGCCAAGACTGGCGCTTTAATGCCTTGCCCTGGGACTGATAAGCAATTTTATAAATCTATTCCAGCCTTGAATGTGAATACGCCTAAAGCGACTCAGACTGCAGTGGCTCAGCCATCTTCAGCTGGCGTAACATCAAGCCCAAAAGCTACTGTTGCACCAGTTGAGTGCAAGCCACAACTACATCAAAAGTCGGGAAGCTTGATGCCTTGTCCAGCCCCCTAGGGCGGCATTGAATTGCGGCGCTAAATGAGGCGTATGATCAGTTAAAACTAGCTCAAGAGCTAATGCCAATAACACTACACACTGGATACAAAATGAACAAATTAGGCGCTTTAGTTGCAGCAATCTCTGTAGCTACTTTATTAGCTGCTTGTAGCAATACCCCGAAGTTGGCAAGCCAACCAATGCCTAGGTCTGGCTTCTTGCCGGATTACTCCGTTCTTGTTCCGATGGCTACTTCTGAAGCCGATACTCGTATTTGGAGATATCGCAAAGCTGGTGTGAATCCAGGCACATACACAGCCGTAATCTTGGATCCAATTTATTTGAATCAGAACGCTACTAAAGAAATTTCTCCACAGGTTATTAATCAGGCCAAGATTGCATTGCAAGACTCCATGGTCAACGCAGTGATGAGTCGGGGCAATATTAAGATCGTTAATCAACCTGGTCCAGGCGTAGCTCGTATCTCTGTTGGTATTACCGGTGCAGAAAGCTCGGCTGATAGTTTGCAGCCATGGAATTTCACGCCAATCGGTCTGGCAATGAACGCAGCTGCTTATGCTGGTGGAGTGAACTCTAAAACTCCAGCGATGCTGGTAGAGAGCAAGATTACTGATAGTCAATCCAAAGAAGTGCTCGGCGAAGGTTTAGTAACCATCCAGGGTGAATCATTCCGTACCGGTGGCGGCTCAGTTGAATCATTTGTAGCTATGGCCAAGAAGGTGGTTAGGGTAGCCATGGAAACTTCTGCTGACCCAAGAGCAACTGCCGCTGCTAAATAAATATGCGAAATCTCATTACATACTTAAGTCTTATTGGATCAGTGGCATTCTTGTTTGCATCAGTTCCTGCGCATGCTGATGATGCCTCACGTAATAAAGAAATTCAGGAGCGTTTTGCTCAGTGCGATGTGAATCGCGATGGCAAACTAACTCTTGATGAAGCAAAAGGTTGCATGCCTCGCATCTATGATCATTTCAGTATGATTGACTCTCAGAATAAAGGCTATGTCACTGTTGCAGAAATTGAGGCGGTAGCGAATAGGTAATTATTAATTACATTGAAGAGCCTCAGATGAGGCTCTTTTTTATTGGAGTAGATGATGACGTACCTAATTGAAGGCTTTAAAGATTCCATCATTACGGTTCCCTCTGCGGATGGCCCTATTAATATTGCTTGTCAGACTGCGGGTTCTGGGCCTGCCTTGCTATTACTGCATGGCTTCCCTCAAACTAAGGCTATATGGAGACATATAGCTCCTGAGTTGGCGAAACGATTTTCAGTCGTTGTGACTGATCTTCGGGGTTATGGCGCTTCATCAAAGCTAGCCGGCTCACCTGATCATTCAACTTATTCAAAAAGAGCCATGGCTGCTGATCAGCATGCTGTCATGCAATCGCTTGGCCATAAAAAGTTTTCTGTATTGGGTCATGACCGGGGCGGTCGGGTATCGCATCGCTTGGCGATGGATTTTCCTGAAAGCATAGAGCGTTTGATGGTGCTCGATATTTCTCCGACACTGACGATGTATGAGAACACCACCATGGAATTTGCCAGGGGCTATTGGCATTGGTTTTTCTTAATCCAACCCCATCCCATTCCAGAAACGCTTATTGGTGCCAATCCAGAGTTTTGGATCAAAAATCATATGGGCAGACATGCTGGTACCGGTATTTTTGATCCGCAATCTTGGGCTGAGTATCTTGCTGGTGCCAGCAACCCAGAGTCTATGCATGCCATGTGCGAGGACTATCGTGCTGCAGCCTCAATTGATTTAATTCATGATCGTGCTGATAGAGATGCCGGCAAAATGCTGGCGATGCCATTGAGGGTTCTCTGGGGTGAGCATGGCCTAGTTGCTAAATGTTTCTCACCAATCGAGGATTGGAAGAAGGTCGCAAAGACTGTTTCTGGAAAAGGTGTCCCATGCGGACATTACATTCCCGAGGAGCTGCCTCAAGAGCTTCTTGCTGAGGCGGAACTATTCTTTATTTGATTAGGTCACTTGAACAACTTGGGAAGTTTTTTGGATCCCACTGGCCAAGTTAAAACAATCTTTGGGTCAATCTTGAGGATTTTCTTGTCTTTCTCTGGATAAGAAAATCTTGATAACAAATCCGCAATCAGATTGAGGTGTGCAAGCTTTTTGTCATTTGCATTAATGACGGTCCAGGGTGCATCTGATGAGCTAGTTTGCTTGAGCATTTTGTCTCGAGCGTCTGAGTAAGCGTCCCACATCTTCTGAGCTTTCTGATCTATAGGGCTAATCTTCCACTGCTTCAGCGGATCTTTTTCTCGATCTTTGAGTCTTTTGGCTTGCTCTTCTTTGGAGATATCTAGGTAGTACTTTACGATTTGAATATTAGATCTTACAAGCAAGGATTCAAAATCATTCACTGTTGAGATGAATAATTTGTATTGATCATCAGTACAAAATCCCATTACTTTTTCAACGCCGGCACGGTTGTACCAACTTCGATTAAAGAGGATCATTTCACCGGCCGAGGGTAGCTGTGCAACGTATCGTTGAAAGTACCATTCATGCTCCTCAATCGAGGAAGGGGCCGCTAGGGCAACAACCTTAGTGTCTCTCGGACTTAAATTTTCAGTAATGCTTTTAATGCTTCCATCTTTGCCTGCGGTATCACGCCCCTCGAAAATCACTAAGAGACGTTTACCTTTTTGAATGATGTGACGCTGGAGTTTGACTAATTCAATTTGAAGGAGTCGTAAGTCTGCCTCGTAAGTATGTTCGGGGACCAAAGATTTGCTCACGGGCAGCCTCTACTATCAATACATTTTTTATTAAGCAGTTGTTGCTGGAGCAACTTTTTTAGCTGGAGCTTTTCTGGCCACTGCTTTCTTGGCAGCTACTTTCTTAGCGGGTACTTTTTTGGCAACCACTTTTTTAGCAGGCGCTTTCTTAGCGGGTGCCTTTTTCGCTACAGCTTTTTTAGCCGGCGCTTTCTTGGCAGGAGCTTTTTTCTCCATCTTATCCAAGGCCTTTGCTAGCTTATCAATTAACTTTTCTCTTTCGGCTTCCAGCTTGTCTAATTTTTTCAACAATTGTTTTACTAATTTTTTCTGACTCATGGTGTATTCCTTTAAAGAGAGTGCTATTTGTTAAAACTTGATAAAAGGCTGACGCCTACCCATCGATCCTACGTCCTATTGGGGTGAGTTTCAAGCGATTGTGACAGTCTGAGCTGTATTTAATTTGATGCTAAATTGAGTCGTATGTTCAAGACTTTATTCTCACTCCCCAGAACTGTATGGCTTATAGGCCTTATTAGTTTTGTGAATGATGCTGCAAGTGAGATGCTATATCCCTTAATGCCGCTCTATCTCGCTACTGTGCTCATGGCGGGGCCCAAAGCGCTAGGCTTAATTGAGGGGATTGCTGAGGCTACCTCCAGCATCTTCAAATTGGTTTCTGGTGTGATAGTTGATCGTACAAAAAAGACCAAGCCTTGGATTGTGATTGGCTATTTTTTAGCGGGAATTGGTAGACCCTTAATTGCCCTGGCTAACTCCTGGACTTGGGTTTTATGTATTCGTTTTACCGACCGTCTTGGTAAGGGATTGAGAAGTTCTCCACGGGACGCATTGCTAGCGGAGAGCGTTGAGCCTAATAAACGGGGCATTACATTTGGCCTGCATCGTTCGATGGATAACGCAGGCGCAGTCTTTGGACCTCTGATGGCAGCATACTTGTTATGGATGGAAATTCCATTGCGAGATATCTTTCTATGGGCAATAGTGCCTGGCATTATTACTGTGACTTTGGCTCTCTGCCTTAAAGAGCCAGCTCGCGAGCAAGCAGTGGTGAAACCATTCTCGTGGTCACTCAAAGGCCTGCCGCCTCAGTTCAAGCGCTATATTTTGGTTGCTGGAATTTTTGCTTTAGCAAATTCATCTGACATGTTCTTATTGTTAAGGGCGAGAGAGTTAGGGGTTCCTCAAGAGCAAATTCCTTTGCTGTGGGCTGCCATCTCCTTAATCACAACTATTTTTGGAACGCCGCTATCTGCGCTTTCGGATCGATTCAGTCGCAAAAACTTTATTCTGATTGCTTGGGCTGCATTTGCATTCTTTTATATTGCAATGAGTTTTTCTGGCATCTCTTTATGGATGCTTTGTGGGCTATTTGCCATTTACGGATTGTTTAAAGCCGCAACCGAAGGTGTAGAGAAAGCTTTAGTGGCAGACCTCGCTCCAAAGGGGATGGCAGGAACTGCTTTTGGTTGGTTCAATCTCATCTCGGGATTGATGCTGCTACCAGCGTCCTTGATCTTTGGGTGGCTTTACGAATCCTTTAACCCTAGCTATGCTTTTTTGTTTTCAGGGTCTTGTGCTGGACTGGCATTTCTATTGCTTGCTTTTTGGGTATTTCCCAGTCGGCAAGAGCATCAGGTTTATATTTAACCCTTAGCTCAACCTCTTAGAAAGTATCTACATGAAATACCTGATCAGACACCTTTTCTCTCTAAGCCTATTTCTCATCAGCTCTTTGGCTTTAGCCCAATAAAATGATGCCATTATTCAAACGGCCCAAGTGCAAGCGGCTATGGCACGAGGCGCAATCATTTGGGATGTTCGAGATGAAAAGAGTTATCTAGAAGGACACATTCCTGGTGCAATCAATATCGGTGATGCTGGTAATACGCTGAGGGATGCCAATAAAGAGGATTACATTACTACAGCGAAGATTCAGGCGATTTTTAATCAGGCAGGACTAGATATTAATAAGGACATCGTGGTGTATGGCTCGCGCGGAAATCCTTACGCTTACTTTGGCCTTTATACGATTAATTATTTCGGCGGGAAGCAGGCTCAAATCTATCATGACGGTATCGATGCCTGGAAATCAGCTGGCTTGCCTTTGCAAAAGGATCGTGCAACCTTGCCGGCAGTATCTGTAGTGCTGGTACCCCAGCCTCAGTTAGTAGTTAGCAATGAGGAAATGTTGAAACTTGCGCAATCTAAATCTGTTCAAATTATTGATGCTAGAACCCCTGATGAGTTTTCTGGGAAAGATGTTCGCGCGATCCGAGGTGGTCATATTCCTAATGCGGTCAATATTCCCTTTGAGGAAAATTGGCAGGATCCCGCTACTTCTATTAAGTTAAGTAAGAAGCAGGTTGCTGATAATTCTGGCATGACACTGAAAAGCCAGGCGGATTTGAAAAAGCTGTATTCAAGCCTGGATCCAAATCAGGAGACGGTAGTCTATTGCCAAAGTGGGGTACGTGCCTCTGAAACCGCAACCGTTTTAAAAAATCTAGGCTTCAAGAAAGTGAAGGTCTATGACTCATCTTGGCTTGGTTGGGGAAATAACCTAAAAGCTCAGGTCTCGGACGAAACCTTCTTAAATGTTGGTGCATTGAATGCCAAGATGGCGGCTATGCAAAATAAGATCAATCAATTGGAAGAGGCCTTGAAGGCAAAGAGCAATTGATTTCTAAGGTCTGCTAGCTCGGAAAATTAAAAAACCCCAGAAAATGACATTCTTCTGGGGGTTTTTTGTTAATACTGTGAACTATTCTGGATGGAAGTTATTGCTGGCCATAAAGCTAATAGTGCGCTCAAAGCCCAAAATACGGATATAGCGCCAGGCGATATCGCGGTATTTGCTATCTAGATAGCCAATGGCGATTTCAGGCGTCCTTTTGGACAAGTCGATCTGTTGAATTGCACGGGCCCAACGTTTGAGTCTTGTTGACATATTTGCCACCTCCATGACCATACAACGCATGGAAAAGTGGCTGAGATGACAGGAATATGTAATTTTTTTAAAGAAATTAGCAAAAATCAGTCAAATCAACCGTTTTTCAGCCTCAGCCCGCTCTTTTTTTGCCGCCTTGGCACGTGCTTTGATGGGTTTGAGGTACATAAGCAGGCAAATGAACGCCACAGTGCCTATGGTGGTTTCTAGGGCGGCCATCCAGAAATTAGCCCCGGTTTCCAAAATACGGACCAATCCCTCGGTGATGTAGAGCAAGATCAGCATCGAGGCCCATTGCATGGTGTAGACATTGCCTTTCCATAGACCTGGGATGGCAAATAAGAGGGGGATGGCCTTCAGAATGAGCCAAGAGCCTCCCGGTCTGAGTGGGGAGATAAACCATTCCCAGGCTATGCACAGAATGAATAAGTCAACAAAGGCTGCGGTAGCGATGAGCTGATATGGATTTTTGGAAAGCCAGCTTTTGAGCATGAATAACCTTTATATAAGTTTAAGAGCGGTCAGTGCCAGGCGTTTGCCTTGGGCAATGGCTAAACGTTGCTCTTCTGCGCTAATCGGCGCTCTGCCATTAGCATGGGCAAGGTGGGTGACGCCGTAAGGACTGCCACCGGTTGATGTGCTCATCAGATCGGGTTCGCTATACGGAATACCCATGATCATCATCCCGTGGTGGAGCAGGGGAATCATCATGGTGAGTAAGGTACTTTCTTGTCCGCCATGCAGGCTACCTGTACTGGTAAAGACGCAAGCAGGCTTACCAACGAGAGCGCCATTCATCCACTCCGAGGAACTGCCATCCCAAAAGTATTTCATCGGGGCGGCCATATTGCCAAAGCGAGTAGGGGATCCAAGCGCTAGACCGATACATTCTTTTAAATCTGAGTACTCAACATAAGGGGCACCATCAGCTGGGACGGCAGCTTCAGTGGATTCGCAAACGGTGGAGATGGCTGGGACCGTGCGTAATCGGGCATTGGCTCCTGGAACACTTTCAATACCTTCAGCAATCAGGCGTGCCAGGTCTCGCGTGGCTCCGTAGCGTGAGTAGTACAAAACTAAAATGTCAGATTGGCTCATATTCTTCTCTAATCTCTTATGATATGGGCGATGCGCCTCATTCGTAATCCTCAATTATGGCTCTCTCTTGGAAAAGAGATATGGGAGCGCAATCGCGGCCAGAATCTCAAGCAGGTGGCGGCTAGTTTGGCCTTTACTACTACGCTTTCCTTGGTTCCGATGTTGACGGTGGCTTCCATTCTGATTGGCTATCTACCGAGTGTCGTCAGGATTAAATATGCCTTTCAGGCATGGCTGCTCGATACCTATATGCCTGGTGGACTAAACCAGCAGGTCTTTAATTACTTAGATCAATTTTCAGCGCAAGCTAAGGGCCTCACCTTAATTGGTTTGCTTGGACTGGTGATTACGACCATCATGACAATGGCTGTCATTGAAAGCGCCTTTAATCAGATCTTTCGCGTCACTCAGAGTCGACCCATTCTGAAGAAAATTGCGATCTACTCAGCGGCCACTATTTTGGGCCCCATCCTTCTGGGCGTTGGGACCTATTTGAGTGGTCTTTTATTCAGCGCGGCTGAAGGCTGGACGGAGACCTTGAGCTTTGGCTTGGGATTTATTGCTACGGTGGTGCCGGTACTGCTGGCAATGTGCGTATTCTCGGTGGCCTACAAAATTCTTCCTTATGCCCAAATTCAATGGTCAGATGCTCTCAGCGGTGCATTCTTTGCGGCTCTGACCTTTGAGTTGATGAAATTTGGCTTCGGCTTATTTTTAACGAATGTAGCCTTTTATAAAACGGTCTATGGTGCCTTTGCTATCTTCCCATTGGCGCTCATTTGGATTTACCTGACTTGGTGGATTACCTTAGCTGGAGCCGTCCTGGTTGCCAACCTTCCCAGCATTCGGAGTGGGGTGATTAGGGTTATTCGTTACTGAAATCCCTCACTTGACTCTTGATTCCTTGGGGGCTTAAGAATATATTGATCAAATAAGAACTCATTGCTGGAGACCAAATGAAAGTATGTGACATATTGCGCGTAAAGGGCAGCACACTATTTACTGTGGCGCCAGACACTGCTTTGCAAACTGCCGTCTTGGTCATGAGTGAGCACGATATTGGCTCCTTGGTCGTTATGGAGTACGACAAGCTCGTGGGTATCCTGACATTCCGTGAAGTGATCGCAGCATTGGCCAAGCACCACGGTAAATTGGATGATCTCAAGGTAAAGAGTGTGATGAATGCCAAGCCACTGACATGCAATATGGAAACAGAGATTGATGAGGTGCGTCGCATGATGTTGGTTGACCATGCCCGTTATCTGCCAGTCATCGATCAAAAGATGCTGATGGGCGTGATTTCTTTCTATGACGTGGCTAAATCGGTAGTTGAGGCTCAGGACTTTGAGAACACTATGCTGAAGGCTTATATCCGCGACTGGCCAGAAGAGGCCGAAAAGGCAGCCCCGTAAGCAGCCTAGCCTGATAGCCCTGACAAATGACATAATGTCGATATGTCAGGAAATACTTTAGGCCTTCTCTTTACTGTCACCACTTTTGGTGAATCCCATGGTCCCGCGATCGGTGCCGTTGTTGATGGTTGCCCTCCAGGAATGTCTTTATCCGAAGAAGATTTGCAGATTGATTTAGATCGCCGCAAACCAGGAACTTCGCGTCATGTGACTCAACGTCAAGAAGCTGACAAGGTTGAGATCCTGTCTGGTATTTATGAAGGCAAAACTACCGGTGCCCCAATTGGATTGTTAATCCGTAATACCGATCAACGTAGTCAAGATTACGGCAATATCCTGCAAACATTTAGGCCTGGCCACGCGGACTATGCATACCACTACAAATATGGTTTACGAGATCCTCGTGGTGGTGGACGCTCTTCAGCAAGATTGACTGCGCCCGTAGTGGCTGCAGCAGCAATTGCGAAGAAGTGGTTGAAAGAACAATATGGCACTGAGTTTTATGGCTACATGAGCCAGCTCGGTGAAATTGAAATCCCATTTAAAGATGCGGCACTCATTGAGAGCAACCCTTTCTTTGCTGCGAATGCCGATATCGTTCCTGAGTTAGAGGCTTATATGGATTCGCTGCGTAAAGCAGGGGATTCTTGTGGGGCAAAGATTGAGGTGCGGGCGCGCAATGTGCCTATTGGGTTGGGTGAGCCCTTATTTGATAAGTTGGATGCTGATATTGCGCATGCCATGATGGGCATCAATGCTGTCAAGGGCGTAGAGATTGGTGCTGGCTTTAAGTCGGTGGCGCAACGCGGTAGCGAGCATGGTGATGAACTTCATCCAGATGGTTTTGCTAGCAATCATAGCGGTGGCACTTTGGGCGGCATCAGTAGTGGCCAAGATTTGCGTGTATCGATTGCAATCAAACCAACCTCTAGCATTCTGAGTCCAAAACAATCGGTTGATTTGGATGGTAAGCCTATTACCGTGCAAACCAAAGGTCGTCATGATCCTTGTGTCGGCATTCGGGCAACGCCGATTGCTGAAGCGATGCTAGCTTTGGTATTGATCGATCACGCTTTGCGTCATCGCGCTCAATGTGGTGATGTGAAACATACTGTTCCGCCGATACCGGCAGCACGTCCCGGTTCAGCAACCGATTAAATATAAAGCTAAGTAAAAGAAAATGACACCTTCAGTGCGTTGGGCCTTCGGGTCCTTTTTCTTTTTATATTTCGCTTACGTTGGCTTAGTTTCACCATACGCCAGCCTCTTTTTCCTCGAGCGTGGCTTTAGCGTTATTGAGATCGCAGTCTTAATGTCTATGCTGCAAATTACGCGAATAGTGGGCCCATTCTCTTGGGGGTGGTTATCTGACTATCTGTCTAATCGAATCGGGATCATTCGTTTTTGCGCCTGCCTAGCGGCAGTGACTTTCTTATGCATCTTTTTTCTGCAAAGCTACCTTGCATTCTTCATTTGGATGTTTGTGCTGCACACTATCCTCAGTAGTTTGATGCCATTAGGTGAGTCGGCTACAGTGCACGCTTTATTTAAAGATAATTCATTTGATAAGCGCTATGGGCGTTTGCGTCTATGGGGCTCAATTGGTTTTATAGCCATGGTCTTATTTGCCGGTGAGTTATTTCAGCGTAAAGGTATTGAGCTCTATCCCATAGTGGGCGCGGTGATTCTGACCTTCTTGGCATTAGTTACCTTTCGCTTGCATGAGCCTAAGATGGAGCGCCGCAAGATGGTCAAGGGTGAACTCCTGATTGTTTTATTTAATCCTGATGTGCGCTGGTTCTTGCTCTCCGGATTTTTTATGATCTTTGCGCATGCTGCTTTGTATGTGTTCTATTCACTTTACTTAGCTGACCTAGGCTACGACAAGTTCCAGATCGGTTTGTTCTGGGCCTTAGGCGTTGGGGCCGAGGTGATCTTCTTCTATTTCCAAAGCAAAGTGTTAAGTCGCCTTGATGCCGAGATCATTTTGCAGATTGCCTTTGGAATTGGTGTATTCCGATTTATCTTGATTGCGTTCTTCCCGGTAACCTGGGTATTGATTCTGGCTCAGCTCATGCATGCAGGTACTTTCGGGGCTCACCATAGTGCGGCTACTAAATTACTTCAACGCTGGTTTACTGGCCCACTGCAGGCGCGAGGCCAGGCATTGATGGCAACGGTATCTTATGGCTTAGGTGGAACGCTAGGTGGTTTGGTTGCGGGCTGGCTCTGGGAGGCAACTCAGCCACGCAATGTATTCGTAATGGCCGCCTTGGCCTGTGGTCTAGCGGGTATGGCGATTGGTAAACTGCGTCCTCGTCACTACCCAGCTAGATAAGCAAGCACTGAAAATAACGATCTTTACATTGACCCATAGTTAGGGCCACCGCCACCTTCAGGGGTAATCCAAACAATGTTTTGACTTGGGTCCTTGATATCGCAAGTCTTGCAGTGCACACAGTTTTGCGAATTAATTTGCAACTGCGCTTGTCCATCCTTTTCTACATATTCATACACACCAGCAGGGCAGTAACGTTGCTCTGGTCCTGCGTAAGTTTTGAGATTCAAGCTCACTGGTACCGATGCATCTTTTAGAGTGAGGTGGATGGGTTGATTCTCGGCATGATTCGTATTGGAGATAAATACGGATGAGAGGCGGTCAAACGTAATCTTGCCATCGGGCTTTGGATAGTCAATTGGTTGATGCTGCGCTGCTGGTTCAAGGCACTCATGATCTGCATGCTTCAAATGAATTGTCCAAGGCATGTTGCCGCCCAAAAGTTTTTGTTCAAGGCCAACCATGAGGGTCCCCAAATACAAACCTTTAGACATCCACGGCTTAAAGTTACGTGCCTGACTTAATTCAGTATGGAGCCAGCTATTTTTAAATGCACTTGGATACGCAGCCAACACATCGGCGGAACGATTCTCAGCAAGCGCAGCTACGGCAGCTTCAGCAGCAAGCATGCCGGTCTTAATAGCTGCATGACTTCCTTTAATACGTGATGCATTTAAGAATCCAGCATCACAACCAATTAATGCACCACCCGGAAAAACAGTTTTAGGTAAGCTATTTAAGCCACCCGCTGTCAATGCACGTGCGCCATAGGCCAGGCGTTTTCCACCTTCAAATGTCTCACGAATCTTTGGATGCAACTTATAGCGCTGGAACTCTTCAAACGGCGAGAGGTAAGGGTTCTTATACGAAAGGCCCACCACTAAGCCAACAGCAACTTTGTTGTCACCCAAGTGATACAAGAATGAGCCGCCATAGGTATCGCTCTCTAATGGCCAGCCAGCGGTATGAACCACTAGACCAGGTTTACTCTTAGAAGGTTCGACTTCCCATAACTCTTTAATACCAATGCCGTAGCTTTGTGGATCAGCATCTTTATCCAGCTCAAACTTGCTAATGAGTTGCTTGCCTAAATGTCCGCGTGAACCTTCGGCGAACAGAGTGTACTTGGCACGCAATTCCATGCCGAGTTGAAATTGATCAGTGGGTTGACCTTCTTTATCCAGACCCATTGCACCAGTAATAACGCCACAAACTGCGCCTTGCTCGTTGTACAGAATTTCTGCAGCTGGAAATCCCGGGAAAATTTCTACACCGAGATTCTCAGCTTGCTGACCTAGCCAGCGAGTCACATTGGCTAAGCTAACAATGTAGTTACCTTCATTCTTAAAGCAGTGGGGCAGCATCCAATTCGGAACTTGGAATGAACTCTCTTTAGTCAGAAACAAAAACTGATCTTGGCTGACTTCGGTATCGAGAGGTGCGCCTAGTTCTTTCCAGTTAGGGAAGAGTTCAGTCAGCGCCTTGGGATCCATCACTGCGCCAGACAGAATATGTGCGCCGATTTCAGATCCCTTTTCGAGAACGCAAACGCTAATCTCTTTACCAGATTCGTTAGCTAACTGTTTTGCTTTAATAGCTGCAGATAAGCCTGCCGGGCCACCACCTACGATGACTAGGTCGTAATCCATCGATTCTCTAGGGCCAAACTGTTCGAGTAATTCCTGGGCAGTCATTTAATTTCTCCGGCGATGCTTATAAATAGGGTGCTTAAGGTATTTGGGGGGTTTTAAGCATTTCTGCCATTTATATAGCCCCAAATCACACCTATAGTTTAGTTCTAAGCCAGAAAAACCAGGTTGGTGCCCAATGCTTATAGGCTTGAGAGGCTAAGGCGTTATGATTGCTTTTTTACCCTTTTTGGCAATATTAGGACTAATTTATGAATAAGACTTACCCATCAGCTGTAGATGCCCTACGGGATATCTTGAAGGATGGCCAGAAGCTCGCCGTTGGCGGTTTTGGTTTGTGCGGTATTCCTGAAGCCTTGATTCAAGCGGTTAAGGATCTTGGTGCGCAAAATCTGACAGCGATTGCTAATAATGCTGGGGTAGATGGCTTTGGCCTGGGTTTGCTATTGAACTCAAGGCAAGTAAAGAAGATGGTTGCATCTTATGTGGGTGAGAACAAAGAGTTTGAGCGTCAGTTTTTAGCTGGCGAGCTTGAGTTGGAATTTACTCCGCAAGGAACCTTAGCAGAAAAGCTGCGTGCAGGCGGTTGCGGTATTCCGGCTTTCTACACCAAAACAGGTGTGGGCACTTTAGTTGCTGAAGGTAAGGAAGAAAAAGAATTCGACGGTGAGCGCTACATCATGGAGCGTTCAATCATTTCAGACATTTCTTTAGTGAAAGCATGGAAAGCCGATAAATCTGGCAATCTGGTGTATCGCTATACGGCTCGTAACTTCAATCCAGTTGTTGCAATGGCAGGCAAGATCACTGTTGCTGAAGTAGAGGAGATTGTGGAGAACGGCGAGTTGGATCCAGACCAAATTCATACTCCAGGTATCTACGTGCATCGCTTGGTGCTCAATACTGAGCCTGAGAAGCGTATTGAGCAGCGCACTTTATCAAAGGCTTAACTAGCAATAGTTAAGCCTATACACCGTACAGAATATTTAGGAAGATCGATATGCCTTGGAATAGAGAAGAAATGGCAGCACGTGCTGCTAAAGAGCTAAAAGATGGTTACTACGTGAACTTGGGTATTGGCATGCCAACCCTGGTTGCAAACTATGTACCAAAAGATATGGAAGTATGGCTTCAATCTGAAAATGGTTTATTGGGTATTGGCCCATTTCCAACTGAAGAAACAATTGATGCTGATTTGATTAATGCTGGTAAGCAAACAATTACTACTTTGCCGGGCTCTTCCATTTTCTCTTCTGCAGATTCATTTGGAATGATTCGTGGTGGAAAAATCAATATCGCGATTTTGGGTGCGATGCAGGTAAGTGAGTATGGCGACTTGGCGAACTGGATGATTCCAGGCAAGATGGTTAAAGGTATGGGCGGCGCAATGGATTTGGTTGCTGGCGTTAAGCATGTAGTTGTCCTAATGGAGCACGTCGCTAAGAAGAAAGATGGCACAGAAGAAATCAAGATCTTGCCTAAATGCACTTTGCCATTGACTGGGGTAGGCGTAATTAGTCGCATCATCACTGACCTTTGCGTCCTTGATATCACTCCTAAGGGCTTGAAGTTGGTCGAGTTGGCTCCAGGCGTATCTAAGGAACACGTTGTGTCTAAAACAGGTGCCCCTGTCGATACATCAGGTTTCTAACCTTTTTCATCGGATAGTGAAATAATGGGGTCAATGACCCCATTTCTATTTCTAAAGAGCCTTTTATGAGTGCTGTAGATCATTCGCTTCATGCGCACAAGCAGGGTGATGCTAAGCATTCCCATGCCAAACAGGTCTCTAATCAAAACCTCCTCCTCATTGCTTTAGTTCTGACGCTAGGTTTTTCTGGGGTAGAGGGTGCGGCAGCTTATTTTGCGAATTCATTGGCATTGATATCGGATGCGGGTCACATGGTGACTGATGCAGCCGCATTAGGCTTGGCTTTGTTAGCGCAAATTATTTCTCGTCGTCCGCCATCACCTAAACATTCTTTTGGCTTTGGACGCGCAGAAGCATTGGCCGCCTTTGTAAATAGCATTGCAATGTTAGCCTTAGTAGTTTGGATTATGGTTGAGGCAGTTAGTCGATTTTATGATCCACATAAGGTTGATGGATTAACAGTGACCGTGGTAGCTGCTATTGGCCTACTAATGAATATTGTCGTGGCATGGGTACTTTCGCGCGATAAGAAGAGTGTCAACACGCGTGCCGCATTGGTTCATGTAATGGGCGATCTATTGGGCTCTGTAGCTGCCTTGATTGCTGGTATCGTGATTCAGCTAACTGGCTGGATGCCAATTGATGCCATTCTTTCTATTCTGGTTTCACTCTTAATTTTGAAGTCTACTGTTTCCATCTTGCGCGAGTCCTACCACTTCTTGATGGAGGGTGTACCGCTACATATTGACTATCTACAAGTAGGTAGTGATCTTAAAAAAGTTCCAGGTGTATTGGCTGTTCATGATTTACATGTTTGGGAAATGACGCCTAGCTTTCCAGCTTTGATTGGCCATATTGAAATCGAGCAGATGAATGAGTGGCCAGATATCATGACGCGCATCAATGCGATGCTATTGGACAAACATGGTATTGATCATGTCACTCTGCAGCCTGAAATTGCCGGTATGACAGATGAGCATACCCATGATGAGCACTTGAATGAGGATATTAAAAGGCCGAATGTAACTCATCATGGTGATACCTTCTTCGTTGCTTGCACCAGCCCTGATGGTCCGCATCGTATGGCTTATCACGCCTGGGGAAATCCAAATAATCCAAAGGTATTGGTTTGTGTTCATGGCTTAACTCGTAGAGGTAGTGATTTCAAAACCCTAGCTGAGGCGATGAGCAATGATTACTACGTCGTCTGCCCTGATGTGGTCGGTCGGGGCGATTCTGATCGTCTCAAGAATCCAATGTTGTATGCCGTGCCGCAATACGTAGCAGATATGGCAAGCTTGATTAATCAACTTGGCGTTGCACAGGTAGATTGGTTTGGAACCTCTATGGGTGGTTTGATTGGTATGGTTTATGCCTCGATGCCCAAGAATCCAATCCGTCGCATGTTAATTAACGATGTTGGTCCACGGATAGAGCCCGAGGCAATTAAGCGCTTAGGTTCCTACGTTGGTCAACCATTCACCTTTACTAATCGTGCAGATGCCTTGCAACGCTTAAATGAGATTTGCGCTTCGTTTGGTAGTCATACGCCCGATGAGTGGGAAATTTATAACGGGCCGATGCTGGTTCAAAAGGATGGTCTGTGGGTTATGCACTATGACCCGGATATTTCCGTACCGTTTGCTTCGGTAAATCCGATTATGGCAAAGGCGGGAGAGATGGCTATGTGGCACGCCTTCAAACAAATCCATATTCCGATGCTGATTGTGCGTGGTGGCGAATCGGATTTGCTTTCCGCTAAAACCGTAGCGGAGATGTGTAAGGTCAATCCGTATATTCGGAGTATTGAAATTCCAGGGGTAGGGCATGCACCTGCTTTTGTGAAGTCAGAACAAGTTGCTCTAGCAAAAGAATTCTTTAGTTAAGGACTTTAGTCGCCCATGTCCAATGTTGGCAATGCATCTGAGAGCGTCAAAATTGTTGATGGCTGGTATGGTGAGCCCTCAGAAAATCATGCTGCTGGTGTTCTTAGTATCCTCAAGCAGCTACACCTTGATGAGGCAACTCTAACCGCTGCAACTAATATTGCGCGCACCCATGGAAAAGAAGCGCTGACTAAGCTTATTGGTGATGAGTCGGCCAAACTCCTAATTGGATACCGCGGCCTCAGACAGGCTCAAGCCAAGCTAGTACGTAACGATGGTGGCCTAAGTATTTCTGGGCAAGAAGAAATGCTCAGAAAGATGTTGCTCGCCTTTGGTGATGACTTACGCGTTGTCCTTATCTATCTTGCCTCTCGCTTGCAAACGCTGCGTTGGGTTGCTCAAGAAAAGCTGGAGATGCCAAAAGCCTGGGCGCAAGAGATTCTGAATATTGACGCATCGCTCGCGAATCGTCTTGGTATTTGGCAAATGAAATGGGAGATGGAGGATTTGGCATTTCGAGTTCTTTCCCCTGAGGTCTATCGCGACATCGCCAAGATGTTAGACGGCAAGCGCAAAGAGCGTGAATCTTTTATCGAGCAGATTGTCAGAAAGCTCAAAGAAGAATTAAATGCCGCGCATATTCAAGGTGAGGTCCAGGGTCGCCCAAAGCACATCTACAGTATTTGGAAAAAGATGCAAGGTAAGTCACTCGACTTTGCCAATCTCTATGATGTCAGGGCATTTAGAGTTCTGGTTGAGGATGTCAAATCTTGCTACGCCATTTTGGGCATAGTGCATAACGTATGGCAGCCAGTCCCACGTGAGTTCGATGATTACATCGCTAGGCCTAAACCCAACGGCTATCAATCTTTGCATACCGTAGTAATGGACGAGCACGGCACCGCCTTTGAAATTCAGGTGCGCACCAATGAAATGCATCAACAAGCTGAGTATGGTTTGGCTGCACACTGGCGCTATAAAGAGGGTGCTTACGTTGGTGTTGCTACTCCGCCAAAAAATAAACCCGCTTCTAATGCTCCGGCCACACCAAACCCGAGTCATCAATCTGGCACCCATAGTGCAGCAGTAGCCTATGAGCGTCAGATTGCCTGGGCAAGACAGCTCATCTCCTGGAAAGAGGATGCTTGGGAGCAGCTCAAGCACCATGAGATTGATGACCATATTTATGTTCTAACTCCGCTGGGTAAAGTGATTTCATTAGAGAAGGGCTCATCCCCCATCGACTTTGCATATGCCGTTCATACTGATCTTGGTCATCGCTGTCGTGGCGCCCGAGTCGACGGTGCGATGGTTCCTCTGGATACACCATTGCAGAATGGCCAAACAATTGAAATCATTGCGGTAAAGCATGGTGGCCCATCCCGCGATTGGATAAGCCCTAACCGCAACTACTTGCGCTCACAGCGTGCCCGCACTCGTGTGCGAACTTGGTTTAACGCTTTAGATGATGAAGAAGCAGGCGCTAAGTCTGCTGATGTCAAAGCCGAGCAAAAACCAGAGGCTAAAGCGATTGCCACGACCCCGGAAATTATTCTCAAGCAAAGCACTCGCAAGCAGGGTCAAGCAGGCGATGTTTTGGTGGTTGGGGTGGATTCATTGCTGACCCAGTTGGCGCGATGCTGTAGACCGGTACCACCGGATGCGATTGCAGGTTTTGTGACCCAAGGTCGAGGTGTGTCTATACATCGTCGATCTTGCAAAACGTTTAGAGGTTTGTTGGAGCGAGCTCCAGAGCGCGTTATTCAGACTGCTTGGAATGCAGCTTCTACAGAAGCTTTGCCTTCGAGTGATGCAAAACGGGTATTTCCAGCTGATTTAGCGGTAACTGGGCTGGATCGTCCCGAGCTCATGCGTGAGTTGTTTGAAATCCTTACAAGGCAGGGCGTCCACGTCATTGACTTGCGTAAGTCTGCCAAGCGTGGCCTTGCTCAAATCCTATTGACTGTGGAAATTAAAGACTCAGAAGCCTTACGTTTGGTTCAAAACAGTCTCGAAGAGGTCAAAGGGGTGACCCAAGTACGCCGCCGGTGATAAACTCTATGGCTATATAGGCTCGTAGCTCAGCTGGTTAGAGCACCACCTTGACATGGTGGGGGTCGTTGGTTCGAGTCCAATCGAGCCTACCAACGAATAAAGACCCAAAAGTGCGCGGTTGCCGAAAAGCTCCCGCGCTTTCTTTTTGGTGGATGTTATGTAGTACATCAGTCAATCGACTGAATCTTAATAAGATGGGGTGGTCATGCTTGTAGTTACTCTGCCAGATGGATCTAAACGTGAGTTTGATGCTCCCGTTCGCGTTCTCGATGTTGCTCAAAGCATCGGTAGCGGTCTTGCCAAAGCTGCTCTCGGTGGCATTGTCGACGGCAAGATGGTTGATGCCAGTTTTGTGATCGACAAAGATAGTCAACTGGCAATCATTACGGATAAGAGTCCTGAGGCTCTCGAGATTGTTCGCCATTCCACTGCGCACTTGTTGGCCTATGCTGTTAAAGAGCTCTTCCCAGAAGCGCAAGTCACTATTGGCCCTGTAATCGAAAACGGTTTCTATTACGACTTCTCATTTCATCGCGCATTCACACCAGAAGACTTGGCAGCGATTGAAAAGAAAATGGCTGAGCTGGCTAAAAAAGATGAGCCAGTGATTCGCACAGTGATGCCTCGTGATGAGGCGGTAAAGTTTTTTAAAGATCAAGGCGAAAACTACAAAGCAGAAATTATCTCCAGCATTCCGCAAGGCGAGGATGTCTCTTTGTATGCTGAGGGGAAGTTCACTGACTTATGTCGTGGACCGCACGTTCCATCAACTGGCAAGCTTAAGGTGTTTAAGCTTCTAAGCGTTGCTGGTGCTTACTGGCGTGGCGATAGTAAGAATGAGATGTTGCAGCGTATCTACGGCACAGCTTGGTTAAAAAAAGAAGATCAAGATGCGCATTTGCATATGCTTGAAGAGGCTGAGAAGCGCGACCATCGTCGCCTGGGTAAGTTCTTGGACTTATTTCACTTTCAACCTGAAGCGCCTGGTTTAATTTTCTGGCATCCAAAAGGCTGGTCAATTTGGCAAGAAGTTGAGCAATACATGCGTCGCGTTTATCAGCGCGAAGGTTATCAAGAAGTGAAGGCTCCACAAATTCTTGATCGGGGATTGTGGGAAAAGTCTGGCCACTGGGATAACTACAAAGAAAACATGTTTACAACTGAGTCAGAGAATCGCGCTTATGCATTAAAGCCGATGAACTGCCCAGGACATGTTCAGATTTTTAATTCAGGCTTGCATAGCTATCGGGAACTGCCATTGCGTTACGGTGAGTTTGGTCAGTGTCACCGCAATGAACCGTCGGGCGCATTGCACGGCTTGATGCGTGTACGTGGCTTTACACAGGATGATGGCCATATTTTCTGTACCGAAGATCAGATTCAGTCAGAAGTTGCAGCATTTGATAAAGCGGTTCGCGACGTCTATAAAGATTTTGGATTTACTGAAGTTGCCGTTAAGTTAGCCTTACGTCCAGCTAAGCGCGTTGGTGATGATGCGATTTGGGACAAAGCCGAGGCTGCCTTGCGCGGTGCTTTGACTGCTTCAGGCCAAGAATGGGAAGAATTGCCAGGCGAGGGTGCTTTTTACGGTCCCAAGATCGAATATCACCTCAAGGACTCCATTGGGCGTACTTGGCAGTGCGGCACGATTCAGGTGGATTTCTCAATGCCAGCCCGTTTGGGTGCTGAATATGTTACCGAGGAGAACACCCGCAAGGCTCCAGTGATGCTTCACAGGGCAATTGTGGGCTCTTTAGAGCGTTTTATTGGCATTTTGATTGAAAACCATGCTGGAAACATGCCAGTTTGGCTTGCCCCTACACAGGCTGTAGTCCTCAATATTTCCGACAATTCCGCTGCATACGCACAAAAAGTCCAGCAATCTCTGAAAAAACAA
Source organism: Burkholderiaceae bacterium (assembly GCA_947455485.1). GTDB lineage: Bacteria > Pseudomonadota > Gammaproteobacteria > Burkholderiales > Burkholderiaceae > Polynucleobacter. The sequence continues at coordinate 697 of CANGNV010000009.1, read as the reverse complement.
GGGTTTAGAGTCGAATCGGATTTGCGGAATGAGAAAATTACGTATAAAATACGCGAGCACGCATTACAGAAGCTCCCATTTTTGTTAGTTGTAGGGGATAAAGAAGCAGAAAGTAATTCGGTGGCCGTTCGTGCCCGTGGCGGAGTGGATTTAGGCGTAATGCCTCTTGATGCCTTCGTTGCCCGACTCCAGCAGGATATTTCCCAGAAAGTCGGACCCGAGCCTAGCTAGGGGTGGAATGGTTTTTATTGTTTTTTTAAAGGAATTAAGAAGATCGCTACTGATAAATCGCAGCGCATAAACCGGGAGATTACCGCTCCTGAAGTGCGTCTGATTGGACTGGATGGAGAACCCATCGGTGTAGTTAAGTTGAGTGAAGCCCTGGCTTTAGCAGAAGAGAAAGAGACCGATTTGGTTGAAATTGCTCCGACGGCTGTGCCACCTGTAGTCCGCATCATGGACTTCGGCAAATTCAAGTACCAAGAAGCCAAACGTTTGCATGAAGCTAAGCTCAAGCAAAAAGTGATTCAGGTGAAGGAGGTTAAATTCCGTCCCGGCACAGATGATGGTGACTATGGTGTGAAGCTACGCAATCTAATCCGCTTTTTAGAAGATGGCGATAAGACAAAGATTACGCTGCGGTTTCGGGGTCGTGAAATGGCCCACCAAGAAATCGGAGTCAGAATGTTGGAACGTT
>CANGNV010000008.1 GCA_947455485.1 Burkholderiaceae bacterium | reverse complement strand
GGCGCGCGTCGTCGTAAGCAGTTCAGCAAGCGCTAATTCTTTCAGTCGCTTAAGTTTTATCGAAAGGGTCGCGCAAGCGGCCCTTTTTGTTTCTACAATCTAGGTATTAAAGAAATAAAATTCATCAGTCGGTATTTTGGAGAATGGCATGATTAAAGTTGGCATCGTAGGTGGCACTGGATATACCGGAGTGGAATTGCTGCGTTTGTTAGCGCAACACCCCGAAGTAAAAATTCAGGCAATTACTTCTCGTACAGAAGCTGGCATGCCAGTAGCTGAGATGTTTCCTTCTTTACGTGGCCGCATTGATCTGAAATTCACGACACCAGATGAAGCCAAATTAAATGAATGCGACGTGGTGTTCTTTGCAACACCCCATGGTGTGGCAATGGCGCAAGCCAAAGAGTTGCTTGCTAATAATGTGAAGATTTTGGATCTCGCTGCTGACTTCCGTTTGAAAGACGTTAAAGAATTTGCTAAGTGGTATGGCATGGAGCACGGCTGCCCAGAAATTTTGGCTGAAGCAGTGTATGGTTTGGCTGAAATCAATCGTGAAGAAATTAAAAAAGCACGCGTAGTAGGTTTAGCTGGTTGCTACCCAACCTCTGTGCAGCTTGGACTTGCTCCATTGCTCTCACCAAAGTCTACTGGTGGCAAGCAACTGATTGATGGCACGCATATTATTTCTGACTCAAAGTCCGGTACATCTGGTGCTGGACGTAAAGCGGAGATTGGCACCTTATTGTCAGAGTCTAGTGATAACTTCAAGGCTTACGGTGTTAAAGGCCATCGCCATCTGCCAGAAATCGTCCAAGGCTTAAAGGCTATCGCTGGTCATGATCAGATTGGCCTGACATTTGTGCCGCATTTGACGCCAATGATTAGGGGCATTCATTCAACCCTTTATGTTCGCTTGACTGAGGCTGGAATGAAGGTGGATTTCCAAAAGCTATATGAGGATTTCTATAAGGGTGAACCTTTTGTGGATGTGATGCCAGCTGGTAGTCACCCAGAAACACGCTCCGTGCGGGGTAGTAATGGCTTGCGGATTGCCATTCATCGTCCCGGCGATGGCGATACTTTAGTCATTTTGGTGGTTGAGGACAACTTGGTGAAGGGTGCCTCAGGCCAGGGCGTTCAGTGCATGAACCTGATGTTTGGCTTGCCTGAGACCACTGGATTAACGCAGATTGCTGTTTCACCATAATGGGGCTAGCAGGAAAGACCCTTCAGCACACTTGGAATTAAAAGCCTAAAATAAGTTATTGCCTTTTGAATTAGGAGTAAATCATGACCCAATTAGCTACGCAAGAAACTGTGCAACCTGCACAAGATTTAGCTGAACCGCCAACCCCATTGGTGTTTACGGATAGCGCTGCTGCAAAAGTGGCTGACTTGATTGCCGAAGAAGGCAATCCTGAATTAAAACTGCGCGTGTTTGTTCAAGGCGGTGGTTGCTCAGGATTTCAGTATGGATTCACATTTGATGATGCTGTGAATGAAGATGACACACTCTTTGAAAAGAATGGTGTAACTTTATTGGTAGATTCAATGAGCTTCCAATATTTAGTTGGCGCTGAGATTGATTACAAAGAAGATATCAATGGTTCACAGTTCGTAATCAAAAATCCAAATGCGCAAACCACTTGTGGTTGCGGATCTTCTTTCTCTGCTTAAAGAGAGAAAGTAATTTAATTACGCAGGATAGCAAGCGCCTAGAATTCTAGGACCCTTCGCTCCCGTAACGGCTGGCAAATTTGCTGGCCGTTTTTCTTTATGGGCCCAAGCAAGCCATGCGAACGCGAGGCCTTCTACGAGTTGTGGATCAATGCCAAGCGTATCGCTGGTCACAATCTCTAGTGAGTTTTTGAATAAGGCTTCAGCTCTGGTTTTAAATAAATCTAGCAGGGCAACATTGCGCGCACCACCACCGCAGACAACCAGTGTCTGGGTTTGCGGGGCATAGTTTTCTAAAGCTTGCAAAGCTGAGTCCACAGTTAAGTGCAATAGTGTTGCTTGTACATCTTCGGCATCGATGTTGTCGGAGCCAATTTGCTTATGCAGCCACTCTAGATGAAAGTCATCACGCCCAGTACTTTTGGGTGGAGCTTTTGCGAAAAATGAATCTGTCATCATTCTTGATAACAGCGCTTGATTGACTTTGCCTTGTGATGCCCAAATACCGTTCTCATCAAAGGCATGACCTTGTTGATCTGCAATCCAAGCGTCCATCAACATATTGCCGGGGCCGCAATCAAAGCCCTTCACTTCACCCTCTTTGGGTAATAGCGTCAGGTTAGCAATGCCGCCAAGATTAAGCACGGCGATATTTTTATCTGTAGCAAATTGTTGCGCATGAAAGGCTGGTACTAGGGGCGCACCATGTCCGCCTGCTGCCAAATCGCGACTTCTAAAGTCTGCGATGACATCAATGCTAGCGAGCTCCGCTAATAGGGCTGGATTGAGGGTTTGGTGTGTATAGGCCAGATGATGAGCAAGATCGGCTTGGTGACGAATAGTCTGGCCGTGAGCGCCAATCGCGCTGATATCTGCAGGAGACAGCTTGGCCTGAGTAAGTAATTGCTTGACTGCATCCGCATAGGCTCCTGCCAAGGCATTAGCGGCCTGGTTTTCCCGGTGAATCTCGTTTGGTCCAGGGGTCTGGAGATCTAGTAGGGCTTTACGTAATTCGGGGCTAAAGGCAACGCTTACGGAGTCTAGAAGGCATGCTTCCCCGGAGGATTCTATCTTTGCCAGCACGGCATCTATCCCATCTAGGCTAGTGCCAGACATTAGGCCAATATAGAGGGATTGAGGCTTATTCATGCGGTATCAGGACTTTGTTCTCAGGAATGCGACAATTATGCTTTAGCAATTTAAATACTAATTTAACCGACTACGTAAGTCACTAAGTTAACCCAATCAGCATGACGGCTAAACCAGAACAAAAATACCCACTGACCCCTGAAGTTTTTGCAGCCCTTGAAGTGACTAAAAGGGGTTGTGATGAGTTATTGGTCGAGGCGGATTGGATTCAGAAACTGGCTAAGAGCCAAGCGACAGGCACGCCTTTGCGTATTAAATTGGGTTTAGATCCAACTGCGCCTGATATTCACTTAGGCCATACGGTTGTTTTGAACAAGTTACGTCAGCTGCAAGATTTAGGTCACACCGTGATTTTCTTGATTGGCGACTTCACCAGCATGATTGGTGATCCTTCGGGGCGCAATGCAACACGTCCCCCACTGACTGCCGAAGAAATCGCTGTCAATGCGCAGACTTACTATCGTCAAGCCAGTATGGTGCTTGATCCTGCTAAAACGGAAGTCCGTTACAACAGCGAGTGGTGCGATCCTCTAGGTGCGCGCGGCATGATTCAGTTGGCTGCACGGTATACCGTTGCGCAAATGTTGGAGCGCGACGACTTTACAAAGCGCTACCGTAGTGGCGTACCGATCTCTGTACATGAGTTCTTGTACCCATTGATGCAAGGCTATGACTCTGTTGCTTTGAAGAGTGATTTAGAGCTTGGTGGTACGGATCAGAAATTTAATCTTTTAGTTGGGCGCGAGCTCCAACGTGAGTATGGCCAAGAGCCACAATGTATTTTGACTATGCCTCTCCTCGTTGGTTTGGATGGCGTAGATAAGATGAGTAAGTCCAAGGGTAATTACATTGGCATCAGCGAGCCTGCTGGCGAGATGTTCGGCAAGCTCTTGAGCATCTCCGATGAGTTGATGTGGGATTACTTCACCTTGCTCTCATTCCGCCCTATGGCTGAAATTGATTTAATGAAGCAAGAAGTTGCTGCCGGCAGAAATCCAAAAGATTGCAAGGTGCTACTCGCACAAGAAATCGTGGCACGCTTTCATTCGCAAGCTGCTGCAGAAAAAGCGTTAGAAGACTTTAACCATCGTGCAAAAGGTGGAATCCCAGACGACATCCCAGAGGTAAATCTCACTGGCGCCCCAATGCAGATCGCTAATCTTCTGAAAGCTGCCGGATTAGCGCCATCAACATCAGAAGCTAATCGCAATATCGAGCAAAACGGTGTGAAGATTGATGGTGCAACAGTTGCTGATAAACAGTTCAAAGTTGAAGCTGGCACTTACGTAGTGCAAGTTGGTAAGCGTAAGTTCGCTAAGGTAACTCTGAATTAAGTCTTAGGACTCTATTGCGGAGTTGCTTGGTGGCGTGAGGCCAAAGTGCTCGTAAGCTAGCCTTGTAGCCATTCTTCCTCTAGAGGTTCTTTGTAGGTAGCCTTGTTGAATCAGGTAGGGCTCTAAGACATCCTCAATGGTGTCACGCTCTTCACCAATCGCTGCGGCCAAGTTATCAATACCCACTGGGCCACCGTCAAACTTATGCAAGATGGCTTCTAGTAATTTTCTATCCATCACATCAAAACCACTTGGGTCGACATCGAGCATCTTCAATGCTGCATCGGCCATGGCTTTAGTAATCGTGCCAGTGCCTTTGACTTCGGCATAGTCACGTACGCGACGTAATAGGCGATTGGCAATACGTGGAGTGCCTCTGGCACGCTTCGCAATCTCAATCGATCCCTCTGGATCAATATCAGCTTTGAGTAGGCTGGCAGAGCGCGTAATGATTTTGGTGAGCTCTTCAGTGGTGTAGAACTCTAGTCTTGCCACAATGCCAAAGCGATCGCGCAGTGGGTTGGTGAGCATGCCAGCACGAGTAGTCGCACCAATCAAAGTAAATGGCTTGAGATCAATCTTGACACTTCGTGCTGCAGGACCCTCACCAATCATGATGTCTAGGCTGTAGTCCTCCAGTGCTGGATACAGAATTTCTTCGACTACAGGAGAGAGGCGATGAATCTCATCAATAAAGAGCACATCGTTTGCTTCTAAATTGGTCAGTAAAGCCGCAAGATCACCAGGTCTATCGAGAACGGGGCCGCTAGTTTGGCGCAAGTTCACACCAAGCTCTCTGGCAATGATGTGGGCCAGGGTGGTTTTACCAAGTCCCGGAGGACCAAACAAGAGAACGTGATCTAGAGCTTCTTGACGAGCTCGAGTTGCAGTAATAAAGATTTCTAGTTGGGCACGCGCCTTAGTTTGGCCAACATACTCATCAAGCTGTTTTGGGCGCAGGGCTCTTTCGAAGACGGCTTCCGAGTTGCCGGCTGCACCGCTAACGATGCGGTCATTACCTTCCGGTAAATCTTCTGGAATTGAACTGAGATCTTCTGTGTGGATTGCCATACTGCAAGTGTAGTGGTTTGGGTGACTAGTTATGAAGACTTCGAGAGGTATTTGAGGCCCATGCGGATACCGTCTGAAACTGTGGTGTCAGGCGGTATTTGTTTGAGGGCAAGATGCGCTTCTTTTTCTGAATAACCCAGCGCCAAGAGAGCCTGCAATACTTCACTGCTTGCTTCAATTGCCTGGGGTTTGCCACCCACAACTCCTAAATCTGGAGCTAACTTGCCTTTGAGCTCCAAGCAAAGGCGTTCAGCAGTCTTTTTACCAATGCCGGGGACTTGAGTCAGGCGTCCTGCTTCTTGCATGGCAATTGCTTGAGCCAATTCGTTAACGCTCATGCCAGAAAGTACGGCAAGGGCAGTGCGTGAACCGACGCCGCTAATCTTGATGAGCTGCCTAAATGCTTCGCGCTCTGTTTCAGTAGCAAAGCCAAAGAGTTGCTGGGCATCTTCACGAACTTGGAAATGTGTGAGAAGCGTAATTTTTTGATTGGTCTCTGGCAGTTGATACAAGGTGCTCATCGGCACATCGATCTCATAGCCAACGCCTTGGCAATCTACCAAGAGGCGGGGCGGATGAACTGAAACGAGAATGCCTTGTATGCGACCAATCATGTAAAGATCTTAACCTGTTTGTATTGTTATTTCTTGCTAGTCTTTTTGGGTGCAAGAGCAGAAGTAATTGCTTTCGGAATCTGGGCATGATGCGCAGCGCAAATCGCTACTCCCAAAGCGTCGGCTGCATCTGTTCCAGGAGCACGGCTCAGGCGCAGCAAGCGCTTCACCATCTCTTGAACTTGAGGCTTAGTAGCTCTACCAGTTCCCACGATGGACTGCTTCACCCTGAGTGCGCTGAACTCTGCAACGGGGAGTTTGTCTGACACCAGGGCTGCAATCACTGCACCTCGCGCCTGACCTAGCATTAGGGTAGAACGAGGATTGACGTTCAGAAATACTTCTTCGATAGCAGCTTGTTCTGGGCGGTAGGTCTCCAGCACTTCTTTAATGCCGGCGTACAAGATTCCCAATCTCACAGGAAGACCTTGGTCTGGATCACCACTTTCAATCGTCCCAGAGGCTACGTAGCTCAGTTTTTGGCCATCAACATCAATGACGCCAAAACCCGTTGTTCGTAGACCTGGGTCGATTCCTATCCAGCGCATAGGTGCTTAGTGACGGAAGTGACGTGTGCCAGTAAAGATCATGGCAATGCCGTGCTCATCGGCTGCGGCGATGATTTCATCATCACGCATGCTGCCACCAGGCTGGATAGCGCAGCTTGCGCCACCGTTCACAACGACATCCAAGCCATCGCGGAATGGGAAGAAAGCATCGCTCGCTACTGCAGAACCTTTGAGGCTTAAGCCTGCGTTTTCGGCCTTAATGCTTGCCATGCGAGCAGAGTCTACGCGGCTCATTTGGCCAGCGCCAATACCGAGGGTCATGCCGTTAGCGCAATACACAATCGCATTGGACTTCACAAACTTGGCAACGCGCCATGCAAACATCATGTCGTGCATTTCACTTGGAGTTGGGAGACGCTTGCTCACAACGCGCATTTCGTTTTCAAGGACGTTCTTCGCATCAGGAGACTGAACGAGTAAGCCACCGCCAACACGTTTGAAGTCAAAAGTATTAAATGCAGTGCCCAAAGGAATTTCTAAGAGACGTACATTTTGCTTGGCAGCAAATATCGCTTTGGCTTCAGCGCTAAAGCTAGGTGCAATCAATACTTCTACAAACTGCTTAGAAATCGCTTCAGCTGCGGCACCATCACATGGGACGTTGAAGGCAATAATTCCGCCAAAGGCTGAGCTTGGATCTGTTTTGAATGCCTTTTGATACGCCTCGAGGGCGTTGGCAGCAACTGCTACGCCGCATGGATTAGCGTGCTTGATGATGACGCACGCTGCAGCACCGCCAGCATTGCCAGTGAAGCTCTTAACGCATTCCCAGGCAGAGTCAGCATCAGCAATGTTGTTGTAGGAGAGCTCTTTGCCTTGTAATTGTTTGTAGTTGGCAAGCGCACCATCAACTGGATAAATGTCTTTGTAGAAAGCTGCTGATTGGTGTGGGTTCTCACCGTAGCGCATCTCTTGAACTTTTTCAAATGCAAGGTGCAGCGTCTCAGGATAGGCGGAACGCTTCTTGTGATCGAGGTCATCACCTAAGGCAGATAGATAATTCGCAATCGCACCGTCGTATTGGGCGGTATGGGCAAATACTTTTTTAGCCAGACCCAAATTAGTCTTATAAGAAACTACGTTCTTATTGGCTTTCATTTCTTCGAGTACGGGTGCGTAATCTTCAGGTGAAATGAGTACGGTCACATCTTGGTGGTTCTTGGCGGCAGCACGCAACATCGCTGGACCGCCAATATCAATATTCTCAACTGCATCTTCAAATGAGCAATCTGCTTTAGCAACTGTCTCATTAAATGGGTAGAGGTTAATTACGAGCATATCGATCGTATCGATCCCATGCTCTTTTAAAGCAGCCATATGCTCAGGGAAATCTCTGCGAGCTAATAAACCGCCATGCACCATTGGGTGCAATGTCTTTACGCGACCATCCAACATCTCTGGAAACTTGGTAAGCGAAGATACTTCTACTACAGGCAAATTGTTTTCAGCTAAGAGTTTTGCAGTGCCGCCAGTAGAGATCAGCTTGACGCCTTGCTCATGAAGGGATTTAGCGAACGGCACAATGCCATTTTTATCAGAAACAGAGAGTAGGGCTGTGCGGATCATATTTTTCAGAGGAATTAATTAATAAAGAATGGGGTATTGAGGTCTGATTTATTTCAGAAGCTGGTGTTCAACCAACTTCTTGTGCAGTGTGTTGCGGTTGATGCCGAGGTACTGGGCAGCCAATGATTGATTCTGTCTCGCATGTTGCATCACTAATTCGAGCATCGGTTTTTCAACTACTGCGAGAACCATTTGGTACAAGTCAGATGGAGGTGTTCCTTTGAGGTCATCCAAATAACGTTGCAGTTGGGTCTCAATACATTCAGTGATGGGGTGCTTATTGGTCATGGATAAATTAAATAACTAAAAACTAAATTTAAGCTGCTTCTAAAAATAACAAACGATCAGAGTGGGATTTCATTTCATTGAAAAAATCGTTCACCATCTGTAATTGGGTTTTGCAATCATCGGCGGTATTCATTCGTTGGCGGAAGGCATGTGAGTCACGTAAGCCCTTGCAATACCAACCGATATGCTTACGCGCTGTGCGCAAGCCGACATATTCGCCATAGAACTCATAGTGATCAATCAGATGAGCGTTCATGATTTCTTGAATCTCATTAATCTGCGGCGTAGGTAATTTACCGCCCGTTTCCAGAAAATGATTGATTTCACGAAAGATCCAAGGACGCCCTTGAGCGGCGCGACCAATCATGATCGCATCGGCACCAGTTTCTTTTAAAACGAACTCTGCTTTTTCTGGAGTGGTGATATCACCATTAGCAACCACCGGAATCGCAACACTGTTCTTGACTGCGGTAATGGTTTCGTACTCTGCTTCGCCGTGATAAAGATCTGCTCTCGTACGGCCGTGGACCGTCAACATGGAGATGCCAGATTTTTCAGCGAGATGTGCAATATCAATCGCATTCTTATGTTCGCGATCCCATCCCGTGCGAATCTTTAAAGTCACAGGAACTGCATCAGGCCCTACACCTACAGCTTGTACTACGGCTTCCAAAATTTGCTGCACCAAGGGTTCGTCTCTTAACAGGGCAGAACCAGCTGCGACATTACAAACCTTTTTGGCTGGGCAACCCATATTGATATCAATGATCTGGGCGCCATGATCGACGTTGAGCTTGGCAGCGGCAGCCATCATCTGCGGATCAGCCCCAGCGATTTGGACTGCGATTGGTTTAAATTCACCTTGGTGATTGGCGCGACGCTGAGTTTTTTCACTCTTCCAAAGTAACGCGTTTGAGGCGATCATTTCAGACACGGCATAACCAGCACCAAGCTTTTTGCAGAGCTGGCGAAATGGACGATCCGTCACCCCAGCCATTGGGGCAACAAATAATCTATTTGCGAGCAGGTGTGGGCCAATCTTCATCTGTTTCAGGCTGTGTTTTGGAGGGCTTTAAGCGCTTGGGAAAGGGTGTCACTTTAGCACAAGTCAGCCTAAATCTGCCTAAAAAATAGGCAGATTCCGTGATTTAGATCAAACTGCGAATACTTGTATTTGGGAGGCTATTTAAGCCCCTTAGCGCCTACCAAACATCATCTGGCGAGCTAAGGCTGTTTTGACTGACGGGAGCCATTGGAGGGCCGATAAAGCCAATCCACGACCGACCACAATAGGAAATAGGTTTGAAGTGAAGATTCTGGCCATGAAGTCGGTTAAGCCAATGGTGGCAGACCGATCAGCCTTGCGACTTTGGGCGTAGTCCTGCAAGGTATTTTCAATGGCTAGGGGGGTTTTTTGATCTTCAGGCTTCGAGAACAAGGCGCTCAGTTTTTCGGCCAAGAGATAGGCATCCCTCAATCCAAGGTTTAGACCCTGTCCTGCAACGGGATGCAAAGTTTGGGCAGCATTGCCAATCCAAACTTGATTGCCCTGAGTAATTTCTTTGCGGTAATTGAGCCCCAACTCATAGAGGCGGCGATCTTGGATTTTGAGGAACTGACCAATTCGTGAGCCGAACTCGGCTTGTAGGCTTTTCAGAAATTCAGCATCACTTAAAGCGAGCCGTGCTTTTGAAGAACTTGGGGTTCCACACCAAACCAGATTCAGGATGTTGGGACCATAGTGACTTGGCAACACTGCCAAAGGTCCTTCAGATGTAAATCGCTCCCATGCTTGATGGGGAATTGCATTCTCAACCTCAACTAAGCCGACCAAAGCGGATTGCTCGTAGTCTCGACCAGACTCTACCCAATCCTGAGTTTTAAATAAACCACCTTCAGCATGCACTACACATTTGGCTTGAATATTTGATGTGTCTGCTTGCGCATCAATATGCTTCCAAACAAAATTCGGACTTTTTGTTTGAATGATCCTTAAGGCTTTGCGCAAAGTCAGGTGAATATCGCGATAGCGAATGATGTGACCAAGTGCATCTTGCTTCAATTCTTCGCGAGTCATGAGGGCGCGACCAAAACGACCTGCTTGTGACACATGGACTCGATGAATATCTGCGCACTCAGTAGGCCATGCATTAATAGTGTCGAGCAAGAGTTTGCTACCGTGCGATAAAGCAATGCCTCTGCTATCAGCAGCAGCTAAATCGGCATCATCTACAGGGTTGCGATCGAGCAATGCAATTTTTGCTTCTGGAAACTTTTGTAAGCACCAGGCTGCGCAGGCCAAGCCAACTGGCCCGCCACCTTGAATTGCAATATCGAAGTTGGTTGCTGACATGCCTGGCAATTTAATTATTCTTCATCAGCGCTTCGATTTCATCGGCTTTGACTGGCACGCCGCGAGAAATCAACTCACAACCAGAGTCGTTGACAACGGCATCATCTTCAATACGAATACCGATATTCCAAAAGCGTTCATCTACATCATCTGCTGGACGAACATATAAGCCTGGTTCAATAGTGAGAACCATGCCGGGCTTCAGAAGGCGCCATGGCTTCTCTGAAGAGTCTGTTGATGTGCTCAGCGGCTCACGATAAGAGCCAACATCATGTACATCCATGCCTAACCAGTGTGAGGTACGGTGCATGTAGAAGCGACGATATGCACCAGCCTCAATCGCGTTCTCTAACGAGCCCAATTCTGCAAGCTTGAGAAGCTTCTCATCAAGCAATCCTTGTGTCAGCACCTTAAGCGCAGCTTCATGTGGCTGCATAAATGTATTACCAGGCTTAGTTGCTGCAATGGCCGCCTCTTGCGAAGCTAGCGTGATTTCGTAGAGCGCCCGTTGAGGTCCTGTGAACTTGCCATTGACAGGGAATGTACGAGTAATGTCGGAAGCATAGCCATCTAGTTCACATCCTGCGTCTATTAAGCAGAATTCACCACTGCGCAGTTCAGTATCGCCAGCGCGGTAATGCAGAATGCAGGAATTGGCACCACTCGCCACAATGCTGTTGTACGCAACGCTTTGTGCACCGCTATACCGGAACTCATGAAGAAGTTCGGCTTCGAGATGATATTCACGCATACCGGGTTTGCAGGCTTGCATTGCACGAATATGGGCGCGCGCAGAAATTTGGGCAGCACGACGCATGATGTCAATTTCATGTGCATCTTTAAAGAGCCGCATTTCATGAATCAAGCTCTCTACATCATGAAACTCTGAAGGTGGGTTAACGCCGGCACGGGCCTGAGCTCGCACTTGTTTCATCCAATGACGTAAGCGACGATCTGTCTCTGCACTTTCAGAGAGGCGAATATAGATAGCATCTTGATCCGCTAATAATTCACCCAGCTTATTATCTAACTCATGATTGCTGTGCGCATACTCCACACCCAAGATTGAAGGTGCTGCGTCTGGCCCTAAGCGAATACCATCCCAAATCTCGCGCTCCGCGTCTTTAGGTCTACAAAAAAGATGGGACTCTAGTTGAGCTTGCGATGTTGATCCGGCAATCTTGAGTACCAGTGTTGCACCCGGCTCTTCAAAACCAGTGAGGTAGAAAAAATCACTATCGTGGCGATAAGGAAATTCGCTATCTCGATTGCGGGCAGTCTCAGGTGCCGTAGTAATGATGGCGATGCCTCCACCAGTTTTGGCGCAGATCAGTTTTGCTAATTCAATCCGACGTTGTTGGTAAATATTGGACTTATTCATGCGCTGCATTGAGCTCTTGTAATCGTTGAGGCGTACCTACATCGTGCCACGGACCGGTATATTTTTCACCGGACACTCTATTGTCGGCCATAGCCCTTTTCAGGAGTGGGGCTAACTTAGTGGGTACATCCAACTCTACATCTTTGAAGAGATCTCGGTGATACAGCCCAATTCCGGAAAAAGTGAGTTTTTCAGCCTGATCCACTGGTTCATTAGTCACTTTGGAACCCTTCAGATAAAAGTCCCCCTCAGGGTGCTGAACCGGGTTGGGAACCATTAAAAGATGTGCCAAAGGCTGATTTGGCATGCTTCGCAAACTGGAGACTTGTTCCAAAATCTGCTCAATCGGTAGATTTGGGCTAAAAACATCCCCGTTGATGACTAGGAAATAATCGCTAGGGTTAAGCAAAGGCAGTCCCTTGCGAATCCCACCTGCCGTTTCTAGGGCGCTAGTTTCTGGGGAGTAGGCGATGTTGAGGCCGAATTGACTGCCATTACTCAAAGCCTCCTCAATCTTGTAGCCAAGCCAGGCATGGTTAATGACAACGTCTTTAATGCCTGCTGCGCTCAGTGCTTCCAAATGCCAGGCAAGTAGGGATTTTTTCTTAATCGTGAGGAGTGGCTTAGGCAATTCATCCGTTAGTGGACGCATGCGCTCGCCTCGACCAGCGGCCAGTAAAAAGCACGGAATGAGATTGCGCTTATTCATGACAGTTTGCTGTTATTCCTTAGTGGGGCGCGTCGATTCTAGTATGCGTGCCAAGGGCTTTAATTCAATATAGCGATTTGCAGTAGCAATCGCATACTCCAGTACCAATGGGATATCTTTGAGATAGCCATCTTTGCCATCCCGATGAAACAGTCTTGCAAAAATACCTAAGACTTTTAGATGGCGTTGCAATCCCATCCACTCAAAGTCACGATAGAACTGACCAAAATCAGCTGGCATTGGTAGGCCGGCTTGACGACCTTCCTCCCAAAATTTAATCACCCAATCAATTACGCGCTCTTCTGGCCAGGCAATGTAAGCATCCCGCCAGAGTGAAGATGCGTCGTAAGTGATGGGGCCATAAACCGCATCTTGAAAATCGATCACTCCAGGATTATTTTTATCAGTCACCATCAAGTTGCGTGAGTGGTAGTCACGATGAACATAGACTTTTGCCTGCGCAAGATTGTTTTGAATGATGAGTTCAAATGCTTGCTTAATTTGAGAATGTTGAAGTTCAGTTAATTCGATATGCAAGTGTTTCTTTAGATACCACTCAGGAAATAAATCTAACTCACGCTGCAAGAGTGCTTCATCGTAGTTTGGCAAAACATCCGTTTTGCTTGCTAATTGCATTTGAACTAAAGCATGGGTTGCATCTTTATAAAGATGATCGGCGCTCTCAGAATTAAGCTCTGCAAGATAAGTTTTCGTGCCAAGATCGTTAAGTAAAAGGAAGCCTTCAGCCACATTCTTTTCTAAAATTTTCGGGACGTTTAGACCGGCATTTTCGAACAATAAATCCACCTTGATGAAGGCATCTAAAGGCTCATGTTGGGGTGGGGCATCCATCACGATCAGAGTCGGAAAATCCGGGTTTTTGGACTCAATCCGGAAATACCGCCGAAAGCTGGCATCTGCCGAGGCGGGGGCCAAAGTGGGGAGATCTAATTGCCAGCTAGGTTCAAGGCCTTTTAGCCAGTTACGGAGGGTGTTTAAGCGAGAGTCAGTCATGGTCGATTCGTATAATAAGGCGGGTCTGGATCTATGAGTCATTATCGCCGTCGCGCCGGCCTTTGCGCCCCTCTTTTTTTAGCTGTCACCCTGCGCGTAATGATGGGGGTTGGATTGTCGCAATTTGCGCTTCCAAGTGCTGCTCAAGCACCCGCACCTTTACCCCCTTCTGCGCAGTCTTTAGGCAGCTCCGCTAACTCCGTTTTAATTCCTGATCGCGGCGATGTCACCGTCTTAAAGTTGGACGATCAATTGCGGGTTGGTAAACCTATCGCTGACGGTAATGCTTTGACGTTTACGTCCAGCGATTCGATTGATGGAATTGTCGATCGTGAAATGCGCCTAAAAGGGCGTGCACAAATTCGTCGTAATGGCGCCGTGATTAAAGCGGATGAAATTAAATACGATCCCGATTCTGATGTGGCGAATTTATCAGGCAATACTGAGTTTTCAAAAGGCAATGCATCCTTCAAGGGTCCGAAGGCGCGCTTTAGAGTTGATGCCCGCGAAGGCGAAATGGAAACCCCGAATTACGAGCTGCGCGATAACCGAGCCAGTGGTAATGCAAAAAAATTAACCATCGAAACTTCAGATGTATTTGTATTTGATAAGGCAACCTACACAACCTGTACCCCTGAAAATTTAGATTGGTATTTCACGGCAAGTACGCTCGAGATTGATAACGAGCAAAAAGAAATGGTTGGTACGCATGGTGTCATGCGATTCTTTGATGTGCCTATAGCTTACGTACCTTACTTTAGTGCGCCAACATCAGATCAACGCCGCTCTGGAATATTGGCTCCTGTAGCGGGGTACAACTCTAACAATGGTATTGATGTGACGCAGCCGTACTACGTCAACATTGCTCCAAATCGCGATTTGTTGTTGATACCGCGAGTGATGGGTCAACGGGGTGTTCAGCTGGGCGCTAAATACCAATTTTTGGATCAGCAATACGCTGGTAGCTTGGGTGGAGATTACCTTCCATACGACCGTAAGACCGGTACCGATCGCTGGCGCTATGACTGGCAGCAAAGACAGAACTTTAGTGGGGACTTATTGGGGTTGGGTGGCATCCCAATTGCAGGCGCATGGACGGGCTATGCCAATATTGCACGGGTTTCAGATAGCTTGTACCCCACAGACTTTTCTCAAAGTATTGCGGGGGCGGTAACTAATCAGTTTCGTCAGGAGCTTGGAACAACCAAGAACTTAACCGGGAGTCTGAGTAACTGGATTGTTTCAGCAAAGGCAGTTACTTTCCAAACCTTGCAGCCAGACCTGACTGCACCAGTTCAGTCGCCGTACAACGTATTACCAAATATCAATGCGTCTTATACCAATCGCTTAACCCCAACGGTTTCAGATGCTAGCGGTAAGTATCTGACATTACCCTCCGGGCCAATCACTACGTTCTCAACGGATTACACCCGCTTTGCCTATAACGTAAACAGTAACCTTGCTTATGCTCCAGCAGGCTATCTCTATAGCCAGGCGGATCGTACTGTAATCAAAGGTGCTATGTCTTTACCTCAGATTACTCCTGGCTATTACATTACCCCTAAGGTGAGCTTCCAGTCGAATACTTATGCTGCTACCGCAGCGGTGACTAGTAATAACCCCTTGGGTGCCGCGCCTCCGGCGCAAGGGTTCACTATCCCAACATTTAGTTTGGACTCAGGCCTTGCCTTTGAAAGAGATGCGGCAGAATTAAAAGGCTTCTTTGGGCGCGACATGCTCCTTACCATGGAGCCGAGAGCCTATTATGTTTATACCCCGTATCAAAACCAGGCTTTGACACCTTTGTTCGATACGGCTGATGCAGGCTTTGGCGTGACGCAGATCTTTAGTGAAAATACGTTTATTGGTAATGACCGTATTGCCGATAACAATAAATTAACCGGGGGTCTAACTAGCCGCATGATTGAGGCAAGTACCGGTGCGGAGCGTGCAAACGTAACTGTTGCTCAGCGTCAATCTTTTACGGGGCAAAAGGTGGGTCTTAATGGCAATATTGCCAATCCCACAACCTATTCAGATACCTTAGGATCAGCCTCGGTCCGCCTGCTTGGAAACTTTAGCGCAGACATGTTCGGCCAATACAACACGCAGTTAAATAAATTTGTTCAAACTACAGTTGGCGGCAGTTGGCGTCCTACGCCGGGTAGAAGTGTGAATTTTGGATATCGAAACGTTTGGACTCCTCCTACACAGGCTTTTGGCCCTACTCCAGCAACCTTGGCGCAGACGACAACTGACCAATACAACATCTCAGGCCAGTGGCCACTGACGCGTGAGGTTTCCGTCTTAGGTCGTTGGGGTTATGACGCATTAACTACTAAAACACTCAATACTCTAGTGGCATTGGAGTGGATGCGCGACTGCTGGACTTTCCGTGGAGCCTACTCGCAAATGCTCAATACCTCACAAATAACCACCACCCAGGTTTTATTCCAAATAGAATTTAGGGGCTTTGGTAGTGCTGGTAGTAATCCAGTTGATATCATGAAGCTTAATGTTCCTGGATATATGCCTACTTCCAAGCCTATACCACCCTCAACATATGAGAACTATCAATGATGCGTAGGAATCGATTTAACCAAGCCCTTGCAGCCATAATTTTGGCTGGCGCTGCTTTTATCTCTCAGCTTGCATTTGCGCAAGATAGCTCAAAGACTACGAGCGATAGCAAAATTCGCAATATTGATGGTGTTGCTGCAGTCGTTAATACTGGTTACGTAACACGTAAAGAGATTGATGATCGTATTGCTGCATTACAAAAGCAGGGCACTAAATTACCTGATGCTGCCACTTTACGTAAGACCATTCTTGAGCGCCTCATCATTGAAAAGATTCAACTACAAAATGCTGAGCAAGAAGGAGTCGTTGTTACCGGTAAAGAGCTCGACAAAATTATTGCTGATATTGCCTCTAAGAACAAATTAACCTTAGCTGAGTTGAAGGTAAAAATCGCTGCAACTGGAAGTAGCTATGAGCGCTATCGCCAGATGTTGCGTGATGACGTAGTTATTAGTCGTTACCGTGAGCGCGAAGTAGAGGGCAAGATTAAGATCTCTGATGCGGAAGTGGATAACTTTATTGCAGACCGCAATCGTGCAGTGGCTGGTGGAGGAAAGCCAACGCGTTCCACTCCAGCTGCAAAAGGTGAGCCAGAGGAAATTGATGTAGCGCAGATCTTCGTACCAGCCGATGCGGGTGCAGGCGCAGGAGGCCAAGCTGATGCAAAGAAAAAGGCAGAATCGTTGTTGCGTGAAGCGCGTGGAGATGTCGATTTCTTGCAATTGGGTGCAATGGCTGCAAAAGAGAATCCAAAGATTAAGTTTCAAGAGTTGGGATACCGCACACCAGATCGCTTGCCGCAATTGTTTTACGAGGCCGTCAGAAATACTGGTAGCGGACAGGTTGCGAATGCAGTGGTTAAAAGTCCTGCTGGGTATCACGTCCTCAAGGTTCTTGACAGACGTGCCCTAGTAGCTGGCGCACCTGAGCCACAGCAAGCTGCGCCTCAAGAGACTTCATCTACCCCGCAAAATATTATGGTGACGCAGACTTTGTCGCGCCACATTTTGTTGCGTAGCCGTGCAGGGCTGACGGATCAGGATGCCGAAAGACGCCTAGCGGGTTACCGTGATCAGGTTCGCGCAAAGACTGCTGATTTTGGTGAGTTAGCTAAAAAGTATTCTGAGGATGGGTCTGCTGCGAACGGTGGCAATCTGGGTTGGATGGGTCCTGGCGACTTAGTTCCTGAATTCGATCAAGCTATGAATCGCTTGCAAATTGGTGAGGTTAGCAATCCCGTGAAGTCCGAGTTTGGTTGGCATTTAATTCAGGTGCTAGAGCGTCGTGAAGCGCAGTTAACTGTAGAGAAGCAGCGCCAATTTGCCCGCGCAGCAATTCGTGAGCGCAAATTTGAGCAGGCTTATCAGGATTGGTTACGTGAGCTACGCGACACTGCTACGGTGAAGATCATTAACGCAGATGATCCAGCAGCCAGCCCTCGTTAACTTAGTTATCAGCTCTGGAGAGCCTGCAGGGGTTGGTCCAGAGGTCTCTATTGCAGCTGCAATCGCTTTTTTGCAGGAGCAGCCTGCAAGTGCGATTACCGTGCTTGGAGACTCCAGTTTAGTTTCGGTGGTTGATATCCCCAAGGCGTTATCAACTCGCTTGATAGTAGAGCCCATTCCACTTGCTGTCCCGGTAGTTGCTGGTCAACTAAATCCCGTCAATGCGCAGTATGTTCTCAATATCCTGGATACCGCTGTTAAGGGATGTCTAGATGGTCGCTTTGACGCGATGGTAACTGCACCAATTCAAAAGAGCGTCATCAATGAGGGGGTTGTCTCAAGCGATACCTTGTTTACTGGCCATACTGAATATCTAGCCAAGCTTTGCCATCAAGAACATGTTGTCATGATGTTATGTGCGACATTGCCAGCAGGATTTTTAGGTCTACATAAAAGCCGTGACCTTCGGGTGGCGTTGGTCACAACACATCTGCCTTTAAGTACAGTTCCAGAGGCACTCAATTTTCAGCATATTCTAGAAACGATTCAGATCGTCGATCAGGATTTGCGAACAAAATTTGGTATTGCAAAGCCCGTGATTCGGGTGGCAGGGCTCAATCCCCATGCAGGTGAATCCGGCTATCTTGGGCGCGAAGAAATTGATGTGATTGCGCCAGCGATAGAGGCTGCCAAAGATTTAGGTATTGAGGTAACTGGACCTTATCCAGGCGACACAATGTTTGATGCTAAGGCCTTGGATAGTGTGGATGCGTTTATTGCGATGTATCACGATCAAGGTCTGGCGCCATTCAAGTTCGTGAGCTTTGGTGGGGGGGTAAACGTCACCTTAGGTTTGCCAATTATTCGTACCTCAGTAGATCATGGCACAGCGCTGGACATTGCTGGTAAAGGGCTTGCAGACCCAGGTAGCATGTTAGAGGCTTTGCGACTGGCTTATCAATTGGCAGTAAATATAAAGAACGTAAAGAATCAAAAGATATGACGCATCGCGCCCGTAAACGATTTGGCCAAAACTTTTTGCAAGACTCTGGAGTAATTTATTCCATCGTTGCAGCAATCAATCCCAGTGAAAATATGCACGTGATTGAAATTGGTCCGGGCCTTGGTGCTTTAACAAGGCCTTTATTAAGCAATCTCGACCACTTAGATCTTTTAGAGATTGATCGAGATTTAGTGGCCTATTGGAATCAAGAAAATCTCAAGGGCCTGAATGTCATTGAGGGAGATGCGCTGAAGTTTGATTTTTTAGAATGGGCAAACGCACGTCCAGCCAATACCGGCCTATGTAAGGTAGTTGGTAACTTGCCTTACAACATCTCCTCCCCATTACTTTTTCATCTCGTTTCCGCCGCGCATGCGATTGATGAGCAGGTATTTATGCTTCAAGCTGAAGTCGTTGAGCGCATGGTCTCCAAGGCTGGCGGTTCTGAATTCAGCAGACTTTCAGTCATGTTGCAGGCTCGCTATGACATGGAGCAAGTTTTAGAAGTTCCACCCGAAGCTTTTGATCCGCAGCCTAAAGTCAATTCTGCTGTTGTACGCATGATCCCAAGACGAGATTTCAGTTTAAGTGATGCGCAGTGGCATGCTTTAGAAAAAGTAGTGGCAGCAGCGTTCTCTCAAAGAAGAAAAATGCTACGCACTAACTTATCAGCCTTTGCTGATCGACTGTCTTTATCTGAGTCAGAATTAAAAGCGCGCGCTCAAGATATTTCGGTGGAGCGCTATATTGAGTGGGCCAAAACTTTAGCCCACTGAGACCCTGGTTTTACTCGTAAGCAGTAGGATCAATCACTCGCATTTCAGATTCAATCCACTTTTCCACTTCTTGATGGAGCTGCCCACCGGTTTTTCCGGCAGAGGTAATGGCAGGGCCGATTGAGAAGATGACCGTTCCAGGTTGCTTTAGAAAGCTATTCTTAGGCCAGCAACGACCCGCGTTGTGAGCAATTGGGATAACTAGCGCTTCAGTTGCGCTCGCAAGCCTTGCGCCACCTTTGCTGTAAGGCTGATGTGATCCAGTAGGAGTTCTAGTGCCTTCCGGAAACAATAAAATCCATTTGCCTTCGCTCAAGCGCTTTTTGCCTTGCCCAACCACTGAGAGGGCAGCAGTTTCTTTGCTATTACGATTGATATGAATCATCTTAAGTAAAGCTAAAGCCCAGCCAAAGAAAGGAATCCAAAGCAGTTCTCTTTTGAAAACGAAGCAGACTTGCTTAGGAAGCTTGGCGATATAAAAAATGGTTTCGTAAGCAGATTGATGCTTGCTAAGAACAACAACGGGCTTATCCAATGCCGCCATCATGTTTTCCATTCCGCGAATTTCGTATCGAATGCCGCAGAGGGGTTGCAAAATCCAGATCACGACCTTATTCCAGAGTCCGATAAAGCGATAGCGATTCTCGGGATTGAGGAAAGGGAATACTAGTATGCAAAGCATCGACCAGATTGGGGTGAATATCAGCAAGAAGAGGGTAAACAGCGCTGAGCGAATAAAAGTCATATTTGCATTAAACCTTATCTTGTAAGAGTGCATTCGCAAATGCCATCAAATCAGCATGAATTTGAGTGCCTTCCGGTAGTCCGCCTTTATCTAAGGTTTTGCTACCCTTGCCGGTCAATACTAAATGCGGGCTAGCGCCAAGAGCAATACCTGCTTGCAGATCACGCAAGGAGTCGCCCACAATCGGCACTCCTAATAAAGGCGTAGCGCTCTGATTCTTTTTATAGCGTAGCGCAATCTCTTCCATCATCCCTGGTAGTGGCTTACGGCAATCGCATGCATTGGCATCGGTATGTGGGCAGAAGAAAATACTGTCAATATGACCACCCAGAGGCTTGAGCAGCTTATCCATCTTGCCATGCATGGCATGGAGGTCATTGATATTGAAATAACCGCGCGCCAAACCGGACTGGTTGGTTGCTACGGCGATTTGATAACCCGCTTGATTGAGTAGTGCAATTGCTTCAAGGCTGCCGGGTAGTGGAATCCACTCATCACTCGACTTCACATAATCATCTCGATCTTCATTGATCACGCCATCGCGATCAAGAATGATCAGTTTAGAAGAGCTGATGCTCATGCTAACTTGCCGAGGTCGGCAATGAGATTCATTTTCTGGTGAAGTTGTTGCAGGAGGGCTAGGCGGTTATCGCGCAACTCTGGATTTGGATCCATCACCATCACATCGGCAAAGAACTGATCAATTGGAGCGCTGAGAGCAACGAGTGCTTTTAATAGATCCACGAACTGACGTTTTTCGTAAGCCGCTGTCAGTGTTGGAGTCAATTTCTCAAGCGCTTGATATAGTGCGATTTCAGCAGGAAGCTGCAAGAGTGTGCTTGAGCAACTGGCCGGAATAGCAGTAGCATTCTTTTTCAAGATATTGCTGATACGTTTGTTAGCGGCAGCCAGCTGGGCCGCTTCGGCTAGGGCATTAAATTCACGCAACGCAGTGAGGCGATCAATTAAATCATTGAGCTGGGCTGGTGACTGACTTAATACTGCATCAATCTCTTCGGTAGTGAACGGCTTACCCGCAACTGCTTGGTCGCGTAAGTAAGCGCGAAGACGATCAATGATGAAGGCGTAAATATCTTCAGCCTTGGCTTTTTCCTGAACGTCTTTTTGCGGAAATTGTTTGCGTGCCAGTTCAATTAAGTCAGGCAGATTTAGGCTAAGGTTCTTTTCAAGCAGGAGACGGCAGATTCCGAGAGCATGACGACGAAGGGCATAGGGGTCTTTATCACCTGTTGGCGCAAGACCAACACCCCAAATACCAACGAGAGTTTCTAGTTTGTCCGCAATGGCTAAGATGGTGCCAGTTTGACTCTGTGGCAAAGCATCACCAGCAAAGCGCGGCATGTAATGTTCGCTGCAAGCAGATGCTACTTCCGTATTTTCACCATCGTGGGTTGCATAGTAGCGACCCATGATGCCTTGGAGCTCTGGGAACTCGCCAACCATATCAGTTAGCAAATCGGTTTTAGCAATCTCAGCGGCACGACTGGCTAGCGCCTCATCAGCCGATAAGGCTTTGGCAATACCCACTGCAATCCCTTGAACACGCTTAGTGCGGTCTAGTTGATTACCAAGCTGATTGTGATAGACCACTTTTCCAAGATCAGCTACGCGGGATGCCAGCGGACGTTTTTGATCTTGTTGAAAAAAGAAGCGTGCATCGGATAGACGTGGGCGTACTACGCGCTCGTTACCGGAAATAATCGCTTCTGGTTTATCAGTCTCGATGTTGGAAACAATGAGGAAACGATTGCGTAACTTACCTTGCTTGTCAGTCAAAGCAAAGTATTTTTGATTGGTCTGCATTGTCAGAATCAAGCATTCTTGTGGAACTTCCAAGAACTCTTGATCAAAATGACATTCATAGATTGCTGGCCACTCAACTAAAGCGGTCACTTCATCTAGTAAGCTATCTGGCATCAATACCAAATCAGTGCCAGCAGCTTTTAATAATGCAGCTTCAATAAATTCACGACGCTTGTTAAAGCTTGGCAATACTTTTGCTTTAGTGGTGAGGTCAGATTCATATTGATCTGCAGAGGCAATCGTAATAACGCCAGGAGCCAGAAAGCGATGACCTTCTGTTTGATTTTCTGCGTCAATGCCCAGTGCGCTGATATGTAATGTTTTCTTGCCATGCAGAGCGATGATGCGGTGTGCGGGACGTGCAAACTCAACATCCGCCAATTCACCATTTTTCTGTAGCACTTGGTAGTGCATCATTTTGGCAATAGGTAATTTGTTCAGCGTCTGCTCGAGGGCTTGCTGTGCAGTTTGCTCTAATGCTGCGCCTTTGGCGATGACATTAAGATACAGCGCTTCATTTTTTCCTTCGCCAGCTTTTTCTAAGGTGGAGAAGTCGATATCAGCGTAACCCAAGGAAGCCAATTTCTTTTGTAGTGGCGCAGTCGGCTTGCCATCAGCATCAAAAGCAATGCTGGTCGGTAGTAATTTTTCACGTACTGGATAGTCTGGTGCTTGGCTCAAGACATTGGTTACCTGAACAGCAAGGCGACGCGGTGTAGCAAAGCTTGCAGCAACAGAGTTTTCGCTCAAGAGGCCAGCGGCCTTGAGTGTGGAAAAAATACCTTCACTAAAAGCGTCACCTAAGCGACGCAAAGATTTCGGTGGAAGCTCTTCAGTAAATACTTCAATCAGAAGATTGTCTGACTGAGAAAGGGAATTCGGTGTACTCATAATTGGATCGAGCTACTTAGACTTTAGATTGACGTTGGCACATCGGGAATCCCAACTTCTCACGAGACTCAAAGTAAGCCTGTGCTACTGCGCGAGATAGATTGCGGATGCGTCCAATATAGGCCGCACGCTCAGTAACTGAGATGGCGCCACGGGCATCTAGTAAGTTAAAGGTATGCCCAGCCTTGAGTACCATTTCATAAGCAGGTAAAGCTAATGGCACTTCCATCAAGCGCTTGGCTTCACTTTCATAATTGGTGAAGTTTGCAAACAATAAGTCGGTATTGGAGTGCTCAAAGTTGTAGCAAGACTGCTCGACTTCATTCTGGTGATACACGTCACCATACGAGATGCCATCTGCCCAAACGAGGTCGTATACGTTAGAGCAATTTTGGATATACATCGCCAAGCGCTCAATACCGTAAGTGATCTCTCCCAAAACAGGTTTGCAGTCAATGCCGCCAACTTGCTGGAAATAGGTGAACTGTGTCACCTCCATGCCGTTAAGCCAGACTTCCCAACCTAAACCCCAGGCACCCAAGGTTGGGTTTTCCCAGTCGTCCTCTACAAAACGCACATCGTTCTTTTGAAGATCGAGACCTAAAGCAGCAAGCGAGCCTAGATAGAGTTCAAGAATGTTTTCTGGCGCAGGCTTCAGTACCACCTGGTATTGGTAGTAATGCTGTAAGCGGTTCGGATTTTCTCCGTAGCGACCATCTTTTGGTCTACGCGAAGGTTGGACGTAAGCGGCTTTCCATGGTTCCGGGCCAATGGCCCTCAAGAAAGTGGCTGTATGAGATGTACCGGCACCGACCTCAAGGTCAATAGGTTGCAATAGGGCGCAACCTTGTTGGTCCCAGTAATCTTGGAGTTTGAGAATGATTTGCTGAAAAGTAAGCATGATTTACCTGGCTAAGCCTTTGATTTTACATGGCTAAGCTAGCGAACCATGAAATAGCGATTAGATTCGTTTTTGGCGAATAAGACCCAAGATAAGCAAGAGGCAAGAAAGGCTCAAAATGGGCGCATTTCCCCAAATCACATAAGGGGTTGTGCCTGAGTAGGCTTGAATCTTGAGACTGAGTACACCCTGGGTAAATTCATCTAACTGCGACAACACCTTGCCGTCTGGCCCAAGCGCTGCCGTAATACCCGTATTAGTGGCGCGTAGAGCTGGCAGTCCAGTCTCCAGGGAGCGCAGCTGCGATAGACGTAATTGTTGCGCTGGTGCTTGGGAATCCCCAAACCAGGCCAGATTAGTCATATTGATCAACAGGTTGACGGGTTTACTACTGTGATGAATTCGGGAGGCTAGCTCCCCGCCAAAGACGTCTTCATAGCAAATAGTGATTGCGGCCTGAATCGCATCTTTACCAGGGCGAACAATACTGAAAGGGGCTTGATCTAATTTGCCGCGGGCGAAGTCGCTCATAGGTACCTGGAAGGCGCTCACAAACCAATGAAATCCAGGTGGAATAAATTCTCCAAAGGGCACTAAGTGAGACTTGTCATATTGATAGCTCGGTGAATTGGGCGAAAGTCCAAGTGCACGGTTGGTGTATTGCACTTCAGTGGAGTCACGCGATTCACCAATGACACCTAGCAAGATGTTGCTCGAGGTATTCGTGGAAAACTGTTGGAGCGATCCCAGTAAGCCGGCAGGAAGATTGTTCTGGGGCCAGGGATAAGCAGTCTCTGGAGTAATGATGAGATCGGATGATTGACTCTCAATAGCATTGGTATAAAAACTAAATTGCTCTTCGATTGCCTTGGGGTTGAATTTGAGGCTTTGCTCAAAATTTCCCTGAACTAAACGAACGCTTAGCGGCTCGCCAATAGGTTTTGTAAAAGTCCAAAAGCTCGCAAGCTGCGTAAGGGCGACAGCGGAAATAATGCAGGCAGCACTAAAGAAAATATTTTTCTTTAGTTGCGTAATCTCCCAAGAAATCCACACCACTAAAAATGTACAGGCTAGGCCGCCAAAGAATGGTGCTGCTGGTGCAAAGGGCCCATTAAATTGCGCTTCAGCAAATCCCATCCAGGGAAAGCCCGTTAGCACCACACTACGTAGGTATTCAATAAGCACCCAGGAGGCAGCTAGTGCTAGACCTGTTAGATATCTTCGTCTAGGTAGGCAAAGGGAAAGCGAGGCGCTAGAGAAAAATAAAGCCATGCCAGCAGCCAGTAAAAATACCGCCAAGCAAGAAACTACAGCATGCATTCCACCTATGTCATGCAGGCTAATGTAGATCCACCATAGCCCTACAACAAAGTAACCTAGGCCAAATACCATTCCAGAAATAAATTGATTTTTAATCGAGAGAATGGATTGCTGACTCATTCGCCACCAAATCAAACTCAAGACCGGGATTTGTATCCAGCCACCATAGGGTAGTTCTGCAACAGCAGCTAGCAATGCGCCTAGAAAAAATAGCGCCAATAAATTGACGCCATTACTTGGTCTTGCCGATTGCTGATCAATCAAGTTAATTCTCAGGAAGATTTTTTCGGGAGTTGTCGTGCCAGCAGGATATGAATCTGTCTTGGATCGGCGCGCTGAATCTCAAATTCAATGCCGTCGATCTCGATCAGCTCACCCATCTTAGGCACTCGTCCAAGATGCTGAATGACTAAGCCCGCAACCGTTTCAATATCGTCATCCTGAAATTGGGTGCCTAGCGCCTCATTAAATTGCTCGAGCTCAGTAATGCCTTTAACCCGAATATCACCATTGTCTAAAGAGATGAGGTTATCTGCCTCTTCATCAATATCATGCTCGTCTTCAATATCACCAACAATTTGTTCCAGCACGTCTTCAATCGTAATTACACCTGCAACGCCGCTGTATTCATCTACAACAATCGCTAAGTGATTGCGGTTATCTTTGAAATCACGCAGCAAAACGCTTAAACGTTTAGATTCTGGAATAAATACTGCGGGGCGGAGCCAATCACGTACCTGAAAATCTTTTTCAGTCGAATGGCGCAATAAATCTTTAGCTAGTAAGGTGCCAATGACGTTGTCACGGCCACCCTCAAATACAGGAAAGCGTGAGTGAGCAGCAGTAATCACACTTTTGATAATTTCTGACAGGGGTTGATTGATATCAATCCAGTCAATCTGGGCTCTAGGAATCAAAATATCACGAGCACACAATTGACCCACTTGGAACACGCCCTCAATCATGGAGAGGGCATCTGCATCAATTAAGCCTTCTGTCTGGGCTTCTCTGAGGGTATCAATCAGTTCTTGGCGACGCTCTGCTGGGCTAGTTGGCTGCGGCGTTAAAAATTCGGCCAAGCGCTCTAAAAGGGATTTATTGGGGTCAGGCATATAGCAAGAATATCGCAGAAATCAGTAAATTCAGTGAAAGAAGTCTTAAAGATGCTTTAAATAGGTGCGTAGGGATTGGTAAATCCTAAAGATTTAAGAAGAGTGATTTCTTTACCCTCCATCTTTTTTGCATCTTTATCGTTCTCATGGTCAAGCCCTTGGGCATGCAGGCAGCCATGAATAATCAGGTGAGCCAAATGGGCCTTAACAGCTTTGCTTTGGTCAGATGCTTCTTTTTGAACTACGGGAAGGCAAAAAATAATATCCGCAGCTATGGTCTTTTTGCTGAGCTCGTATGGAAAGGTGAGCACATTAGTCGCATAGTCTTTATTGCGAAAAGCAAGGTTCAGTTTTTTACCTTCGGCTGCATTAACAAAGCGCAGAGTGATGAGCCCATTCAATTGAACCGCTGATTTCACCCATTTTTTAATTACTGCTAAAGATGCTATCGCGAGAACTTTATCTTCAATAGCGGCGCTAGCAAATTGAATATCGATCTCTAATTTAGAGGGGGATGCTTGCTTGGTTGTCATCTTAATGGGTATGAGTGAGGATGGATTCACTAATCAGATCGCCTCGAAGGGTGTAGTTCAGTACTTCAGTAATACGGATATCTACCATTTGGCCGATGAGTGATTCAATATCTTGATTTGGAGCGGTAAAGTGAATCACGCGATTATTGGCAGCGCGACCTTGCAAGTTCACGCCATCCTTTGCGAGTCCTTCAACAAGCACCCGTTCAATATTGCCCAACATATTTTTGCTAATCTGATTTGCTTGTGATTCCACTAGAGCAAGCAGCGTTTGGAGACGTTTGAGTTTGACCTCATAAGGAGTGTCATCACTCAGATTGGCTGCGGGAGTGCCAGGGCGTGCACTGAAGATAAAGCAAAAGCTGTTATCAAAATTGAGCTCTTCAACCATCTTGAGTAGTTTTGCAAAGTCTTCATCGGTCTCGCCCGGAAAGCCCACAATGAAGTCGCTAGAGAGAGTCAGGTCGGGCCTTACAGCGCGCATCTTGCGAATAATGCTTTTGTATTCTAGGGCGGTATAGCCGCGCTTCATCGCAGACAAAACGGAGTCGGATGCATGCTGTACTGGCAAGTGCAAATGACTTACTAATTTAGGAACTTTTGCATAGACATCTATTAAGCGCTGGGTAAATTCTTTTGGATGGCTAGTAGTAAAACGAATTCTCTCTACGCCGGGGATTTCAGCAATGTATTCGATGAGCAGGGCAAAGTCTGCAATCTCTTCGCTATCACCCATCTTTCCAAGATAAGCATTCACATTCTGACCAAGCAAGACAATTTCTTTGACGCCTTGAGCTGCAAGACCAGCCACTTCAGTCAAAACATCATCAAAAGGGCGCGACACTTCTTCGCCTCGAGTGTACGGAACCACACAGTAGCTGCAATATTTTGAGCAGCCTTCCATGATGGAGACGTAAGCAGAGCCTCGAGTTTGACGTGAGGCAGGAAGGTGGTCAAACTTTTCAATTTCAGGAAAAGAGATGTCTACCTGAGATCTACCGGTCTCGCGACGTTGTGCAATGAGGTCAGATAGGCGATGTAAGGTTTGCGGTCCGAAGACAACATCAACATACGGCGCTCTGCTAATAATTTGTTGACCCTCTTGGCTGGCAACGCACCCACCCACACCAATCAATAAATTGGGTTTAGTTTTCTTGAGCTCCCGCAGACGTCCCAAATCAGAAAATACTTTGTCTTCGGCTTTTTCACGAATAGAGCAGGTGTTCAGAAGAACCACATCTGCATCTTCGGGGGTGTCAGTCATAACCATGCCTTCATCGGCATGTAAGAGGTCGGCCATCTTGCCCGAGTCGTACTCGTTCATTTGACAGCCAAAGGTTTTTATATAGAGCTTTTTCATATGCCGTTCTCAGGTTTATAGCTGGGGGCGAAGCTCAGATTTTACGGGATAAGACGTTTAGAGCAGACGTAGAGCCAGAATCGCAACAATTGTTGGTGGAATGGCGGCTACAAACAGTAATCCTGCTGAAACCGCTGCATTAGGGAAGTAACTGCGCAAAATAGCCAGTCCAGCCGGGTTAGGGGCGTTGGCAATGACGGTTAAACCGCCGCCTGCCACTGCACCGCCAACCAAGGCTAGCTTGAATTCTGGTGAAGTACCTTGTACCAGTGATCCCAAATACGTCAGCGCCGCATTGTCGGTAATCGCAGTTAATGCCAAGCTGCCATAGAAAACCGCAGTAGGGCTCATGGTTTCGAGGATCGGTTGTAGCCACCATCCTTGAAGTGCGCCCAAGACAACCAATCCACCCAAGAAGAATCCCACTAGCAAAGCTTCGCGCAAAATGAGTGGGCTTTGATGTTTTGGATAAGCAGTCGTGTAGCCAATGAAAAATAGCAATAGCCACATGAAGATCACTGGGTCATGCGCGAAGGCCACAATGCCCAGTAAAAAGAGTAAATGAATGGCTGTAATTGTCAGCGGAATGCGAGCCTGATCAGACTTGCCTGTAGGTTCAATGAGTTGCTTATGAAAGAGCAGTGTTGCGATTGTTGCATTGACAAAAATAGCAATCGTTGCCTCATGTCCAAAGTTGGCAAACATAAATGCACTATCCCAGCCCCAGGTTGAGGCTACCATCAGTACCGGTGGCGCAGCAAAATTAGTTAGCGTGCCACCAATGGAGATGTTGACGAACAACACCCCTAAGGTACCAAACAAAAGTGGGGTAGAGCATTTATGGCGATAGACCAGGTCTCGCAATAAGAATGCCGCCAGTGTCATTGCTGCAGGCTCAGTAATCAGTGAGCCTAGCAGGGGGGTGACGCTAAGGGTTAGGAAATACAGTGTTGGAGCTTGCTTGGTGCGCAATACCAATTGCAATCCCTGGCCCAACTTGTGAAGAATTTGGGTGGCGAAATGCAAAATGGGTTTGCTACCCGCAACAACCATGATGGCAAAAACAAATAGCGGCTCCGTGAAGTTTCGCTTGTTGGCGTACTCTTTTGCTGTGGCTAAATCATTTGCAAGCCACATAAAAATAATCAGTATTGCCGCCCAAAATCCAAAGACGATTTCTACTTCACCTAGGAGGTGCCATAGACCGGCATGCCTTGGAGATTTTTTGGCAAGCGTTTCAAAATACGCAGTGCAAAAAGTATGCAGCACTGCTATGGCAAAAATAATGCTTGCACCAAGCTCTGTAGGGGTAAAGTTCATATATACATATTAGCAGGGCAAGCCTGCCAGAATATGCATAAAGCTAATTCGGTAGAAGTGTTAGCAATTTAGGAGATTTTGATGAAATTGAAATTAGGCTATCAAGAATTAATTGCAAATGCGATGGCTCAAATTGAGACCATTCCATTAGACCAAGCGCAAAAACTCTTAGATGATGAAAGCACGGTTTTCGTGGATATTCGGGATGTGAGGGAGTTGGAGCGTGATGGCATGATCCCCAATGCAATTCATGCACCTCGTGGCATGCTGGAATTTTGGGTTGACCCAGATAGCCCTTATTACAAGCCGGTTTTCGGAGAGGGTAAGCGTTTAGTGCTCTATTGCGCATCCGCATGGCGCTCCGCCCTAGCAACAGAAACCCTCCAAAGGATGGGGGTTCCTGGGATTTGCCATCTAGAGGGCGGCTTTAGCGCTTGGAAAAAGGCTGAATTGCCCGTAGCAGAGAAGCATTCAAAACCACATTCTGGCTAAATTTCCCATTTCCTAGATCTTGAAATCCATTAAATAGCCCCCAATTACTGGGGGTTATGTTCATTGATTAAGAGGGAATACGCATGACTGTAGCTAGTAAAGAAACTTTAGGCTTTCAAGCCGAGGTAAAGCAACTTTTACAACTGATGATTCATTCCTTGTATTCCAACAAGGAAATTTTTCTCCGTGAGTTGATCTCTAATGCGTCTGATGCTTCAGACAAGCTTCGCTTTGAGGGAATCGAGCATCCCGATTGGTATGGCGATGATCCTGAACTGAAGATCAAAGTCAGTTTTGATAAGGCCGCCAGAACTGTCACCATTTCTGATAATGGGATTGGTATGAGCCGTGATGAAGTAATTTCTAATTTAGGAACTATCGCTCGCTCTGGTACCAAAGAATTTTTCTCTAAGCTCTCTGGCGACCAACAAAAAGATGCTGCTCTCATTGGGCAGTTTGGCGTGGGTTTTTATTCAGCATTTATTGTGGCTGACCGCATTACCGTTGAGACTCGCCGAGCAGGCTTGCCAGCTGCTGATGGAGTTCGCTGGGAGTCTGATGGCTCTGGCGAATTTACGGTAGAAAGCATTGATCGCCCACAGCGTGGGACATCCATCACGATGCATCTTCGTGAAGGTGAGGATGATTTTCTATCCACTCATAAACTCAAGTCAATTATTCGCAAGTATTCCGATCACATCTCTTTGCCTATTCAGATGAATAAAGAAGAGTGGGATGCGGATAAAAAAGAGCAAGTTATCAAGGATGAGCTTGAGAGCATTAATCAATCCAGCGCTTTATGGGCTCGCTCAAAGTCTGAAATCACTGAAGAGCAGTACGACGAGTTTTATAAACATCTGTCACATGACTATGAAAACCCTCTTTGTTACTCGCTAAATCGAGTTGAGGGGCGTAGTGAGTTTACGCAACTGTTATATGTACCGGCACGCGCACCATTTGATTTGTGGGATCGCAACAAACGCGGAGGTATCAAGTTATACGTGAAGCGGGTATTCATCATGGATGATGCCGAGCAATTAATGCCGATGTATCTTCGTTTTGTTACTGGTGTGATTGATTCGACAGACTTGCCTTTAAATGTCTCTCGTGAAATTTTGCAGGAATCACGTGATGTCAAAATCATTCGCGAGAGCTCTACCAAGCGTGTGTTGAGCATGCTGGAAGAGTTGGCCAATAGTGATGATGAGGCTAAGAAAGAAAAATACCGCACCTTCTGGACTCAGTTTGGACAAGTACTTAAAGAGGGTATTGGTGAGGATCAAGCAAATCAAGAGCGTATCTTAAAACTCTTACGTTTTGCGAGTACGCACACTGACTCTGCGGATCAAGCCGTTTCCTTGGCTGAATATATTTCTCGTATGAAAGAGGGTCAAGACAAGATTTACTACGTCACTGGAGATACTTTTAATGCTGCTAAAAACAGCCCGCATTTAGAAATCTTCCGTAAGAAGGGTGTTGAAGTCTTATTACTGTCCGATCGAGTAGATGAGTGGATGCTTTCCTTCTTCACCGAGTTTGATGGCAAGCAAATGACCTCGGTGGCAAAAGGCGGACTCGATCTTGGCAATCTTAGTGATGAGAAAGAAAAGAAAGAGCATGAAGAGACTGAGAAGAATTTCAAGGACTTGCTTGATCGCATGAAAGCGGCGCTGGAAGATAAAGTTAAGGATGTGCGTGTCACTTTTCGTCTGACGGATTCTCCAGCATGTTTAGTTTCCGATGAGAATGAACTCTCCGGAAATTTATTGCGCATGCTGAAAGCTGCGGGCCAACAGGCGCCGGATACCAAGCCTATTCTGGAGATCAATCCTGAGCATCCCTTGCTACAGAAGTTGAAATCAGATGATCAGCATTTTGATGAGTGGACCCAGGTTTTATTTGATCAAGCTCTCCTGGCTGAGGGCGGTCAGTTGAATGATCCAGCGGCTTATGTGAAACGCATTAATCAGCTTTTGCTTTCTTAATTCTCAAGAGTCCAAAGAAAAACCCGACTTGCATTACACAAGTCGGGTTTTTTATTTTGCTACTGCTAGAGTTAATCTAGCCTGTAAAGATGCCTAGGAATTACTGAGGCGCATTAGCAGGCTGATTATTTTTTCCAGCGTTGTAACCAGAGTTGTACTCGGATGCTTGATTCTTTTTATAAGCGTCGTATACGTAGCCAGATGCTGCACCAACCGCTGCGCCACCGACTGCACCCCAGATTGGGTTGCCGTGGAAAATAGCTGTGCCAACTGCACCAGCCGCTGCACCGATACCGGCGCCAGATAAAGTGCGTTGCTCCGTATTGCTCATATTTGAGCAACCTGCGATTGCTAGAGTTGCTGCAGTAATAGCGATAATTTTTTTCATATCAACTGTTCCTTGTGTCCTTAAATATTGATTAAGCTAAACGTCTTGAATTATTTTCTGGCGCAAGGAAAACGTGCTGCCAAGAAGCCTAAGAAAACACCTGCCGCTGGTTTATCAGCAGTTTGTTGATTTGATTGGCCAAACTTTACAAAGTCACCAATAACTTCATCACGTGACGGAGCTGGTTGCTTAACGCAAATATAAGGCTTAGCGCGCTGTGGATGACGTGTAGCTAAATAGGTGTCGTAAATGGCTGTTGTGTAGCCTACGCAAAAGCTGCGGGATTCTGGGCTAGCTGGCAATTTACAAACGTTCACGAGCTCTTGTGTGCTTAATACTTGAACTTTTTCTTGGGCCTGTACTAAGCCAGAAAATGCGCCTAAAGCGGCCAATAGAACTAAAACTTTTTTCATGGGTTCTCCCTTGGGTGTATGTAAATTTGATAATAAACCATATTTAGGGCATTAAATTGCACTAAATGAGTGCATTGATGCCCAAATTCGGTCCTTATATTCCCCATAATGATGCAAAAACATAAAGGGGTATTTCAATGGAAACTTTGAAGTCAGGCAGCGATGTCTTATTTATTTTGCTCGGCGCCATTATGGTTCTAGCTATGCACGCGGGGTTTGCATTTTTAGAGCTTGGGACCGTTCGTAAAAAGAACCAAGTTAATGCTTTGGTCAAAATCTTGGTCGATTTTGCAGTATCGACCATTGCTTATTTCTTTATTGGTTACAGCATTGCCTACGGCGTAGACTTTTTCTCTGGCGCAGAATTATTGGCCGAGAAAAATGGCTATGAACTAGTTAAATTCTTTTTCTTACTGACCTTCGCTGCTGCTATTCCAGCAATCATCTCTGGTGGTATTGCCGAGCGCGCGAAGTTCAATCCTCAATTAATTGCCACTTTTATTCTGGTTGGTTTCATCTACCCCTTCTTTGAGGGTATTGCCTGGAATCAACATTACGGCATCCAAGCATGGATCAAGTCACTCACTGGTGAAGAGTTTCATGATTTCGCGGGATCAGTTGTAGTGCACGCAGTTGGCGGTTGGATCGCATTGCCAGCAGTCATTCTTTTGGGCGCACGTCGTGGTCGCTATACCAAAGATGGCAATGTTGCGGCACATCCACCATCAAGCATTCCATTCTTAGCATTGGGTGCTTGGATTTTGGCGGTAGGTTGGTTTGGATTTAACGTCATGAGTGCGCAGACTATTGATAAGGTCAGTGGCTTGGTAGCGATGAATTCCTTGATGGCAATGGTTGGTGGCACGCTGGCTGCATGGGTTATTGGCCGTAACGATCCGGGCTTTACCTATAACGGCCCTTTAGCTGGCTTGGTTGCAGTTTGCGCAGGATCAGATTTAATGCATCCAATGGGCGCCCTAGTAGTTGGCTTAATTGCCGGTGCTCTATTTGTGTATATGTTTACCTTAGTGCAAAACCGCTGGAAGATTGATGATGTATTGGGCGTCTGGCCTCTTCATGGTCTATGCGGTTTATGGGGTGGACTGGCTGCAGGCATCTTTGGCGCCAAAGCGCTCGGTGGTATTGGTGGTGTGACTTTCTTGGGTCAGTTAATTGGAAGCGGCTTAGGAGTTGCTATAGCGCTTGTAAGTGGATTTGTGGTCTATGGATTGCTCAAGGCTGTTTTAGGCATCCGGATGTCACAAGAGGAAGAGTTTGAGGGTGCTGATTTGAGTATTCACCGGATTTCTTCCACTCCTGATCGCGAGCCAAACTGGTAGGCTTTCTTAAATATAACCATTACCTATAATGTGTCATGGCTATATTTGAACTAGATGGAAATGCTCCCCGCTTAGACGAGGGGGCTTGGGTCGCCGAGAGTGCGGAAGTTATCGGTAGTGTCGAACTGCATAAAAATGCGAGTGTGTGGCCCAAGGTAGTTATCCGTGGCGATAACGATTTGATTCAAATTGGCGAGGGCAGCAATGTGCAAGATGCTTCAATTTTGCATACTGACCCTGGCTACCCCCTCATCATTGGCAAGAATGTCACCGTTGGTCACCAAGTAATGCTGCATGGTTGCCACATTGGCGATGGCAGCTTAATTGGTATTGGGGCTGTGATTTTGAACGGCGCCAAAATTGGTAAAAACTGTTTAGTGGGTGCTGGCGCATTAGTTACCGAGGGGAAAGAATTTCCGAATGGCTCAATGATTTTGGGTTCTCCTGCCAAGGCGGTGAAGATACTAACCCCAGAGCAGATTGCTGGCATTGAAGACATTGCTGGTCGTTATGTCAAAAACGCACAGCGTTACCAGCAAACTCTGAAGAAAATTGCTTAATTTAAAAAAGCACGCCTAAATTGTTCTACGTCTTTAATGTTGTCTTTCCGGTATTTGCCCTCATTCTGATTGGCTATATTTGTGGGCGCACAGGCAAATTAGGTGAAAGCGCATCCATCGAATTAAATCGCTTTGTAGTGTGGCTTGCCTTACCTGCCCAGTTATTTCATTTTGCTTCTAGTAGTAGTTGGCAAACGCTCTGGCAGCCAGGGTTCATCACTGCTTTTTTTCTGAGTTGCTTGGCGGTATTCATTCTGGTCTTAATAGTTAGTTGGGTGCGCAATCGAGATTTAGTGGCTGCAAGTTTTTCAGGCTTGAGTGCGTCTTACTCCAACACGGGATATATGGGTATTCCGCTCTGTGTTCTAGCTCTTGGTCAGGATGGGTTGGCGCCAGCAATCATTTCTACTTTTATTGTATTTGTGATGTTTGCCATAGCGACCGTCCTTATTGAGGTTGGCATACAGTCTCACAAAAAATCCCATGAAATTGTTTGGAGCGTTCTGAAGTCGCTTTGCACCAATCCATTATTGCTTGCGCCTGTAGCAGGTTTACTATGGTCATCTACGGATTTGGTTTTATATGATCCATTAGAGCAAGTCATTTCTTTCTTAGCTGCAGCTGCAACACCTTGCGCATTAGTTTCTATTGGACTTTTTTTAATGCAAAAGGAAAAGTCAGCTCCGCAACAGGCGTGGACTATTAGTTTTGCAAAATTGATTCTTCAGCCGCTGGTTGCATGGTTGATAGCCGGACCAATCTTGGATTTACCCACGTTGTGGTTAAGCGCCGTCGTGATGCTAGCTGCACTTCCTACTGGTACTGGCCCATTTATGTTGGCCCAGTATTACAACGCAGATGGCCGAATGATTTCTCGAGTGGTGCTTTTAACAACAATCGGTTCTTTGTTAACGCTGTCTTTATTCTTGTGGTGGAGCAGGGGGGTTTGATCCCTCAGCATCGATTTGCTTTTCCCAGGAAGCATCAATAAATGCTGGCAGTTTCATGCACTCATTAAATATCTTCATCAGTGTTGGGTAGGATTTCATATCGAGCTTTGCGCTGAGCCCGTTAAAAATTTGTGGCACTAAGCAGATATCAATCAAGCCGGGTTGATCACCATAAGCAAAGCGACCCACTCTGGGGTCCGAGCCCAATTGTTTTTCTAAGCTGGTTAAGCCTAGAGTCATCCAGTGTTGATTCCAGTCATCTTTCGCCTCCATACTGAGGCCTAACTGTCTGATTAAGTAGCGCAACACGCGTACATTCCCAAGTGGGTGAACATCAATCGCGATATCCATCGCTACTGCGCGCACCCATGCTCGATCGATTGGAGACTGAGGAAGTAGCGGCGGACTTGCATGGATCTCTTCGAGATATTCAATGATGGCAAGTGATTGGTGAAGGTTGTGAGTACCATCGGTATAGAGTGGCACTAAGCGATTAGGATTTTTATTGGCGTACTCGCCAGCAGTTTGGACGCCTCCACTTTTAACAATATTGACTGGAATCACTTCGTAATCAAGCCCCTTTAAGTTCAGCGCAATACGCACCCGAAAGGCTGCTGAGCTGCGCCAAAAACTATAGAGCTGAGTTTTCATGATGGATTCCTTAATGGTATTGCCCTTAGTATATTGAGGACTTCATTGATTGGCTGGTGTCGGTGATTTAGACTAGATGCTATGGACCAAATTAATTTCTGGATTGGTATTATTGCTACCATCGCATTTGCGGTAACAGGTGTTCTAGCTATTGCCGATCGAGGCGTGGATCTTTTTGGCGTGTTGGTGCTAGGGGTGATTACCGCCATTGGTGGTGGAACCCTGCGCGACATCATCTTGGATGTGCCGGCATTTTGGTCAATTGCACAAATTTATATTTGGGTTGCACTCGGTGCATGCATCGTTACTTTCGTAGCGGAGTCTTTTTTTACACAGCCACAAATTTATCGCTGGATGCTCTACATCGATGGTCTGGGTGCTGCTTTATTCGGAATTCAGGGGGCTGATAAGGCTTGGAATCTCGGATTTGGCTTGCCAGTTGCGCCAGTAATTTTGGGTGTTGTTACTGCGATTGGTGGCGGCTTGTTGCGCGATATCTTGGCTGGTAGAAAAACTTTGCTCATGTCGCATGAGCTGTATGCAATACCCGTTACCTTAGGTTGCTGTATCTATATCTTGATTTTAAATTTCTTTCCCACGTACACGCTAGAGGGATCGGTCATTTGTATGCTCGCTATTTTTGGATTACGCGCAGCTGCCATTTACTGGGACCTGCGCGTACCCAAATTGTTTATTACTAAAACGCGCTAACG
The DNA here is from genome assembly GCA_947455485.1 of Burkholderiaceae bacterium. GTDB lineage: Bacteria > Pseudomonadota > Gammaproteobacteria > Burkholderiales > Burkholderiaceae > Polynucleobacter. Next base: position 30,264 of record CANGNV010000008.1, on the reverse strand, counting down.
GCACCATCACTACGCGGATCCCAGCCACCATGCAGCGTGCCGGATGGATCGCGAATAATGCAGCCCGCGTGTCCAACTGTTTCATCAAAGGCGTCGAGCATCTCAATTTCATGACCTAAGGCATGGAGCTCTTTTGCCACCCAAGGACTAAAGCGCGACTCCAGCTTTAAGCTGTCGCTAGTTTGTCCCCAGGTTCTTCCTAGGAGCCAGCGTGGTCGACTGATGGCATCTTGCGGATCAAGCCCGTATGTTGCTGTGCGAGTAAAGACTGCGCATTGTGTTTGGGGTTGGCCATCGCCACCCATCGTGCCGTACACCATAGAGCGACCATCCTTAAATAAAGCCATTGCAGGATTTAATGTATGGAATGGTTTGCGATAGGGCTCAAGGTGATTGAGCGTTTTTGGATCAAGCGAGAAGCTGCAGCCGCGGTTTTGCCAGTTCACTCCAGACTTGGGTAGCACGATGCCAGCGCCAAACTCGTGATAAATACTTTGAATGAATGAAACGCAATTGCCATTGCCGTCAACTACACCCATCCAAATAGTATCGGCTGGGCCCTTGCCCTGACCCCAAGGTAATGCTTTTTCAGGATCAATATTTTTTGCTAGCTTCTTTAAGAAAGCGGGTGACAAGAAAGATTGCGCATGCTTGGTCATGTAAGCAGGATCAGTCACATATTTATCTCTGACCATGAAGGCTTGCTTGGTAGCTTCAACACAGTGGTGAACATATTCAGCGCTATCCACTTTGAAGCGCTTGAGATTTAGCTGATCCAAGATTCCGATGATCATTAAGGACACCACGCCTTGGGTTGGTGGTGTCATGTTGTACACATTACCCATGCTGTGTTTCAGCTCAAGCGGGTCAATGAGTTTGGCTTGATGACGATGAAGGTCTGCGAGTCTGAGCGGGCTGCCAATGTCTGTGAGTTCTTTGGCGATGAGCTCAGCTAAGTCGCCGCGATAGTAATCCTCGGTCCCTTTGCGAGAAATTTGGCGTAAGGTTTTTGCAAGTCGCTCTTGTTTAAAGATGCTACCTACCTCAGGTGCTTGACCATTCACTAAGAATGTTTCAGCAAATCCTGGGATATCTTGTAACTCATTCTGTTTTTTGGCGGTGAGGCTTGATTGGCTAAATGTGACGGGCACACCAGCTTCAGCATAGTGAATCGCATCGGCTAGCAAACGGGATAAGGGGAGTTTTCCACCCAAACCTTGTTTTGAAAGTTGCTGTGCTGCTCCCCAGCCAGAAATAGTGCCGGCTACGGTGTTCGCTGCAACGGCTCCTCGGAAGGGGATAGCCTTTGTGATTCCGCGCTCGGCGTACCACTGCTTAGTTGCTAGGCCAGCCGCTGCACCACAGGCGTCAATTCCACCCATAGCCTTACCAGGCGAGTGAATCACCCAGAAAGAGTCGCCACCAATAGAGTTCATGTGGGGATATACAACTGCGATCGTTGCTGCTGCAGCGATCATGGCTTCAAGGGCATTTCCACCCTCTCTTAAAACTGCTAACGCAGATTCGGACGCCAAAGAGTGGGGCGCTACTGCCATGCCCCGAATGCCCCATTTTTGCTGCATGCTGATTTCTCCGTTGAATTACTTTATTGAAAAAGTTTTTTATTGTTTGTATTGAGCTCTCTATTAGAGCGAATTTTGTAGGCTATACAGATAGAGTGTGCACTTTAATTGGGCGTATTGCTCAATCTGTGTATTTGGAGCCATTCACTTCAAATTGTTGTTTAGACCCCATCTAATTACTAAATTCTCGGGAAAACCCCGATCCAATTTGATGGGGAATTACCCTAAGTAGTGGATTTCTTTGATTTTTTTCAAAGCATAATCGACCCGTTGTTTTTTATTTCAATAAAAATAGTTAGGAGCTACTGATGTCAACATCAACCAAAGCAGCCCCAATGACCGCTGAAGAACGCAAAGTTATTTTTGCTTCCTCTTTAGGTACGGTTTTTGAGTGGTACGACTTTTATCTTTACGGTTCATTGGCTGCCGTTATCGCCAAGCAATTCTTCTCAGGCTTAGATGCTGGCTCTGCCTTCATTTTCGCTTTACTAGCGTTTGCTGCCGGTTTTATCGTTCGCCCATTCGGCGCTTTGGTATTTGGTCGCTTAGGTGACTTGATTGGTCGTAAATACACCTTCTTGGTGACGATCCTGTTGATGGGTGGTGCTACATTCATCGTAGGTATTCTGCCTAACTACGCCACTATCGGTGTTGCTGCTCCTGTGATCTTGATCGCATTGCGTATGCTCCAAGGTTTGGCATTGGGCGGTGAGTACGGCGGTGCTGCAACTTACGTTGCTGAGCATGCTCCTCATGGTCGTCGCGGTGCATACACAGCTTGGATTCAGACAACAGCCACTCTTGGCTTGTTCTTATCCTTGTTAGTGATTTTGTTCACACGTGAATTCACTGGCGCAGACTTTGACGTTTGGGGCTGGCGTGTTCCGTTCATCGTTTCTATCGCTTTGTTAGCTGTTTCTGTTTGGATCCGTTTGTCAATGAACGAATCCCCAGCTTTCAAGAAGATGAAAGATGAAGGCAAATTGTCTAAAGCTCCTTTGACAGAGTCATTCGGTCAATGGAAGAACTTGAAGATCGTTATCTTGGCATTGTTTGGTCTGGTTGCAGGTCAAGCGGTGGTTTGGTACACAGGTCAGTTCTACGCTTTGTTCTACCTCACACAAGTGTTGAAAGTAGATGCTAAGACTGCAAACTTGTTGATTGCTGCTTCATTGGTAATCGGCACACCATTCTTCGTTGTGTTCGGTAGCTTGTCAGACAAGATCGGCCGTAAGGTCATCATCATGGGTGGCTTGTTATTGGCTGTAATTACATACATTCCAAATACACCGGTTTCCGTATTTAATGCCTTAACTCACTTTGCTAACCCAGCATTGGAGCAAGCAATGACAAATTCACCAGCAACTATTACTGCTGATGTGAATGAATGTACATTCCAGTTCAACCCAACAGGTACAGCTAAGTTCACAAGTTCTTGCGATATCGCAAAACAAGTGATGGCTTCCAACTCTGCTAGCTATAGCACTGTTGCTGGCCCTGCTGGCGGTACAGCTGTTGTGAAGATTGGTGATACAGAAATCACTGGTTACTCTGCAAAAGGCTTGGCACCTGCTGATGCAAAAGCGAAAGATGCAGAATTCAAAAAGCAAATTCGTGATGCATTGAATGCCGCTGGCTATCCTGCCAAAGCTGATCCTGCTCAAATCAACTATGTTGCTGTATTCCTCTTGTTGGTTTACTTGGTACTCTTGGTAACTATGGTTTATGGCCCGATCGCAGCGATGTTAGTTGAGATGTTCCCAACTCGCATTCGTTACACATCTATGTCCTTGCCATACCACATTGGTAACGGTTGGTTCGGTGGCTTGTTGCCAACGATTTCCTTCGCCTTGGTAGCGCAAAACGGTAACATTTACTATGGTCTCTGGTACCCAATCATCATCGCTGCGATGACATTGGTAATCGGTACACTGTTTATTAAAGAAACTAAAGACGTAGATATCTACGCAAAAGACTAAGCTTTACTAGTCTGTTTCAAAAACTAAACCCGACCACTATGTGGTCGGGTTTTTTTATTGCTGGAATGAACCCCAAGAATTAATCCGAAAGATTAATCCCAAAGATTTTTCTGGTTGCCGCGATTAAAGAGCGCTTGATTTTGATCGGCTATTGATGTGATTCTTTGGCCTGGTAGCACCTGGATTTCAGCGCCCGCTGAAAGTGGGCCGGTTTGATTTACGCGGAGGTACCACCCGCTAAATCCTGATTGCAGCATGGCTTTGGCTGCGCCTTTGTAGCCCATTTTGGCATTGAACTTAAAGCAGGGCTCACGTAGCTTGACCACTGTAAATTGAAGATCACCAACCTGCATTTGATCTCCAACAAATATCTCAGTCTCAAGTAAGCCTTCGATAGTGAAGTTTTCACCGAAAGCACCCAGGGGGAGCTCAACTAATTTTTTAGTTTCCCGAGAGAGCAGCTCATTCCAAAAGGCGTAGTGCTCAATCGGATAGACATAAATGGCTTTCTCTATTCCGCCATGTACCGATGGGTCTGCTTGCTCATCACCTGCAACTCCTAGTCGAGCGATTTCCACGGGAGCGGGGGCAGCAAGAGTACTAATGGGCTGTTTGTTAATGGCCGAGGCTACTGTTGAGTAGTTGGGGTGGTGAGATCCAAACAGCGGCATAACTTTGCCTGAAGATATAGAGAGAAGTCGCATAGGTGCAGTTGACTGATAAGATGAAATGGTCGAACTAAGAAAGTAAATGATGCATCTTTATAGATTATTGGTGTTAGCAATTCTTTGTGCGCTTGCCAGCCCAACTGCATTCGCTAAGTGGGATGAGGAGCGAGACGTCACCACCAATGGCAAGGATGAGCTAGTTTATTACTCCAAGACCAATGAGCAGGGGCAAAAGCTGGTTCTCGATAAGTACATTAAACGCCTGATTTTTATTCAGCCTGACCGCCTGTATAAGCGCACTATTCGGCTAATCAAAGTCGACGGACAGGCTATTGAGGTGATGAGCGATCCCTTTTCGCGCTTTCCAGAGCAAACAGCTATCATTTTTGAAAATAAAGATGAGGTTCTGAAAAAGCTCTTTCTAGCCAAGAAAATTGAGGTTTTTGTTCGCTACAACCGGGATGAGGCGGTGAACGTATTCCAAATTAAGTAGTTCTAGCTCCTTTGGTTTAGACAGAAGGCGCCTGATCATTTACAATTACGAGTTCGGCGAATTAGCTCAGCTGGTTAGAGCGACGGAATCATAATCCGCAGGTCCGGGGTTCAAATCCCTGATTCGCCACCATATCAAGAGGCCATTGCCCACCGGCAGTGGCCTTTTTCTTAGGTAATGTCGCTTGGGTTCGATCGATGGCTAAATTTTGGAACTTCGTCTTTTTCCAAGTTGGTTGGTTTGCATGTGTTTTGGGTGCGGCCAATAAGCAGGTCCTTTGGGCCGTCTTAGGCACATTAACTTACGTCACCTTCACTATTTGGCGTCATCATGCGCCCAAGTTAGCCCTGAGGCTCCTTGTCAAGGTCTTGGTTTATGGCATCGCCGCCGACACCATCATCATGCACCTGGGATATCTTAATTTTCAGGATGACTGGCCTTCCCCGTACTTATCACCTCTTTGGATGTGGGTTTTATGGGTGCTGGTTGGCGGCACAATTAATGGCTCCCTGTCATGGTTGAGAGGCAGGCCTGTTTTAGGCTTCATTTTGGGGGCTATCTGCGGGCCAATGTCCTATGAGGCTGGTATTCGCATGGGTGCTGGGGGCTGGGGTGCTGGCAGTCAGACCGTTGGTTTTATCTTGGTTGGGCTTGTTTGGGGTATTGCTATCCCCCTATTTTTCTACTGGGACCGCACCTCAATCAAGGATGGCCTAGTAAAAAATCCGTAAATTCCTTAAAAAAGCCGCTTGCAAATACTACTGTTTTTATATACAGTAACTTCTGAGTTGTTGAAAAGCACGAAAACTACGGGAAATAGCCCAATACATAGCGAAAAGGAATTAAAAAATGGCCTTGGATGATAAGAAAAAATCAGCCTCATCAGAGTTTGACGGCATGAGCGGAGACAAGCAAAAGGCATTAACTGCAGCCTTGGCGCAAATTGAGAAGCAATTTGGTAAGGGCTCAATCATGAGATTGGGCGATGCAGAGATTCATCAAGATATTCAGGTAGTGTCTAGCGGTTCATTGGGTCTAGACATTGCGCTTGGAGTTGGCGGTTTGGCGCGTGGGCGTGTGATTGAGATTTACGGCCCAGAATCTTCAGGTAAGACAACATTAACTTTGCATGCGATTGCAGAGATGCAAAAGATTGGCGGAACTTGCGCCTTTATTGATGCCGAGCACGCCTTAGATGTTCAGTACGCTTCACGCCTGGGTGTAGATGTTAATAATTTGTTGATCTCTCAGCCAGACACTGGTGAGCAAGCTCTCGAAATTGCTGACGCCTTAGTACGTTCGGGCTCCATTGACTTAATTGTCATTGACTCCGTAGCGGCCTTGGTTCCAAGGGCAGAGATCGAAGGCGACATGGGTGACTCATTGCCGGGCTTACAGGCTCGCCTGATGAGTCAAGCCTTGCGTAAGTTGACTGGTGCTATCAAGCGCACTAATACAACAGTGATTTTTATTAACCAGATTCGTATGAAGATTGGTGTGATGTTTGGTTCGCCTGAAACCACTACTGGTGGTAATGCGCTGAAGTTCTACGCTTCTATGCGCTTAGATATTCGTCGCATCGGAAGCATTAAGAAGGGTGATGAAGTAGTTGGCAACGAGACTCGTGTGAAGGTAGTGAAGAACAAAGTATCTCCACCATTCCGCGAAGCAATTTTTGACATCATGTATGGTGCAGGCATTTCCCGAGAAGGTGAAATTATTGATATGGGTGTCGAAGCTGATATCGTTGAAAAGTCAGGCTCTTGGTATGCCTACAACGGTGATCGCATTGGGCAAGGAAAAGACAATGTACGTGAGTTCTTAAAAGAAAATCCAGCTATTGCACAAGATATTGAATCTAAGATTCGTGCAAAGCTTGGTGTTAAGGCTGGTACAGCAGTAGTTAGTGATGTTTTGAGTGAAGAAGAGGAAGCGTAATTCTTCGATGTCAGAGCTAGGTAGTACTGTTAAGAAAAGTAAGAAACAAAGCCCGAGTCTCAAAGCTCGGGCTTTGCGCCTTTTATCCATGCGTGAGTACAGCCGCAAGGGCCTCGCTGCGAAGCTTGAGGAATCGGCTGCAAGGATGTTGAAGTTCCAGGATCCCAATGAGGATTCCGGAGAAGTTATCCCAGCAATTCCGCTGACAGTCCAGATTGAGTCTGTTTTAGATGACTTTGAGGCTCGCGGCTGGCTCTCTGATCAGCGCTTTGCAGAGGCGCTGGTGCGGCGCCGTAGTGAGCGGTTTGGGACCCGAAAAATACAGGATGAGCTTTCTCAGGCTGGGGTCGATAGCTCAAAGACGGTAGATTTACTCAAGAATCTCAAAGAAACTGAATATCAACGTGCTCATGAGCTGTGGCTACGTAAGTTTGGTGCAGTAGCAACGGAGCAAAAGGAGCGGGCACGTCAGTACCGGTTTTTGGCCTCTAAGGGCTTCAGCTCTGATGTTGTATCTAAGGTGGTAGCTGGGCGTCCTAACTAGGGCAATTACGGAGCTAATGGGCGATGTTGCGGCATTGCAGCATGATAGACTTATGGAGTCGGCTAAACCGGCTTTACTAATCCTCATCGCTTGCTAAAAAAGATACCGTTTCGGGAGTAATAATGAAAATTCACGAGTACCAAGGCAAAGAATTACTACGCCAATTTAATGTGCCTGTTCCAAATGGCATCCCTGCATTTAGTGTTGATGAGGCTATTAAAGCTGCTGAAAAGCTTGGCGGCCCAGTATGGGTTGTAAAAGCACAAATTCATGCAGGTGGACGCGGCAAAGGTGGTGGTGTGAAATTGGCTCGCAGCATGGATGAAGTGAAAAAATACGCTTCTGAAATTTTAGGTATGCAGTTGAAGACGCATCAAACTGGTCCAGAAGGTCAAAAAGTAAATCGCCTCTTAATTGAAGACGGCGCCGATATTAAGAAAGAGTACTACTTCAGTATCGTAACCGACCGTGGCACACAAAAGAATGTGATCATGGCGTCCAGCGAAGGTGGTATGGATATCGAAGAGGTTGCAGAATCCCATCCAGAAAAAATTATTAAAGTGTTTGTTGATCCATTAATTGGTTTGACAGATGCTGATTGCCAGATCATTGCAAAAGGCATTGGAGTTCCAGACGCTTCTATTCCAATGGCAAGTGATGTATTCAAGAATTTGTATAAGACCTATTGGGAAACCGATGCTTCTTTGGTTGAAATCAACCCATTGATTCTTGAAGGTAACGGCAAGATTAAGGCGCTTGACGCTAAATTCAATTTCGATCCAAATGCCTTGTATCGTCATCCAGAAATCGTGGCTTACCGCGATATCGATGAAGAAGATGCAGCAGAAATCGAAGCTTCTAAATTTGACTTGGCTTACATTTCACTCGACGGCAATATTGGTTGCTTAGTGAATGGTGCTGGCTTGGCAATGGCTACGATGGACACTATTAAGTTGTTTGGCGGAGAGCCAGCAAACTTCTTGGACGTTGGCGGTGGCGCTACTGCAGAGAAAGTAACAGAAGCATTCAAGATCATGCTCAAGAACAAGAGTGTTGAAGCAATTTTGGTCAATATTTTCGGCGGCATCATGCGTTGCGACGTGATCGCTGATGGCGTAGTTACTGCATGTAAAGCAGTGAACTTGACTGTACCTTTGGTTGTGCGCATGAAGGGTACCAATGAGGAGTTGGGCAAGAAGATTCTTGCAGACTCTGGATTGCCAATCATTAGCGCCGATTCAATGGCAGAAGCTGCTACTAAGGTAGTTGCTGCTGTTGCGAAAAACAAATAATCAAGGAACTTCAATATGTCTATTTTGGTAAATAAAAATACTAAAGTAATTACTCAAGGTATTACTGGTAAGACTGGTCAATTCCACACTGAGAAGTGCCAGGAATACGCAAACGGTAAGAACTGTTTTGTAGCTGGTGTAAATCCTAAAAAAGCTGGCGAGTCTATTTTCAATATTCCAATTTATGGAACTGTTAAAGAGGCCGCTCAGCAAACTGGCGCCACTACTTCTGTAATTTATGTTCCGCCTCCTGGCGCAGCTGCCGCAATTTGGGAGGCTGTTGAAGCTGACCTTGATTTTGTTATCTGTATTACTGAAGGCATTCCAGTCAAGGATATGTTGGAAGTACGTAACAAGATGCATGCAAAAGAAGCTGCTGGTGGCAAGAAGACTTTATTGCTTGGCCCAAATTGCCCTGGAATTATTACTCCAGACGAAATCAAAATCGGCATCATGCCTGGCCATATTCATAAGAAGGGTCGCATCGGAGTAGTTAGCCGTTCCGGTACTCTGACTTATGAGGCAGTTGGTCAGTTGACGTCAATTGGCCTAGGTCAGTCCACGGCGGTAGGTATTGGTGGCGACCCAATCAATGGTTTGAAGCACATTGATGTGATGCGTATGTTTAATGAAGATCCTGAGACTGATGCGGTCATCATGATTGGTGAAATTGGTGGACCGGATGAAGCTGAAGCAGCTCGCTGGTGCAAAGACAATATGAAGAAGCCGGTTGTTGGCTTTATCGCTGGTGTAACAGCGCCTCCTGGAAAGCGTATGGGCCATGCTGGGGCATTGATTTCTGGTGGTGCAGATACAGCCGATGCCAAGCTTGCCGTTATGGAAGAGTGTGGCTTTAAGGTAACAAGAAATCCTTCAGAAATGGCTGCTTTGCTCAAGGCCATGTTGTGATCAACAAAGTATGCCGATTCGTCGGCATACTTTTTTTAGCACCCAGCAGTCAAAACTAAAATATATAAAAGTACGGAGACATCATGGATTTTTCAGCATTTTCAGATGCAACTTTTTGGGCTGCATTACTCTCAATCATCGTTGCCAATATTTTGTTATCTGGTGATAACGCAGTTGTTATTGCCTTAGCATCTCGCAACTTACCACCCGCTCAGCAAAAGAAAGCTATTTTCTGGGGTAGCGCTGCAGCGATTGTTTTGCGTGTCGTATTAACAATTACCGCAGTTGCATTGTTGAGCCTGCCATACCTAAAAATCGTTGGCGCAATTTTGCTTGTCTATATTGGCGTTCAGTTATTAGCTGATAGCGATGGCGAAGAGCACATGGAAGGCAAGACCAGTATTTGGGCTGCCATTCGCACGATCTTGATTGCCGACCTGGTGATGAGTCTGGATAACGTTTTAGCGGTTGCAGCAGCAGCTCAAAAAGGTCCAGAAGAAACTCGCTTACTCTTGTTGATTCTTGGCTTGGGTATGTCTATTCCATTGATCATCTTTGGTAGCGCAATGTTGCTCAAAGTAATGGAGCGTTTCCCAATCATCATTACGCTGGGCGCAGGTCTATTAGGTTTGTTGGCTGGTGGTATGTTGGTTGAGGATCCAGCAATCAAAGATAGCATTCAAGCCGCTTTAGGCGATGCTAAGTTAGCATTTGAAGTTATTGGCGTGGCAATTGTTATTCTTGCTGGTACTTATATGAAGAAAAAGAACGCGGCCAAAGAAGCCCATTAATTTTTCTTTCGCATTAATCAGAAAAGCCAGCCTCTAAAGCTGGCTTTTCTTACATTTGGACATCTTGAGTGTGTTGGGTATAGACTGGATGATGAGGGCTTTAACCCTTAGGAGCTAATAAATATGTCCACACAAGATCAGCAGCAAGAATCCGGATTTACCTTGATTGAGGTAATGGTGGTAGTTGCCATCATTGGTATTTTGGTAGCCGTTGCCGTTCCGCAATACCAAGATTACATCGCGCGTAGTCGCATCGTAGAAGGTATGAATCTTTCCTCTAGCGCAAAGCTGGCTGTGACAGAGGCTTTTGCCAGCAGAGGTACCGTGCCGATGGACGAGGCCACTACTGGTTCGTTTACCTTTGTGCCAACTCGCAGCGTGAAGTTAATTGAAGTCACACCTTCTGGTGCTATTGCTATCGACTTTCAAAACAATGTCGCGCCAGAAAATAAGAACACATTGCACCTCATTCCAACAAATGACCCAGATGCCAATGTTCCTAAAGCGATTGATTTATCCAAGCCCGAGGGATCAACGTGGGCCGGTGGTTGGTCTTGCCGTTCTACTGAAACGAATCTATTACCTCAGTTACTCCCTTCGGAGTGCCGTATCAGTAAATAAGATGTAAGAGAGGCGGGGCAGACTTGGATATGCTGGTAATCCACTGGGCCTGTGGATTAATATGGCTTTGTATTCTTTGAGTCGAAAGGTCGATAGTGATACAAGAAAAAGCCATCATATTTTTCCGTCGTGTTTCCGAGGCAACCCCCGCTTGCTTATTGGTAATGGTGCATGGAGATCTTAGTGCCATCACTCTGGCTCATTGGGAGACTGCGCTGAGAACGGGCGCTATGACTGGAGCTGTATTGGTTCTACTATCCTTCATAGAAACTAAAAAGTGGCTCCATAATCGCTATGTCACAGGAGCTTTGACTGGGATTGCTACTGCCGCTTCAGATTTTATTGCTCATCCAGCCTCAATTTCAGCAGAAGCGATTATCACGGGGGCAGCTGCTGCAGCTCTCTGTGTTCTGTACTCTTTTATTGTGAAAGATTAGCTGTATTGATTGGGGTAATTAGCTTAACTTCCACTCCCCAGACTTGCCGCCACTCTTCTCGAGTAGATGGACATCACTCATCACCATGCCTCGGTCAACAGCTTTTGCCATATCGTAGATTGTCAGAAGGGCAACTTGGACTGCAGTAAGCGCTTCCATCTCTACGCCAGTAGGGCCAGTGGTTTCGGCTCTAACTTGGCAGGTAATGCTGCTAGTTTCTTTATTGAGGGCAAACTCCAGGCTGACGTGCGTCAGAGCGAGTGGGTGACAGAGGGGGATTAAGTCTGATGTCTTTTTGGATGCCTGAATGCCTGCAATTCGGGCGATACCTAAAACATCCCCTTTTTTGTGGGTGCCTGCTTCGATCATACTGAAGGTGTCTGGCAGCATGGTGATTTTGCCTGTGGCGACGGCAATCCGATGGGTATTGGGCTTATCTCCAACATTGACCATATGGGCTTGCCCGCTGGCATCAAAATGAGTTAGTTTGTTCATGGGATAAGTTTTACCATATAGGGATGCAAGTCATAAAGACATCACAAAAATCATCGTTATTTAGACGAATTTTGGCTGGACAGCTGATTCTGGCCTTGGCTTGTCCAAGTGCTGGCCTCGTGTATGCGGCTGGACCGACGCCCTCATCAGCAACGGGTGATGTATCTGTGCAAGGTGAGTCAGCTGCTTTGCAAAATTTAGGTAGGGCAGTTCAGTCACCAGATGCTCGCTCTTCGAATCTACCCTCTCGCAATACACCTCAGACTCAAGGAGCCTTTGTTCTGCCTGATATGGGTGATCCTGGTGGTGATAGCTTAAGTCGCATGGATGAGAAAAAGTATGGCGAGATGATCATGCGTCAGATTCGTCCAGATACAGATTATTCAAATGATTTACCAATCTATGATTTTTTAAATCAAATGGAGCGACGCTTATTGCAAGCAGCAAAACGTCTGCAGCTGGGTGGAGCTGATGAGCAGGGCAGTGGAGCCTATAACTTTGAGGTGTTTGCCGTTAAAGACAGCAGCATTAATGCGTTTGCATTGCCGGGTGGATTTATTGGATTTAATACGGGGTTGTTGGTTAGCGCTGAAACAGACTCTGAAGTTGCTTCGGTCATGGGGCATGAGACTGGACACGTTTTGCAGCGGCATCTAGCGCGTCAGATGGACAAGCAAACCACCAATATGATGATCGCTTTAGCTGGTATGGTGTTGGGCGCGTTAGCGGCATCCCGTAATCCAGGTGCCGCCTCTGGCCTAATGCAGGGTGGTCAGGCGCTGGCTGTGAATAACCAGCTCTCCTACTCAAGAGATGCTGAGCGCGAGGCTGATCGAATTGGCTTTCAGATTCTGGCGGCGAGTGGCTACGACGTCAATGGCGCACCAGGTTTTTTCCAGCGCCTACAAAAGGCTACAGGGATTATGGATAGCGGCGTTCCATCCTATGTACGTACCCACCCATTAACCACCGATCGTATTGCGGATATGCAAGATCGCGCTCGTAACATTGCCAGCAGAAATGTGCCTACATCTGTAGAGTTTTATTTCATAAAAGCACGTGCTCGCATGGAGCAGTCTGGAAATTCTAGTCAGATGTATGACTTAAAAAATACCTTTGAGGGTTTGAGTAAGCAGTCATCTCCCGGAAAGCAGATGGAAGGCTTTTATGGGCTTGCCTTGGTTGCTCAAAAACAAGGTAAGTTCGATCAGGCTAGCGGTTATCTTCAGCAAGCACGTAATTTGGCTAACAGTGCTAGCGCACCAGGATCGCCTATTCAGCGGCAAAGTCTCTCCCTAGACATTACTGCATCAGAGTTGGCGTTAGCTAGAGGCAAGGGTGATGAGGCCTTGCAAATTGCCCAGACCACTTTAAAGGCTTATCCCCAATCCTATGCTGCTGGAGCGGCAATGATGAATGCCTATCTCAAACTTGGTCGCACCAATGACGCCATTACTTGGTTAAAGGCGCGCACAAGGTTGCAGCCTAACGAGGTAGTTTGGTGGACCATGCTTTCTAATGCGTATGACCAAGCAAAGAATGTGCCGATGCGCCATTACGCTCTTGGAGAAAAATATGCACTTGAGGGTGCATGGCCTTCAGCCATTGAGCAGCTCAAGATTGCTAGGTCTTCGGGTGGTGCTGATTTTTATCAGGCTTCCAGCATTGATGCCCGCCTTCGTGAAATGCAAAAACAATATCGAGAAGAGCTGAAGGAGCAGGGCAAAAATATGCCGAGCTAATTAGTTGCTTGGCGTTTGAACGAAATGAAATCGTTCACTAAGTTCTGCTGAATGAATGGGTTCAATTGGCAAATCCTTGCCATCCCATTGCCAAGAACCTCTAAAACTGCAGGCGTCTTCTATCACCTTTGACTGATTCGAAAACGGGTCTAAATCATGATCATGTAGTAGCGCAACTGATAGCAATTCTGTTTTAGTAAAAGCAGTGCCACCGATTTGATCGGAGAGTGATTGCGCAATCAATCCAGTGATATAGATATTGCCTTTTTCATCGCTCAGAGCTCCCTGCGGTTTAAATTCTGTGCCGCATTGTGTTAATAGTTGAGGGCCGTTTTCACTTGGAATGATTCTGGCGATCCATGGCGTAGCATCTAGTGTGATGAAAACCCTTTGAGGCCCATTCTGAAAAAAATATCTGCCCAAAGAATCACATGCGTAATTTCTGGAAATGAATTCATTGAGAGCTGCATGCTGAATAACGCTCCCAGCCAATTGATTAGCTTGTGCGAACTCATCTCGCATGCGCCATTGACCCCGACGGTCTAATGCAAGCCAGCCAAAGCAGTGTGGAACATTTGGCCATTTAATTAGAGAACGCAGTACTTGCTCATCCATGAGATGGCAACCTTTTTAGCATTAGTAATTAATGCAATCCATGTGGTGTAGAGGGCGCATCAAAAGCCTCTTCAGTTGAATGACTTGCGTGTAGGTGGGCAATGCGCCAGCCTTGACTATCTTGCAAGAGCACCAAGGTTATGTTGAGAAAGAACTCGGCCTCAATTTGATCGGCACGTAGATGTACTGCCTCAGTAGTGTCGTATACCGCAGCACCCAAAACAGAATGACTAATGCACGCAATCGGCTCAAGAAAGAGTGCTTGCTTTGCAAGTAAGCGCTCTAAACCTTCACGAATTTCTGCGTGACCGCTAAGACGCTGACCTTCTGGCAGCACGCAAGTAATCGAGTCATCATCTAGCCAGATCGCCAAAGCACCTTTGACATCACGATGCTTTAAAGCGTCACGCCAGGCATCCACCACTTCATCGGCATTATGAAAAAGTCTGGCTAGTTTTGACATGGCTTACTTTCTAGGGGGCTTAAGTTGGTGTGAGCTTAATGAAGGTTCTGAATAGTTTCAAATACATTCTCAGGCGAGATGTCTTTTAGACACTTAAGGTGCCCAAGTGGGCACTGTCTTTTATGGCAAGGGCTACACGGCAAGTTCAACCAAATGACTTGAGCTTTATCAGATAGCGGGGGCGTATGGTGCGGATCGCTTGAGCCAAAGATCGCTACTTGCGGCACTTTTAATGCGGCACCAATATGCATTAAGCCAGAGTCATTGCTTACTAGGGCTTTACTCATGTCGATGAGTGCAATCGCTTCATCGAGTGAGGTATCGCCACACCAGTTATATATTTTTGAGTCGTTATTGGCTTGAGCCCTAATGCTCTCACCCAAAGCGTAATCGCCCTTGCTGCCTAGAAGAATGATGCGAGCATCTACTTCATTGGCGATTAGCTGCTGCGCAAGAGTGGCAAAGTGCTCGGTAGGCCAGCGTTTTGTTGCTCCGTACTCTGCGCCTGGGCAAAGCACATAGATTGACTGGTCCTTGATTTCTGCTGTTTGTAACTTATTGCTTACAGACTGCTTGGCTAGGGGTGAGATGTTGAGTTGAGGATCTGCTGATTGGTCGGTATCAATCTCTTTCGAATGACTTATTACATTGCAAAGAGCAAGGTAATGATTGGCCATTGGTGGACGATTGGTTTTGCTCGGATTATCTAAGGAGAGATTGATTAATCCAAAGCGCATCTCACCGCGATAACCAATACGTAGCGGAATATTAGCAAGCCAAGGGATGAGAGCAGACTTTAAGCTGTTAGGCAGAACAAAGCAGGCGTCGTATTGATTTAATTCCAGTTGCTTTGCAAGTTGCCTGCGTAAGCCCCATTGCAATTGCTTGTGCTCCATGCGAGCTTCAATGACTTGATGAACTTCTGTGCAAGCGCGATAAATGGGTGCAACCCAAGGGCTTGCTAAAACATCAATGTGAGACTGTGGGTAAATTACTTTAAGAGTCGCCAGCAAGGGCTGGGACATGACGGCATCGCCAATCCAATTAGGGGCAATGATCAGAATACGATTCATATGAGGTATCCCGATACAGCACCCCGCTGTAGGGTGCTGATGGATTTAGTGCCCGTGGGGCTCGGTACCAGGAATGAGTTTGTACTCAGTGCCACAATAAGGACACTTTGCTTCACCCGTTTTAGCAACATCTAGGAATACACGTGGGTGTGAATTCCAGCTAGGGGTTTTATTGGTTGGGCAATGCAAAGGCAAATCGGTATTGCCATTCACCATTACAACTTGAGCTTCACTCATTCTCTGATTTCCTATTACTTAACGTAAGTTAACCAAGATTTGTATTTATCGCTTCTGCCGTAGACCGCATCAAAATAGGTCTTCTGGATTTTCTCGGTAATTGGACCACGCTTACCGTCACCAATAGTGCGATCATCCAATTCACGAATTGGTGTTACTTCAGCGGCAGTGCCCGTAAAGAAGGCTTCATCAGCTGAATACACTTCATCACGAGTAATGCGCTTCTCACGCAACTCATAGCCAAGGTCTTTAGCAATTTGCATGATGGAGTTACGGGTGATGCCGTCTAAACAAGAGGCGAGATCAGGCGTGTAAATAATGCCGTTATTAACGATAAAGATATTTTCGCCAGAACCTTCAGATACATAACCTTCTGTATCCAGCAGGAGTGCTTCATCGTAGCCATTAGCCGTTACTTCTTGGTTGGCCAAAATGGAGTTGATGTAGTAACCAGAGGCCTTAGCGCGCACCAGTGAGGAGTTCACAAAGTGGCGGGTAAACGAGGAGGTTTTAACGCGGATACCCTTGTTCAGGCCGTCTTCACCCAAATAAGCACCCCATTCCCAGGCTGCGATTGCCGTGTGGATACTGTTGCCTTTTGGTGAGATACCCAGCTTTTGGGAGCCAATAAAGATAATCGGGCGGATATAGCAAGCTTCCAGCTTATTGCTATTAACTACCTCAATAATGCCGCTACTGATCTGTTCAGGAGTCCAAGGCATATTCATCTGGAAAATCTTGGTTCCGTTGAATAAGCGCTTAACGTGCTCTGGGAGGCGGAAAATGGCGGTGCCTTGGGGGGTTTTGTAGGCGCGAATGCCTTCAAATACACCCATTCCGTAGTGGAGACTGTGGGTTAGCACATGAACATTGGCCTCACGCCAGGGAACGAGCTTCCCATCGGACCAAATAAAGCCATCGCGGTCGGACATCGACATTTTCTCTACCTTTTAAATATGTAATAAATAGGGTGATTCAATTTGGTAAAACAGGGTGCCAGGCTACTAGGGAGCCCCTAGGCCTGAAATACGTCTCAGCCTTTATTGTAGAGCAGGGAGCGTGGCGGGGTAGTCCAATTCCTTTGGGGTCTAAAGCCCAGACGATTTAGAATGGAGCATTCCCGATAAACCACTAAATTTGCCTATTCTCATGCCGGAAACTCTCTTTAAAGTAAAACGACTAAGTGAACTAGCTGCAGCAGGTCTTCTCAAGGGAAAACGGGTTTTAATCCGTGCCGACCTCAATGTTCCTCAAGATGATATGGGCAATATCACTGAAGACACGCGGATTAGAGCTTCCATGCCAGCAGTACAAATGTGTTTGGATGCTGGTGCAGCGGTCATGGTCACCTCGCACTTGGGTCGTCCAACTGAGGGTGAATTTAAGCCTGAAGATAGTTTGGCTCCGGTAGCCGATCGAATTGCTACGCTCTTAAATCGCAAAGTCCCTTTAATTAGTGATTGGGTGGATGGTGGTTTTGAGGTCAATCCAGGCGAGTTGGTATTGCTGGAGAACTGTCGCCTGAATGTGGGTGAGAAAAAGAATAATGACGAGTTGGCAAAGAAGATTGCCGCTTTGTGTGATGTCTATGTCAATGATGCTTTTGGTACGGCTCATCGTGCTGAGGCGACTACCCATGGCGTAGCAAAATTTGCGCCAATTGCTTGTGCTGGCCCCTTAATGGCTGCAGAGTTAGATGCATTGAGTCGCGCTTTAGCAAGTCCGAAGCGCCCATTGGTGGCGATTGTGGCAGGCTCTAAAGTTTCTTCTAAGCTCACCATTCTTAAAGCTTTGGCTGATAAGGTAGATGAGCTGATTGTTGGCGGCGGTATTGCAAACACTTTTATGTTGGCCAAGGGTTTGCCAATCGGTAAGTCATTGGCAGAGCCAGACTTGGTTGATGAAGCTCGAGAAATCATGGAGATTATGGAGAAGCGCGGTGCGCATGTTCCTATTCCTGAGGATGTCGTAGTTGCGAATGAGCTCTCACCACTGGCACGTGCGAATCGAGTGCCCGCAGATCAGGTAGCAGAAGACGACATGATTTTGGATATCGGCCCTAAAACTGCTGCTCGTCTGTCGATCATGTTGGCACATGCCGGCACGATTGTTTGGAATGGCCCATTAGGCGTTTTTGAGATTGACCAGTTTGGTGGTGGGACCAAAATGTTGGCTGCAGCAATTGCCCATTCACCAGCGTTTTCGATTGCAGGTGGCGGTGATACCTTAGCCGCAATTGCGAAGTACGGTATTGAAAATCAAGTGGATTACATCTCTACTGGCGGTGGCGCCTTTTTGGAGTTCTTGGAAGGCAAGACCTTGCCAGCCTTTGCAGTATTGGCTGAAAGAGCGAAAGACTAAATATGTTGAGAGCAACAAAGATCATTGCCACATTAGGGCCTGCATCAGAAAAGCCTGAAGTATTGCGCGAGATGATTCGTGCTGGTGTGGATGTAGTGCGAATGAACTTTTCTCATGGCACTGTTGCTGACCACAAAGCGCGTCACGATTTAGTGCGCAGTATTTCTGCGGAAGTTGGTAAAGAGGTCGGCATCATGGCCGATCTACAAGGTCCAAAAATTCGCGTGGGTAAATTTGTTGAGAGCAAAATTCTCTTAAAAGAGGGTGCGCAATTTATCCTGGATGTTGCTTGCGAGCTTGGCAATCAAGAGCGCGTGGGCTTAGATTACAAAGAACTGCCGCAAGATGTCAAACCTGGCGACCGCCTGTTATTGAATGACGGCTTAGTTGTATTGCGCGTAGAGAGTGTGAAGGGTGGAGAAATATTTACCCTGGTAGAGCAGGGCGGCCCACTCTCAAATAACAAAGGCATTAACCGTGCTGGCGGAGGCTTGACCGCTCCAGCCCTGACAGAAAAAGATATTGCTGATTTGGATGCGGCGATCGCTATGGGCGTGGATTTTCTAGCGATTAGCTTTCCAAAAGATGGTGCAGACATGGCCTATGCCCGCAAGCTAGCAGACGCTGCAAGTGCAAAGTATGGTGTTGGTAAAGTTCGCACGATTGCAAAAGTCGAGCGTGCTGAAGCGATTGAGCCTGATGCGCTCAATAGCATCATTGCAGAGAGCGACGGCATTATGGTTGCGCGTGGCGACTTAGCGATTGAGGTTGGTAACGCAGCTGTCCCAGCTTTACAAAAGCGCATGATTAGATTGGCGCTCGAGGCTGACAAATTTACGATCACTGCGACGCAAATGATGGAGTCCATGATTAATGCTCCAGTGCCTACACGCGCTGAGGTGAGTGACGTAGCCAATGCGGTACTAGATGGCACGGATGCGGTCATGTTGTCTGCAGAGTCTGCTGCTGGTATGTACCCAGTACAAACTATCAAGGCGATGGCAGAGATTTGTGTTGAAGCAGAAAAGTCAGATCGCGTAAAACTAGATACGGATTTCTTGGATCAAACCTTCTCACGTATTGATCAAACGATTGCTTTGGGCGCGCTCTTTACTGCTCACCATCTCAATGCTAATGCGATTGCTGCTTTGACAGATTCAGGGTCTACTGCGGTTTGGATGAGTCGTCACAATATCCATTTGCCAATCTTTGCCTTAACTTCAAAGATTGCAACTCAGCGTGCCTTGAGCACTTATCGCAATGTATTTCCTATTAGTTTGGATTACACCAAGCAACGGGATACCGCCTTGCAAGAGGTAGAGGATTGTCTGAAGAAGTTGGGGGCAGTGAAGAAGGGCGACGTAGTAGTCCTAACATCAGGTGAGCCTATGGGTGAGCCTGGCGGTACGAACTCACTCAAGATTATTCAAGTGAAGTAATTCACTTTTGAAAATATTGATTCACATTATTTATTACTAACATTTTTAATTAAGAGACCATCATGGCTTTAGTATCTTTACGACAACTCTTGGATCACGCTGCTGAAAATGGCTATGGCTTGCCAGCGTTTAACGTTAACAATTTAGAGCAAGTAACGGCGATTATGGAGGCTGCTAATGAGGCAGATTCTCCAGTGATCATGCAAGCTTCTGCTGGTGCTCGCAAATATGCTGGCGAATCATTCTTACGTCATTTGATTTCAGCTGCGGTTGAGGCATACCCACATATTCCAGTTGTGATGCATCAAGACCATGGCCAAAGCCCAGCAGTTTGTATGGCTGCCATTAAGAGTGGCTTTACTAGTGTGATGATGGATGGCTCCTTAGAAGCTGACGGCAAGACCGTTGCCAGTTATGAATATAACGTCGACGTATCCAGAGAAGTGGTGAAATTCTCCCACTCCATTGGGGTTACGGTTGAAGCTGAGTTAGGTGTTCTCGGTTCATTGGAGACGATGCAGGGCGATAAAGAAGATGGTCATGGTGCCGACGGCAAGATGACGCGCGAGCAGTTATTGACAGATGTTGAGCAAGCGGCTGACTTTGTAAAAGCTACTCAGTGCGATGCTTTAGCAATCGCTATTGGCACTAGTCATGGCGCCTATAAATTTACCAAGAAGCCTACGGGCGATATCTTGGCAATTGAGCGTATTAAAGAAATTCACACACGTATTCCAAATACACACTTGGTCATGCATGGTTCATCGAGTGTTCCACAAGAGTTGCTTGCTGAGATTCGTGAATTCGGTGGCGATATGAAAGAAACTTACGGTGTACCTGTTGAAGAAATTCAAGAGGGTATTAAGAACGGTGTCCGTAAGATCAATATTGATACCGATATTCGTTTGGCGATGACTGGCGCTATCCGTCGCTATATGTTCGAGAATCCAAGTAAGTTTGATCCACGCGATTACCTCAAGCCTGCGCGTGAAGCGGCTAAGAAAGTTTGCATTGCGCGCTTCAACGCTTTTGGTAGTTCAGGTCAAGCATCCAAAATTAAGCCGATTCCTCTGGAAAAAATGGCTGAGTTGTACAAGAGTGGCAAATTAGCCCAGATCGTTAAGTGAGATAAATATGCCAGCTTTGTACGCCACCTCTATTAAGTCCCTACCTTTGCTCTCCAAAGGAAAGGTGCGTGATGTATATGCACTTGGAGATGACAAGCTTCTCATGATTACCACTGATCGCTTGTCTGCCTTTGATGTAGTGATGGGTCAGCCCATTCCCGAGAAGGGCATTGTGCTTAATCAGATGGCTAACTTTTGGTTTGATAAGTTAGCTAAAGTGATTCCGAATCACTTAACTGGAATTGATCCAGAAAGCGTTGTACCTGCTGATGAGGTAGACCAGGTCAAAGGCCGTGCGGTAGTGGCTAAAAGACTGAAGCCAATTTTGGTTGAAGCAGTAGTGCGTGGTTACTTAGCTGGTAGTGGCTGGAAAGATTACAAAGAAACCGGCAAGGTCTGCGGCATCGCATTACCAGAGGGCTTGGAAAATGCCCAGAAATTACCTGAGCCTATTTTTACTCCTGCCGCAAAAGCAGAAGTCGGTGAGCATGATGAAAATATCTCTTTTGATAAAGTGATCGAGATGATTGGGGAGAAGTTGGCTAATCAGATTCGTGAAGTCAGCATTCGTTTGTACAAAGAAGCTTCTGAATATGCCGCAACTCGCGGAATCATCATCGCTGATACCAAGTTTGAATTTGGCTTGGATGATGCCGACCAGCTGGTGTTGATGGATGAAATCCTGACTGCCGACTCATCTCGCTTTTGGCCTGCTGAAACCTATTATGTGGGCGCCAATCCCCCTTCCTATGACAAACAATTTGTTCGGGACTGGCTTGAAACAGCCATGGTCGACGGTAAGCTTTGGCCCAAAAAAGCCCCAGCACCTGCTTTGCCGGAGGATGTCATTGATAAAACAGCGGAAAAGTACCGCGAAGCCCTCGCTCGCTTAACTAAGGCCTAATTTCCTTGAAGCCCTAAAAGGCTGGGATAATAAGGCCTTAGATAGATTAACAATGTAGATCAGGGCATTTGGAGAGGTAAATGAGCAAAAAGCCAGTAGTCGGAATAGTAATGGGGTCCAATTCAGATTGGGACACCATGCAACACGCTGCTCAAATGCTGGAGCAATTTGGTATTGCTCATGAGGCTAAAGTGGTTTCCGCTCATCGCATGCCAGACGATATGTTTGCGTATGCAGAAAATGCTTCTAAAAATGGTCTCAAGGCCATTATTGCCGGTGCTGGTGGTGCTGCGCACTTACCTGGCATGTTGGCCTCAAAAACTATTGTGCCTATTTATGGCGTTCCGGTTGCTAGCAAATATTTACGCGGTGAAGACTCGCTGTATTCCATCGTGCAAATGCCGAAGGGCATCCCAGTAGCGACATTTGCTATTGGTGAAGCGGGTGCTGCAAATGCAGCTTTGCATGTGATTGCCAATTTGGCGGTTAATGATCCTGCTTTAGCAAAACAGTTGGAAGAGTTCCGTGCGAAGCAGTCCGATACTGCGCGCTCCATGAATTTGCCGGGATATTAAAAGATGGCAGATCGTTTGGAGCCCATTTTGCCGGGCTCGTATTTAGGAATTTTAGGTGGCGGTCAATTGGGGCGGATGTTTACACAGGCTGCTCAAGCGATGGGGTACAAGGTCTGCGTTCTTGATCCTGGATCAGATAGCCCTGCCGGCTCCATTGCAGAAAAATTCATTCAAGCCGATTACACCGACTCCGCTGCATTAAAAGAGATGGCGGCATTGTGTAAATCCGTTAGTACTGAATTTGAAAATGTCCCTGCTCAAGCCTTAGATGAGCTTGAGTCTTTAGGTGTGTTCGTGGCGCCTCGCAGCAGTTGCGTATCTTTAGCTCAAAACCGCGTTGCTGAGAAAAAGTTTTTAGCGACCTGGAAAGCAGAAACCAATATTGGCCCTGCACCTTACTGTGTTATTGAGCATGATGCAGATATTGAGCATGTTCCTGCAGAGCTATTTCCTGGCATTCTGAAAACAGCTCGTATGGGCTACGACGGTAAAGGTCAAATTACTGTTTATGACTCCGCCAACCTGGTTGCTGCTTGGGCAGAGTTGGGTAAGGTGCCTTGCGTTCTTGAAAAGCGCATGGATTTGGATTTTGAAGTGTCCGCATTGGTGGTGCGTGGATATGATGACGCAGTAGTAGCCTATCCAGTTTCTCAAAACATTCATCGCGATGGTATCTTGCACACTTCCACCGTGCCAGCACCATCGCTTAAGCCAGCTCAAGAGAAAAAAATTATTGAAGCTGCTAAAGCGCTCATTCGGAAGATCGATTACGTTGGTGTTTTATGTGTGGAATTCTTTGTGCTCAAGAGCGGCGACATCGTTGCCAATGAAATTGCTCCACGCCCGCATAACTCGGGTCACTACACCATGGATGCCTGTGTCAGCAGTCAGTTTGAGCAGCAAGTCAGAAGTATGGCGCGTTTGCCCTTAGGTGACACACGCTTGCTAGCGCCGGTCTCTATGCTCAATCTCTTAGGAGATCTTTGGTACGAAGGTAGTGAAGATAAGACAAGAGAGCCTGCTTGGGATAAGGTACTTGCTCACCCGGATGCCAAGTTGCATCTTTATGGTAAATCCGATCCACGCATGGGTCGCAAGATGGGTCATATCAATTGTTTGGGTGAGTCACTCAATCAAGCACGCCAAAATTGCGCAGCCGTTGCTGTTGAATTAGGGATCGAGCCCTAGAAATGTCCAGCGATAGTAGCTCACTGCACTCATCTGCGGTAATTAATGAAGCTGTACAAAATTTGCGAGATGGTGGCTTAGTCGCCTTTCCGACTGAAACTGTTTATGGCTTGGGGGCGGATGCAAAGAACCCCGATGCAATCAAGGCAATTTTTACTGTTAAGGGCAGACCATCCAATCACCCATTAATTGTTCACTTAGCAGCCCCTGACAAGTTTGATCAGGCGCAAGTGGATTGGGTTCCAGTTTTAGCGCCCTGGGTTAGAGACTTATCGGAGGATGCATTAAAGCTCATCAATGCTTTCTGGCCTGGTCCGCTGACCCTAGTCTTTAAAAAAGATAAGAGCGTTTTAAATGAACTCACTGGTGGTCAGGATACGGTAGCGATTCGAGCACCTGCCCATCCGATTGCTCAAGAGTTACTCCGTAAATTTAAGGGTGGGGTGGTTGCGCCTTCGGCGAACCGTTTCGGAAAAGTCTCGCCAACCAGTGCTGCTGATGTCCGTAGTGAGTTTGATGGCATGTTAGATCTTATGATTTTGGATGGCGGTGATTGCGAAGTTGGTATTGAATCAACCATTATTGATTTGTCTTCTGGTGATCATCCAGTTTTATTGCGTCCAGGTCTCATTACTCCTGGAGAGATTTTTACCAAGACAGGCATCAAAGTTTATTTACCTGGTGAGCTCGGCTCAACCAAGCAAGAGGCTGGTCTGCCAAGGGTCTCTGGTAGTCTGCGTGCCCATTACGCCCCGACAACCCCCTTAAGAATGTATGCACCAGGCAGAGTCTTGGATGCACTTAGTGAGTTTCCTGATATCAAATCACGGGTGGCGGTTGCGGTTTGGGATTCCGATTCCTCTCTAGGTGAGGATGGACATCCATCTGTACATTTTGAGGAAGTGATTGTGCCCAGTGATAGCACTACATTTGCAAGTCGTCTTTATCGCTCTTTACGGGATTTAGATCAGCAGGGCTGGGATTTAATTCTATTTCCAGAGCCGCCAGCAGGGGAAGAGTGGGATGGTGTACGAGACCGTCTTCAGCGTGCGTGTTTTGGCTCTGGGCCGTCATCAAGTAGCCACGCCAATAGTTGATCATGTGCCTCTAAACCTCTCCAAGCATTGGGGTGGTTAATGAATGAGGTCACCGCATACATCTTTCCTGATTTACTCATCACATAGCCTGATATTGCACGGACATCTGCAAGCGAACCTGTCTTGATGCGCGCCTCAGGCTTTTTCTTTAAATGTAAAAATTTCCGTAAATGCGCCATGAGGCGATTACGCATCGTGCCATCCGTGCCTGCAATCGGCAGACTATTATAAAAAGTATCTGCTACAGATAAGTTGCGAGCTGCAACTAATAATTGAGTCATATGCTCAGCTGAGATTGCTTCGTTGCGTGAAAGGCCAGAGCCATTCTCAATTACGAGTTCTGGGAACTGAAGCCCTAGTCCCTTTAACCAACTCTGAATTACCAGCTCTCCATTTTCAGTCGTTGCTGGTTTGCCCATCTTCTCCAAAGCTAAGGTCAGCATGAGTTGTCTGGCCATAACATTATTGGAATACTTATTAATGTCTTGTACGTCATCGGCTAAGGGGATGCCTTCAAACTGCAGTAGTAGTCTTGATGCCGGTGGAACAGTGCCAGACTTTCCAGTGGGCGCTTGAGTCCAGGTTCCGCCAGACAATTCCCAGGCTGCAGCAAAACCTTGGGTGAGGAATGTATTGGCATCCAAAGCAACTACGTTGTAGTTCACTCCCTTGCAAGCATTCGGAAAGCTGCCAGAGAACTGCGCGCTGAGAAGTTGATTGGTAGTGGCTCCATTGCCTTCTGGATCGAGATTGAAGCGAATATTGCTTTTCCAGTTATCGCAAGATTGATCAACCAATTGCATTTGGTTGATCACTTTGAGTTGGGATAGTGGTGGCGTATAGCTAATATCAATAAAGTCTGCAGTACGTGATTTACCCAGCTGAAACGATAGGGTTCTGAAAGCGTACAGTAATGGATCTGGTGGTACGTTATAGGCACGCAGAGATTCACCGTCGATGGTGTTGTGCTCCATCACATTAGGGGCATAAGCACTTCTATCAAAGACTAGGTTGCCATCAATTTTCTGAATCCCCAGATTTTGTAGGGCCTTCATCATTTTGGCGAATTCTTCGGGGACTAACTTTGGATCACCAGTACCTTGTAAATATAGATTGCCTTTGAGGGTGCCCTGACGAATAAGCCCATCGGTATAGATATTAGTGCGCCAACGATATTGAGGCCCCAATACATCCAAGCCAGTGAGGGTGGTGACTAGCTTCATAGTGGATGCAGGGTTCATTGCTTGTTTAGAGCGCCAATCTACTTCAGTTTTGGCCATCACTTTCCCTTGTCGACCGGGGTCAATTTCCACCACTGAAATGCTGATGGCCTCTTTGGGAATCTGACTCTTTTCAAGGCTTGCGGCGACAGCCTTAGGGATGTACTGCAAAGCAGTCTCCTGTGAGACTAGGTCGGCAGCATACGCTTGGCTTGTCAGTAGCAGGCAAGCTAATAGAACAAAGGCATTAGACGGGAAATATTGGGTACGCATTCCCCATAGGATAAACCTTAGGGCTTCTTGCCCTATGACTGCCCTAAATTACTGCTGCTGCCTTTTCCTGTAAGCCTCAATAATTTGGTTTTGTTCTTCAAGAAGGGTGATGAATCGTTTAATGCGCTCTGACAGTGGCCCCTCAACCTCAAGTGATTCACAGGTATGAATAAATCGAGTAGCTTGTAACAGCTGCGCTCCACCTTTGACTTTATGAACCATACTTTGAAATTGAGCTTCATCAATAGAAGGCTGAATGCCATCAAAGCGCAATTGATTCAGAGTTTCTAGATGTATTTTTTCAATCCCCTCCAAAATCACAATGATTTGGTGAGGATCGTCTTTGATGAGGTTGGAAAAGGCATCAAATGAATAGGTCTCAAAAGCGTTGATGAAGTCTTGACTGGACTCAAAGTAGCGCAAGAGTTCATTCTCTATGGCCCCCAAGCTCAGCGGCTTTATGAGCACACCATTCATACCGGATGATAAAAATTGATGGCGCGAGTCTAGAGCATAAATGTCGGCTGTGACGCCAATAATGATCAATTCACGATTTCCTAGAGATCGGATTTGTTGTGCTAATTCAGAACCTTGCATTCCGGGCATGGATTGATCTGTGAGCATGAGATCAAAATGGTGGTCTTTCAATAACTCCAGTGCAACGACGGCATTCTCACAAACGCAAGTGTTGATGCCAAGGGCTTCTAATTGCAAGGACAGTATTTGGCGGCTCGCTGGATGATCTTCAACCACTAAAGCATGAATGCCGCAGTTTTTTCGGCCCGGGCTTTTCGAGACGAAGCTCTTCGATGATGCTCCAACTGAATCAAAGCTTGTAGCCTGTGGGGCGGCGATGCTGGTTCTAGGAAAG
Source organism: Burkholderiaceae bacterium (assembly GCA_947455485.1). GTDB lineage: Bacteria > Pseudomonadota > Gammaproteobacteria > Burkholderiales > Burkholderiaceae > Polynucleobacter. Next base: position 3,329 of record CANGNV010000008.1, on the reverse strand, counting down.
GCTACTGAAAAATGAACATTGCTTCCAAAGCCTGGGGCGCTTTCAAAATAGAGATGGCTATTCATGGAGTTCACTAGGTGATTGGTAATTGTGAGTCCAAGGCCTGTACCCCTCTCTTGTTCTGATGGATATGACTCTTGAGTGGTGGGTAATTGCTCAAAGGCCTGCAGAGCCAATTTAATTTGCTCACTACCCATGCCTACCCCGGTATCAATTACCCTGAACTCAAGTAGTTGGCCTGCATGATCATCCGCAAGTACGGTGATAGAAAAGTACACCTCACCCTCAGTGGTGAATTTAATTGCATTGCTGAGTAAATTCTGAAGAATTTGGCGCAGGCGTAGGGAGTCAATCATGAGGACTTCGGCGATTCTGGGATCAATCGAGGTGTGGAGTATTAGCCCCTGTTTCTTCGCTACTGTTGAAAACGCCGCATGAATATCCATCATCAATTGATGTGGATTACAAGGCTCTAAATTCAGCGTGAGTTTGCCAGCCTCAATTTTGGAAATATCCAATACTTGATTGAGCATACCCAAAAGAGATTCGGCCGATGCTTGAGCACTCTTTAATAGCGACTTATCTTTTTTGGGAAACTGCGCACTGCCCAGGAGCAGTTCTTGCACTCCAAGAATGGCATTCATCGGCGTACGAATTTCGTGGCTCATAGTTGCCAGAAAAGCAGACTTTGCTGCATTTGCTTTTTCAGCCAACTCCTTAGAGTGAAGTAATTCAATAGCAGCTTGCTTCTGATAGAAATACTTTCTTTGGAGTTGGTAGAACATCGCCCCACCTACAATGAATAATAGGAAAGCGCCTAGCCAGGGCAGCATGGTGGATCTTGGTGCTAATTCGCTTTCTAATGCAAAGAGTTGGCGTGATGCAATGGGGTCTAAGTCATCGAGAAAGTGGCTCAATACGTCATGCAAAGGAGCGTCTTGGTCAGATATTAACCAGCGATATGCAAAGGGATCCCGCTTGTATAAACCATCTACTTTTAAATCGGAATTTTGGGATTCTTCTATCAGTCGACGCGCTAATCGAATGGGCATGACTATAGCCTCGATATCGCTCTGAATGAGTGATTGAATTAAGTCTTTAGGAGACTGCATTTCTTTGTTTTGAGTGTGACCGTCAATACTAGATGGTGCATTCTCGAGTCCTCGATCAAAGTAGGCGATCTTTAGATTGGGCGCGTCTAGCTTATTTGAGGTTTTAGTGACAACAGCATCATGCCCCCAAAAGATGGCTTCTGATAAGGAGCCGAATTTCAACACGTGGTTATCAATGCTTGGCGGGTCAATGATGAAATCTACCTCACCTTTGCTGAGCTGCTTTAAACCTTCTGAGTCTGATTTTCTCCATACCGGCACGTATTGCTGTCGGGTACATTCTTCAATTTTCGACAATAGCGCTTTAAATGGCCCCGTACTTTCACGCTTATTGGATTCGGTGAGATAGGGTGCATATTTTTCGTGAATACTAAATCGTACGACTGGATGTGCATCGATCCATAATTGCTCTGCTGCACCAAAAGGTCCAGCATGCACTAAGCCTCCATGAATACAGTAGAGAAAAAATACTTTTTTCAAGATGAATCGATGCATGCCTACTTTAGCTTTCGATGATGTTGTTCATGCGGCAGAACAAGATTAAATCAGCAATATTGTTAATACCTAGTTTGTCAAAGACTCTAGTCTTGTAGGTTGCCACCGTCTTATTGCTAATGTGAAGTAAGTCCGATATCTGTTGGTTCGTATTGCCTTTCCCGAGATACTTCATGACCTGCAGTTCACGATCCGATATCAATGCCAATTTATCGTTATCGCTTAAGGAGGTATTACCGTTCTTCCCGTGTGTGAAGAAGGTATATCCCTGCGAAATAGCAACGCATGCAGCCAAAATGACATCAGCCCCAGCGGTCTTATTGACAAAGCCATGGGCACCCAAGGATCGCACTCTGCCGCCATAGACTGCTTCATCTAGGCTAGATAGCACCAAAATTCGAACTTCTGGATGCATCAAACCAATTCGTCGGATGACATCAAAGCCGTCCGTCTTAGGCATATCCAAATCTAGAATCACCATATTCGGATTCACTTCTTTGATTGAGCGTAGACACTCCTCCCCATGCTGTGCCTGTCCTGCTATCTCAAAAAGCAATTGATCCTGCAACATACTTTTTAATGCCATCAGCATAGCTGGATGGTCATCTACCAACATCACGCGTTTTCTCATTACTTGTCTCCGTTTAGGTTTTATGAGGGTGCAGCGAAAAAATGGCTTTAGCGATGCGGCTATCGCTCGTGTGTAGCATTTGATGTCGACTTACCGGTGACATCATTAGTCCGCCATAACAGTGGTGCGCTCCCATTGCCATGACATTTTCTAAATCCTTCACCAGGGTGATGTTGCTGGCATAGATTTGGGTATGGAATTTCTGACCAAGCGAAATCATTTCGTTTGGTAAGCCATCAGTACGAAATTGCCCCATCTCAATATGAATACCCTCTGGCTCCATTTGCTCAATCCATTGAATTTGTGAGCTGGCACCACAAAAATCGAGGGCATGGATTAAGACGCCAAGGCGGCGCATGCGTAATAGACCTTCCATGCAGGAATTCATGGAGTCAACCTCGTTGAGCTTGTGCACGCCCAAACTCACAAGACCAACAGGTAGTCGAGAATTCAAAATCAGGTCACTCAAGGCATCTATAAAGTTACCGGAGGCTAGATGTTGCGCTGGAATAGGCAAGATGCCTGGAATGAAGCGACCGCTACGGTACCAATACGTAATGGTGTCCAAGCCCTCCATGAATAGTCTGAGGAGCTGTGTGTCGGTGGCGGTAAGTAATGGTCTAAATAAAGAGCTCGTCAGCTTAGTTCCTTGGCTGTTAAAGATGGGTTCGTTACTAATCGCTTGTCGCTGGGACCAGGATTGGTGTTCTTCGAGCGCTTCGCCGCTAAGACCAAGCCAAGGCTGGCCGCAGGCATCGCGCACTTCGTGGAAGGGTTTGTTCTTCCAAGCCTTTACAAGCGTGTACAGCCGGGATTTCGGGCTCATCAGCATTCTCCAATCGTTGAATAGCCAGTCTAGGCAGGACGGATTGGAGGGGTAAGGGCTTAAGGCTTATTTATGTGTAGGAATCTACCTACTTGCCTGACTCCATTATAGAAAGTGCGGGAAGCCCATTTGAAATTGTCGTCTGCATTTTAAGTCCAGACTCCATAACGTAATAAATTCAATGGGTTAGACAAAGTCTTGCATTGGCCATTTCTTAACGTTTAGCACGCTATGTCTGGATTTTTCTTAAAAAAGGCACGCTATG
>CANGNV010000007.1 GCA_947455485.1 Burkholderiaceae bacterium | reverse complement strand
GGTTGGATGACCCGGTGGTCATCCACGCCAAAACAATTACTTAATAACTGCGAGCAGTGGGTTTGCGAAAGCAAACAACATTGCAACACCAACGCCGATCAAGAACGCAGCGTCGATCAAACCAGCCAAAAGGAACATCTTAGTTTGGAGTGGCTCCATCAATTCTGGTTGACGTGCACAAGCTTCGATGTACTTACCACCCATCAATGCAATACCTAAACAAGCACCGATCGCGCCGAGGCCGATGATGATGCCGATAGCGATTGCTGTGAAACCTTGAATGTTTGCGAGAAATTGTTGCATGTTGCTGACTCCTGAAGTTAAAGAGATAAGTTAAAAATAAAAAATCTTAGTGGTGGCTATGCGCTTGCCCGATGTAGACCAAAGTCAACATCATGAAAATAAAGGCTTGCAACAAAATAACCAAAATGTGGAAGATGGCCCAAGCTGATCCAGCAATAACATGGCCCACCAATCCGAACAGGGATAAATCAAAATTAAACGTCCACACGCTACCTAGCAATGCGATCAATAAGAAAACCAACTCGCCGGCATACATATTGCCAAACAGTCGCATTCCCAAAGAAACACCTTTAGCAAGATATTCGATGATGTTCAAAGCGAGGTTGAATGGGGCCAAGTACCACTTCGCGCCAAATGGGGCAGAAATGAGCTCGTGCAAAAAGCCACCAAAACCTTTGACTTTGAAGCTGTAGAAGAAAACCAAAACTAGAACGGACATTGACATGCCCATGGTCGCATTTAGATCGGTTGTAGGAACAACCTTATGGTGCGGAACATGAACGCCAAAACTTTCAATGAAGTGATTGACACCTAAGACCCAATCCACTGGAATCAAGTCGAGGGTATTTAAAAGGATGATCCAAAAGAATACGAATAGGGCGAGCGGGGCAATGAAAGAGCGGTCGCCATGAACGATGCTCTTCGATTGTGTCTCAGCCATCTCCACAATCATTTCAATAAAGCACTGGAAGCGACCTGGTACGCCTGGAGTGGCACGACGCGCTGCAATCAACAGAATGAATACAGTGAGCAAGCCCATAAGGGATGCCCAAAAAATAGTATCTAAATTGATGATGCTGAAATCAATAATGGACGACTGTGGTCCGCCTGAATTGTTGAGGTTTTGTAAGTGCTCAGAAATGTACGCTGTTGGCGTCATTTGCTCTGCTGCCGCGTGGGCTTGGTTTACTTCGCTAGACATCTCTTAACTAGTCCTTTGGTTCAATCTCATTTATTACTATTAGCGCCACAACCACGCCAGCCACACACACTTTAGGGCAAGTACATAAGTCACCAACAATGGGACCCAAAGCACACCCGGGATCCAATATGCAACCCCTAAAAACAGCATCAAAGTAACGACGATTTTGATAAATTCGCCCGAAACTAATGCTGCTAAATAATTCCCTGGATTCAATATTTGCGTATTTTTTGCCAACTCCAGCCTGATCAAAAACAAGGCTGACGGCAAGACGCTAATTAAACCACCTAAAAAGGCCGACTGAGTATAAAGGCTTACCCCTACCGGCTCCCCAAAAATTGACCAAATCACCATACTGAGCACGGTAACGACTGCTTGCGCAGCCAAAATTCTCCAGGGCGACAGTGGAGGGTGTTTAACGGCATTGCTAGCTTGCAACGCAGTCATTTCCTCTTTACTTAAAACCCGATAGACCTCTTCTTCAGGCTCATCCCAGTCATTTGCCTCGGAAAATCGATTTTTTTGAGGAATCAATTTAGCCCCGTGAGTTTAATGTGTGCACTGCAATAGGTCAAATGTTTTAGGGTCATTTTTGATGACTTTTAAGCCTCGACGCCCAGCTTTTTTAATAAAGAATCCAATTCGTCAAATTGGCTGAAGCTAATTCTGAGCTCGCCACCTTTGCCCTTGAACTTAAATTCGGCATTTAAACCTATCAAATCAGCGATTTCTTGGGTTAAGCGACGCATATCTGGATCACGGCTAGGTGCACCTCCAGCCGCTTGGATTTTGGCTTTTTTGTCTCCAATCTGGCCCCCTGCAAGCGCTAAGGCAGCAGACATTCTTTCCGCCTCACGAACTGACAAACCTTGGGCGGCAATTCTTTGCGCTAGAGCTACCTGACTTGCTCCAGGCAAAGGCAAGAGTGCACGTGCATGGCCCATATCAATATCGCCAGCCAAGAGCATGGCTTGCACCGGCTTTGCCAATTGATTTAAGCGCAATAAATTGGTTACGGCACTACGTGACTTGCCCACCGCTTTTGCCGCCTGCTCATGTGTGAAGCCGAACTCTTCAATTAACCTTGCGAGGCCCTGAGACTCTTCCAGCGGATTCAAATCTTCGCGCTGCATATTCTCAACCAAAGCCATTGCTGCAGCAGCTTGATCGTTAGCGCCAGAAACTAAAACAGGCACCTCTTTTAAGCCCGCCAAAGTTGCCGCACGGAAGCGACGTTCACCCGCAATAATTTCGTATTTACCTGGAGCAACCAAACGCACTAACAGAGGCTGCATGACTCCTTGCTCACGAATACTTTCCGCTAACTCTTGTAATGCACCCGCTTCCATTTTTTGACGCGGCTGATATTTGCCAGCCTGTAATGCAGTTAATGGCAAACGATTAATTTCAGCTGTAGTTTCTTTCTGCGCCTTATCGCCGAGCAACGCCTCTAAGCCACGACCCAAACCTTTTTTCTTTATTGCAACCATAATATTTTTCTTGTTCCTAGGTTTTACATTTGCTTAATGCGCTCAATCATCTCAGCACCAAACTCTAAGTAAGCTTTAGCGCCACGCGATGACTTATCAAACGCCACCCCAGGAAGCCCATAGGACGGGGCTTCGGCTAGGCGGACGTTGCGGGGAATAATGCTCTTAAATACTTTGTCGCCAAAGTGCTCAAGCAATTGATCGGAAACTTGTTGTTGCAATGTCATACGCGCATCAAACATCACGCGCAGCAATCCAATGATCACCAAGTCGGGATTTAAATTTGCGTGCACTTGTTTGATGGTGTTAACCAAATCCGACAATCCTTCCAGTGCAAAATATTCACACTGCATTGGTACGATCACGCCGTTCGCTGCGCACAATCCATTGAGCGTTAACAAAGATAGTGCAGGGGGACAATCAATCAAAATAAAATCGTAGTCATTTGCTACGAGTGCAAGCGCATCTTTCAATCGTTGTTCGCGAGAATCTAAATCCACCAATTCAATTTCTGCACCAGCTAGATCACGATTTGCTGGCAGCACATCGTAGCCAGAACTCTCGCAACGTAATGCGGATTCTTTTACTGATGAAAGGCCAATTAAGACTTGATACACCGTGCTATTGAGATCCGCTTTTTCAATTCCCGATCCCATCGTCGCATTGCCTTGTGGATCTAAATCTACCAACAAAACACGTTGTTGATGTCCGGCTAAACCGGCGGCCAAATTCACAGCGGTGGTAGTTTTACCAACCCCGCCTTTTTGATTTGCAATACAGAATATTTTGGCCATAATTTTTCTTAAAAATGTCGTGCTTTAAAGGGGTAATTTTCTCACGGGGGATAAGACCAAAAGCCTGCGTTCCACCGCCAAATTCGGAATTTCTAGGGGCTCATCGGCCACCAAACGCCAGTCATCCATACAAACATCTTGCAGCTCTTCATCCGCTCGTTTTGCCTTCATTGCAAACACCAACCCGTTGGGCTTGAGAAGGGGCAGAGAAAGCTCTAGAAAGTGGGCAAGATTAGTAAACGCCCTAGAAATCACCGCATCAAACTGACCAGGCTGTGATTTAGCTACCGCCTCGACGCGCTCACTCAGAACCTGAATATTCTTTAAGCCCAACTTGCCGCGTACATGTTGCAAAAACGCCGTTTTTTTACGGATGGCCTCAATTAAGGTCAAGTGCCACTCGGGCTGCAAGATGGCGATGGGAATTGCCGGCAAACCGCCGCCCGAACCGAGGTCTGCGATTTTGGGGTTTTGCAAACCCAAAAATTGACGCATTACGGGTAAAACTGTAATGGAATCAATGAGATGCAATCTTACTGAGTTTTTTTCACCTTCAATTGCAGTCAAGTTATGCACTTGGTTCCAACGGCTCATTTCCTGCAAAAATAGCTCTAAATCTGCAATATTCGTGGGACTGAGATTGAGGCCCAAACCCTCAATCCCCAAAGAAACCAAATCATTACCCATGGGTTTCTTCTTGGGTGCGGCCTAGGCCCTTTTTAAGATGGACCAGCAGCAAGGAGAGGGCTGCCGGCGTCACACCAGAAATCCTGCCAGCTTGACCGAGGGTGCCAGGCTTATGTAAGTTGAGTTTTTGCTGCACCTCTTTCGATAAACCAAGAACCTGGGTGTAATCCAAAGACTCAGGCAATGGGAAGCTTTCGTTATGCTCTTGCCGCGCAATCTCAACCGCCTGCCTATCTATATAGCCTTGATATTTAATAGAAATTTCAACCTGGTCACTAATTTGCTGCGCCAAACCTAAATCGTCATCTAGCGTTCCTGGGGACCAAAGCCCATTCGCCAAATTGGTGACCGCCTCATAAGTGATGCCAGGACGCCGTAAAAGGTCGGCCAAACTACACTCGTGCGATAAGTCTTGGCCTAAAAGCTCAGAAACCGCCTTTGCGGACCCATGCTTTGGTCCAATCCAAATATCTTGCAAGCGGGATGTTTCACGTGAAACAGCTTCTTGTTTTCTACAAAACGTATTCCAGCGGTAGTCGTCTACTAAGCCCAGCTCTCGGCCAATGGTGGTTAGACGCAAATCCGCATTGTCTTCTCGCAGGCTCAAGCGGTACTCGGCGCGGCTAGTAAACATGCGGTAAGGCTCTTGAACGCCCAAAGTAATCAGGTCATCCACCAAAACACCAATATAAGACTCACTACGCTTTGGCAACCAAGGCTCCTTGCCCTGTGCCGCTAAACCAGCATTGATGCCGGCAAGCATCCCCTGTGCTGCAGCCTCTTCATAACCTGTAGTGCCATTAATCTGGCCCGCAAAGTAAAGACCAGCAATCGCCTTGGTCTCTAAACTATGGCGCAAATGGCGCGGATCAAAGAAATCGTACTCAATGGCATAACCAGGGCGCACAATCACCGCAGACTCTAAACCCCGAATACTTCGTACCAAACTCCACTGAACATCAAAGGGGAGACTGGTGGAGATTCCGTTGGGATAAAACTCATTTGTTGTTAAGCCCTCGGGCTCTAAGAAGATCTGATGACTATTTCTGGAGGCAAAACGATGAATCTTGTCTTCAATAGAAGGGCAGTAGCGTGGGCCAACCCCTTCAATCACACCCGTATACATTGGCGAGCGGTCTAAACCACCCCGAATAATGTCGTGCGTTTGCTCATTTGTGTGTGAAATCCAGCAAGGAACTTGCTTTGGGTGTTGCTCGGGTCGACCCAAATAAGAGAAAACCGGCACCGGATCTAGATCTCCCGGCTGCTCCAACATGACCGAGAAATCAATGGTGCGGCCATCGATCCTCGGCGGCGTTCCCGTCTTTAATCTTCCTTGAGGGAGTTTCAACTCTTTTAACCTGGCAGACAAAGAAACAGCCGCGGGATCACCAGCTCGACCACCAGCGTAATTATTTAAGCCGACATGAATCTTTCCATCCAAGAAGGTTCCGGCCGTTAAGACCACTTTATTAGCCATAAACTTCAGGCCCATTTGCGTAACCACGCCTTGGACCTCATCACCTTGAACCAGTAAATCATCAACAGCAGCTTGAAAAAGGGTTAGGTTTTCCTGATTCTCAAGACGTCGGCGAATCGCCGCTTTATATAAAACTCGGTCACCCTGTGCCCGAGTAGCTCGGACAGCAGGGCCCTTGCTCGAATTCAATATCCGAAACTGAATACCAGCCTCATCGGTAGCTGCCGCCATGGCACCACCCATCGCATCAATCTCTTTAACTAAGTGCCCTTTACCAATACCGCCAATTGAAGGGTTGCAGCTCATGGCGCCCAAATTCTCAATACTGTGGGTAATTAGCAGCGTGTCGCATCCCATGCGTGCGGAAGCGAGGGCAGCCTCGGTCCCGGCGTGACCACCACCAACCACAATGACATCGAAGTTCTTTGAATAGCGCATGATTTGCCTCAGATAGGGCGATGATCATAGCATTTTGTAGGTTTCACGTGAAACAAATACTCACTCAAACAACAATAAATATGCCTTATATTTCATAAGTCATTGATTTAATTATGTTTTTATAAAAATAGTGGGTTGAGCACCACTAAGCGCAAGCAACGGAGGGCTTTAAATGAGTACGGCGCCGAAGCGCCGTACTAAAAGCGAATAAGAAAAACCTAAATCAATTTTTCTTCTTAAAGAGGTGAGTAATTTCGCCAACAACCCCGCGACGGAATGCCAAAACACAGATTACAAAAATGAATCCGGTTGCAATGGTGCTCCAAGAGCCAATGTTAGCCAGATAGTTTTGCAAGCCAACAACAATGCCCGCACCAACAACTGGGCCGAGGATAGTTCCCATTCCACCAAGCAAAGTCATGAGAACAACCTCACCAGACATGTGCCAATGAACGTCGGTCAATGTTGCCAACTGGAAGACGAGGGTTTTCAAAGAACCAGCAAGGCCCGCAAGCGCAGCTGAAATAACAAAAGAGATTAACTTGAAACGATCAACGTCATAACCCAAAGAAACTGCGCGTGGTTCGTTTTCACGAATAGCTTTTAAGACTTGGCCGAAAGGGGAGTGTACTGTGCGAACGATCAACGCAAATCCGAGTAAGAAAACAGTAAGCACAAAGTAATACATGCTGACGTCATCTTTTAAATCAATCAAACCAAACAACATGCCGCGCGGAACACCCTGAATGCCGTCCTCACCACCAGTGAAGGGGAGCTGCACCGCCAAGAAGTAAACCATCTGCGAAAGAGCCAACGTCACCATCGCAAAATAAATACCCTGTCGACGAATTGCCAAAGAGCCAATTAAAAAACCTAAAACAGCGGAGCCCAAAACGCCCAACGCAATTCCAAACTCGGGAGATAGGCCAGCCTCTTTACAAAGATAGGCGGTGATATAAGCAGAGGTTCCAAAGAATGCTGCGTGCCCAAAAGAAAGAAGTCCCGTGAAGCCCAATAACAAATTAAAGGCGCAAGCGAAGAGGGCGAAGCACAACACCTTCATTGCAAATACTAAATAAATAAAATCTTGAAAAGGTAGAAGCAGGGCAATCAGAACCAAAATGCCGTAGAGTAATTTTGTTTTTGAATTCATACTATTTCTCCCGGCCGAAAAGTCCAGCAGGACGAATGAGCAATACGATTGCCATGATCACAAAAATTACTACGCCAGATGCTTCTGGATAAAAAACTTTAGTTAGGCCCTCGATCAAGCCCAAAGCAAGGCCAGTCAAAATAGAGCCCATGATAGAGCCCATGCCACCAATCACAACAACTGCGAAAACCACAATGATCAGGTTGGAGCCCATCAATGGGTTAACTTGAAAAATCGGTGCGGCTAAAACGCCAGCAAAACCAGCAAGGCCCACGCCATAGGCATAGGCCAAAGAAATCATTAGCGGCACATTGATGCCAAACGCCTGAAGGAGTTTTGGGTTTTCAGTACCAGCGCGAAGATAAGCGCCCAGCTTAGTGCGCTCAATCACATACCAAGTAGAGAAGCAAACCACCAAGGAAGCAACAACCACCCACAAACGGTACTTGGGCAAAATAATGCCAATCGACTCCAAAGGTATTGCACCCTGCAATAACTCAGGGGCTGGATAGCTCTCACCAGAAATTCCATACCAGTGACGGAACATGCCCTCAATAATGAGCGCCAAACCAAAGGTTAATAACAAGCCATACAGGTGATCTAGGTGATAAAGGCGCCTAAGCATTGTGCGCTCGAGAATCAAACCAAAGCCCGCCATAACCAAGGGCACCAAAATTAATGCAAACCAATAGTTAATAGAGAACTCAGGAAAACCAAACCACTGGCCAACTTGAGTGAGGCCAATCCATGCAACAAATGCACCCATTGTGTACTGAGCGCCATGCGAAAAATTGATGATGTTGAGTAGGCCAAAAATAATGGCCAGACCCAAACTCAAAATGGCGTAGAAGGAGCCATTAATAAGCCCCACCAAGAGCTGAGCAACCAGCCCTTGTGGGGTAATTCCAAGAAGTTCAAACATACTTAGCTAGAAATGAATTACTTGTTAGTAACCAGCTTGCATCGTGACAATGAAAGTGGTTGTGTTGCCTCAGCAGCAGGAATCACCGCCTTGACGTTGTAATAATCCCATGGGCTCTTAGAGTCAGATGGCTTCTTCACTTCAAGCAAATACATGTCGTGCTCAAACTTACCATCAGCGCGGATTTTTCCTTTGAACAATCCATCATCAATATTGGTGGATTTCAAAGCCTTCATTACCGCTTGTGTATCGTCAGTGCCAGCTTTTTGTACTGCAGTTAAGTAAGCAAGAACAGATGAGTAAACGCCAGCCTGAACACTAGTAGGCATACGCTTGTGTTGCAAGATGAAACGCTTAGAGAATGCGCGCGTCTTATCATCTTTATCCCAGTAGAAGCCCTCGGTTAAATACATGCCTTGTGCAGCATTCAAACCCAAAGAGTGAACGTCGGAGATAAACATCAGCAAAGGAACTACAGTTTGCTTTTTGTTGATACCAAACTCTGAAGCCTGCTTCACAGAGTTAATAGTGTCTTGGCCTGCGTTCGCCAATGCCACAACATCAGCACCACTAGCTTGCGCTTTTAAAAGATATGAAGAGAAGTCGCTATTGGGGAATGGGTGCTTACTCGTTCCCAACACCTTACCGCCGTTTGCATTAACGACATTGGTTGAATCTTTCTCCAAGGCGGCGCCGAAAGCGTAGTCAGCTGTAAGGAAGTACCAATTCTTTTTGCCCTGCTTTACAACAGCCTTAGCTGTTCCGTTTGAGAGCGCATAAGTATCGTAAGTCCAATGTACGTTATTGGCGGTACATTTTTCATTGGTAATTGGCAAAGAGGCAGCGCCAGATACTAATGTGATTTTATTTTTTTGTTCTGCCACTTCCATTACGGCGAGCGCAACGTTGGTAGACACCAACTCAACAATCACATCAACACCATCTTTGTCGTACCACTCGCGCGCTTTATTTGCGGCAATATCTGCTTTGTTTTGATGATCGGCACTAACCAATTCAATCTTTTTACCAATAACAGTGCCATCTTTTGAAAAGTCAGCGATCGCCATTTTTGCTGCAATCACAGCACCAGGGCCAGCCAAATCTGAGTATGTTGAAGATAGGTCAGTTAACACGCCAATCTTAATTACATCACCACTAACTTTAGATGTTTGTGCAAACGCTGGGTTTGAACCAAAAAAGGTTGCCGCCACCAGACATGCGGTAATTTGCTTTAACTTCATTTTTGTCTCCTATAGATAACCACTAAACACCAAGATACTCATTCAATAAACTTGCTTTCTCAGCAAGCTCGTTTTGATTAACAACTTCCACCACATTGCCGTGCTCAACCACATAATGACGATCGGCCAAAGGCGCAGCAAAGCGAAAGTTTTGCTCAACCAACACAATCGTGAAACCTTTATTACGCAAGCTTGTAACCACCTCGCCCAGTTTTTGAACAATCACCGGAGCCAAGCCCTCAGTAATCTCATCCAACAACAATAGTTTTGCGCCCGTTCTTAGAATGCGCGCCATTGCGAGCATTTGCTGCTCACCGCCCGACAACCTTGTGCCAGGGCTATTGCGTCGCTCATAAAGGTTGGGGAACATCTCATAAATCTCATCCAGACCCATGCCACCAGGGGCAATCTCTGGCAACAGCATTAGATTTTCTTCGGTGCTTAGGCTGGCAAAGATGCCGCGCTCTTCCGGGCAAAATCCAACACCGAGACGCGCAATTCTGTAGGTTGGCATCGCAATAGTTTGGTTGCCATAAATCTCTACTGAGCCCGTTCTTTTGCTGGTTAAACCCAAAATGGTTTTTAAAATAGTGCTGCGGCCAGCGCCGTTGCGACCCAAAAGGGTTACCACCTCACCATCACGCACAGAAAAGTTGACACCGTGAAGGATGTGGGACTCGCCATACCAAGATTCAAGGTTTTTAACTTCTAGGGCCATATTGCTCATATGTTGTCACCCCCGTGACTACCCATATAAGCCTCGACTACCAGGGGGTTGTTTGAAACCTCTTGATAGGAGCCTTCAGCCAAAACTGAACCACGCTGCAATACCGTAATGCGGTCGGCAATAGATGAAACCACCTTCATATTGTGCTCAACCATCAAAATCGTGCGGCCCTTAGCCACCCGATCAATTAGCTCAGTAACGCGCTCTACGTCTTCATGCCCCATACCTTGTGTGGGCTCATCCAACAACATTAGCTCGGGCTCCATGGCCATAGTGGTGGCAATCTCTAAAGCTCTTTTACGCCCATAGGCCAGATTTAAAGTCTCTTCGTGAGCAAAATCAGCCAAACCAACTTCACATAAGAGTGCCTCAGCACGCTCATTAAGTACATTCAGTGAATCTCCAGATCTCCAGAAATGAAATTCGGTACCTAAATCTCGCTGCAGTGCAACACGAACATTTTCTAAAACAGTCAAATGCGGAAAAACAGCAGAGATTTGAAAGGATCGGACAACACCACGGCGAGCAATTTGTGCCGGCTTTTCTTTGGTGATGTCAAAACCATTAAATAAAATTTGGCCACTGCTAGGCTCTAAGAATTTCGTAAGGAGGTTAAAGCAAGTTGTCTTGCCCGCCCCATTAGGCCCAATCAAGGCGTGAATGGTTCCCCGAGTGACGTCTAAGTTGACATCGCTCACCGCAGAAAAACCTTTAAAAGTTTTTCCAAGACCAATTGTTTTTAATATTGTTTCTTGCAAACTCAGATCCTCACACCCTTTCTTGGGCAAGAGTTTGAGAATACTCTAAGAGAGCGCTTACTAATATAGCGATAACCCTAAACACACAAAGCGCGTGTTGTTTAATTTGTGTGGGTATTTTTGAAAAAGTTTTGAATTGCCAATCTTGCCACCTCATCCAAAACGTCCATGGGAACCCTTTGGGCGCCCTGAACAATCATGAGGGCGTATGGCTTCGCAAGCGCTGCAGCTTCTGTGCACAAGTGCAACTCCTCACCAACTGCGGGTGACTGGCTGCGCCAATAATTAATGGCGGCCTCTAGATCCTGAATGCTGACAAACAACATTTTTGAGAATTACTTATCGTCAAGCGACAGCATGGTGCCGCGACATTTTTTTGCGCCACAACGGCACTCGTAATCTTTTTTCATTTTCTTGGTAATGCGACCCTCAACATCAAGCGAGTAGTCATAAAAAAGCTCCTCACCCAATTTGAGGTCACGTTTTGCATAAATAAAGACTCGAGGCTCACCATCAAAACTATCTTCTCGAGTTTCACAACTAGGCTTACAGGAATGATTAATCCAGCGCGCAGCGTTGCCGCCGTACTTAGCATCAATACAACGTCCATCCTCTAAAGAAAAATAGAAGGTGTGATTTGGGTCTTTGGGGTCATGGGGGTGGCGCTTTTCAGCCAACTTCCAGCTAATGCGTTCGCCCTTATATTCAATGATGGCTGAGCCTTTTTTAATGGGCTTTGCAGCGAACACCCCTTTGCCGTGAATAGGTGAAGACTTAACAACAATACAAGACCTATCCACGCTCGGTAAAACCAATTTCTTTTTAGCCATCTAAATCAAACATCCAAGTTACGAGCAATTAATGCATTCTTCTCGATAAACGCGCGACGCGGTTCAACCTCATCACCCATTAAGGTGGTGAAGACTTGATCAGCGGCAATAGCATCTTCAATTTTGACTTGAAGCAAAGTGCGTGAGCCAGCATCCATTGTGGTTTCCCACAACTGAGATGGGTTCATCTCACCAAGACCCTTGTAACGCTGACGACTAAGCACACGCTCTGCCTCAGAAAGCAACCATGCAAAGGCTGCCCTGAAATCCTGAATAGCTTGTTCCTTTTGATTTTTATCTGGATCACCGCGACGTACTTTTGAGCCAGGCAACACCTTGCCAGATAAAACCGCAGCCGCATTTGCCAGGCTTTGGTAGTCATCACCATGAACAAAGTCAGAATTAATTGCAGACAGCTTCAGATTGCCATGTATGCGGCGTGACAACAGCAACTTAAATCGATCGGTGCGCTCTTCCTTTTGCACAATGATTTCTGGCGGCAAGGCTAAAGGGTTTAAAGAATCTGCAAGGGCAATACGCAAGCGCTCAGCAGATTCTTGAGCAGATTGTTCGGTATCCAAATTCAATTGGGTGCCAGACGCAATTGCACGCAAAGCATCCTCATCAATGGTGCGTGAGAGGCGATCAACAATAGATTGAATGACTTGATAGTGCTTTGCCAACTCACCCAACGCAGCACCCTCAATAATTTCACCAGTAGGGGTTTGTAGTGATGCTGACTCTAGAGCAATCTTTAAAAGCAGTTGGTTTAATTCAGCATCATCCTTAATGTACTGCTCATTCTTACCAAACTTCACCTTATACAAGGGTGGTTGCGCAATATAGATATGACCGCGCTCGATCAACTCAGGCATCTGTCTATAGAAGAAAGTAAGCAAGAGTGTGCGGATGTGGCTACCGTCAACGTCCGCGTCGGTCATGATGATGATGCGGTGATAACGTAGTTTGTCAGCCTTATATTCTTCAGCCCCAATACCTGTGCCTAGCACCGTAATTAATGTAACAACCTCTTGGCTAGCCAACATTTTGTCGAAACGCGCCTTCTCCACATTCAAGATTTTTCCCTTAAGGGGAAGAATGGCTTGGAAGCGGCGATCACGGCCTTGTTTTGCAGAGCCTCCCGCGGAGTCTCCCTCGACAATAAACAATTCAGATTTAGTTGGATCCTTTTCCTGGCAGTCTGCTAACTTTCCTGGAAGACCCAAACCATCCAAAACCCCTTTGCGACGAGTCATATCACGCGCTTTGCGTGCAGCCTCGCGGGCACGAGCGGCATCTACAATTTTCCCGCAAAGGATCTTTGCATCAGCAGGACGCTCTTGAAGGTATGCACTCAAAGCCTCTGCAACAATTTCCTCTACCGGTCCACGAACCTCACTGGAAACCAATTTATCTTTTGTTTGGCTTGAAAACTTTGGCTCAGGAACCTTAACCGACAGCACGCAGGCGAGGCCTTCACGCATATCGTCACCAGAGATTTCTACTTTTGCCTTCTTCGCGACTTCATGTTCATCAATGTATTTATTAATGACACGAGTCATTGCTGCACGTAAACCAGTGAGGTGGGTACCACCATCCCGCTGTGGAATGTTGTTAGTAAAACAAAGCACTTGCTCACTAAAACTATCATTCCACTGCATAGAAACTTCAGCGGTAATGTTGCCACCCAAGTCTGATGGGCGAATACCTTCAGCATAAAAAATATTAGGGTGCAAAACATTTTTTGTTTGGTTGATGTATTCAACAAAGCCTTTTACACCACCAGAGAAAGCAAAATCCTCTTCTTGACCAGAGCGCTGGTCAATTAACTTGATATGAACACCATTATTCAAGAAAGAGAGTTCGCGAATACGCTTAACAAGAATTTCGTAATGAAACTCAACATTTCCAAAAATATCTTCGTCCGCTAAAAAGTGAACTTCAGTTCCAGTTAGGGTTGTATCGCCAGTAATAGTGATCGGCGATGTATCAACACCATTTTCTTTTTGGATGTTGCGATTCTGAACCACACCACGAGCAAACTCCATGTAGTGGGCTTTGCCATCACGACGAATAGTCAACCTCAACCATTTTGAAAGTGCATTTACACAGCTAACACCAACCCCATGTAAGCCACCAGAAACTTTGTAGCTGTTTTGGTCAAACTTACCACCAGCATGCAACTCAGTCATCACAATCTCAGCCGCACTTCTTTTTGGCTCATGCTTATCGTCGTATTTAATACCTGTTGGGACGCCACGACCGTTATCAACAATTGAAATGGAGTTATCGGTTTGAATGACAACAGTGATCTCAGAGCAATAGCCGGCTAACGCCTCATCAATAGAGTTGTCTAAAACCTCGAAAACTAAGTGATGCAGACCTGTGCCATCAGAGGTATCTCCGATATACATACCCGGGCGTTTACGAACTGCCTCAAGACCTTCTAAGATTTGGATCGATGATGCACCGTACTGCTCTACTACTTTTTTTTCTTCAGTCATTTTTTTCTAAATTAAATACGCATTGGCATCACAACATACTTGAAGTCTTCTGAACCAGGCAGAGTAATCACCGCACTGCTATTGGCATCACCCAGGCTAATTTGAATTTTTTCGTTCTTCAGGTTTGATAAAACATCTAATAAATAACTTACATTAAAACCAATCTCAACAACATCACCACTATATTCAGTCTCAATCTCTTCTTGCGCTTCCTCTTGTTCGGCATTGGTTGATTGAACAGTGATTCGATTTGGTGACAATGAAAAGCGAACCCCTTTAAATTTATCAGTAGTCAAAATTGCGGCACGCTGTAGTGCTGATTGCAAAACATCACGTCCAACTACTAATGAGTTTTTATGACCCTTTGGAATTACTCGCTGGAAGTCAGGGAACTTACCTTCTACCAATTTTGAAATTAACTCGATATCACCGAAGGTAAACTTCACTTGGTTTGATGTAAGACTCATCTCCAACATCTCATCTGAATCCTCTAGGAGATGTTGGCACTCGAGAATAGTTTTACGAGGAATAATGATTTCTTGTCTTTGTCCAGAACCAACTGGAGCCTCAGCTAACTCAACCTGAGAATAAGCTAAACGATGGCCATCAGTAGCTACAGCAATTACCTGCTTACCCTCAACAACCAACAACATACCATTTAGGTAGTAGCGAATGTCTTGTTGCGCCATTGCAAAATGAACTTGGCTAACCAATTGACGAAAACTTTTTTGAGTCATCTTCCAACTCGCAGTTACTTCACCAACGCTTTGCATTACGGGAAATTCCGCGGCAGATAAAGTCTGCAAAGAAAATCGGCTTTTACCACTTTGAACAACCATCTTGTTGTCTTTGAGGTTTAGCGCCACAGGACCCTCTGGAAGTGCCCGCAAGATATCAAGTAGTTTTCTCGCAGCAACCGTAGTTGTTACATCCTCTGTACCAACACCAAAACTAGCATTGGTTGTAATTTGAATTTCTATATCTGTTGATATAAAAGAAACTTTGTCACCCTGCTTCTTAAACAATAAGTTTGCCAAGATAGGTAAGGTGTGTCGACGTTCAACAATGCCACTAACAACCTGAAGAGGTTTTAACAAACTGTCACGTGAGGTGTTTACTAGTTGCATTGCTTTTAAATCCTTGTATATATCTTATTAGTAGTAGTAATAAGGCTCGCTATTTCGGTGGATAACTCAAAAACCGTATATAAAACAACCCGTTAAAACCAAAAAAACCTGTGGAAAACTTTTGTATAAACACTGCATAAATATTGGATAACTTTTAATCAACACCCTATTTTTGCATGAAGCACGAGCTTTCCACAATTTATCCACATGTTGTCCCCAAACTTATCCATTCATCTATCCACAACCTTATCCACAGGCTAAAAAACCTATGACTTTAGGGTTTGCTCGATAACGTGGATTTCATGATTAAGCTGTCCATCATGGGAGCGCTCTTCACCAATCTTGCGAACAGCATGTAAAACAGTTGTGTGGTCTCGGCCGCCAAACAATTCCCCAATCTCTGGGAGGCTTTTCTGAGTAAGCTCTTTGGCCATAAACATTGCAATTTGCCGTGGGCGCGCAATGTTTGCTGGACGTTTTTTGGAGTACATGTCCGCAACTTTGATGCTGTAAAAGTCTGCCACTGCCTTTTGAATGTTTTCAACCGAAATTTGACGATTTTGTATGGAGAGTAGGTCCTTTAAGGCAACGCGAGCCACATCAATTGTGACCTCTTTGCCGTGAAAGCGAACATAGGCCAAAATCTTCCTTAATGCACCCTCCAACTCACGCACGTTGGATCTCAGGTGTTTTGCTACAAAGAAGGCCACATCCTCACTCATTGGGATGCCCTCACTTAATGCCTTCTTCATCAAAATAGCTACTCGCATCTCAAGCTCGGGAGGTTCAATGGCAACCGTTAGGCCTGAATCAAACCGTGAAATGAGGCGATCGTCTATTCCAGCCATTTCTTTTGGGTAGGTATCGCTTGTGATGATGACTTGCGCTTTATTGCTGAGGAGCGCCTCAAACGCGTAGAAAAACTCCTCTTGAGTCCGCGATTTACCACTAAAAAACTGAATATCATCAATTAATAAAAGGTCTAACGAGTGGTAATAGCGTTTAAAGCGGTCAAAAGCCTTTTGTTGATAAGCCCTAACTACATCAGAGACATACTGCTCTGCGTGGATGTATCGAATTCGGGCGTTGGGCTTCTCTTTTAAAAGATGGTTCCCGATTGCGTGGATTAGGTGGGTTTTACCTAGGCCCACCCCGCCATACAAAAACATTGGGTTATATGAGGTGCCGGGGTTATGGGCAACTTGAATTGAGGCGGCTCTTGCTAGTTGATTGGCTTTACCGGTTACAAAAGTCTCAAAAGTAAGGTTGGGGTTTAGTTTGGAGTGATCTTCAATTTCAAAAGCCTGCTCCTCCGTTGAGGTGCTATCCGAGCTAATCACAAGCTCTTGGGGCTCGGCCTTATCTTGGGGGTTGCTGGCCAGCGCTGTTTGGTCGCTTGATCCCTCAATATTAAGAATGAAATTTAAGTTAATTGGATGGCCAAAATATTGGTCGGCCATCTCTTGGAAGCGGTCAGAAAAAGTCTTCTTTATCCAATCAAGCTTGAATCTGTTTGGTGCTCCCAAGACGAGTGATTGCTCACTTTCATCATAGGAAACCAGGCTTAATGGGGCAATCCAAGTTTTAAATTGTTGGGGGGAGAGCTCGCGAGCAAGGGCGCCTAGGGCGCCATCCCAAAACCCCAGTGGGCTAAGTGAATTCAATGTGGGTGGATTCTGTAAGTTACTCATATTTTTGGAGGATCCATTGTAGCGATCACACAAAGTTATCCACAAGCCAGAAAAACGTGGAAAACCTGTGGATAACTTGTGTATAAAAGCTAAAAACACATATAAATCAATGATTTAATAAAAATAGCCAAACAAAATAGAGAAAAATACCTATATATTCTTCTGCGGCGGTTGACCTTTTGCTGCGCAACAAGGAAAATACGGGGTTTTGCAGGATGAATCATGAAAAGAACATACCAACCCTCAGTAACACGTCGTAAACGCACTCACGGATTCCGTATTCGTATGAAAACTAAGAGTGGACGCGCAGTATTGAATGCACGTCGCGCTAAAGGTCGCAAACGTCTAGCTGTTTAATTTAGCAGTTGAATAGCGCCAGGATTTCTGAATTACTAAAAACACGCCCCAAAACAAATTTGTATTGGGGCTTGTATTTGGCATCCTCGGATCAAGGTGTTAAACCAGACTTAGGTATTGCGGTCGCCAAAAAATTAGCTAAGCGTGCAGTAGATCGCAACCAATTAAAGCGCATGATCCGTGAATTGATTAGAAGCGCTCAAGCTTCACACCTCAACAGTGATGTTGTGGTGAAGCTGAAAAAACCAATTGGTCGCGAGACACGCGGCAGACTCAGAAACAAAGAAAAAGAAACTCTGCGCACCCAAATGGCAGGGTTGATTTAACGTGCGCCCATTAAACAAGGTGGCCGTTAAGGTTGTGAGGGCTTATCAAATAGCACTCAGCCCCTTTATCGGCATGCATTGTAAGTTTGTGCCTTCTTGCTCTCAGTACGCGTGCGATTGTTTTGCAAATTACGGATTTTTGAAAAGCTTTAGGCTAATGGTGTGGCGTGTCTTGCGTTGCAACCCATGGTCACAAGGGGGATATGACCCCGCAGTAAAACCAACACCTCATCATCATTAAGTGAATGCAAATGGACTTTAAAAAAACAATTCTTTGGGCAGTTTTCTCTATGTCTGGCCTCATGTTGTACAACAACTGGCAGGTTCACGAGGGAAAGCCATCGATATTTGGTGGGAACTCTGCAAGCACTGCTGTTGTAGCTGATAAGGCTCAAGCAAGCAAAGTAGACATTCCATCCCCCGCACAAAACCCAAGCATTCCAGCTCCGAATCAAGCGCCTGCTATTGTTGCTGGTGCAATTGAAACATCAGAAAAGTTTGTATTACAAAATGATGTGTTGATTTTAGAAATCAGCGCTAATGGTGCCAACATCATTGATGCAAAATTACCCAAGCAGCTGACGGCAGAAAAGAAGCCGGTTGAACTATTTCAATACGTACCAAACCATAAATATTTTGCACGTTCCGGCTTAATTGCTTTGGGTAATACAGATCTACCGAATCACACCAGCACCTTTAAATTGGTTCAGTCTGGAAAAGATGGGTCCGGAAAGCCTTTTATTGTTTTGGCTAGCGAGCGCAATGGCGTAAAACTAGAAAAGACATTTATCTTAAGCCCTGGTAGTTACGTGGTGGACGTTGGACATCGCGTTACCCAAAGCAATGCAAACACAGCGCCATTGGTTCTCTACACAGAGATCGTGCGCGATGCTTCGCAAGAGCAAAAAATTGGACCCTTTAATGGTGCGTTCTCAGCCAGCACCTTTACTGGACCAGCTGCATATACCGAAAAAGAAAAATTCAAAAAGCTGGAATTCACGGCGATTGATAAAAACAAAATTACTATTCCTACGCAAGTGCCCGCTGGAGATCCTGCTTGGATTGCTATGGTTCAACACTACTTTGCAAGCGCCTGGATTCCTGGCGACAAGACAGCGCGTGACATTTATGCGGGAAGAATAGATAACAACCTTTATCGCATTGGCATGCAAACTCCTTTGGGTGTAGTTGCGCCAGGAACAACTGTTGTTGAAAAAGCAAGGTTATTTGTTGGCCCACAAGAGGAAAGTGTTTTAGAAACGATTGCTCCAGGATTTGCTTTGTTGAAAGATTATGGTTACCTCACCATTCTTGCTAAACCTATTTTCTGGCTGCTGGAAAATATTCACGCTTATGTTGGTAACTGGGGTTGGTCAATCATCTTGCTGACCATCTTGATTAAGTTGGTGTTCTTCCCTCTTTCTGCTGCTAGCTATAAGTCAATGGCACGTATGAAAGAAGTTCAGCCACGCTTGCTTGCTATGAAAGAGCAGTACAAGGGTGAGCCACAAAAACTCAATCAAGCCATGATGGAGATGTATCGCAAGGAAAAAATTAATCCTTTGGGTGGCTGCTTGCCCGTGGTCATTCAGATCCCAGTATTTATTTCTTTGTATTGGGTTCTACTGTCTTCGGTAGAAATGCGCAATGCACCATGGATTGGTTGGATTCATGACTTATCAGTTCCGGATCCGTATTACATTTTGCCAATCATCATGGCAGCTTCTATGTTTGCGCAAACCAAACTAAACCCAACACCACCAGATCCAATTCAAGCAAAGGTGATGATGTACATGCCGCTAGTGTTCTCGGTAATGTTCTTCTTCTTCCCTGCGGGCTTGGTTCTGTACTGGGTAGTAAATAACCTGCTGTCGATCGCTCAACAATGGCAGATCAATCAAATGTTTGGAAAGAAGCCGGCTAAATAAATTTTTAGCTGCCTAAGAATGAATAAGGGGTGCCCGCAATGATGACTCGAAAGTTGCCCATCATTGCGGTTGCCACCGCACCAGGAAAGGCTGGTGTTGGCGTCATTCGTATAAGTGGTGCCGAGCTTTTACCGCTGGCAGAAGCTCTATTTCAAAAAGCGCTTCCACCCCGTCAGGCCAACCTACTCACACTTCGTGATGCCCAGGGCGAGTCAATAGACCAACTCATTGCCATTTACTTTGCTGCCCCCGCCTCCTTTACTGGAGAGGATGTCTTAGAGTTGCAATGCCATGGCGGACCACAACTTTTAGAGTTGGTCATGAAGCGTTGTCTTGAGCTAGGAAAAGATCAGGGTTTGGTAATTGCTGAACCAGGCGAATTTTCTTTACGCGCTTATCTCAACAACAAAATCGATTTAGCCCAAGCAGAGGCTATTGCAGATTTAATTGATGCCCAAAGTGAAGCGGCTGTTCGAGGTGCTGCGCGCTCATTGCAAGGGGCCTTTTCAAATGACATTAACAGTTTGATCGAAGAAATTACCCAACTACGTATCTTGGTTGAATCCACTCTAGATTTTCCTGAGGAGGAGATTGAGTTTTTAGAAAATGCCCAGGCTCGCGAGCGCCTCAGCACTGTGATGAAGAAGTTGTATGGGCTTCGTGAGGGCGCAAAGCAGGGAAAAATTTTGCGTGATGGTATTCAGTTGGTTTTGGCTGGTGCCCCCAATGTTGGAAAGAGCTCTCTGCTTAATCGTTTGGCCGGTGAGGAGGTGGCTATTGTCACGCCTATCGCTGGAACTACAAGAGATAGAGTTAAGGAGAGCATCACCATTAATGGGGTGCCCATGCACATCATTGATACCGCTGGTTTGCGTGAGACCGGCGATCTCGTTGAGGCAAAAGGCATTGAAAGGTCTTGGGAGGCTATTGGAGCTGCCGACCTGGTTGTATTTCTGCAAGATCCAAGCTCTACCGATAAAAACATTACCGCTGAGGCCTCAGAGTTGAAGGCCCAAATCTTGCAAGCGCTACCTCCGAAGTGCCCCGTTTTAGAGGTTCGTAATAAATCGGACTTATTGAGCGAATCCGCATTAAATCAAGATAGAAACCCTTGTTTGCTAATCTCAGCGAAGACGGGTGACGGTATCGAGGCGCTAAAACAGAAGATCTTGAAGTTGGTGGGTTGGGGTGGCACTCAAGAGGGCGCTATTGTGGCCCGTAGGCGGCATTTGGATTGTCTAGACAGGGCCGCTACTCATTTAGACAAATCTCAGCAATTCGCAGCAGATGGAAACAGATCGCTGGAGTTATTTGCAGAAGAGCTCCGTTTGGCACAAGATCAGCTTGGGCACATTACCGGAAAACTACTCCCCGATGACCTTTTGGGTAAGATTTTTAGCCAATTCTGTATTGGTAAGTAAAAGGGTTTGCGCTTGGTGAGCCAAGCCCTAAAAATATGGCCAAAATGTTAAAATAGTGCGATCAAAAATATTACATTTCATAGGACTCTCATGACTATCAATACCAATGCACCTGAGTACGTAAAAAATCAAAAACTGATTCAATGGGTTGCAGATGTGGCTGCCTTAACTAAGCCAGACAAGATTCGCTGGTGCGATGGTTCCCAGGCTGAGTACGATGAATTTTGTGAGCTGCTGGTAAACGCAGGCGTGTTCAAGCGCCTTAACCCAGCTAAACGCAAAAACGCTTTCCTCGCATTGTCAGACCCAGATGACGTAGCTCGTGTTGAAGATCGTACTTTTATTTGCTCTGCAAAAAAAGAAGATGCGGGCCCAACAAATAACTGGGTAGAGCCAAGCGAAATGCGCGCTACTCTACAGCCATTGTTTGATGGTTGCATGCGCGGCAGAACAATGTACGTAGTGCCATTCTCAATGGGCCCAATTGGCTCTCCAATTGCGCACATTGGCGTTGAACTTTCTGATAGCCCATATGTAGCAATTAATATGCGCTTGATGACTCGCATGGGCAAGGCAGTGATTGATCAATTGGGTGCAACTGGCGAATTCGTTCCTTGTATTCACACTGTTGGTAAGCCGTTGGCTGCAGGTGAAAAAGATGTTGCTTGGCCTAACAACAAAAACAAGTACATCGTTCACTACCCAGAAACTCGTGAGATTTGGTCTTTTGGATCTGGTTACGGTGGTAATGCATTGCTAGGTAAAAAATGTTTTGCTTTGCGTATCGCATCCAATATGGGGCGCGATCAAGGTTGGCTGGCTGAGCACATGCTGATCCTGGGTGTGACTTCACCTGAAGGTAAGAAATACCACATTGCTGCTGCGTTCCCATCTGCCTGCGGAAAAACCAACTTCTCTATGATGATTCCTCCAAAGGGCTTCGAAGGTTGGAAGGTCACTACGGTTGGTGATGACATTGCATGGATCAAGCCACGCAAAGACCCTGTTACAGGTAAGACACGTTTGTTTGCTATTAACCCAGAGTCTGGTTACTTTGGTGTTGCTCCAGGAACAAACCGCCAGACCAATCCAAACTGTCTCGATTCATTGAATCAGGACGTGATCTTTACTAACGTTGGTTTAACTGATGATGGTGATGTTTGGTGGGAAGGTTTAACTGATACGCCTCCAGCGCATTTAATTGATTGGCAAGGCAAGGACTGGACTCCTGCTGATGGCGCTGCTGGCCGCAAAGCCGCACACCCAAATTCACGCTTCACTGTAGCCGCTACTAACAACCCTGCAGTCGATCCGAATTGGGATAATCCTGAAGGCGTAGCGATTGATGCATTCTTGTTTGGCGGTCGTCGCTCAAACACCGTTCCATTGGTAAGCGAAGCACGCGACTGGGTAGAAGGCGTATACATGGCCGCAACAATGGGCTCTGAAACCACCGCTGCTATTACTGGTCAAGTTGGTGTTGTTCGTCGTGATCCTTTTGCGATGATTGCATTTGCTGGCTACAACATGAGCGATTACTTCCAACATTGGTTAAACATCGGTAGCAAGCTTGCTGCTGAAGGTGCTGTGTTGCCTAAGATCTATTGTGTGAACTGGTTCCGTAAAGATGAAAACGGTAAGTTTGTATGGCCTGGTTTTGGTGAAAATATGCGCGTACTTTCTTGGATCTTGGGCCGTGCTGAAGGCACATCTAAGGGCAAAGAAACTGTATTTGGTATTTGCCCAGAGCACGCTGATATGCATTGGAATGGTCTCGATTACTCAGTAGATAAGTTTGAAAAAGCCATTACTGTTGCTGTTGATGACTGGAAGAACGAACTCAAACTTCATTCAGAATTATTTGAGCACTTAGGTGAGCGCTTACCTAAAGAGTTAATCGAAGCTCGTAGCAAAATTGAGAAGCGCTTAAACGCCTAGGCATTCCCTAGAAATTTAAGAAGACTTTTCAAAAACACCTTTATTTAATGACCTCACCCCAACACCATGACATCGTGGTGATTGGGGCAGGCATTGCAGGATCAAGCATTGTCAGTGAGCTGCTCGAGCGCGATCAAGCGGTTTGCATTGTTGACTCAGCCCCTCACCCCGCATCAGCATGTTCTAGTCACGCCTACGCGATTGCTCATCCACATGTTGGTCGTGGTGCCCCCCGTTTATTGCGCTTAACTCGCATTGCATTTTTAATGGCGGAAGCACGTTGGGGTAAGGTCTGGAACCAGCATGGCATCTTTCAGCCAAATAAAAAAAATAAAGCATTCAATCGGGATGATGTTGCAAGTTACCTGCAGTCACTCAATCTCGATGAGGGTATGGCACAAGCACTTTATGCAGATAATGCAATGCAGACTTGTGGAATTTCTCAAGATGGCATTTGGCTGCCGCGGGGCGCATCACTAAATTTATTTGAAGCAACACAAGATGCGCTGGCCCCCCACCCAAAATTGACTTGCTGCTGGAATACTCCCGTAGCTCGCCTGGAGAAGGTAAATGCCGGTTGGCAATTAATCGACCCTCACGATAGGCCCATCATGACTGCTGACAAAGTCATTATTGCGGCAGCGCTTGAAACGAAAAAGTTAGCCGCAAGTATTGACGTACGACTTCCTTTGAGGCCGGTACGTGGACAGCTAAGCATTTTTTCTATTGATGAAAATAGTTCGTGGGCAGCAAGGCTACCTCGCACCGCTATATCAGGTGATGGCTATTGTTTGCCCACCAAGAAATTACCCAATGGAAGCTACCAATGGATAGTGGGCTCTAGTTTTGACGAGGGAGAGTCTGATCTTCAGGATTGGGATGCTAGTGATGACTTTAATCGTGAACAGGCAAGAGGCTTGCTGAATTACGAACATGATGACCTTAGCCAACTTCAAAAGTCAGGAAGCTTTGTAGGTGTTCGTTGCGTCGCTGGCGATCGTTTGCCTATTATTGGCGCGCTGACTCAACGCCCAGGGATATTTTTGGCAACAGCCCTGGGGTCGAGAGGCGCACTGTGGTCGGCTTTAGCCGCCAAACTCATTACTGCTCAGGTGCTTGAAGATGACTTTGCTTTGCTGACGCGCTTGGGTTTTGCTGCAGACTTAGTAGCCGCGCTGGCACCCGCACGTTTCTTCGCTGGCGCTTTAGCGGCGGCACCCGCTTTAGGCGCTTTTGCTTCAAACTCAAAACCAATTTTGCCATCCTCGCCTAAAGCAAGATAAGCCTTAAAGCCACGTCCAGTACGGTTGGATTTGAAATTGGTTAGCAAATCTGTTTTGCCTTCAGTAAGCAATTTTTGAACTTGCTCAGCAGAAATTTCTTGTTGCAAAACAACCTTGCCCGTTTTGAAATCACATGATTTTTCTGGTCCAGTATTTCTTTCGCATAAGTAGCGCATACCATCTTCATATACCGCGCCAGAACATTTTGGACAAACGCCCAAAGCTTGGCGTCCAGTAAAGTCGATCGCCTCGGACTCATCTTCTTGAGTATTACCAAAATCAAATTCAAGCTTGAAGCCCGCGTTTGGATAATCCTTATCATCTTCAGGAATTTCACTTAACTTGATAATCGCCGCAAATGGTCTACCCATTTTGCTGCGGAAACCCTGCAACGGCCCAATAGTTTTCTCACGCAGTAATTCTTCTACTTCGGGATATTCAAATGCACGACCACCCGGAGTTTTGCTAATCGTAAAGCCGCACTTCTCACAAGCAAAGCGGCGATAGTTTTCCTTAACCGCACCTTTACAGTGTGGGCATGGCGTAGACATAGTGGCATAGTCGCCAGGAATCGTATCGCTGTCATATTCTTTTGCGCGCTTGACGATACGTTGCGTCATCTGGGCAATTTCTTGCATGAAGGTGTCGCGATTCATTTCGCCACGCTCAATCAAGGAGAGTTTATTTTCCCAGCTACCCGTGAGGTCAGGCCGCGTTAATTCTTCAACATCCAGGCCGCGCAAGAGCGTCATCAATTGGAATGCTTTAGCTGTAGGAATAAGTTCGCGTGCTTCGCGCACCATATATTTTTCTGCTAGCAGGCCTTCAATAATGGCTGCACGTGTTGCGGGTGTGCCCAAGCCCTTTTCGGCCATGGCTTCGCGCATCTCATCATCATCTACCCACTTACCGGCGCTTTCCATCGCCGATAACAAAGTTGCCTCGGTGTAGCGGGCTGGTGGCTTGGTTTTTAATGGGATCGCTGAGATAGATTCAGTTTGAACAGTTTCACCTTCTTGTACGGCTACCAACTCATCATCCGTTTGATTAGATCTGCCATATACCGTTAGCCAACCCGGCGTAACTAGGACGCGACCTTCAGTTTTGAAGTGATGCCCTGATGCTTCGGTGATGCGAGTGGTGACGCGGAATTCAGCTGCGGGATAAAACACTGCCAAGAAGCGACGAACAACCAAGTCATACAGCTTTTGCTCAGGCTCACTCAGGGTCTTTGGAGACTCCAAGGTGGGGATGATTGCAAAGTGATCAGATATCTTTGAGTTGTCAAAAATACGTTTGTTTGGTTTGATCCAGCCATATCCAGCCTTAGCTTTCGGATCCTTGGGATCGCCCTGCAAAATTTGTTTGGCGAAAGCGCGATATTCTTGTGAATGTTCAGCCAAGTTCTCCATGGTCTGCTTCACAGTATCTAGATAATCTTCAGGCAGTGCTTTTGCATCGGTACGCGGATAAGTAAGCACCTTATGACGCTCGTAAAGTGCCTGAGCTAAACCCAAAGTATTTTTAGCAGAGAAGCCAAAGCGTGCATTGGCTTCGCGCTGCAAGCTAGTTAAGTCAAATAGTTGTGGCGCAAGCTGAGTGGCTGGTTTTGCCTCTTCTTTAACGCTCGCCTTTTTGTCGCGACAGGCCGCAACAATGCTTTGTGCTGCTGCTTCGCTCCACAGGCGATTTTCACGCGCATCAGGCGCAGCCGCATCCTTCTTAAACTTCGGATCAAACCAACGACCTTCATACACGCCGGCTGCAGCAATAAACTCCGCCTTAACCTCCCAATAATCTTTGGAGATAAATTTACGGATGAGCTCTTCGCGCTCCACCACAATTGATAGCGTCGGCGTTTGTACTCGACCAACTGTTGTTAGAAAGAATCCACCACTCTTGCTGTTGAACGCAGTCATGGCGCGAGTACCGTTGATTCCCACAAGCCAATCAGCCTCAGAGCGGCAACGCGCTGCATCTGCTAGCGGCTGCATATCACTATCGCTACGGAGTGAAGCAAAGCCATCACGAATAGCTGCTGGTGTCATTGACTGCAGCCAAAGTCGCTTGATTGCTTGAGGTGCTTTTGCATGCTGTGCAATCAAACGGAAGATCAACTCACCTTCGCGACCCGCGTCACATGCATTAATGAGTTCATTAATATCTTTACGCTTAATGAGCTTTTGCAATACCTTTAGCCGCGATTCGGTTTTGGCGATTGGGCGCAAATCAAAATAAGGTGGCACAACTGGAAGATTCGCAAATGACCACTTGCCGCGTTTGACATCAAATTCTTCGGGGGCGGCGATTTCTAATAGATGGCCAACCGCAGAAGAGATCACAAAGTCATCGCTCTCGAAATAGTCCTCGTATTTAGTGAAGCCACCCAAAGCCTTGGCAATGTCATTCGCAACGGAAGGTTTCTCCGCAATGATCAGCGCCTTAGGATGATCTACGGTTGAGGTCTTTGAGCTGCTTTTTTTGGTAGTTGCTTTAGTTGCCACGCGTTTTGCCTAAATTTGAGCTTGAAATGATGTTTTTAATGGGTGAAAGCGGGCGACCAATTTAAACCAGATCCTGGGTAAACCCACCACATCCCTCTTTTTTATTATTAACCGATAAATTAATAAAAGTCCAAAACCCGCTTTTTTTGGGACTTACTTGTGAGTCCTATCAAGGACTAATTTAATCAAAATAGGCTTTTAAAGTACTTTAAATGAGGTTTTTTAGTATTTTGGCAGCTCCTCGAGAATATCTTTTGGAGATTGGACCAGTTTGGCGCCTTGCTGCAGAAGCTGGTGACAGCCCCTAGAAAGCGGGTGATGTATCGATCCAGGAATCGCAAAGACCTCCCGGCCAAGCTCACACCCCAGTCTAGCGGTAATCAGCGAGCCAGAGCGCTCGGCAGCCTCTATTACCAGGATTCCTAGGGCTAGGGCTGCAATCAGGCGGTTCCGGCGAGGGAAGTGCCAGGGTTTTGGGCCCAACCCTGGGGCCAGCTCAGATACCAAGAGTCCGACACCGGAAATAGCCTTAGCTAATCGAAGATGCTCTTTTGGATACACAATATCCAGCCCCGTTCCGCATACCGCAACGGTTGGATTGTCTTGATTTGGCCCAAGTGCGCCTAGGTGGGCGGCACCATCAACCCCTTTGGCTAGGCCAGAAATGATGAGATAACCCTCCGCAGATAGGGCCTCCGCAAAATAGTGGGCATTTTTGATTCCTTCCGGGCTGGCGGCTCGCGATCCAACAATGGCAATCATGGGCAAATTCAGGAGGCTAATGTCCCCATATATATAGAGCGAATGAGGCGGGTCGCATAAATCCAGTAAGCGAGCTGGGTAGCCAGGGGTGTTCCGGTGCATTTGAATGATGTGAGGACTTTTGGGAATGTGCATGAAGCAATTTTCAGCATAGGGCGAGAGAGAACTATCGGGACAGTCTGATTACTCTGTTGGATAATTCCCCATATGGCTTTATTAACCGTCCTTTGTTATCCAGATCCCCGCCTACACAAGGTTGCAAAACCCGTGGCGCAGGTAGACGCACGCATCAAAAAAATTGTGGCTGATATGGCCGAAACAATGTACGAAGCCCCTGGCGTTGGTTTGGCTGCAACTCAAGTAGATATTCATGAGCGAATTGTGGTGATTGATGTTTCAGATAATCAAGATGAGTTAATGGTGTTCATCAACCCAGAATTGGTTTGGGCAAGCCCAGAAATAAAATCGTGGCGCGAAGGCTGTCTCTCTGTGCCCGAGTATTACGATGAAGTAGATCGTCCAGCAGTCGTACGAGTGAAGGCCCTTGATATCAACGGTAAAGAATTTGAAGTAGAGGCAGATGGTTTGTTATCGGTCTGCTTGCAACATGAGATGGATCATTTGCAGGGTAAAGTATTTGTTGAGTATCTCTCGATGTTGAAGCGCAATCGTATTTCTCTCAAAATGAAAAAGCGCGCAAAAGAATTAGTAGGCGAGCGCTAAGCGCCCAATGAAAATTGTTTTTGCTGGCACCCCAGAGTTTGCTGCACAAGCAATGCGTGCAATAGATGATGCTGGCCATCAAATTGTTTTAGCGCTTACTCAGCCAGATCGTCGTGCGGGCCGCGGTATGCATCTCCAAGCTAGCCCCGTAAAAATATTTGCGCAAGAGAAAAACATTCCCGTATTGCAACCAGAAACGCTGAAGCGGGAACATCTGGATCCACAAAAGAAAGTTGCCGCTCAACAGGCTTATCAATATTTATCTGATATTGATTTTGATGCGATGGTGGTTGTTGCTTACGGATTAATTCTTCCCCAAGACATTCTGGATATTGCCTCTCGCAATGGTAGATATGGCTGCTTTAATATTCACGCTTCCTTGTTGCCAAGATGGCGTGGTGCAGCGCCGATACAGCGTGCCATCGAGAGTGGCGATGCCACCACGGGTGTGAGCATCATGCAGATGGATGCAGGCTTAGACACGGGTGATACTGTTTTAGTGAGCGATCTAGAAATTACGCCCCATGAAACTAGCGCATCGCTCCATGATCGTTTGGCGCTCTTGGGTGCTGAGCTCATGGTCAAGACGCTTAATGACTTGGATAAAGGGCTTGGCATCGTAAGAACTCCGCAGCCTAGCGCAGGTGTTACCTATGCAGAAAAAATATTAAAGAACGAAGCAGAGATCGATTGGCATTTAAGTGCCATTGAAATTGATCAACGTATTCGTGCCTTTAATCCATTCCCCGGATCCACGAGTAGCCTTCATGGCGAGCAATTCAAGTTTTGGAATTCTTGCTTGCCCAGCAAAACGCAAACACTTCAAGGCGCCACCCCAGGACAGGTTGTGGGATTTGATGGAGATGCTGTGTATGTCCAGTGCGGAGAGGGTGTGATTGAAATTTTAGAAATGCAAAAGCCTGGTGGAAAAAAAACGAGCGCTAGTGCTTGCCTTCAAAGCTATCGCGCACAAGAAAAAATAATGCAGTTCAAGAAAGATTAATTTGACCGATCAAAAAACACCACGTAGCCTTCCGCTGTCAGAAGCGATTACTATTTCTGCGCAAGCAATTGGCGAGGTGATGGTAGGTCGATCGCTCACAGAAGTGTTGGATCAGTTGGATGCTCACGAACGGCCCATTGTGCAAAGCCTTACGTTTGATGCTTTGCGTAAGTGGGTGAGATCACATGAGTTTATTCAACAGTTCATTCCAAAGGCGCCACCACTGGAAGTGGAATATTTATTAAGCGTAGCGATTGCCTTGTTTTTGCAGGGTGCGACCGAAGGCAAGGGCTACGCAGCACATACAATTGTTGATCAGGCTGTAAAAGCTTGCAGTGAATATGAGCCGACGATGTATGCCAAGGGCTTAGTGAATGCTGTGCTGCGTAAGGTGAGTCTTGCAGTTCAGGCTGAGAATGAAAAGCCTTATCCGCCAGACCCGATTCCAATGTTCTTTCCGCCTTGGTGGCGGGCCAGTCTGAAGCGAAACTACTCCAAAGCTTGGCAGGCCATGTTAATTCAGCAAGCCCAGCGCGCACCTTTAATTTTGCGGGTGAACGTTAAACAACATACACGCAAGGAATACCAAGAGTTATTGCTTCAAGCTGGCATAGCTGCTGAGCCTATTGAGAGTGTTGCTGGGATCGCGCTAGATTCCGCTTTACTCTTGCGCGAGCCGGTGCCAGTTTCGGATTTGCCAGGCTTTTATAGTGGCGCAGTGTCTGTTCAAGATGCGGGTGCCCAAATTGCAGCCATATTGCTTGACCCAAAACCGGGCGAGCGCATATTGGATGCTTGTGCAGCACCTGGAGGCAAAACCGCCCATTTGCTAGAGCTAGCGCAATGCGAGATGACTGCCTTAGAGTTGGATGGCGAGCGTCTTGGAAAAATTGGCGGTAATTTAGATCGTTTGCGTCTTCAGTCTGAGGCCGTCCAAGTAGTGCGCGGGGATGCTTCAAAGGCAGCTTGGTGGGATGGAAAGCCATTCGACAAAATTCTATTAGATGCACCCTGCTCAGCATCTGGCATTGTTGCAAGGCACCCAGACATTCCCTTCTTGCGCCGTGAGGCAGACATTAAGGCCCTGCAACTAAGACAGCGTGCCATATTGGAGCAGGCTTGGAAGATGCTCAAGAATGGCGGCACGCTTTTGTATGTCACTTGCTCTGTGTTTCCGGAAGAGGGCGAAGAACAGGCAACTTGGTTTGCGGCAGAGCATGCTGATGCGTTACGATTAAGCGCCCCCGGACAAATTTTGCCTGCTGAGCTAAATGACGGTTTTTATTACGCTTTGTTTAAGAAAAATGGTGCATGAGCCAAGGCATTAAACAATTCATCCTTTGTGTTTTGATGGCGCTGAGCTTATTTTCAGCGGCTGCAAGCGCAGAGGGAATCAAGCTTAAATCTGCTGACCTTGAGCGGGTGGATGGTGACTGGCTATTAAATGCAACGTTCCAGATTGAATTAACTCCAGGCCTAGAAGATGCAGTTCAAAAAGGCGTGGTCTTATATTTTCAGACTGAGTTTGATGTAACCCGTTCGCGTTGGTATTGGTTTGATGAAAAATCTGCCCTGGCACAACGACTAACGCGCTTGTCATATCAGCCGATGACACAGCAATATCGTATCGCCTCCGAAGGCTTTACCTTCTCCGCAAAGACAATGTTTGAAGCTTTGCAGGCAGTAGGTAGCATTGGCGGTTGGCGGGTAATTGATGGCAATCAAATTGATCCCAGCAAGTCTTACACTGCGGCATTAAGAATGACTTTGGATTTAAGTAAGCTACCAAAGCCGTTTCAAGTGAATGCATTAAATAATCGCGACTGGAACGTAACTAGCGATTGGCTACGCTTTCCATTTCTACCAACTGGCTCCAACGTCATTAAACGATGAAGATATCTTTAGACTTCATTGGGTCCAATGCGTTTGAGAAGGACGCCTGGAAAAGACGTGCCCTGCCTATAGCGATGGCGGTGATTGGTGCCTTCGCCCTCTTGCTCTTGGTGCTTCTGTCAATTGCAACATCAAATACCGAGTTTTTTGATAACTATTTTATTTGGCTCTATGCGGCCAATGTAATCATTGGCATTTGTTTAACCTTAGTTATTCTGACTTTGGTAATTGTGATTGCTGTTCGTTGGCGTAAGGGCAGATTTGGTACGCGCCTAGTGGCCAAGCTAGCTATGATTTTTGCTTTGGTTGGCGTTGTCCCGGGATTAATTTTGTATGGCGTATCTCTGCAGTTCGTATCCCGCAGTATTGAAACCTGGTTTGATGTCCAAGTAGAGTCTGCCTTAGATGCTGGCCTTGAGTTGGGTCGCGTTACCCTGCGCGTTGCGCAAGAAGAGATTTTGGCTGAGGGCAATTACATAGCGGAGCAAATTGTGCAGGTTCCATCCGGGGCAACTTCTGAACAAGTTGGTGCCATGGTGATGAAAGCGCGCAATCAATTTGGCATTCAAGAAGTGAGCCTATTTAATATTCAGCGCAACTTGATTCTAACTAGCGAGTCACGACCCAAAAAATATTTTCCTGCGCCTGGTCCCGACGTCATTGCAGAAGCCTTTAAAAAGAAGGGAGCCACCTTCATAGATCAAATTGAAATGGATGGCGGACAACGCGGCTATCGAGTAAGGGCGATTGTGCCGATTGTGCGTAAAAAACACGTACCCGGTAAATTAGATTCTGGTAAGGATGTAGAGGATAAGTATTTTCTGCAGCTAGTGCGCTTCATTCCAGGCCCTTTGGCCAAGAATATTGTTGCGGTTGAGTCTGCCTACAGCGACTATCAAGAAAAATCATTGGGCAGGACCGGTTTACGAAAAATGTTTGTGGGCACGCTCACATTAACGCTATTTTTTGCTTTATTTGTAGCGGTTACTTTGGCTCTAGTTCTAGGCCGTCAACTGGCCAGACCTTTGCTAATGCTATTAAAAGGCACGCAGGCTGTTGCTCAGGGGGATTTGTCTCCCAAGCCAGAGCTCGACACCGGCGATGAGTTGGGCATGCTGACGCGTCAATTTAATGTGATGACTCGTCAACTTGCTGATACCAGAACATCTCTTCAAGAGTCCAAATCATTTTTAGAGACGGTATTGGGTAATTTAACTGCCGGTGTTTGCATCTTTGATAAAAACTTTAACGTGGTATCTAGCAATGCAGGTGCTGACCGCATCTTTGGGCAAGACTTAACGCAACTGGATGGGCGGCCTTTAGGTGATAGCCCAACTCTGATTGAGTTTGAGCAGGCCATTAAAGAAGGCTTTGCCACGATGAAGCTAACGGTTGGCATGGAAGGTGAAAAGCCGTCCTTAGATAAGAATAAATCAGCGCCAGTTTGGCAAAAACAAATTCAACTCCACAGTACAAATGAGTTTGAGAATGAGCCTGGCGTTACTTTATTTATACGCGGAACCGAGCTGACTGCAGATTTACGTATGGTGGTCTTTGATGACATTACTGATGTGGTGAGCGCGCAGCGCTCCATTGCCTGGAGCGAAGTAGCAAGGCGCTTGGCTCATGAGATCAAGAATCCGCTAACCCCCATACAGCTATCAGCAGAGAGATTGCAGCATAAGTTGGCTGGTAAATTGAGTCCTGAGCAGGAAGAGATGATGAATCGCAGTACGGAAACCATCATTGGACAAGTGCAGGCCATGAAAGAAATGGTAAATGACTTCAGGGATTTTGCTAAGACGCCAAGCCCACAGTTGAAATCCGTCTCTATTAATACTTTGACGCATGAGATCTTGGGTTTGTATGAAGGAAGCCCGTTAAAAACCCAACTTGATTCTCGTTGCCCAAATATTATGGGTGACCCCACTCAACTGAGACAGATTATTCATAATCTTTTGCAAAACGCACAAGATGCTACTCTTGAGGGCAAGCATCAAGCTGAGCCAGTTGAAGTAAAAACAGAATTGGTGTCTTACGGTGAGCTCAGCGGTGTGCCGCAGAATGCGGTGCGATTAACAATAAGTGATAGCGGTTCAGGATTTCCAGCTAAGATATTGGCAAGAGCATTTGAGCCGTATGTAACAACAAAGAGTAAGGGCACCGGGTTGGGTCTGGCGGTAGTGAAGAAAATCGTTGATGATCACGGCGCCAAGATTGAGGTCCGTAACCGCATGCAGGGAGATGAGGTGATCGGTGCGCAAGTATCAATTTTGTTTATGAATCTGGCAAAAGAGGCAGCATAAGAATGGCAAGTATTTTGGTGGTCGATGATGAGATGGGAATCCGAGAGCTTCTCAATGAGATTCTGACGGATGAAGGCCACACTGTTTATGCGGCAGAGAGCGCCATGCAGGCTCGCACAATCCGCGAGCAAATGCGCCCAGATCTTGTTTTGCTTGATATCTGGATGCCAGATGTTGATGGCATCACCCTATTAAAGGAGTGGTCCAAGACCGGGCAGCTCACGATGCCAGTAGTAATGATGTCTGGGCATGCCACGATTGATACTGCGGTTGAAGCTACGCGTATTGGCGCCCTGAACTTTTTAGAAAAGCCGATTGCGCTCCAAAAGTTACTAAAGACGGTTAATAAAGCGCTGGAGAGCTCCCCTAAATACGTGGAACCAGTTGAAGAAAGGGCTGCGTCAGCATCTACATCAAGCCCAAGCCCTAAGGCGGTAGTCAGTGAGCAGGCGCCCCAAGCTCAGGATGGTGAATTTATTAGCGGGATAGCAAAAACTTATTTTGATTTGCCGCTGCGAGAGGCTAGGGACTTATTCGAAAAAGCCTACTTTGAGCACCAAATGATCATTATGGGCGGTAGTATGACCAAGATTTCTGAATACACCGGTCTCGAGCGCACCCATCTTTATCGTAAGTTAAAAGCTTTAGGAATCGATACGTCGCGTAATAAGACTGAGCAGTAAAACACCCGCCAGCAGTCTTGGCAATGATTCTTTAAGGCAACTGATGTGGCACACAGCATCGCTGATGCGACGGATAATAGCGCACATATCATTTCGGAATTACTCCCATGGAAATAAAGGTTAACTTTCTCGATAAGTTGCGTCTTGAGGCCAAGTTCGACGACTTCACGGTGATTGCTGATCAGCCCATTCGGTATAAAGGCGATGGCTCGGCTCCTGGACCTTTTGATTACTTTCTAGCTTCATCGGCCTTATGCGCAGCCTATTTTGTAAAGCTATATTGCGATACACGCAATATTTCAACTGAGAATATTCGCCTTTCGCAAAATAATATTGTTGATCCAGAGAATCGCTATCAACAGATTTTTAAAATTCAAGTGGAATTACCAGAAGATATCTCCGCCAATGATCGTCAGGGTATATTGCGCTCGATTGAGCGCTGCACAGTAAAAAAAGTCGTTCAAGCTGGCCCCGAGTTTGTTATAGAAGAGGTTAAGAATTTAGATGCTGATGCGCAAACTTTGTTGACGCTGAAGTCAGCCCCTGATGCGAGTACTTATATTGCGGGCAAGGATTTGCCGCTAGAGCAAACCATTGCCAATATGTCCGGCGTTTTAGCCAATTTAGGAATTAAGATTGAAATCGCCTCATGGCGCAACTTGATTCCCAATGTGTGGTCTTTGCACATTCGCGATGCGCACTCGCCAATGTGCTTTACAAATGGCAAGGGCTCTACAAAGGAAAGTGCCCTGGCTTCAGCGCTGGGTGAGTATATCGAGCGACTTAGCAACAATCACTTTTACGCTGGGGCATTCTGGGGCGAAGATATTGCTAACGGCGCATTTGTTCATTATCCAAATGAGCGCTGGTTTAAGCCGGGAACAAAAGACTCGCTGCCCCCTGAAATTCTTGACGAGTATTGCCTAAATATTTTTAATTCTGATGGCGAACTGCGTGGCTCACATTTAATCGATACGAACTCCGGTAATGTTGAGCGCGGGATTTGTTCTTTGCCATATGTTCGTCACTCTGATGGCGAGACGGTTTATTTTCCATCAAACCTAGTTGAAAATCTCTATGTCAGTAATGGCATGAGTGCTGGCAATACGCTAGCTGAGGCTCAGGTTCAATGCTTGTCAGAGATTTTCGAGCGGGCAGTGAAGCGAGAAATTATCGAGGGTGAAATTGCTTTGCCGGATGTACCTCAAGAGGTGCTCGCTAAATATCCTGGCATTCTGGAGGGCATTCAGAGTCTTGAGGATCAAGGTTTTCCAGTGTTGGTCAAAGACGCATCATTAGGCGGCATCTACCCAGTCATGTGCGTTACTCTGATGAACCCGCGAACAGGCGGAGTATTTGCATCCTTTGGCGCCCATCCAAGCTTGGAGGTCGCGCTTGAGCGGAGTTTGACCGAATTGCTTCAAGGCCGCAGTCTAGAGGGCTTGAATGATTTGCCTCCTCCCACTTTCGCAAGCGAGGCAGTGACTGAGCCAAATAATTTTGTTGAACACTTTATCGACTCCAGTGGCATTGTGTCGTGGAGATTCTTTAGCGCAAAATCAGATTATGATTTTGTTGATTGGGATTTTTCCGGCAAAGGTGAAAACTCAAATGCTCAAGAAGCTGCCACCTTATTTGGCATTCTTGAATCTATGGGCAAGGAGTCATACGTTGCGGTCTATGACCAGTTGGGCGCGATCGCCTGCCGAATCTTAGTGCCAGGCTACTCTGAGATTTATCCAATCGAAGATTTGATTTGGGATAACACCAATAAAGCGCTTCTATTTCGTGATGATATTTTGAATTTATCGAACTTGGATGATGCAAGCCTAAATGCACTGCTAGAGCATTTAGAAAATAATGAGCTAGATGAGTACGGCGATATTGCGACACTGATTGGCATTGAATTCGATGAGAATACGCCCTGGGGTCAGCTAACAGTTCTCGAGCTAAAGCTATTGATCCATCTTGCCTTAAAGCAATTTGAAGAGGCGCATGAGCTTGTCGGTGCATTCCTTCAATACAACGACAATACAGTCGAACGAAAATTGTTTTATCAGGCACTCAATGCGGTGCTAGAGGTTTTGCTTGATGATGATTTGGAGTTGGATGATTACTTGGCCAACTTCCGTCGAATGTTTGGCGTCGAGAGAATGGATGCTGTCGTGGGTTCGGTTGAAGGAAGTGTCCGCTTCTATGGATTGACTCCAACTAGTATGAAGCTAGAGGGTCTCGATAGGCATCATCGTCTGATTGATAGCTATAAGAAGCTGCATGCTGCCAGAGCAAAGGCTGTAGCAAACAGTAATTAGGGTCAATGTAAGAGGATTTTGCGGTAGATTTTCGTTGTTTATCCAAGACTTATCGGCGATTGACCCGTTTTTCCGGCCGGAATGGAGTTTCATTTATAATTTCAACTCTTGGCCTGGTAGCTCAGTCGGTAGAGCAGAGGATTGAAAATCCTTGTGTCGGTGGTTCGATTCCGCCCCGGGCCACCAAGAAACACCAAAACCACCTTCGGGTGGTTTTTTCATTCCCGCTTACTGTTTAGGTGGCAATTAAGGATCCTGCTCGATCGTCCTTGCTATAGATAATTTCACTTTATGTAGGTAAATACATATGCCAATCTATAAACTATTAGAAATAATACTCGGGCATTTAATTTCAATGAAATACATCAAATATCTATTCCTAACATTTCTACTGTCATATCTTCCAGCATCGTTTGGACAGGTCGCTTCTGTTGCTGTTGCTGCCAATATGAAAGATGCTTTTGCTGAAATTAATACCGCTTTTAAGGCAACAGGTAAGCCTGACCTAAGGGTTGTATACGGCTCATCAGGTAACTTTACCGCCCAAATTATGAATGGCGCCCCATTTAACTTATTCATATCAGCCGACGAGCAGTTCCCACTGGAGCTCTATAAGAATGGCAAAACTGTAGATCAGGGCAAGGTCTATGCCATTGGCAAAATTGCGATGATTACCAAAAACTCTAGTGGTATTAAGTTGGCAAATGACAAAGCAGAATTAGCCAGAGCTATTGCCAAGGCCAACAAGGTGGCCATTGCTAAGCCTGAGTTAGCTCCTTATGGCAAAGCCGCAGTTGAGTATATGAAGGCAGAAGGCTTATGGGATTTGGCTAAAGATAAATTGGTATTTGGCGATAACATTGGCGTTGCTACGACGTATGTCTCTACTGGTGCCGCAGATATTGGCTTTACTGCGCTGTCTTTGGCGCAATCACCAGAGCTTGCCAAATTGACAAACTATCTTGTGGTGAACGACAAGCTATATGAGCCAATTAAGCAAAGAATGGTTGTGATTAAAGGAGCGCCCCAAGAAGCTGCCGATTTATACCAATTCATACAGACACCCAAAGCTAAAGAGATTTTGGTGAAGTACGGATACGCAGTTCCAAAGTAAGGTTAGGATCAGGCATCCCCTATCCCTGGTCGATTCCGCCCCGGGCCACCAAGAAACACTAAAACCACCTTCGGGTGGTTTTTTCATTTCTTGGGTAACATTCAGGAATTCTCAGGGAGCCCTAAATGCTATTAGTTACATCCATTATTGCCTCAATATTAACCATCATCTTTATAAAGCTCTCTTTTGCGGTCATTGGCTTTAGAAGAAAGAATAAAGTTGGTCTAGGAAGTGGTGGGCACGAGGATTTAGAAAGAGCCATTAGAGCCCAAGGAAACTTTGCTGAATATGTTCCGTTTGGAATTATTTTGATTGCTTGTCTAGAGCTAAACGGAGCTCCTTGGTGGTTAGTTGCCTTTCCAGGTATCACGCTGATTATTGGTCGAGTAATTCACGCTGTCGGCATTAATGTGCCACCTCCAGATTTCAGTAAGCGTATATTGGGGATGAAGCTGACATTTGGTACGCTCATAACATTGGTTGTTTTGAACTTGGGCTGGGTTATGTATAAGTTAGTCGTATAGATTCAAGCATCCTCAGTCCTGGTCGATTCCGCCCCGGGCCACCAAGAAACACTAAAACCACCTTCGGGTGGTTTTTTCATTCGTCTGTGTGAAACTATTGCTATGAATATTGACGAATATCGCATAGCCACAGCCAAAGATGTTCCAGAGCTGGTGAACTTGATAAACAACTCATATCGTCCAAATGGCGGCGATGCTGGCTGGACTCATGAGTCAGAACTTATAGAGGGCGAAAGAATTAACTTCCAACAGCTTGCTGAGCTCCTTAAGCGGGAGGGTTCAACAGTATTGCTTGGCTTAAGTAAGGCTGAGATTGTGGCTTGCGTCAATGTTAATGAAGAAGCCGGGGCAAGCTATATCGCCATGCTGACAGTTAAGCCGTCATATCAAAATCTAGGCTTAGGTAAAGAAATGCTTCAACTCGCAGAAGAGTATGCCGAGAATCAATATGAGTCTTCAGAGGTTAATTTATTTGTTATTTCAGAGCGTAGAGAGTTATTCGATTTTTATTTGCGTAGGGGCTACGAGCCCACGCAAGTAAGCTCAGACTATCCATCAAATACTGGCGTTGGAAATCCCAAGATCAGTGGCCTTAAGCTGGTGTTGTTAACAAAGCAGCTTGGCTAAGCATCCT
Source organism: Burkholderiaceae bacterium (assembly GCA_947455485.1). GTDB lineage: Bacteria > Pseudomonadota > Gammaproteobacteria > Burkholderiales > Burkholderiaceae > Polynucleobacter. Next base: position 28,700 of record CANGNV010000007.1, on the reverse strand, counting down.
CGGCCCCGGTCGATTCCTCCCTGGGCCACTAAGAAACACGAAAACCACCTGCGGGTAGTTTTTTCATTTGAGGAGATCTGCTATAAATTGATTAACGATCAATGGACCTTATATGACCCAATCAACCCGCCGTAATTTTTTGAAAACTTCCGCTGTCGGTGCTGCAGCCCTTGCTGGCACGCAAGCGCTTGCTCAAGGCCAAGCCCCTGCTAAGAAAGTGGTGGCTGAGGTGAGGGCATTAGAGGCAAGAGAGATCCAAGCTACCACTGCCAATTGGGATGATGGTTTGTCGCATCCCATCCCTTATAAAAATCCCCCTGGCGCCGGCAAAGATAGAGCAATTGTTTTGGGCGGGGGCTCTGAATACATGAGCTCATTTTTGGTTGGGTACTTTCATGCAATGTTGGCTAATGGGGTCGACTTGCGACTCGCCGATATTGTTGTCGGGACATCTGCTGGCGCTGTATTGGGTAGCGCATTACTGGGTAGTCGGCTGGATCTATTCTCTGCAGAATTTAATTTGTTGGCTGACTATCCAAAGGTAATGGCTAAATTAGTGCCAACTAAAAAATTTACACCTAGCCAAGAGCGAGTCATGAAGATGGGCCTCACGGCTAAAGATGGAAGTCCTGCCACGATTCAAGCGATTGGTCATGCAGCTATGGCTGCAAAGTCGATCCCATCTGAAAAGTTTCAAGCCAATATTAAAGTTTTCTTGGGCGACATGAAAGCTATTCCACCAAAGATGTACATCACAACGATTGATTGTTATACCGCTGAGCGTTTAGTCATTGCCCCAGACGCAGGCGTATCTGTGATTGATGCATGTGCAGCCAGCGCGTCTGCACCAGGCGTGACGGGCCCAACCTGGATTAAGGATCGTGTCTGCATGGACGGTAGTATTGGTTCGACAGAAACGCATTGCGATATTGTGGCCGGGTCAAGAAGAGCCCTTGTTGTCGCATTGGCAGATACCATTGAACAAGAAAAAGAAGGGCTTCGATTAAATCATTTGCCCAATACCATTTTGCAAGAGGTCAAGGATCTTGAGGCGAAAGGGACTAAAACTAAGCTAGTAGTTGTTGGAATGCTGCCCGGAAGAAAAACCATGAGCGTTGTAGATCCTGAAATTATGGAGCCAGCCATCAAGTATGGCTACGAAAGAGGAATGCAAGATCTTCCAGAGATGAAGCGTTTTTGGGTTTGAGCATCGCTTGATATCCTGCATCACTAGAAAAATTGTTTTAAACGACAATACAAATACAGACTGATAACAAAGGGACTGCATGTATAAACTTATCGCTTTTGATGCTTATGGAACATTATTTGATGTGTATTCCATGGGAAAGTTAGCAGAAGATTTATTTCCTGGCAATGGCCAGGCCTTCGCTCTAATGTGGCGTGATCGCCAAATTGAGTACACCCGTTTAGTCACCATGAGCGACCCCAATCCTGGTGGCAGTAAGCACTACCTTCCGTTTTGGGAATTAACGGTTCGCTCATTACGTTATGTATGTAAGCGCATGAACTTAAATCTCAGCCCTGACTACGAGAAGCAGTTGATGGATCAGTATGCCAAGCTCACTGGGTTTGAAGATAGTCTGCACGTTCTTAAGACAATAAAAAATAAAGGTATATCCACAGCAATTTTGTCTAATGGCAGTAGAGAGATGTTGGCGACAGTAGTTGAGAGTAATGGCCTCACTGCTTACTTGGATCAAGTGGTCACCGTTGAGGATGTGCGATTATTTAAGACCGCCCCTCAAGCCTACGAGCTTCTTTTAAAAGCGTTTCCAGTTAAAAAAGAAGAAATCCTTTTTGTATCGAGCAATGCTTGGGATGCACTGGCAGCAAAGTGGTTTGGTTTTGATGTATTTTGGGTTAATCGGCTTGGGCATCCCTTTGAGGAGATTGGTGAGAGGCCAGACTATGAAGGCAGCTCGTTGAGTAAAGTTTTGGAAGTTATGTAGGGCTTGTTAAGTCTAGAGTCGTAAAATAAAGGCTTAATGCCAATTGAGTTTATTCAGCGCTTAACAAGCGCACAGCGATCCCCCAAAACCAATATTCAATTGGGCGCCTACATGGCGTTTGTGGCGGGCGCCGTAAATGCTGGTGGTTTCTTGGCTATTTCTCGCTATACATCTCATATGAGCGGGATTATTTCCGCAATTGGCGATGACCTTGCTCTGAATGACTTCATTTCGGTTTTAGGCGGCATCTCACTTTTGCTCTCATTTCTCTTTGGCGCGGCTACAACGGCCATCATTGTTAATTGGGGTCATAGAAGAAAAATTCATAGCGAGTTTGCCTTGCCACTATTTCTAGAGGCCGCCCTGTTATTAGTCTTTGGTTTGGTGGGCGCTAACCTTAACTTATATCTACCCTTAACCGTTCCAGCGATTGCTCTTCTCCTATGCTTTGTGATGGGCTTGCAAAATGCGATTGTCACTAAAGCCTCTAAAGCGGAAATTAGAACAACCCATATGACGGGGGTTATTACGGATATTGGAATAGAGGTGGGGAAGTTAATTTATTGGAATAAATCGACGCAAGCCAATGAAGGTGGATATGTCAGAGCAAATCGGGAAAAGTTAAAAACCCATTTATTTATTTTCGGAATGTTCTTGATTGGCGGAATTATCGGGGCGATTAGCTTTAAAACAGTCGGTTATATAGCGGTAGTACCACTCTCCCTCTCTCTTGTGCTCATAGCAAGCTTGCAGATTTATCGAGACATCAGGGCGGTATTGAAGGGTTAGCATTTTTGTATTTGGCTGCGAATAGGGTGCAGCTTGTACTACAAGGATAAAAAATAAGGGAGGCAAAAGCCTCCCTTATTAATGACGGCTTACTTCTATACTAATTAAAACAGGTCTGCGTTCATGACCTTAGTCCAGGCTGCAACAAAGTCATTTACAAACTTTTCTTTGTTGTCATCTTGCGCATACACCTCTGCGTAGGCGCGCAGGATAGAGTTAGAGCCAAATACCAGATCAACTCGAGTAGCAGTCCATTTCGTGTCGCCTGTATTGCGCTCAACAATGTCATAGCTATTTCGCCCGGTAGGCTTCCACTGGTAATTCATATCAGTCAGATTAATGAAGAAATCATTGCTTAATACGCCTTCTCTTTCTGTGAATACCCCGTGTTTCGTTCCACCATAGTTTGTGCCAATTACACGCATGCCTCCTACCAGCGCAGTCATCTCTTGGGCGGTGAGTCCCATCAACTGCGTACGGTCTAAAAGCAACTCTTCTGGAGTAACAACATAGTTTTCTTTCAACCAATTGCGATAGCCATCTGCTAGTGGCTCAAGAACTTCAAATGACTCTACATCTGTCATTGCTTGAGTAGCGTCACCACGGCCTGGAGTGAATGGCACCTTGATATCAAACCCTCCGGCTTTGGCGGCCTGTTCAATGCCGATATTGCCGCCAAGTACGATGGTATCGGCAATGCTAATGCCGGATTCTGTGGCAATTTTTTCGTAGACCGATAGAACCCTCGCCAAACGCTCTGGTTCATTACCTACCCAGTCTTTCTGTGGCGCTAAACGAATACGCGCACCATTAGCGCCTCCACGCTTATCTGACCCACGATAAGTGCGCGCACTATCCCAAGCCGTATTTACGAGCTCACTAATAGATAAGCCGCTGGCTTTGATCTTTGTTTTGACAGCTTCAATCCCATAATCCTTTGGGCCTGTCGGTACTGGATCCTGCCAGATCAAATCTTCTTTAGGAACATCTGGTCCAAAGTATCTTGCTTTAGGTCCCATGTCGCGATGCGTTAACTTAAACCAAGCCCTAGCAAACGTTTCAGAAAAATAGGCTTGATCTTTATGGAACATCTCTGAGATCTTGCGATATTCAGGATCCATCTTCATTGCTATGTCTGCATCAGTCATCATTGGCATGCAGCGAATAGAGGCATCTTCAACATCGACAGGCTTATCTTCTTCTTTAATATCAATGGGCTCGTATTGCCAGGCGCCAGCTGGGCTCTTAGTCAACTTCCATTCGTAATTGAGCAATAAATGAAAGTAACCGTTATCCCACTGGGTTGGATGTGTTGTCCAAGCGCCTTCAATTCCACTGGTTACGGTATCTCTGCCAATGCCGCGAGTCTTGTGATTCATCCAGCCAAGACCCTGCTCATCAATCGGAGCTCCCTCTGGCGCCGGCCCAAGATTGGCCGCATTGCCATTGCCGTGCGCTTTACCAACGGTATGGCCGCCTGCAGTTAGGGCAACAGTCTCTTCGTCGTTCATAGCCATGCGAGCAAAAGTTACCCGAATATCTTGTGCGGTTTTCAAGGGATCTGGATTGCCATCTACGCCCTCTGGATTTACATAGATCAAACCCATCATGACGGCAGCAAGAGGATTGGCTAAGTCTCGTTCGCCAGAATAGCGACTTCCTTCGCCACCACTTTTTTGGAGCCATTCTTTTTCAGAGCCCCAATAGATATCTTTTTCTGGATGCCAAATATCTTCACGGCCAAATGAGAAGCCAAATGTTTTCAGGCCCATAGATTCGTAGGCAATAGTGCCAGCCAAGATCATGAGATCGGCCCAACTGACTTTGTTGCCGTATTTCTTTTTGATGGGCCATAAGAGGCGACGGGCTTTATCTAGGTTTGCATTATCTGGCCAAGAGTTCAATGGGGCAAAGCGTTGATTGCCCGTACCAGCTCCACCGCGTCCATCAGCAATTCGATAGCTACCGGCAGAGTGCCATGCCATGCGAATCATCAGGCCGCCGTAGTGACCCCAGTCTGCCGGCCACCAGTCTTGACTGTTGAGCAGCAACTCTTTCATATCTTTCTTGAGCGCACCTACATCGAGTTTTTTTAATTCATCTCGATAGTTAAATGACGGACCCATTGGATTTGTCTTTGTATCTTGCTGATGAAGAATGTCTAGGTTTAGTGACTTTGGCCACCATGCCATTGGGGTGCTGCTTGATTCGGTATTGGCCCCGTGAGCGACTGGGCACATTCCTTTTGATGTCATTTAGATCTCCTTGTAGGTAAATCATTTTTGCTTGGTCAGCCTGACCTATTCAGACTAACTGATAAAGCTATAAACGGTCTGTGTATTTGACGGTTTTTATTCTCCCGCCATAAATGCGATAAGAATATTCATCTCGTGCCCCCTTGATGAACTCCGGCCAATCTAATTTGGGTTTTCATTTTGTAGCTCCCTTCATTGTGTGTTGCGATGGGATCATCTTGTTCTTTGTTTAATGATCCGTCCAATGAATTAATATGAACTTATTAATCGATTAAATAGATAATTAAATTAAGCGATATCAATTTGATTCCGCCATATTCCATCCCCGGTCTCGCGGGTAAATCAGCATTGATCAAGCCGATATCAAAAGTTACCATCAGGAAATTCAGGCTTTAGCCCCGAGACAAGAAGATGAGTCAGCCCCATTTGATTTCCGTAAGCTACATCAGCAAGGCAACCCAGGATATGGGCGTCTTAGCATTGATGCGCCTGACCGATCAGGCCGCACAACTCAATCAAAAGTTGGGGCTATCCGGAGTGCTCTTTTATGAAAACCAACATTTTGGCCAGATATTAGAGGGGCCTCGTGCAGAGCTTACAAAAATCTGGGAAAAAATTCAGCGAGACCCACGCCACCACCAAGTACGCTTATTAAATATGGAAGAGATCAAGGAAAGAAGTTTTCCTGCTTGGTCAATGCGCTTCTTCTTGGCAAAAGAAATTATTGCAAAAATGCCCAACCTCACCGGCGTGTTGGACGGACTGCCTGAGCATGATGTTGAGCTCTTAAGGCTAATGCGAGCAGCGGCAGAATAAGGGCAAATCCTCTTAAGTGGCGAGCGTAAAGCAGTCAACCAGCCACTAAACTAATTGCATGAAGCGACTTCTCTACTTTTTTCTGACTGCGATGTTCGGAATTGCCTTTGCGCAAGAAGCATCCAATTCTTATGACTTAAAAGTTGCTGTCACTAGGGCGGGCGATCGCTTTCAAGTAAATGCAAGTTATGAGGTGCCGATTACAGCATGCGAAGCCTTTGCATTTATTACTGACTATGAGGGCCTTAAAAGTTTGCCTGGAGTTGTAGATTCAAAAGTGCTCTCTAGATCGGGCAATAAAGTGAAGGTTGCCCGCTTGCTTGAAGAAAGAATTTTATTCATCCCATTTGAGATGCGTTCTGAGTTGGAATACATAGAGTTCCCTAACAAGGCATTGCTCTTTGAGCAGATAAGTGGAGACACCAAGTATTACAAGGGAAGTTGGCGGCTCTTGCCCGAAAAAGATTCCACCACATTTAAATACGATGCACAGGTTGAGCCAAATTCTCTTGTGCCATCAGCAGTGATCGAGTTTTTCATCAAAAATATCCTGCGACGACAGTTTGAATCAATGGCTGAGCTGGCGTCACTTAAGAGGTCAGCCTCGACAAAACCCTGTAGGTAGGCCAGTAATTTTTGGGCTAAGATTCAATCTATGACAAATCTCAATCAACTGCCTACTGATTTACCGATTCCTCAGGATGACGGTGCCGCCGCCCACTTAGTGGGCATGCGCTTGCCCGCCATCTCATTGGGCGCGACTAATGCAAGCCAATTTAATCTTGGCGAAAGCAAAGGTCGCTTGGTGATTTACTGCTATCCAATGACAGGCCAGCCTAATGTTCCGCTGCCCGAAGGCTGGGATCAAATACCTGGAGCCAGGGGATGCACGCCACAAAGTTGCTCCTTTAGAGATCACTATCAAGAGCTGCGTGATTTAGGTGCTGATGTTGTTGGTCTGAGTGTGCAGTCAACCGAATACCAAAAAGAGATGGCGGATCGATTGCACTTACCATTTCCAGTATTAAGTGATGTGAATTATCAGCTGCAGCAAGCTTTGCGCTTGCCAACTTTTGTTGCTGCTGGAATGACTTTATTAAAGCGCATCACTTTGATTGCGAATGATGGCGTGATTGAGGCTGTGCACTACCCAATATTTCCGAGTGATAGTGATCCAGCTTGGGTGATGGACTATCTAAAAAATAACCCCGCCTAACTTAAAGTTAAGGCAGATTGTATTTGGCCCAGGTGAACAAGACGTTTCCAACGTTTTGTCCACCAGGCACATAGGCGGTCTGAATACTGAGATCTTTGTAGCTGATTGAGGCAATAGGGAGCACTCCGGGGAAGGGGATGTAGTTCATGATGTCTTGGCGAGACATGATGAAGACGGTTGCACCAACGCCATACTTCCAGTCGGGGCTGCTGCCGATATTCCACATAGGTATCCACCCATAGCCCACCATGTATTGATAGATTCCGTGCGAGTCTTTGAAGGTCATTCCATAAATGCCTTCCCAGTTGCCACTCTCATTCATTAAGCCTCTGCCGAATCCAATGCCCATTGGGTAGGAGGTGTATTCATTAATCTTTTCTTGAGAATACGCATAAGGCATGTGATAGGTATAGAGGGGGATGTAAAGCTCGTTGCCGCCTTTATCCCAAACCGATTCAAGATGCGTAGTTGTGGTCTGGAACCACTCGGAGACGGTTTCACCGCGAGGGGCTGCAAATGGCATGCAGAGCAGTAAAAGGACAATAAATCTACGGCACATAACTAAGAATTTCTGAACTGAGTAAAAGGCCTCTAAGTGAGGCTTAAATGCTGTTTTTGTAATAAACCGCTGAAATTAACATAATTATATGTTGCTTTGCAGCAATATTTGCTTGCTAAGCCCAAAATAAGCTATTAATATGGTGCAGTGCAACAAATAACCTCTTAAAGGAAATATCATGTTCAAAAATCAATTTGCAGAAAATCAAGCTAAATCCGTAGAAAGCGCCCGTGCATTAGGACAAACAGCCCTTGAGAATGCTCAAGAATTGGCAGAAATCAATTACCAGGCTGCTCAACAAGCCGTAGCAAATGCGCAAGCTAAGGCTGCCGAGCTGTTGAAGGGCAAAGATGCCAAAGCCGCACTAGACCTTTTGCAAAGCCCAGAAGTACAAGAAGCTGTTGCTGAAGTTGCTGCGTATCAGAAAAAAGTAGCTGCAGTACTGCGTCGCGGCAACCAAGAATTGGTTGAAGCTGTAGAGGCTGCCATTGACCAGTCACAAGATGACTTGAAGAGCTTTGTAGCTGCTGCCACTTCAAAAGCACCTGCTGGCTCAGAAGCATATGTGAGTGCCTTTACATCCGCATTCAATACAGCAATGCAAAACTTTGACCAAGTGCGCTCAACAACTCAAGACGCATTTGCAAACTTTGAGAAAAGTGTTGAAACAGTAATGAAGACTGCACAAGGTCAATTTGGCCAAGCCCCTAAGGCAGCAAAAAGCCGTACCAAGTAATTAGTAGATAATGACCACATAGAAAGCCCCGTGTAAGCGGGGTTTTTTAATGGCGCTACTTCAAAAAAATTTGAGAAAATAAACAAATAGATTTTATAAATGCTTGTAGTAGCGCGCTGTTAATTTTTGAGGAAATCGTATGAATCGCATTATGTTGTTGGGAAAAATTCACAGAGCAACCGTTACAGAAGCGGATTTGCATTACGAGGGCTCGTGTGGAATCGATGAGGATTTACTCGATGCTGCTGATATGCGCGAGTTTGAAAAAATCGAGCTCTACAACATTAACAACGGCGAACGTTTCTCAACTTACATCATCAGGGCAAAGCGTGGCTCTGGAATTATTTCTCTAAATGGTGCTGCCGCACGTAAGGCGCATGTTGGAGATCACCTGATTATTTGCACCTATGGGCAGGTCAGCAACGATGAAGTTGCAAAGCATGTGCCTAAGATTGTTTTATTGGATGATGGCAACACCATTAAAGAAATCAAAAAGGTTAATTAATTTCTTATTAGTAGTCGACTAGGTATAAGCCAGCATTACATAAATAGCATCACGAGATATACTAGCGATAAGCAGGAGAGTGAGGCCTTAGGCCTCCACCGAAGGCGCAAACTCCCATGAACGCTCAGGTACCCACTAGGAAGGTACTGCTTATCCTAAACAGCCGTCTGGAGAGTCACCATCTTAATGGTGCACCGAAGGAGCAAGCACTAAGCTAGGCCTTAGTGTGAATCTCTCAGGTATCAAGGACAGGGGGAGCGGCAAGCGGATGACGCATTCATTGCGCGTACGCATGTTAGGAGCCCTGCATGAATACCACCCCAAGCTAACTCAGTAAGAGCGTATGACAAATTTCCCTCGCCGGGACCTTTAACAAAAACTTACTGAATCAGGCAAATAATATGAGCAATATCTACACTAAAGAAGCACCATACCATCCAGGTTATGAGGATGCATCGTTTAAACAAGAAGTATCAAAAGGCGTTTCCGAGTTGAGCGAACTGAGGCGGGTGAATTCACGTTACCTGAAGTTTGCAGACGCCATTGTGGATTTCTGTAAAGCGAGTCACGTGCCAAGCAAAAAAGTAACTACAGGATAAGTGCGGCAAGGAAGCAAGGATGCAAAATTAAAAGCCACCTGCGGGTGGCTTTTTGCATTCAAATCTTGATAAGATCGTTCATCTAATTTAATTCTGAATACATCATGAAACTAGCCCGCCTAATTTCCATAGTATTAGTAACTCTATTTGTTCTTGGGGCCTGCTCTAAAGAGGAGCAATCTAATGTAATTAAGGTTGCCGTATCTCCAACGATACCCCCCATGCTGTTTGAAAAAGATGGCAAATATACAGGCATAGATCTAGAGATATTTGAGGGCTACTGTAAGTCGCGGGGCTGTACATTCAAAATGACTGCCTATGATTGGCTCGGCATGTTGGGCGCGGTGACTAGTGGACAAGCTGATGTTGCATTCTCTGGGATTTCTATCACCGATAAGCGTAAAGAGGTAATGGACTTTTCTAACCCCTACTTCACCAGTACTTGGCAATTGATTGGCTTAAAAAACCGCCATATCAAAATTACCGATTTATCCCAGTTAAAAAAGTACACCATTGCCTATCCAACTGGCAGCGTATTTGATGACTATGTAAAAACAGTGTTGCAGCCAAAAGGCTATTACTCGGTAGACCAGGTAAAGCTGTATCCATCACCTGCAGAAGCCCTAATAGCATTGCAAAATGGCAATGTAGACTTGGTGTTTGTCGATAACGTCATGTTGGTAAATTATCAAAAATCCTTAAATCTCCCTGTGAGTAGCAGTTACCAGGTGGTTGGATTTGATAATCTGGGATTTGCCTTCAAAAAAGACTCAAAAATACGAGATGACTTTAATTTATACCTTTCTGAGCTAGGCCCAGAAAAGTTAAAAGCGATTATTAATCGCTGGACACAATAAATTGAAGTAATTTTCATATATTAGGTTAAAGTGCATCTTAAGCCGATTATTTCAATAATTCATAAGGAAAAATATGTCCCATCATGACAAATTAATTGCCGCATTTGAAACATACCAATCAGAAAATGAAAAGTTTCACGGAAAAGGAATTAAAGCTTCTGCTGCTAGAGCTCGTAAAGCATTGCAAGAGATTGCTGGTTCATGCAAAGAGCGCCGCAAAGAAATTACTGCTGAAAAAGAAGCGCTTGAAGGCAAGCCAAAAGGTGAGGGCATGTCACAAGATGCTGCTCGTCATGCGCACATCAGAAAGTAAACCCTTTCTGAATAGTCAAAAGTCACCTACGGGTGACTTTTTTATTTAGAGGTCAACGTTTTCAAGGGCGGGACCCTCTAGGTGCCTAGTGTCTGCCCATTGTTCGATTGCCCAGCCGTCGCCTTGTCTGTGGGTAATCCAATTTAGTGAAGCATTTGGTACAGAAGCTGTCCGTTCCGCGCTTAGAGCTTGCCTGCTAGCAATTCGATACATCATATCGAGCGTCCCCCCATGACTAACAACCAAAATGGTTTTACCAGCATGCCGTGCTTGGATTTTGTCTAGCGCATTTTGTACGCGTAATGCAAATTGCAAAATGCTTTCACCACCATCAAGATCATGTTCTAAGTCGCGAGTAATATGGGCTTGCCAAATATCGGGGCGCTTTAATGGCGCCTCGCCAATTGAAAGTCCTTGAAGTGCGCCAAAATGCCGCTCTCGTAGTTCGCCATCCACTTGCGCTTCTATACCAAACAATTCAACTACAGCATTTGCAGTGTCAGCCGCTCTCTTTAGATCGCTGGTGTACAGAACATCAAATGTGAGTTTGATGTCTTTAAGTGCTTGCGCCATTTGGCGGGCTTGCAACACACCTCTTGCGTTAAGGGGGATATCGGTGTGTCCTTGCAAACGCCTTTCGGCATTCCAGGAAGTTTCACCATGGCGAATGAGGCAGAGTTTTGTTGTAGTCACGTTGCAATATTAAATCGAATTATTTTTTTATCATCCAAGCGCGCGGATTGTGCTCAAAACCAAGATGTTCGTAATAGGCATTTGCTTTTGGAGCTGCAAGCAGCACAATCATGCAGTTAGGGCCTAGGCGCTCTTTAGTTTCTTCAATGAGCTGCTTTCCTATTCCCTGTTTCTGGTATTGCTCATCCACAGCAAGGTCCGCCAAATAGGCTACGTAGGCAAAGTCTGTCAGGCTTCGACTGATCCCAACTAATTTTTCATCATCCCATGCAGAAATGATGAGGTTTGCATTGGTAAGCATTGCTGTAAACGTTTCAATACTGTTGATTGGGCGACGTTCCCCTAGGGTTGATCGGGTATAGAGGTCAATCGCCTGCTCTGGGCTAATATTGGCATGCTCTTTATAGGTAATCATTTTTCTTGGTCGATTGAAAATGTAAGCCGGTCCCCGTTGCTCAAGTTTCCAGACTCGAGCGCTTCTGCTCTGAGCCCACCTCTATCTTCAAATGCACTCATAAAGTCTGGTCTTTTCAGTAAGTTGGCTGGTCGTTGGCATGGCTCACACAACTCAGTACCCTTAAATGCCAGACCGCCCAAATAAAAAATCTTGCCAACCAATTCATTGAGTTCATCCGCAGAAATGCCGCTAATGATGACATTTCTGCGAGTATCGCCTTCACTAAAGGGCATTTGCTGCTTAGCTATTAATTGATGATTAGCATCCTCCATAGCTGTTAGGGCAATGAGAGAGATGTGACGTATCTTAATTTTAGTTTTGGAGAATGCGCCTATACCTAGCGCGTAACGATCACCCGCAATTCCTTTGCCAGCAACGATATTGGCTTGTGCAATCTGCACCATTGATTTGCCTGCTTGAGGGGCAATATAGATAGAGTGAATTTGAGGAGATGCTTTCATGATGAGAGCATATTACATAAGAAAAAGCCCCGGTAATTTCGGGGCTTAGTACCTAGGCTGCGACAGGCTCAGCGATGGCTGCTGGCGCCGGAGGGCGCTTATTGAGAGCCCTCTGAATCTTTGCCTTTTCTTTAGGCTTGGTGCTAGATTCAAGTAATTTGTTGAGTTGAGTGACGGTAAGTGGGCCCAATTTAGCTTTGCCGGTTTTACTAACCATGGGATCGTTTTTTCTATTTCTTTGATTTTGGCCAACAGCCATATTTTTTCCTAGAGTCTTGGAATGATGAACCTCTGAGCTTGCTCAGCAGACTCCCCTATGTAGGGCGCGGAATAGTGATCACAAATCAGAATAACAGTTAAGCAGTCTAGGCGCTATGATTAGATCATGATGAATATTCCCAATCTGATTTTTGCCGCCATCATGGGTGGACTCATGTCATTGAGTATTACACTGGCCACGACTTTAGTGCGAGTAGGTCTGGCACCAGATTTCTTTTGGGTTTGGTTGGAGGTTTGGTCGGTTGCCTATCCAGTCGCGATTATCTGTATTTTGATCTATCGGCCGTTTACTAGCAAACTCACTGCAAGCCTAGTGAAGAGGCTTGAGTTATAAATTGGCTAATGTATTTATTAAATAAGGGGCTTGAATGAGGCACCTCAAATATGTTTTGTTCTTAGGAGTTTTCTTCTTGAGTGCTTGTGCAGCGGTTTATACCGATGCATCAGACTCAAATCACGTCACCTTTTTAAATAGTGATGGTGAATCCATTGCATCGCTAACACCAAAGGCCAATGCGTACTGCGCGCAATATGGCAAGACGGCATCTTTCAGGAAAAGTGATACTCAGTTAGTAGCAGTATTTGATTGCAACTGGCCACAATCAGGCTCCCGCTAGATTTAGCCGGCAAGGTCTGATTGATAGATGAGGCCCGCATGCTCCCTAAGGGCATGGAATTGGATGGACTCCCAGCGCTGTTGAGCAACATCTAGTTCGGATTTGTGACTGGCCAAAAATACGGAGGCCCCCACAACATCTTCTGCCATGCGGTGAATATTTTCTTGTATGAATTTCTTAAGCGCTACAGGATCATCTGAGCTTACCCAGCGAGCTAGGTTATAGCGCGCAGGCAGCAAGCGAACTTCTGCGCCATACTCAGTTTGTAGACGATGGCTCACTACTTCGAACTGCAGTTGTCCAAACGCGCCAAGCAGCATAGTGCCACCAGTCATGGGGCGGAATACTTGAATGGCACCTTCTTCACCAAGTTGCATTAAGCCTGTGCGTAATTGCTTAGAGCGTAATGGATCAGCGGATTCGACCATGCGGAAAATTTCTGGGGCAAAAAATGGCAAGCCTGTGAATTGCAATTGTTCGCCTTCGGTGAGCGTGTCACCCAGTCTCAGAAGGCCGTGATTTGGCAGTCCAATAATGTCGCCAGGGAAAGCCTCATCCAAAATGTCGCGACGTTGTGACAAGAAAGACAGGGCATTATTGGTGCGCACTTCTTTGCCGTTTCGGCAAATCTTCAACTTCATGCCGCGCTGAAAATGCCCAGAACATATACGTAAGAAGGCAACGCGATCTCGGTGTGCTGGGTCCATGTTTGCTTGAATCTTAAACACCACGGCAGAGAATTTATTTTCTGCAGGACTAACTTCGCGTTGCAAAGCTTTGCGTGAGCCTGGTGAGGGTGCGAGCTCTACTAAGGTATTCAGAATCTCGCGTACGCCAAAATTATTAATGGCTGAGCCAAAGAATACTGGCGATTGACGGCCAGCCAAAAAGGCTTCTCGGTCAAACGCAGGCATCGCATTTTTAATGAGGTCGACTTCTGCAAGTGCATTTTCGAGATCAGTGCCTAGGCGCTCTTTCAGCGCGGGATCATTGATGTCAACAATCGCATGCGAATCTTCAGTCACACGATCTTCGCCCGCCTTGAACATGCGCATTTGCGAGTTAGCGATATCAATCACACCAGCAAATGATTTGCCCATGCCTACAGGCCAAGTAAAAGGAACCACTTCAATACCTAGTGCAGTTTCAATCTCATCCATGAGTTCCATGGGCGGCTTTACTTCGCGATCCATCTTATTGATGAAGGTCACGATTGGCGTGTTGCGTGCACGACAGACTTCAAGTAAGCGCAAGGTCTGTGATTCAACGCCATTTGCAGCATCAATCACCATGAGTGCAGAATCTACTGCAGTCAAAACACGATACGTGTCTTCAGAGAAATCTTGGTGACCCGGAGTATCGAGAAGATTAATAATGCAATCACGATATTCCATTTGCATTACCGAGCTCGCAACAGAAATGCCGCGTTGCTTTTCAATTTCCATCCAGTCGGAGGTCGCATGACGACTAGCCTTGCGGGCCTTGACGCTACCGGCAATCTGAATGGCTCCCGCGTATAACAGGAGTTTTTCGGTAAGCGTGGTCTTTCCAGCATCTGGGTGAGAGATGATGGCAAAGCTACGACGTCTTAAAACTTCTGCGCCGGGAGTGCTGGAGGTGATGGTATCGATGGTAATTCTGCGCTTAATCTAATTGACAGAATTATAAGCGTGCGGAGCTTCTTAGAATTGCTCTTCAGGCCTTACAAAACGCCATTTTCCAGGGGGTAGGGCGCCCAGAGAAATTCTGCCCATACGAACACGTTTAAGACCTAGAACTCTCAGGCCAACCATTTCGCACATGCGACGAATTTGACGCTTGCGACCTTCTCTCAGAACAAAGCGAAGCTGGTCTTCGTTCTGCCAACTGACTTGAGCTGGCTTTAAAACAACCCCATCGAGTTCCAGGCCGTGTTTTAGACGATCTAGATCTTCAAAAGAGAGGGCGCCTTCAACTCGAACCAAATACTCCTTCTCAATAGGACTGTTTTCGCCGATGAGGAGTTTGGCAATACGCCCATCTTGGGTTAACACCAGCATGCCAGTAGAGTCGATATCGAGGCGGCCTGCAGGCGCTAAGCCGCGGGTATTAAAGCGTGGGTTGCGGCCCTTATCCAGTGGACTGGGAAAGTAATTGTCTGGGGTGATCAGTGAAGCAGCGGGCTGGTACTCTTGCTCATCATCGTAATGAGAGATAAAGCCTACAGGTTTATTCAGAATGACCGTAATCCGAGATGCTTGTTGTGCTTTGGCGCCGGATTGCAATTCAATTTTCTGATGACGAAAAGCCCGTGAGCCTAGCTCATTCACCACTTCACCATCAACGGTTACCAGGCCCTGCTCAATATAAGAGTCAGCCTCGCGACGAGAGCACAGACCTAATTCAGAGAGTAGCTTGGATACGCGTATTTTTTCTTCCATGACCATATTATCGGGCAAGGGGCGAATAACGTCGGCTTGACGAGGGTTATTATTTGCTTAGAGCGCCTTCTTCGGCCCTTGCCATCAATCCAGCAAAGGAAATGAAATTGACATCCACATTAAAAAAACCCCCAATTTATAAAATCCTTTACTTTCAGGTGCTTGTAGCTGTTGTGGTGGGCGTACTGCTGGGCCATTTATACCCATCCTTGGGTGTGGATATGAAGCCATTTGGCGACGCTTTCATCAAGGGCATCAAGATGCTGATTGCCCCGATCATCTTTTGCACTGTGGTGCTGGGTATCGCGGGTATGGAAGATATGAAGAAGGTGGGCAAGACCGGCGGCTTAGCCCTCCTCTATTTTGAGGTTGTGAGCACTATCGCACTCATAGTAGGTCTAGTAGTGGTCAATGTGCTTCAGCCAGGTGCGGGCATGAATATTGATCCTGCCAGTTTGGATACCAAGGGAATTGCTGCCTACACGGGGCCAGGCAAGATGGCCACAACCACCGAGTTTTTACTAAACATTATTCCCAATACGGTAGTTGATGCTTTTGCAAAAGGGGAAATTCTGCAGGTGCTATTTATTGCCGTGTTATTTGGGTTTGCATTGCATAAATTTGGCGGTAGAGGAACGATGGTGTTTGACTTAATCGAAAAGACTTCCCATGTTCTTTTTGACATTATTGGCATTGTTATGAAATTTGCCCCTATTGGCGCCTTTGGCGCAATGGCATTTACGATCGGAAAATATGGAGTGGGCTCTTTATTTTCTTTAGGCAAATTGATGGGCGCGTTTTATATCACCTGCTTACTTTTTGTATTTATTGTTCTTGGAACTATTGCGCGTTTGAATGGATTTAGCATTTTTAAGTTTGTACGCTATATCAAAGAAGAGTTGCTAATCGTTTTAGGAACATCCTCATCAGAGTCGGTATTGCCACGAATGATGGAAAAGATGGAGTTGCTGGGCGCAAAAAAAAGCTGCGTCGGTTTGGTTATCCCAACAGGATATTCATTCAACCTAGACGGCACTTCTATTTACTTAACCATGGCAGCAGTATTTATTGCGCAGGCTACAGATACGCCAATGACGATTACGCAGCAGGTTACCTTATTGCTAGTTTTGCTTCTGACGTCTAAGGGCGCTGCAGGAATTACCGGTAGCGGTTTTATTGTCTTAGCCGCAACTTTATCTGCGGTAGGAAATGTACCTGTTGCGGGTCTGGCAATCATCTTGGGTATTGACCGTTTTATGTCTGAAGCACGCGCACTCACGAATTTAGTTGGTAACGGCGTAGCAACTATTGTTGTGGCGCGCTGGACGGGAGAATTAAACCAGCAGCAATTAACGGCTGCACTTAATCGCGATAGTTGGGTTGAGGCTCAGGAGCCGGAAGTGATTCTGGATCAAAAGCAAGACAAAATGCGCTAATCACTACCTAGATCAGATTAACGATCTAGGTTCTGACAATATGTACGCTGCAAGGGGCCTCTTCGACAATCTTTGTCATGGAGGTCCGCCATGGCGTTACTTTATTTGGCAGCTTATGAGATGCGCCAATCAAGATTAGCGAGGCATCATTGTCCTTGGCAAATTCCACAATACGACTCGCTGGATCAAGTGCTTCTAGTACGTGATACGAAATCCGTTCAGGCGGCAACTTCAAGGGCTTGGCCCACTCCATGAGTTGCACGAGATGCCCTCGCACAATACCGCTGGCAGTTTCGCTTTCTTGATTGCCTTCAAAGGTTGGGGTGCTTGCAATAGTGCTCAGACACACGAGACGACTTTCTGGATAGGCTTGTAATAAATTCTTTGCGGTTGTTTGCATGCGTTCACGCAAGTCTTCATCTGATTGGCGCGTATCGATCGCCGCAATCATTAACGGCGCATCGTCATTTCCGATGCTAGGGCGCGGGCTTGGGGAGGGTTCGTAACCTGCTGCGCGGAACATGCGTTTGAGGTTTTCCCAAAAGCTCAGAGGATCAACTCGATCGGCACGCTCGGTAAGAGTAACGCTTTCATGGTCACGCAAAACTTGACGCAGACGTGTGGCGCTTTGATATCGATCTGCTGCGCGCGGCTCCAGGCAGCGCAAAACAATTTCTTGTAGCCAGCGCGGAATCTCTTTGCGAATGGCTCGGGGAGGAAAAGCCTGGGCCCACATTCTTTTTCGCAGGCCACTCATTGACTGCGGGTTACCAAAGGGAAGCTCGCCCGTTAGCAACTCATACATAATGACGCCGATAGAAAAGATATCGCTGCGATAGTCAGAGCGAATTCCGGTAACTTGCTCTGGCGAAATGTATGGCGCTGAACCAATTCCCTTACGCATTTCTTCTGCAAGCAAGTCGGGGAAGCGCGCATGATGCGATAAGCCAAAGTCAATTAAGGTAAGCTTACTTTGATCGTCAATCAGAATATTTTCTGGTTTGATATCCAGATGAATAGCATCTTGTGCATGCAGTGTTTGCACAGCTTGTGCTAAATCAGCACCAATCTTTACTACCTCATCAATCGTAAAAACCTTACCTTCTTTAATAAAGTCTTCAAGCGGCCTTCCTACTACACGCTCCATTGCAATATAGGGGCGCGTTGCCATATTGCCGGAGCCAAGATACTTGGGAACATAGGGACTCTTGAGCGAGCGCAGAATGGTGAGTTCAGTCTCAAAGCCAATGAGGCTTTCAACGGGTTGATCACGACCTACTCTAGGTATTTTGAGAAGAATAGGAACATCAATTCCTTCTTTAGTTGCGGAGTACAAGCTGGCCATGCCGCCACGATGAACTTCTGCCCCCAGCACAAACCCATCAACTACTTTACCTTCTTGGAAAATCTCATCAACTGCCTCAATATCAGTATTAATCGACATAAGCTAATTATTTGCCCGTGATTAGGCGGTTGGCAAGGTCTTCTGGCAATCCAGCACGACGCACTTTATCTGCTGCTGTGAATTGATCGTAAGCTGTGCGATGAAAGGTGAGTACTTCTAACTCGGGCTCAAAAACAGCAAAGCAAGCCTCAGGATTTCCGTCTCGTGGCTGACCAAGCGAGCCAACCACTCCAACCCATTGACGATGACGCATTACTGGAACTTCATCGCCAGGATGCGGAGCAAAGCGAATTAACTTACCAACAGCACTTTGATAGAAGAGTGCTTGCTCGTGAGCATGGCCGACAAACGTATATGTCTTGCCAGAGTTTTGTACGCAACGCCAAGCACTCATGCTGTCGGTGATGTAGTTCCAGTCTGCTGGATTGTGTGCCGATGCGTGGACAAAACACATCGCATCTTCTTGAACCATTAATGGCAAGTCTTTTAGAAATTTCACTTGAGCAGGATTAAGTTGAGATTTAGTCCACTGAATTGCGGCATTTGCACTGGCATTCATTTGATGGCTGTGGTCTTCAAAGACTGCTTGATCATGATTGCCTAGGACTGCAATCGCTTTTTTATCGGCAACCATCTCGCCAATGCGATCAATTAGTGCGCCGGGATCGGCGTTGTAGCCAACAATATCTCCCAAGAAAACCATGCGAGTAACACCCAAATCTTTGGCCTGCTCCATACAAGCATCGAAAGCCTCTAAATTGCTATGTAGATCGGCAAAAAGCCCAATACGTTCAGTCATCCTTTAATGATAGGACAAAAGCCCTTCGAGAAGAAGAGTTAATAGGGTCCGGCTTCGTTAAATGGCCTATTTTTAAAACGTTTATGAACCCAATAGTATTCAGCGGGTCTGAGTCTGATTTCTTGTTCAAAAATTTGGTTTAAGCGTGCGGTATCTGCTTCAGGGCTTTCGGTCGGAAAATTCTCAAGTGGTTTGCTGATGGTGCAAACATAACCAGCACCATTCTTTTTTAGGGTCGTGATCATCATGCACACTTCCGCCCCTGTGATTTTGGCAAGTCGCGATACGGCCGTGATCGTATTGGTTTGAATATTAAAAAATGGAACGAAGGTGGAGTCTTTCAGGCCCAAATCGATATCAGGCGCAATGATGATGAAGCTACCCTTACGAATTTCTCGAATGAGCTCAAGAGAATTTCCTTGGCGGTCAATAGAATTTCCACCAAAGCGATTACGCCACTCAATTATTTTTCTATTAAAGAAAGGACTTTTCATTCTTTGGAAAAATCCCGATGTACGCGGCCAACCTCTATCGTGAGCAAGGGCGCTCAAAATAATGCTGCCCTCAATTCCAATAAAATGCATGTTCACTAAGATGCGCGGCTTTCTATCGCTCAGATCGACCTCTGCCCGAACTTCTATCATGTCGTCTAGCTGTTTTTTTGTGCCGAGCCAGATAATGCTTTTCTCTACCAGGCTGCGACCCAGTAATCGCCAATGTTCTTTTCTAAGTTCGTTAATTTCATTTGCGCTGAGTTCGGGAAAGCATAGTTCTAAATTTTTTTTAACCACACGATTGCGATCACTGGGAATGAGTGCCGCAAGATTGCCCAAGCCATAGCCAATAGAGACTAGGGTCTTATAGGGAAGTGATACTAGAAATCGAAGTAGCGCAACCCCAGAATTATTTGAAAAGTTTTTAAACAAAACTTAATTTATTCAGAGTCGTAGCGAGATAGGGATTTAGCGTAGCGTACATTCATTTCTTCGGTGGAGCTAATCGACATACCCAAATCATTTACTAAGCCAGTCTCAAGGCGATAAGCCCAGCCATGAACCGTTAGATCTTGCCCTCTCGCCCATGCATCTTGAACGATCGTGGTTTCGCAAACGTTCACTACTTGCTCGATAACATTGAGTTCGCATAAACGATCTTGTCGTTTTGGGGTAGGTATAACGTCGCCAAGGTAACGCTCATGTTTTTGATGCACATCCTTAACGTGGCGCAACCAGTTGTCAGCCAGACCTACGCGCTTGTCTGTCATTGCAGTATGAACACCAGAACAACCATAATGGCCCACCACCAAAATGTGTTTAACCTTTAAGAGATCGATTGCAAACTGAATAACGGATAAACAGTTCAAGTCGGTATGCACCACCACATTAGCAACATTACGATGCACAAAGAGCTCGCCAGGCAGAAGGTCAACAATTTCATTGGCTGGGACACGGCTATCCGAGCAGCCAATCCAAAGATATTCTGGCGCCTGCTGAGAAACTAGACGCTTAAAAAAATTAGCGTCCTTGGCAATCATCGCTTCTGCCCATTCGCGATTATTGGCAAATAGCTGGTCTAAGGCTCTGGAGTTCTTCATAATCATGTTTTGAGTTTAAAGTACTTTAATGATGCCTATTTGGTTAAAACAAACCCCCGCTGGCATTGTTCTTAATTTACATTGCCAACCAGGCGCAAAGCTGACCAAGGTAGTTGGTCTTCATGATGGCTGTCTCAAGATATCCCTGCAGGCCCCGGCCCTAGAAAACAGGGCGAATGAGATGTTGTTGTCCTGGCTTTCTAAGCGCTTAAGAGTGCCCCAAAAACAAATTCAGCTCTTATCGGGACAAAATAGCCGTGTAAAGCGGGTAGAAATCTGGGGCTCAATCACCCCAGAGCAGATTGCTGAAGCTTTAAGCCCCTAAGGGCTTACCAAAAGATAGCCCAGAGAATTCCTAAAATCAAAACCCATTTGCCGATGTAATAAACACTGCGGTGTTTTGCCTTCAGCTTTTTCGCTTGCGCCCTCAAGTGATAAAAGTACTTAAAGAGGATGTTTACAAATCCTACCTTCTCTCCTGCAACGTTTTGGGAGGAGGCGGCACTCATCACGTAGCGCCCAAACCAGCGATTAAATAACTGCACCACTTTAGTGTGAACGGGCCGTTCCACATCGCAAAACAAGACAATGCGCTGATGATCCGTCTCATTGGCGGCATAGTGAATGTATGTTTCATCAAACATGACTGGCTCACCATCTTTCCAGAAATAACGCTCCCCATCTACGTCGATAAAGCATTTGGGATCGTTTGGGGTGACTAGGCCAATGTGATAGCGCAAGGAGCCCGCATAGGGGTCTCGGTGTCGTACTAGGGTTGCTCCTGGGGGTAGTGAGGCAAACATCGCAGCCTTGATCGAGGGGATCGATTTGAGGAGGGCAACGGTTTTAGGGCATTGGAGTTGTGCAGAGGGCATTTCTTTGCCATACCAGCAGAGGTGAAAGCGTTTCCAGCCCGTCCGAAAGAAAGAGTTAAACCCAATATCGTTGTATCCCGTAGCAGCAGCGATCGCACCATCCGCGTTTAAAGCAAGCGCTTCATCGCGGATGATCTGCCAATTATCTTGGAGGGGCTTCATTTCAGGAAAGGCTGCAACTGGAATAAATGCCCCAGCCTTAGTTTTCGAGAATAAATAGAGGAGGCAGTTAACCGGCGCTAAAAGAACTTGATAGTCTGTTAGTGAGCGCACTAAGCCAAATCGAACTTTGCCCCTGAAGTAGACATAAACAGCCGAAACAACAAAGATCAAAAAGATGACGTGACGTAGTTCCATTAGATTTACCAATTAGCGTTAATACTAATATTTTAATTTGTATGGAGCGTCATTTCATCCCTATTTTTGTAATGAATATGCTCAAATGTTGATTAGGGTCAAAACAGACCGCTGTGAATGCACCTAATTAGGGCTGCAGAGATGATTTGTTAAGGAAAACCACATGAATGGATTCGTAAAATGGCTTTTAAGCCTTGTATTGATTAGCCTGGCTGGCTTAGCAGCATATACCTGGATTATGCTCAATTGGAGCTATGGCAGCGGTGAGCGTGCCGGATACGTCCAGAAATTTTCCAACCGCGGTTATGTATGTAAAACCTGGGAAGGCGAATTGGCTATGGTTTCAATGCCGGGAACCATGTCAGAAAAATTCCTCTTTACGGTGCGTGAAGATGCTGTGGCGCAAAAAATCAATGCCAATTTGGGTAAAAAAGTTGCCCTTAAATATGATCAGCACATCGGATTGCCTACAAGCTGTTTTGGCGATACCGAGTATTTTGTATCAGATGTAACAGTTCTAGAAGAGTAAAAAAGCAGCAATAAAAAAATTTGCTGTGACGCAGCTTTATTTTTGTAATTTTTTGTGGTTAAAATCATGTAAGCGCACTGTGCGCTGACATCAATATCTATAAGGAGCTTCACTTGAACAAAGCAGAACTAATCGCAGCGATTGCTGACGACGCTGAGATCTCAAAAGCCAAAGCTGAATTTGCATTGAATTCTGCTATTGAGCAAATCATTAAAGCTGTTACTAAAGGCGACTCAGTACAACTGATCGGTTTCGGTACTTTTGCTTCTGGTAAGCGCGCTGCGCGTATGGGCCGTAACCCAAAAACTGGCGAGCCACTCAAAATTGCTGCTGCTAAAACTGTTAAGTTTTCTGCTGGTAAAGCATTTAAAGATTCAGTTAACAAGCGTAAGAAGTAATTCTTGCTTTGTTGATGAAAAAGCCCGGCATGCCGGGCTTTTTTGTTTCTAGAGATAGTGCTGCAATCTTGTGCGATTGCCCAATCTAATTTTTAACTTTGCACTAAACGCCGATGACGATGAATGCTCATCAAAATCCCGGCACCAAATCCTAGCGTTACTAAGGCAGTGCCACCATAGCTGATGAAAGGCAATGGAACCCCTACGACAGGCAATAGGCCACTTACCATGCCGATATTGACAAATGCGTAGGTAAAGAAAATCAGCGTTACTGATGCACCTAGTAGTCTTGTAAAAAGATTGGGAGCGCTGGCAGAGATAGCTAGGCCCCGTTTAATTAGGGCGAAGAAAAGTGCCAACAAGACTAAGTTGCCTAATAGACCAAACTCTTCAGAGAAAACGGCAAAGACAAAGTCGGTATGTTTTTCTGGAATAAATTCAAGATGCGCTTGTGTGCCCTGAAACCAACCCTTGCCAAAAAATCCACCCGAGCCAATTGCAATCATTGACTGAATTGTATGAAAACCTTTTCCAAGGGGGTCGCTACTTGGATCGAGCAAAGTGCAGACTCGATGCTTTTGGTAGTCATGAACAAATGGCCAAACAACATCATGTGCACAAATCATGTTGCCAAAAATAATGATGAGAATGATTCCAAAGGCACCAAGACCAACAAACGGTAGAATCCATTTCCAGGGCAGTCCTGCCAAAATAATCACGTACATGCCCGCAGCAAAAACTAAGAGTGCTGTACCTAGGTCGGGTTGGCGTGCAATCAGGAATACCGGAATAATAAGAATGATGGCCGCCACTCCATAGTCCCAAGATTTTTTTAGGCCCTCACGTTTCTGAAAGTACCAGGCCAGCATGAGCGGCATTGCAATTTTCATGAGCTCAGAAGGCTGAATCACAAAACCAATATTGAGCCAACGTCGCGCACCTTTTTTAATTAATCCAAATGCGGCGACCGCAATCAGTAGTGCAACTCCAATCCCATAAATCCACACCGCAGCCATCTCTAACCATTTCGGTGGAATACGAGAGACGATCCACATGACTGCAAATGAAAGCGCTAGGTTGCGGAGCTCATCTTCAAATCGAACCGGCGTATTTTGACTTGCGGATAAAAAAGTAAGAAACCCAACTCCCGCTAAGCCAAGCAGAATAAGGCCTAGCTGGCGATCAAGTCCGCTAAAAATACTCAGGAATACTTTTTTTGTTTTTGTTATGGCGCTCTTTTCCATTCAGGAATCTCCTTTGGCCATTTACCTTCAAGATAAAAATCGAGCGCTTTGCGTGCAATCGGTGCAGCATATTGCGCACCAAATCCTGCATTCTCAACGACCATTGCAATCACGATAGTTGGTTTTTCTGCGGGAGCAAAAGCAATATATAAAGCATGGTCGCGTAAAAATTCTGCAGTGGCTCCGTGCTTATACTCTTTCGAGTTCAAGCTAAATACTTGCGCTGTTCCAGTCTTACCGCCTACCTGATAGCCGGTACCTTTAAAAACTGAGGCAGAGGTTCCAGAGTTGTTTACTTCAACCATGGCCTTCTTGATCACCTCAATATTCTCTGGAACAAGATCGATGCGATAACTCTCTTTGGGTGTGGTGAGCGTACGATTTCTTGTGAAGGGATCTTCAATCGCTTTTACTAGGTGTGGCTTCATCACAATGCCATTGTTTGCCATGTTGGCCATAGCGTGGGCTAATTGCAAAATAGTAAATGCGTTGTAGCCCTGTCCAATGCCAAGAGAAATGGTTTCGCCCTCATACCATTTTTGCTGTTCTGGTTTCTTGAAGGTATTTTTCTTCCACTCGGTGGATGGCAGAACTCCTTTGGATTCACCCTGTAAATCGATCCCAGTAATTTGCCCAAAGCCAAATGGTTTCATGAAGTCATGCATCATGTTGACGCCCATATCGCGCGCCAACATGTAATAGTAGGTATCGCAAGATTCAACAATGGACTTTTGCATATCAACAATGCCATGCCCACCTTTTTTGTCATCACGGAAGGTGTGATTTCCAAAATCAAAATAACCTGGATCTGAAATAGTTTGTGATGGTGTGCGCTTCTTGGTTTCTAAAGCTGCAAGCGCCATAAATGGTTTATATGTTGATCCCGGTGGGTAGATGCCTTTAAGTGGGCGGTTATACAGTGGCTTTTGCGGGGAGTCATTCAACTCTTTCCACGTCACTGAATCAATGCCCTCTACGAAATCGTTTGGATTAAAGTTGGGCTTGGACACAAACGCCAAGATGTCACCAGTCTCAGGTTCAATTGCCACGAATGCGCCACGGAAATTTCCGTAGAGTTGTTCAACCAAGTATTGCAACTTGATATCCACTGACAGCACCACATTTTTTCCGGGTATTGAAGGCGAGCTAGACAGAGTGCGTACTGGCTTACCACCCGCAGTAATTTCTACTTGATCGTAGCCTGGCACTCCACGAAGAACACTTTCATAACTTTGCTCTAAGCCAATCTTGCCAACGTACTGAATACCCGGCAAGAAAGAAGTCTGCAATGCATCCGGATCATCTGCTTTGGAGTTCTCAATTTCCGCCTGCATTTTCTCTTTGTCTCTTTGAGAAACGCGCCCGATATAGCCAATTAAATGAGAGGCCAATTCGTTATATGGGTACTCTCGGAAACTACGGGCGCGGATCTCTACCCCTGGGAATCGGTAGCGATTGGCCATAAATCGGGCTGTTTCAGCCTCAGTCAGCATCGATCTGAGCGGAAAAGTACCCATTTTTCGAGAATCTTCCAGGGAGCGCTTGAAATTTCGGCGATCTCGTGGGGAAATCAACACAATTTGAGAGAGTTCGTCGATGAGCTCATCGACATTGCCCTTAACTTCTTCAGCGTTCACATCTAATGTCAGGGCCGAGTAATTTCTGCCAATCACAATGCCATTGCGATCTATGAGCAGACCCCGATTAGCTGGGGCGGGCACAAGGGCAATGCGGTTATTCTCGGCTAATAAGGCATATTTGCCATGGCTCACGAGCTGCAGCCACACTAATCGTGTAATTAGTAATAAAAAACAGAAGGTGACAAATAAGGTCGCAATATGAATGCGCTCTTGAAACGAGTCGAGATCTGGTTTTTTAAACGAAACCATACCGCTCTCTAAATTGGACGGTTGTGATCAACGTCGATGGGGCGACGTTGAGGTGACAACAAAATGCGAGTTGCCACGGGCCACAACAATGCCTCAATCAGAGCCTGAATGGCGCCAGTTAAGGCCCACCAATGCACCTCACCGCTCAATAGCCAATGGGCCAGCACTGGAAACAAAGAAACCAATAAGAAGATAGGCAAAAGATGCAGGGCTTGCGTTAGAACCGTTAAGGCAATGATTCGGCGATGCCATGAAATAGCTAGGTAAGCCACTAATGAGTAGCTAAACGCATGAAGACCTAACAAGTCAGAGTTATGGACATCCATCAAGAGGCCAAGAATGAAGGCGATGATGACGCCGACATAGCGATGCTGATGGATATTCCAGAACACAATGCAAATAATGAGCCAGTCTGGCACCCAGCCGTAATTACCAATTGGCAGAAGATTGAGCAGCAGCGCACAAAACAAGCTGAAATAAATAAAGACCGGATTCACCGGGCGCAGAATGTAGCCGCTTTGAAAATCGATCATTGCATGCCTCGCGCACGAGTTTGACGCCGACCTGGAGTATTAGTCAGTGGTGCACCAGGTTTAGTGGTAGCGGTGGATGCTTTTGCATCCCACTGTGGATCGTAAAGCAGGGCTAAAGCTTGGCGGTAGCGATTCACTGCTGCAACTGGTACGCAAAATACATTTGAAGAGTTTTTATCGGCGTTACGTTCAATGCGGCTAATTACCGCCACCGCAAAGCCGGGCGGATAGATGCCATCAATGCCTGAAGTAATGAGTACATCACCCACTTCTAAATCGCTCGCCACGGGAAGGTAGCGAAGTTCAAGTGGGTTGCCGCGCCCTGCACCAAATACTGCTGCTCTTAAGCCATTGCGGGCTACCTGTACTGGTACCGCAAAGTCACGATCTTCTAGTAAAGAGACTTCTGCGGAGTGATCGTAAATGCGCACTACTTGGCCTAAGATGCCCGAGTCATTCGCAATGGGATTACCTAGCTTAAGACCATCGTTACTGCCACGATTAATCACAATACGCTGAGAAATTGGATTGGGTGGATTAAATAAAATTTCGACTGGTAATGTTTTAAATGGAGCGTGCTTTTGCAAATCCATTAGCTGACGTAGATTTTGATTTTCTACAAGAAGAAATTCAGATTGGTTAGCAAGCAAAGAGAGCTCTGCTTGACGCACTTTCATTTCTTGATTTTCTTTGTCTAGCGTTCCGCGACTGGTGAAATATTCTGATGTCGCTTCATACGCATTGCGCGGCATCATCATCACATACTCTAGCGGACGCAATAACCAATTCACGTTATTGCGAATCGGGTCGAGTGCCTTAAAGCGAAAATCGATCAACATCAATGCGATGCTGATCGATAGACAGACAATCAGTTTGACTAAAGCCGGAACGCCTTGTCTGAAAAGAGGAGGAGCGCTATGTTGCAATTCCCTAATCGACGCTTAGGTCAATTACTCTTGAGAGAACACGCCGCCCAACTTATCCATGCGCTCTAAGGCAATACCGCAACCACGAGCGACGCAAGTGAGGGGATCTTCTGCAACATGAATAGGAAGGCCAGTTTCTTCGAGCAGTAAGCGATCGAGGTCACGCAATAGCGCGCCACCACCGGTCAGCATCATGCCGCGTTCAGCGATGTCAGAGGCAAGCTCAGGAGGAATTTGTTCTAAGGCTGCTTTTACTGCTGTCACGATTTGATTCAACGGGTCAGTCAAGGCTTCGAGTACTTCATTGCTTGTCACAGTGAAACTACGAGGAATGCCTTCAGAAAGATTGCGACCTTTTACTTCCATCTCGCGAACTTCTTGGCCCGGGAATGCGGAGCCAATAGTTTTCTTAATTAGCTCAGCAGTTTGTTCGCCGATCAACATGCCGTAGTTGCGACGGATGTAATTAGTGATTGCTTCATCAAACTTATCGCCACCAACACGAACAGAGCCCTTGTAAACCATGCCGCCTAATGACATGACGCCAACTTCAGTTGTTCCGCCGCCGATGTCAACAACCATCGAACCAGCTGCTTCAGAAACTGGCAGACCTGCACCAATTGCAGCAGCCATTGGCTCTTCAATCAAAAATACTTGCGATGCGCCTGCGCCTAAGGCAGATTCGCGAATTGCGCGACGCTCAACTTGGGTAGATCCGCAAGGAACGCAAATGATGATGCGTGGACTAGGCTTTAAAAGCTTGCTCTCGTGCACCATTTTGATAAATTGCTTGAGCATCTGCTCGGTAATCGTGAAATCGGCAATAACGCCGTCTTTCATAGGGCGAATAGCCTCAATATTTCCAGGAACCCGACCCAACATGGCTTTTGCTTCTTTTCCAACTGCCAAAATGGTCTTTTTGCCATTTGGGCCGCCTTCAGTGCGAATTGCCACAACTGACGGTTCATCAAGCACAATACCCCGTTCACGCATGTAAATTAAGGTGTTAGCGGTACCTAGGTCGATGGCCAGGTCATTAGAAAAGTAGCTGCGGAAAAAACCAAACATGATGTAGTGGGAAAATAAGTAAGTGTTAAAAAATATATATAGGAATGATACTCTAGCGCCCCATGAAACTTGATGATGTCCAGCGCATTGCGCACCTTTCCAGCC